>JAGQWX010000035.1 GCA_020436935.1 Saprospiraceae bacterium
AACCAAATAACCAAATAACCAAATAACCAAATAACCAAATAACCAAATAACCAAATAACCAAATAACCAAATAACCATTACTCTATCATCCATTTCAAAATTCGGGTCTCTGTTTTTGTGGATACCGCTACCAAATAAATGCCGGATGGTACTTGAGCATTCAATGAGATTTTGCACTCATTTTCACTAAAATTGGCAAACTGCGCATTTAACATTTTGCCCTCTAAATTGTACACCAAAATGCTGGCATCCTTAACGCCCGGCATTTTAAGAAAAACTTCATATCCCGAGGGATTGGGGTACAGGAGTGTAACCAGTTCATCACTGAGATCCACCCATCTTACAGGAGAATATTCAAACTTTCCGTCGAGGTCTACCATTTTTAAACGGTAATAATTGTGGCCATTGACAGGATTGGGGTGGGTGAGTCGGTAATGATTGGTGATGTCGTCGTCCGGTTTATTAGCGGGTATTTTTCCCAGGGTGGAAAATGTTTTGCCGTCGGTGCTGTGTTCGGCTTCAAAATGGGAGACATTTTCCTCATGGCTCGTTGTCCAGGTCAGATCTACTTCTTCCTGAGCGTTGAGCTTAGCATCAAAAGAAAGCAAGCGCAGGGGAAGAGGAACGGACAACACAGTGACCTGGATGTCGTCCAGCAAAATTATGGCGTCGGTAACATCAGACTGGAAACCAAAGCCCAGAATATAGTCCCCGGAACTCGATGGCGAAAACGTAGAAATTTGAGTATTATAGCTGGTGTTGGAAATGTTGTTCAGAAATACAATGGTGTCTACCATGCCGGTATTTCCGGTTCCAAAGCCATATTTGACCAATATTTTCAGATTGGGAGTCATCATCAGGCCGATGTCGCTTGCAGCTGTTCTTGAATATTTAAAACTCAGCTGATATACTCCTCCAACCTGCAGGGGTATAGCAGGGGTGTACAGCCAGGAGTCTGCTTTTGCAAATCGCGCAGAATTGATGGCTTTTTTGCTTCCGGAAGCGGCATTGAGCAATTGGCTGTTTTGCCAATGCATACCTGCAAAATCATTGGCCAAGGTCTGACTGCTGAGATCAGCGGGTAAGTCAATGTCGAGGCCGGATTCAAATCCTTGATTGTAGGGCAGTGTAGCCCTGGTGCTGGTTTTAAACCTGAATCTCTTCCACTCGCTGCCACAGCTTTCTTTGATATAAAAGAAATAAACCGTGTTTGGTGCCAGATTGGAGAAAGTATGGCTGGTCGCGGATAAGGTTGTTCCCACTGTGGGTTCAACATCGATGTTGCTCAAAGCCATTTGATAATTGGCTCCCGCATTTGACCCCAGCCACGACAGTGTGACGGCATTGGCGTTCTGGCTCAATAATTTGATATGATTGGGCGGCACACAAGCCAATGGGGTAAACCTGAATTCCTGGCCATTTGCGGGCTTGGTATTGATCACATCTGTTTCTATGCTGTCATATGCCAAGGAAGCATTGCCGGATCCATTGAGAGATATGTAATTGGGTGTTTCAGCTTCCGGGTCTTCAGTTTTGTTTTTGTCTGACGTTATGCCAATAGATGCTCCTGGATTGACGCCAATGCTTCCCGGTCCGGTCCCGTAATGGAATCTTATGATGTTGGATGATTCATACAGCCGGAGTTGAAAGGATAGGCCATCCGGTCCTCCATTTTGCCAGATCATGTTTTTCCATTGTGCGATAAAAATCCGATTGGGCGCTGTCCCTTCTGTTTTGTAGGTGATATTGGCCATATCGGACAATTGCAGATCATCCCAAAAAGGTGCAAGAATTGGCCTTATTGCACCCTTATATGCAACAGGATTTCGCAATTCGTTGATGTCGTATTGTGGGTCGGTATTGCTTTGTAAAAATGGGGCACCTAAAGAGGCAAAGCCATTGGTATTCAAATGGATGACATTGTATTTTTCTCCATTGTAATAAAAATCAAAACCAATGGGTATTTGATTGGCAAAACTTTCATCCAGCATAGATTTTGCAGATGGATATGCCGCTGTAAGATTTATACTGGTATCGGCGGTCAATAAAACAAAAGGAGAATTATGATTGGAGTGTTGGTAGTTTAATTGACCAAAACTAAAATGTTGAATAAAAATAAATAGGGTAAAAAGTGGAATTACTTTCATGGATTTTTTTGGAGTTGACCTGGACAATATATTATTTCAAAGTTGTGAAATTAAATTGAACTTACAAAACAGTTGATAGGGGAAACCCTGAAACTTTTTAATGGACATAAGTGCCTGCTGCCACCCAAATTTGGGTATTAAATCCGGAAGTATTGATGGTAGCTTGTATGTCATTCGATGCATTGGCCCAGCTGCTGCCGTCTCCCAATCCCGATGCAGTTGGTTTGACATACCTTATGGTTTGGGCATGGATAATATTTATTGCAGAAACAAAAAATAAGGCTACGACAATGCTCCTTGTCTTTTGAATTTGGTATGATTTCATGATGTTAATTTTGCTTTCGCAAAATATCGGATAGCGCCCTCATGACTTAAAAGAGATGGGACAGATGCTGTAAATTTTGAGACAATGAGGCCTCTGATGCCTAAGCAATAGGGTATTTACATCAATTGCGGAGTTCTTTATCGATGTCCAATATCAGGCCTTCAGCAAATTCATTTCTATTTTCAAAAAACTTGATCAGGCTGATTTTTCTGAATACTTCATACTTCAGCATGTTCCTTACTTCTATGGATTTTAAAGCTGCTATGATGTTTCGCCGTTGTGTGCTGGTATCCTGGATGGAGGGAATATCCATCATCTCCGGTAAGTCAAAATGTTTGACATCCAACTCGACCATTGCCTGTTTATTGAATACCTGGGATTCCTGGTCTTCTGAACTTCGTTCCCAGTCATTCCTTTGCGCTGAATGCTCTTTGATTACCGTGTAATATCTAAAAATCTTAAAGTTGAGCGAATCATTTTTGCTTGGTTTCGATATGCCGAGGCTGGTCAGTTTGTTGAAAGCCGACTCATTCATGGTATAAAGTGATGTACGCTTGCGCAACAGAAAGGTAAGACTGTCTAGTGGAAGATCGTCAAAGTTTGTACGGATCAGCATCCGTTTCCTGAAATCCAGATATTTCTGATTGAAAGCACTGGTTCTGTTGGTCTGCTCAATATCGGTTTTCAGGTCTTGTTTTATGGCTTCAAGTAGGGAACGTATTGTTTTTTGCTCATTCTTTTCTGTATTCCAGTTGTTGACCTGCAAGGCGATCAATATACCAATGACCACCAGGATGATTTCCCCTACAGCATATTTGAGGTACCTGGAGGTTTTACCTTCAGCGAGTAAGGCCTGTCGGATATTTCTAAAGAATTTCATCATGCTTATTTGTTTGACCCCCGGTCCCTATAGGGGAGGATTCATTGTTGTCATAGAGAGTCAGAAACGCACCCTTTAGGGAAGGGGAAAACGTTTCTGGGGTTTGACCCCCGGCCCCTAAAGGGGAGGATTCATTGTTGTCATAGAAAGTCAGAAACGCACCCTTTAGGGAAGGGGAAAACGTTTCTGCCAGAAAGGCCTGTCGGATATTTCTGAAGAATTTCATCATTTTTTCGTGATTTCATTTTTCGTCATTTCGATAATGGCTGCAATTTGATCGAGATTTTGCTGCACAAGGCCATCAAATATGGTCGTTTGTTCCAGCGCATACAGGACGTGATCGTTGAATTGGTATTTTTTCAACAAATCCCATGACCTTAAATGCTCCACTCCCGAATCGTAGTAATTTATTTTTTCCCAATCAATGACATCCTCAGCCTTGTCCTGGAGTTCGCCATTGTAAACCAGTCTTTTATAATAATGGTTGTACAAATTCATGATCGCGTATTTCAATACTTCATTTTGTAAGTTTTCCAATTTTCCGCTCGCCAGCCCCAGATCGTAAACTCCTGTGGTAGGGAAAAAAGTGCGGTTTGATTTTTGAACTTCATTGAAAAGAGAATCTACGATCAAAAAGTCATCCTGGTTCTGATTGCTCATGATTTTATAAATGGCCTTGCAAGATTGGATGCGGTTGTTTTGTACTTCATGTACTTTTTGTAACTGTAGATAATTGTCCTCTAATTCGGTGTTCAGTTCAATTAAAAATTGCTGTTCCCATTTTTTACCTTTTTGGACTTCATTCCAATTGTTGATCTGCAAGGCAATAAGAATACCAATGACCACTAGTACAATTTCACCAACGGCATATTGAAGATATTTACTGGTTTTACCTTCCTTGAGTAAAACCTGGCGGATTTGTCTGAAGAATTTGATCATTGCTTTGTGGTTTGACCCCCGGCCCCTGAAGGGGAGGATTCATTGTTGTCATAGAGAGGCAGAAACGCACCCTTTAGGGAAGGGGAAAACGTTACTGTGGTTTGACCCCCGGCCCCTGAAGGGGAGGATTCATTGTTGTAAGAGAGACGCAGAAACGCACCCTTTAGGGAAGGGGAAAACGTTTCTGCCAGAAAGGCCTGTTTAATATATCTGAATAATTTGATCATTGCTCAAGGTGTTTTTGAATGTGGTTTGACAGCGCTTCGTTTGTTTTTTTATAGTTCTCAAGATTGTTGAAAACAAATTCAGCTTGATGCAAGAGGTCAACAAGGAAGTTTATCACTTCAGGCGTTTGAATGAAGGCCTTAAAATTACTTGAATACTGGTCAGGAATATCCAATCTGAAGTTTGGAATTGTTTGATACTGTGTGCCGGGTCGAAGTTTGTCGATGGGGTCAAAAAGGACTTTATTGCTAATATTCAACGCATTGACCTTTTCCTGATATATTTCTAAAGACCACTCTAAAAATTGTTTGGAATAATACGTAATGATTTCTTCAGACAGTTTTTTGTCTTCAATTTGTTGGAGCAAACCGCTGCCATATAAGGTTTGGTAATTGGTATTGATCTTTGAAAATTTGCGAAAATCGAGTGTGCTCAAAAAAAACTGTCCAAGTTCTTCATTGGAATTGTTTTCTTTTCCCTGGTAATTTAAAATGATCTGCTGTATGCCATCTGTAATTTCTGTATAATATTGGTATAAAAAGTCGATGCGTTCATGCTCCAGTTTCAAGTCAGCTTGAACCCCGGTCAAAAGTTGTTCTGCTGCCTGATTTGCTTCATTTTCTTCTTTTGTAATATTGAATTGCAGTGCAATCAAAATCCCTATAACGACCAATATTATCTCTCCAACTGCATATTTCAGGTATTTGATACCTTGCTCACCCAGGCGTATATTTTTAAGGAATCGAAACATGGCAAACAATTATTTTTTAGTCTCTTCAATGATTTCAAGGATCAGTGTCCTTGCGGTATTCAGCCAACGTTTATTGATTTTATACATGAACAATTTGTCGTCGATGTAATTTTCGAAGCGGTAATCTGACATGAGGACTGCATTGTTTTTAAAAATGGCCGAGGGTGCGTAATTGAAGGCGGCATTGTTGACATCCACATTTCTGAGCGAACCGTAGGTCTTGATATATCCAATGATTTCTTCACCTGTTTTTTCTGCCCGCTGTTGGACTTCCAGCATTTCTTTTTGTTGCCGCGACCATTTGTACAGCAGGAGTTTTAATCGTTCACTTTTCAAAATGCTCACATTGCCGGAATTATTCAAACCATTGAGTAGATATTCACTTGGTTTCCAGTTGGGGGATTGCAGAGCGCCGGACAGCCAGATATTGATGGAATCTGTGCCGGACTTCATTTGATCCTTTGAGAATAAATCAAAAACCCTTTCCAAAGAAGCGATAACCAGATCCACCTGAATCGCAGTGGAGTCAAGATCGGTGAGATTGTCTTCGAACTCCTCCCTGAGATTGGAAAGCAGGTTTTTTTCTACTATTCCTTCTTTCCGTTCTTCATTCCAGTTGTTGATTTGAAGGGCGATCAATATACCTATGACCACGAGAATAATTTCTCCAACAGCATATTTAAGGTATCTCGTAGTTTTATTTTCTTCGAGCAAAGCCTGGCGGATGTTTCTAAATATTTTCATTTTACTTAGTCATTTGACCCGTCCCCTAAAGGGGAGGAATTATGGTTTTGAGAGAGATGCAGAAACGCACCCTTTAGGGAAGGGGAAAACGTTTCTGCGAGTTGACCCCCGTCCCATAAATGGCAGATATAATTGTTACTATTTATCTTCATCATTTTACAATCATCAATTATTTTCTATGCCCAACTTTTGGTCTATCAATTCAAGTATATCTGTTTCAGTATTCCTGGCTCCTGTGAGTACTCTTAAGTAGTACTGATAAATGATCGTGTAATATTCTGCCACTCTGTTTTTATAAATGGGGTCATGCAAAACATAGTCGTAAAATTCATCGTCGTATTTTTTATCTGACCAGTCTTTAAACCATGGTTTTGATTCCCTGAGCAATTGGGTGTATTCCTGAAAATGGTCTGCCGCAAAGTCGACTGCTTTATTTATGGCAAAAGTATAAACTTGATAAAATGCACTGATTTTGAGGTTCAATGAATCTTTAGCTTCCAGCTCATTTCTTGCATTAAATGACTCCATTTGTTTAAAGCCTTTTGTTTGCAATATAAATGGTGTAAAACTGGCTATCAATTTGGGACATTCCGCGCAGCTTTTGTATGCTTCAAGATCTATCGTGTCTTTTTTGCTCAATACGAATGCATATTCTTTTTTCTTATACAGGTCCATTGTATAATTGATAGCTGCCGTATCGATCATCATATCTTCCCGAATGGTATGAAGGATATTGATATAATTTTTATTTTGCTGTCTGTCTGCATTCCAGTTGTTGATTTGAAGGGCGATCAATATTCCAATCACCACCAAAAAGATTTCGCCCAGGGCATACATCATATAATTGCCCAATCGCTGATCTTTGAGTAATCTTATGCGAATTTTTCTAAAAAAACGGATCATGATTTTTGCCTTTTGAAGTATTTCAATAAGAAAAATATCGCGCTGAGTGCTGCAATCACAATAGCACTGCCAATCATTTCATTTTGTGGCAGATTGGATAAAAAGTAGAGGATGATGATGATGGCGAGTACGGGTACAAGCCATCCTCCCGGAATGGTAAAACCTTTGATTTCGGATTTGGTCTGACGGAGCTTGATGACAGAAAGTGCTACGCCCAGATACAAGATCAGCATGGAACTGCTGGCTATGATCACGAGTTTTTCAAAACTGCCGGTTACCGCCAAAATAAATCCGATGCTGGTGTAAATGATAATGGCAATATAAGGCGTAGAAAACGAGGGGTGAATTTTGGATAGGGCTTTGACAGGAATGACTCCATCTCTGGAGAGGGCATACACAATCCTGGGACTGTTGAGTATGGTGCCGCTCATATAACCAAACATAGAAATAACTGCACCAACAGTCAACAGCATATATCCAAACGGACCCATTACGACTTTGGCCGTTTCTGCCAGGGGTGCAGACTTAAAGTCGGGTAAGGCACTGCCCAATACACCTTGAGAAACCGTCTGAATGAGAATGTAAACTACTATGACCGTCACTGAACTCAGCAAGATGGCCCTCGGTACCGTTCTGTTGGGATTTATTACTTCGCCACCCACGATAATGCCTGTTTCACAGCCCTGGAAGGCAAAAAACAGGAGCAAAGACGTTTCGCCGAGTGACTTCAGACCAGGCATTTCATTTATAGATAAATTGCTCAGAGTGACATCCTTCATCCCTATGACGACGAGCAACAACAAGGGGATGAGCTTTAAAACCGTATTGAGTTTGACCAGGCCCATGCCTTGTTTCAATCCAATCACATTGATGTAAACCAGGCCGTAAAAAAGCACAAATAAAAATGCGAATCGCATCCAGCCGCTTGCAAAAATGGGGTAGGTATTGCCGATGACATTCACCAAAGCATTGGAAACGGCGGCATCTGCAAACAGGTTGGCACCTATGGCAATGATGCCGCTGATAAAACCTGCATAGTCTCCAAACGCCGTTTCTATGTAGGTATACGGCCCTCCCGTATTGGTCACCTTACTTCCTGCTTCTGCAAAACAAAGCATGACCATGGCCATCAAAAATCCACAGAAAATGTAGGCTACAATACTTGCTGACCCCATGTATCCCGCTACAATCGCAGGTAAGGCAAAAATGCCCGACCCGATGATGATGTTGATGATATTGGCGGACAAGCCGAGGGTACCAACACTTCTTTTTAAACCTTCTTCTCTTTGCATAAATTTTGATTTTTTCAGCCTGGGATTAAAGCTCTGATTTGGATAATAAAATTTAAGAGATCAATTTAAGAAAAGTACTTCGCTTTAATGTTGTGTTCTATTTTAAATAGATGCTTATGGTTTTTCCCAACGATTTATTTTGCATGATCTGTTTCGACATCAATTCCATAATTTCTTTGGTTTTAATATTGGTTTCGTATAAAACTTGCTCAAATTCCGGCGTTATAATCGCTTTGTAAAAACTTTCCAGATGAATTGGAGATGATGCACTTCCCGAACCTTCAAATAAAAAATCTGCATTGAGCATCCGTTGGTCAGCCATGTATGGCCTGACCAATTCTTTAATGACTTTGTCAAATTGAAGATAGGAATTGTTGAGTTGAGCCAGGTTATGGTAATAGGCTTGTAGACTGTCTCTCAATGTTTCATTGTTGATGTTTTTTGCAATATCAGGATGATTATTTACGACCATAGAATGATAGCGAATTGAACCTCTCAGGTATTCGGGATGGAAAATGTCTTCGGCTTTAATTGAACCTTTTCTTACCTTTTGCAGATCTTGCTGGGTATGCATATAATCGCTAAGCATATAAAGATATTCTTCCATCAATATAGAATCCACCTTCAAGTCTTCAAGAAAATGCACCAACAATTGCTGATGGGCATTTTCTGTCTTTCTGTTTTCGTTCCAATTGTTGATTTGTACAGCTATGAGGATGCCTATAACTACCAGAATGATTTCCCCCATAGCATATTTTAAATAGCGTGAAGTTTTGCTTTCATGCAAGAATGCTGCTCTAAAATTTCTAAAAAATTTCATTTTATTGTCGTTTAATAATCATTCTTTTTCCTTGTAATGCTCATTCCCCATTCATCATTACCGTGCTGCACTGATCCCTGAAAGGGGAGGACTTCATGCTGATTTTCTGTAATTCCCCATTCACTATTCCCCACTCACTACTCACCATACACCACTCACCATACACCACTCACTATACCCCACTCACCACTCACCACACACCACTCACCATACACCACTTACTACTCACTATACCCCCTCACTACTCACCATTCATCATCCATCTTCACCCATTTCAACCGACTTTTGGGGTAGCGGTCGGTTATCGGAGATAAGGTCAATGTATCATCTGAGAACACATATGCTCTTTTCTCAACTGTAGCCCAAAGGCGCGGTAAATTTGATGACTCAATATGATGTTCTATGATTTTCAAAGAGTCAATTACCCGATATTTACCGAAATACACAAAGTTATTCGCCAGGTGTTTGAGGTCGTTGGTGGTCAAATTATCAGGTGCACCGTAACTCTCGAACTGATAATCCTGGTAATGCTCTGTTACGTGGTGAACTCCCATGCCGCCAATACCATCATAAATGATAAAGCCTTGTCGGTTCTTATAATGGTCTTTTCTTGGCATCCAAGCTGAAATAGAATCCACTTTTGATTCCACAACAAAAAGAGACCATCTGCCGGTAAATCTCTCAAAATCTGAGTGGTCTTTTTCATCTGGAAAATGAAATGAAAGATGCATCATTAGTAAAGAGGCAAGCCATATCAGAATGATAAAATGATTTGAAAATATTTTGGAGATCATGTTCAGTTTTTAACTTATCAATTGGTAAAAGACGCCAGAAAATCATTGAATAATTTCCTGGTTTATGAGACCCAAAATTTTATCTATTTCCAGTCCTAATATTTCATAGTTTTGAATGATATAATCTGTGGCCTTCCTCATTCTGGTCACAATGTTTTCAAATTTTGGATTGTCAAGAATGTCTGTGGTATTTCTATTGAAATGACTATCCTTTTTGTATTTGGAATATTCGATGCGCAGAGGTTCAAGGTGTAAGTCACCATAATCCATGAGCCGCACTTCGTCTTCTTTTACATCCTGCACTTCTCCAAACCACTTGGATAGTGTAATGCGCAAGCTGTCATTTTTGACAAGGTTCAATTCTCCGGAGCTGATCAGATTTGTCAGTGCTCCATTGGAAGGATCAAAGGTAGAGTATGCACTAAGGCTGCCCATCAGCATGATGAGCCTTTCTGCATTGTCAAAATCTCTTGTTTCATCAAACAACAAAAGCAGTGTATCTGCCCTGTTCATCAACCTGGTCGCTTTTTCAATATTTCGTTTCAACTCTGTTTTGTTGTAATCAAATTCAGATTTCAGAATCTGAAGTATTTTTTGCTCCCTTGCATCTTCTTGTCTTTGATTGTTCCAGTTGTTGATTTGCACAGCTATGAGAATGCCCAGGACAACCAGGATTATTTCACCCAAGGCATACTTTAAATATTTGGAGGTTTTGTTTTCCTTGAGCATTGAATTGCGGATGGTTCTAAATAAATTTATCATAACTACTCCAAATTATATGCGTTTCTTAATACTGATATTATTGATTTTGCATCTTCACTGATATCATGCATTTCGTTGAATGCCCGCGTTTGGTAATTGTTCTGAATCAATATCAATGTATTGATAAATTTTTTTAATTGAGTTGGATCGTAACTAATGAGCTTGAGGTCGTTGGCTACGGAAATAGCATATTCCTCGGTTTCGTAAATGTTGAATTCATAATTGCTGAAATTGCTGCCCTCTTTTTC
Organism: Saprospiraceae bacterium; assembly: GCA_020436935.1. Lineage (GTDB taxonomy): Bacteria > Bacteroidota > Bacteroidia > Chitinophagales > Saprospiraceae > JADKBO01. Next base: position 10,831 of record JAGQWX010000035.1, read on the forward strand.
CAATAATTTGTCCAGATGGGAAGAATTCAAATCAATTATGGATGAAGTAAAATTGTCCAACTTATCTGCATTGGATTTGTCGAATTCAAAATCTTCGTCCAGGTGGATTGAAAAGCTTTCATATGCTGCAATTTTCTTCTGAAGGCTGTCGCTGTTGAAGTAACTCATAGCGCCCGAACTTTTTAATTCATTCAAGGTGGACCGATGCCATTTATAGGGTCTGTACATGATATCATGAGCCACGGTATATAAAAATGTACTGGAGAGTTCGGCGGTCGGTGTTGTCAAGATGTATTTGCGTAAGCTGTCAATCATTTTGTATTTCTTGGCAGACTGATATTGACTTACTTTGATCATACCAATATCATTGTTGAGATCGTCTATCAATGACTTTGCATATTGTTTGATCTTAATTTGCTCCAATCTGGTTTGATTCCAATTGTTCAGTTGAAGCGCAATAAGGATACCCAGCACAACCAGTATGATTTCTCCCAAAGCGTACTTCAAATATTTAGAAGTTTTGCCCTCAGTGAGGAGGGAATTGCGGATGTTTCTGAAGAATTTTATCATCTTTTTTCCTCTTTCATTTTTTTCAATAAATCTATGATCCGCTGCGTATGACCCAACATTGTTTTGATGTTGTTGTAAATGTTCATATTGAGGATAAATGCATTTTCCAGGGTAGCGGTATTCTGAGGTTTAAGCGCTTCTGCGACAATTTCATCATAAGTAAGCGAGCGGTGTGGTCTTATTTTCGGCCCGTTGGAACCTTTGGTAAATCCGGCAAGTGAACCTTGTTCTTTTCTGAATTCCCACGTTGGCCCCATAAAATAAGTGTTCAGTGATATTTCCCGCATTTGATCAAATCCATCCAAAGACTGAAGGAATTGTGTGAGCTCAGAGAGCAATTCCTTGTTGTGCAAAAGACCAAGCTTTCCTGTGGATTGCGCTTCATAATAGCTCGACAGGTTGGGTTTGAAGCTGTGGCCCTGGAAAAAGGAGGTCATCAGGTATTTTAAAGAATCAACGGTGATTCCTTGATGAGGCTGGGTAACTTCTTCGTAAAATAAGTTCATGTAATCCAACTGCTTTCCTACATCTGTCAATGTTATCTTCAGTAGTTCCTCAGTATTGGTAAAATCAAAAATCATAGCATCAATAAGCTTGGACTTTTCTATTTGAAGTTTTCGGTTTTCGTTCCAGTTATTGATTTGCAAGGCGATCAAAATACCTATGACCACCAATACAATCTCGCCAAGGGCATATTTGAGGTATTTGCCTGTTTTTCCTTCCCGGAGGAGTGATGTTCGGATATTGCGAAAGAACTTTATCATGGAAGCGCTATATTATATCATTCTTCTTGTGGAACTGAGGCATGAATCTGGACGATCTTCCATGCACCTTCTCTTTTATCAAGCACACCTGTAATGCGCACGTTGTTGAGGCTGAGTGGTTCGCCCTGTACTGCCAGTGACCAGTCGCTTACATCTGCAAACCAGGCGGTTGTGGCTGATGGATTGGTATAAACGTGGAGGTTTTTGGAAGTCAAAACGATGTCATCGAGTGCCTCAAACTGGGCTAAATGCGCTTTTTCCCACATACCCCAACTTTCGTGCAAATCACCAAGGGCAGTGCCAAAACTGAGCATATCATCATCATGTGCCATCACAGCGGACATGAGATTGATGTCTTCGCTTTCAAAAGATTGGTAAAATTGTTTGATCGTTTGTGTTATGGCTTCTTTTTCTGCTGTTACATCAACCGACTTATTGCATGATGTAAAAAAGAAAATACAAGTAAAAATTCCAAAAATAATTGATTTTGTTTTCATTTGAAATGATTCATTTTGATGTAACTGATAGGATTGATTTCTTATTATTGGCATATCTGGTATTTGCATTTTATGCTAGATATATAAGTTAATAATTAATGTTCTGCCTTGTCATAATTTCATTTTTACAGTGACCATTGATGTTTTTTGTTTATAAACTTTCATCAATTAAAGCCATTAATTCGAGCGCTTTTTTCCTAATGGTTAAAAAGGATTGCTTTAAGTTAAGGTGCCTTTTGTGCTGATTCCTCAATTGATTCCTTCCAATTTTTGAGCTAGCAAATTTTAAAACCGCTTCTATTTGCTTTTCCTCTGGAGTAGAGCTTGGGAAATTGCCTGCTTCCATGAGGTTGTATTTTGGTAGAATATTCCACTCAACCTGAGTATTTAATACATCAAGGTTTTCCTCACCTTTATAATATGCTTCTTTTTCATCTGTAATATTGATGTTATTGATATATGCTGTGGATATGTAATAATCATTGAGGCTGTTAAATACCGTTTCATATCCGATAAATGTTGTTATTCCGGCATTTTGAATTTTTTGAAATGTTTTGCTTTCAATCGGCATGAAAAAATAGGTAGCATAAAGTACTTTAATTAAGCTGTCGATATTTGATGGTTGAAATGTAGAATTCGAGAGTGCCCATGCTTCAAGGGGAATAAGTTGAGTCAACAAGCCATCCACATAATCCATGTTTATAACATCTTGAGATAGGTCCGCTTTAAACTCGTTTAAGAAAGCTCTGGATTGTAAAGTGTCTTTTCTGTTTTCATTCCAGTTGTTGATCTGTAGAGCAATCAAAATACCAATGACCACCAAAATAATTTCCCCAAATGCATACTTGAGATACTTGCTGGTTTTGCCTTCATTTTGCAGAGATTGACGAATGTTGCGAAAGAATTTAGTCATGATATATTTTCATTTTTGAAAGCTTGATGATTTTTACATTAAAGGAAGGATTATAAAAATCTTGATCATTGGATTAATCCTTTAAATTTTCATCCACCAAGCTTACTACCTTCTCAATCTCCTTTTTAGTGCTATTACTCAATGAAACATAATTTCCATTGTTGTAGAGCGCTATGCTGGTCAGGTTTATAAACTCACTATCATTTATTACCTCTTTATTGGTAAGTGTTCCGGTAAGTTTGTTGAAATATTTGCCCCTCAGAATCACAACTTCATCGGTCCTGTTGTCGTAAATTTCGCCATTGTAAATGAGCCTTTTGTAGTACCGCTCATACAAGGTGGTAATGGCTATTTTAAGGCTATCGGGTTGAAGATTATCCAGGACACCTGAGGTGCCTGAAGTGGTGTATGCACCTGTGTTCGCAAAAAAAGTAGCATTGGTGGTGTTTTGGATGGTGGTGAAGAGGTTTTCTATTTTATTAAAATCCTTTTCGTGGGTCAGCTCTTCGCTGAGTGCTGTAACAACCTGCAATTTTTTTGTTTGATAATCGATGATTTTATCCAATTGGACCAAGTCATTCATTAAGTCCTGACGGATGTTTTTTAAGAAAACAGTTTGTTGTAGTTTGGATTTTCGTCCTTCATTCCAGTTGTTTACCTGGAGGGCAATGAGGATGCCGATGACGACCAGCACAATCTCACCAACGGCATACTTGATATATTTGCCGGTTTTGCTCTCAGAAAGGAGTTTTTGACGTATATTCCTGTATATTTTTACCATGGATATTGTGCATTAGTACATGGCGTTCATTTACATAGGAAAAATACAATATTTTCAAAGATGGAATTAATACACATGTGACAAATGCTGTAAATTTTGGGACAAAATGATCAGCTGGGGTTTTTAGGCTGCTTATGGCCTAAGCAAAAGGCAAAGCGGTTCAGTAAACTAGAACATCATTAGCTAAGCAATATGATATCAGTTAAGCAAAGGATGGCCGGTTATTCAAGTGAATATCTCAACAAACTCAGACATAGTAACTTTATAAAATCAAATTCTATCTTTGGCCACAGAACAATCTTAAATGTCAGAAACTTTAGATCCTATTGCTATAGACCAACAAACACGGCTTGGTAAGAGATCTGCATTTGAAGTATTAAAACCAATCAAAAGGTTTTATATTTTTTTGATTATAACTGCTTTATTGCTCTTTGGCTGGTTCGGCCCCTTGTTGTTTGGACTATCCATTTTTGCTTTGTCGACCTTAAATTTTGTCTTGCTCTTCTTCTTTAGAGTTCATGCGCAGTATTTATTTTCTAAAAATGCAATTGCTGAAGAGCAAAAATTATACAGCTCAGATCTGTCTTCTTTGACCGTATTGATACCACTTAAAAACGAAGGTGCGGTAATCCATGAAACTTTTCAAAGCATCATAGATCAGGATTTCCCTAAAGACAAGCTCGAAGTGATCATCATCGTTGAGGAAAGTGACCACTTCACGTTGGACCACATTGCGCAAATCGAATTGCCATCATATTTTATGGTTTTACAAATTCCAAAGCTGCTCCCATTCACAAAGGGAAGAGCACTTTGCCACGGCGTAAATGCAGCACGAAATATTTATATTACCATCATTGATGCAGAGAGCAGGCCAGAACCTGGTCAATTTCGTAAGGCCATGGAGTATTTTGAAAAGCATGAGCAAATTGATTGTCTCCAGGCCAAAGTGCAAATCTCCAATGGAAGCAAGAATCTATTAACAGCATTGTTTGCCTCTGAATATTTTGAGTGGTTTGAGTCCCATCTTCCCCATCTGGCATTATCACACAATGCCTTTGGCTTGGGCGGGAATTCGTTTTACATCAAGCGCGAAAAAGTGCTCAAAGTTGGAGGTTGGGATCCATTCAATGTCACTGAGGATGCCGAATTGAGTGTGCGTTTGCTGAGAAGTGATTTTAAATTCCAAATGCTTTCATCGTATACCCTTGAAGTATGCCCACAGGATGTAAAATCCTGGCTTTATCAACGTATACGCTGGTGCAAAGGATTGCTTATTACTCAGCTCACACATTTATTTAACAGAAAGCAAATGCCTGGTGGGGCCGGCTTTGCATTTTGGACACGCATGTTTCTGGGAACAAGCTTGCCAATCAGCACAGTTTATGTTTTTTTCTTTTTGATCATTAATCCTCAGGTTTTGCTATCATGGCCCTGGCTGGAGTGGACACTATGGGGAATTTTTGGACTGACGGTTGGCATATCTTTCTGGGCTGATCGCAGGAATCTTAAAAAAATAGGCATTTCAAATAATCCCTTCACACTTTTATTATTTTCAGTTTATTATATGTTGTTATATATAATTGCTTCTCTAAGTGCATATTATGGATATTTTGTAGCTCCATTAGACTGGAATAAAACAAATCATGACCTCTAAAATTGTCTTTTTAAGGAGATTTGCTATCTTTGAAAAATAGTTGAGATTTGTTTTATTAATATTAATCCCATGATTTTCAGGAAATTATCAACAATTCTTTTGGTTTCTGCACTCTTTTTGAGTCAAATGATTTCAGCTCAAGGTACAGTAAAATGGACCGGAGCTGTAAATAATGATTGGACCAATGCAGGAAACTGGATGACCGTTAGTGGTGTTCCAAGCCTTCCTCCAATGGGGGATAATGACGGTGACCAAGTGATCATTTCCGGTACAGCTCCCATAATGCCGGTGGTTTTAGCGGGCGACGCAGCATTCGCTAAAATGCTTGTCATAGAGGCAAATGCAAGCTTGACTGTACAGGCTACGGCGAGTCTTCTGGTGGAAAATAGTGAAACCAATGGATTGGAAAACAGCGGAATTTTTCACAATTATGGAACGGTAGACATCGATTCTTCTTATTTACATGCAATGGTAAATAATGCCGGAGCACAAATCATCAACCATATTGGGGGCGTATTTAGCTTAATGGGAGGTACTGATATTTGTGGGATAAACAACGCAGGAGGAACAATTACCAATGATGGTGATTTTTATATGGAGTATGGGGATGTGTCGGTGCTTTACAACTTTGGTATGATCACCAACAATGCAGGTGCCAACTTTTATGCAAGATTTTTCCGGGATGGGAAGGGCATTTATAATGGTTTAAACGCATCCATCATAAATGCAGGAAAATTGGAAACAAACAATGGAGGCTTTAACCCTACACCGTATGCCGATACATTGATTGTAAACCTCGGCTCTATACAAAACGCAGATGGCGCTATATTTCGAGGATTTTCCTATCCTGGAAATGGATTTTTTAATGGCCAGGCAGCAACGCTGACCAATGAAGGGAGTATCAGGCTTGAGAGCCTGGGAGGAAATTTCTTTTTCCTGGATAATTTTGGTATCATAGAAAGTGACTCCCTTACTGCACAGGCGGGAGGAAATGCTGTTGCCATATATAATCATACAGGAGCTTCTTTTACGAATAAATCCTATTTGGCGGCGAGATATAACTCGTCAAATCAGTATACCTTTGTAAATGAGGCTTTACTCAAAAATAATCCCGGCGCCTATATGGATATAGGTACATCGTCTGTATTTGACCTTGCTGAGCTTTACAACACTTCGACTGGTATAGTCCAAAACATGGGAACAATTGACTTGATGTATTCCAGCGGCAGCGCCCTGCTCAATATGGGGATTGTAGAAAATACAGGAAATTATACCTTTATTTACAAGGCAGGTGGTAATTCTACAGGAACAAATTGCAGAATTGAAAATTATGGGACTTTTACTGCTGAGTCTTCGGGACTGGTAGACCCATCTATGGGCTATAGTCAACAGCATATTTGTAACTATACCAATGCTTTTATGTATTTACACAGTGACTTTGTGGGAGTGGGCCAGCCAAACCTGATGCAAAACAGTGGCGGATTCATTAAAAACGATGGTTATCTTGAGTTGTACACACCATCAGGGAGGGTGAATTTCAGATCTTTTGGATCAACTGCTTTTAATCAAAATCCTGATAGACCTATAATTCTGAATACGATAAATGGAACCTTTAAAACCAATGACACGCTTGGATTTCAAAATACACATTTTCCGATCATCAATGAAGGTAAGTTTTATCTTGAAATGGGAAGTTTTGTTGATGTTACCAACTCCGGATCAGTGCTGAAAAATACCAGTACAGGACAATTTTTCAATTATGCTGATTTTGTAGTAACGATGTCAAGCGGAGGGCTAGTCAATCAGGGAACTTTTACTACTTATGAGGGCACCAACTTCAACTACACGAAAATGACACAAGGAATCAACGGTATTGTTGATAATACATCCACCGGAGTATTTCATAATTATGGCAGGTTTTATTTCAGGGAACATGGTTTTAATTCTGTAGCCAATGAAGGTCGGTTTATAAATTATGAACCAGCCAATATCGATATAGGAAATTCAAATGGACATGGTGTTTACAATCTGCGGACAGGCCAATTTACAAACAAGGGTTTCATTGTAGTGAATGGTTCAGGCGCAGACTCTATCAATGGGAGCGGCGTATTGAATGAAGGCCAGTTTGTCAACCAGGGCATCATTGAAGTTGGGCAATTGTCACAGGCTGTTGGCCAAGAAGCAGTGGTCAATAGGGCAGGAACTTTCCTGAATGACATTTGTGGTGTTATCAATGTCAAGGAGGATAATTTAGTGCTGGATGAGAGCAATTCCTTCACAAATAAAGGTGTCATTATTGAAAATGGAACCGGTAACAGCAACATTGCTTCCAATCTGGCAGAAGGGGTAGTAGTTAATCTGGCAGGGGGAATATTTTCCATCGGGGCCAATGCCGGTCAAACAGGCACAGATTTGTCAATTATAAGCTGTGCGAGTTGTTTGGCAGGAGGTTATCTGGGTATTGCAGCTTGTTTAATTCCAGCTATTCCAACGCTATCCCAATGGAGCATTATCATTTTATTTTTGAGTTTATCCATCCTGGGCTGGGTGACGTTTAGAACTACCGGTGCAAAATCTACGCTTGGATCTAAGTAATTTGCCATTTAAAACTTTATCGTCCTGGTTAGTAACATCGTTACTACTCACGTTTATATTCTTTGGTTGTAAAAATGATCAAATGGATACCAAACCCAATCTCATCTTAATTTTGGGCGGTAATCATGCAATTAAGACATTGAGCATCTACGATAATGCTATCCTGCAAACACCAAATATTGACAGGATTGGCAAAGAAGGAGTCACCTTTCAAAATGCATTTGTAGCTGAGCCTTTTGAAGACGGATCTTTTTTCAGAGGATCCTATACAAATGCGAATTCAACTAACTTTATCGATTCATCACTGATTGAATCCCTGAAACTGATGGGTTATGCAACGTATTATGTTGGCAAGAAAACAAGTGAGGTCAATCTGAAGGGCTTTGATGAAGTGGTGATGCTCGAAAATGACGAGCAGTATTACAATCCGGTGGTGTACATAAATGGACAGTCCACTAAAACAAGTGGTTACGTAACTAAGGTCATTGGCGATTTTAGCCTTGAAATTTTGAATAAGAGAAGCAAGTCAATGCCTTTTTGTCTGGTTATCAACCAGCTCGGACCTGGGACGAAATGTCTTCCGGAGGTTAAAAAACTTGAAGACCAATTTGATAAAACTTATCCAAATGAAAATTCACTTTATATTGAGTCAGGACCTTCCGATCAAGATATAAAGGGAGGGCAAAAAGTTGAAAATCTGGACATCTATCATCATCTGCCTGAAGCATCTGATACATCAAGGCTGGATTGGATGCAGGCATTGCCGGAAAATGAAAGAAGTATTTGGCTCAAGTATGCTCAACACCTAAGAGAAGATTTAAAAAATAAGGGCTTGTCGCAAAGTGAACTTGTAGTTTGGAAATACCAAAGGCTGCTCAATGATTATTCAAGGTGTATTGCGTCTTTGGATGAGGAAGTGGGAAGGCTTTTGGATTACCTGGATGATAATCAGCTTTCAGGGAGTACGGCATTGGTTTACACAGCAACGAGTGGCTACTTGCTCGGCGAGCATGGCTATTATGGGAATGGTTATGGCTATGGAGCGGCTTTGCACATACCCTTTCTTTTGAAATATGATGGTAAATTGGAATCTGGTAGAGTTGAACCAGGTTTGGTTTCTTCATTGGACATTGCTCCAACATTATTGGAAATGGCTGGAGGCGGTCATAAAACATCTTTTCAGGGTACAAGTTTATGGGCGCGAGAAAATGGAATTGTAAGCTTCGACGAACAAAGAGTATTGTACTTAAACGGTCTTGCTAATAAAGACAGTCTTGGTTTTGGCCCATTTGAAGGCATGATGAGCAAAGGCTCAAAGTTGGTCCATTACCTCGATTCTGATTATTGGTTTATGCACGATCTTTTGTATGATCAAAATGAAATGGTTAATATGGCCATTGAGCGCGGCAAGAAGCGGGAACTTGATAAAATGAAAACCAAATTTGAAAAACTTAAAATGAAAATCAAGAGCAGTAGTCATTAAATTTTACCATTTGTCTGTATTGCCCTTTCAATGCTCTATTTGTTTTGAAACTCAGTCGGGCTCAAGCCATATTGCTCTTTAAAACACTTGGAAAAATAGGAAGGTGAGTCAAAACCGCAGGCATAACCTGCTTCCGATGCGGATGCTCCCGAGATAAGCATAGACGAAGCTTTCTGAAGCCGAAACTGCTTGATGAGTTCATTGGGACCAATGCCCAGCAATGCCATTATTTTGCGGTGAAGTGTCCTCCTGTGCAAATGCATTAGCTCAGCGAGTGTATTTACATCGAGTGCTTCTTTGTACTTTTCGGATAAGATGCCGTATACTTCTTTCAAAAACGGATCAGACGCATCAGGTACCTCTTCGGGTGGGGTCGCAGGAATCAAATCCTTTTGGAGGTGGACTTTCAGGTTTTCTTTTTGGCGCAGTTGATTTTGAATTTTGAGCAAAACTTCGTCCCAGACAAATGGTTTTGGCAAATAGTCGTCTGCACCTGAAGCTAGTCCCTGAAGGCGACTCTCAACGGATGCCTTGGCTGTCAGGATCAAAACAGGAATGTGTCTGGTCAGGCCATCTTCTTTTATGGCAGCGCATAGACCCAGGCCATCCATACCGGGCATCATCCAATCGGTGATGATCAGATCAGGGACTTCGAGCCTGGCCAAATTCAAACCTTCTTCACCACCAAATGCATAAAGCACCCTGAAATCTTTTTCTAGCTCAGATCTGATGAAGCTGTTGAGTTCTTCATTGTCTTCTACCAATAAAATGAGAGGTTTTTCTTTCTCTTCGTGATTGATATTTTGAAATGCAGGTGTGATCAATTCGTCTTTGGTTAGAGTATCCATGACTTCTCCTTCAGCTGCATGCAAATGCATGGGAAGCTTAACCATAAATCGGCTTCCCTGGCCATATACACTCTCAACATTTATACTTCCATGCATCAAGTCTACCAGTTCTTTTACAAGCGACAAACCAATGCCTGTTCCTTCTTTATGCAGTGCATTGTCCGCCTGATAAAAGCGCTGGAAAATAAATGGGACCTGGTCTTTTTGAATGCCTTCACCGCTATCACTTACCGTGAGCCTGAGTCTCTCGTCGCCTTCGGATAAGAGGGTAATCCGGATGATATCGTCTTTTGCCGTATGCTTCAAGGCATTGCTCAAAAGATTTTGCACGATACGGCTCCATTTTTCTTTGTCAAACAACATCATGGAATGTCCGGGGTTGATGTTGGATTCGAGGATTTTGCCTTCTTGTTTAGCTTGTTCTTCAAAAGATCCGACAATGTCTTCCAGGAAAGCTTTCAGATCACCAATCGATTTTTGCTCCTGCATAGCTCCGACTTGTATTTTTGACAGATCCAGCATCTGATTGACCAATTCAATCAACCTTGTGGAATGACGTTTGACCAGGGCTACGTGTTTTTTAGAATTTCCGCTGAGGGATGGGTCTGATGCTATGGTCGAAAGCGGAGTATGAATCAAAGTCAGCGGTGTGCGAAGCTCGTGGGTAATATTGTCAATGAACTTTGTCTTCAAACCATCGAGTTCTTGCAGTTGCTGGGCTTTCATCGTTTCTTCTGCCAGCTCAAATTGCAGCCTCATTTTATTCTGACGGTTTCTCCATAACAGAATTACTCCCGTGACAAAGATCAAGGTGTATACAACATATGCATACCAACTTGCCCACCATGGAGGTGAGATATTGAAATTCAGGATGCCGGTTGGCCTTTGTATCCATTCACTCCCGCTCGTCCTGCACTGTACCAAAAGGCGATACTTGTCGGGCGGCAGGTTGGAGTAATTTGCTGCCCCTACGCTTCCGCTTTCGTTCCATTGTTTGTCATAGCCCTCCAGCATATATCGGTATTCCAGCTTTTCGTCCGTATAATTTGTGCCGGTGAATTCAAATCTAAAGTAGTTTTGGGTATGATCGAAAACCAGTGTGGAATCGGTATTGAGCTGGATGAAGTTATTGGTGACGGAGGTTTGTCTTCGGGCTTCACCATTGATGAAACAACCTGTAAATGCAATATCAATGGCCTTTCCTCCAGGCTTAAATGCACTGGCAGGCAAGTCCACCCAACCTTCCATACCCCCAAAAGCCATACGCCCATCCGGATATTTAAAAATGTGGAATCTGTTGAATTCAAATGACGGCATGCCCTGCAATCCATCGAGGTCGATGAGTTTTTTAGTTCCCGGGTCAAATAATTTGATGCCGTTGCTGGTGGTCAGCCAAATCCGGTCGAGATCGTCTTTTGCCATGGCAAACAATACCGCACCATTGAGCTGTTCACCGGGGAGTGCCATTCCAACGAAACCCTTTTCAACATCCCATTCAATGATGCCATTGCCATAGGTACCCAATAATACCCTGGCTGGTTCTTCTGACTTGGGCAAAATGCATGTGAAACGATTTACTTTTACGGGAAGTACATTGTCCAGTCCACTGATGCTGTATACTTTATGGGGCTTATTGTCTTTAAATATCCGTATGCCGGACCTCATTTCGAGGGTCAACCAGTAGTTTTTATACCGGTGTATACCAACTACCTCATTGAGTACCTTATCAGGAGAAAGGTGAATATACGCCGGCATGAAGTCTGGGTTTGTCCATGCATAAAGGCCTCCTTCACGGTGCATGGCATACACAGTATCACCAGAGATAACCAGTCCGGCAATCATTTCGGTGAGTGAGTCCAGGCCCGGGAGTATTTTCCACTTTTTTTGGTCGTATTTGAGCAATCGCGATCCATTTTCTTCCTCTTTTGAAAAGGCGGTATATATGTTTCCTGATCCATCATATACCCATCTAAAGTCATAGGACCACTTGCTGCTTTTCCAAAATCCGGGTAATTTCACATCATTGAAACCTGGAATTTCAGAAAGGACATCTGCATGAAAATTGTGCTTGTATGAATGTGTGTTGACAGGAAATGCTTCTGGATGAATTTTGTAAATGCCATTGGCATTGGTGCCTATCCAAAGCAGACCATTGTTGTCGAGTAACATGCACCTCACATCGACTTCCAGTTCAGGATTGGCTGTTGATCTCCAGATCATATCTGTTTGTCCATCGCGTCTTTGGTGATAAATGATTTTATCCACTTCATAATAAAAGCCACCGTTCCGGTCTGATACCATGAGCCTGATGGAATTAAAATTTTGATGGCCATTCAGTAAGGGGATAGTTGTCTCAAGAAAGCTTTCTGTTCCGGCATCAAAGTGAAGTATTTTCCCTGGCAAGCCAATGAGGAGTTGGTCATCATCGAGCCATAACATGGGATAATTGCTCCTGTAATAGAAAAATCCGACGGGAATAGAGTAGGGGATGAGCCTGAAACTTTGGCTTTTTTCATCAAAAACATGAATGCCTTTGTTGGAGATCAAAAACAACTGTTTGGTGTTCGGCTGGCTGGTGACTCCATAGACATAATCTGTTTGGATCAAACCAGCTTCATTGAGGTTGACGGCCTTATTTCTGTCTTTATTGATCAAATAGACTTTACCGGCTAGTGTTTTGGTCCAGGTACGACCTTCCGGATCATCAAAGGCATATACAAAAGGCCCTTCGCCTGCCTGTTCTGAAAAACGATTTATAGGTCTGTGGATGAAGCTTCTTTTGGCCGGATTGAAATACTTCCAACCGTAGTTTTCATAATGGAGCCAAAAATTGCCTGTGGAAGTGGTGTACCCTTGTTCAACCAGGAGGTTTCCGACACCACTGCTATCGGGGTCATAAGGATTTACGGCAACAAACTCACTCCCGTTAAAGAAGGCAATGCCATTGCCTGTGCCTATCCAGATGATGCCATCTCTGTCTTGAAAAATGGCATTGACCATGCTCTGAGGTATGCCGTCGGATAGCGTATAATGGACCACGTGAGCAGAAAGAGCCTGCCCCATCAACGTCGGGCAAAATCCAAGAACCAGTACCAGGCCAACCATGATGTTGCTCAATTGGTGCAGTCGGTGATGATGCTTGTTTTGTTTCAAACCCAAAGTTTAAAAAGTAGAGTATGTCTATTGGATAAAAACAATGTAACTGTTCAGCTATTCGCTTTTGAATCAAAAATTCAGGACATTTTAAGTCAGACAAGCCTCATTTTTTCAGTAATAGCATCGCTATTATTGGAAAAATAGGCGAAGTATCACTTAAAATGGACCATTTTTTATCAAAATTGGATATAGCTGAACAGTTACAAACAAATATAAATTTTATTGATTGCAGGCCGAAGCTTTATGAAAAGAACTTCTCTTCATCTGGTTATACACAGGTATTTATTCCAATCGATGAGGTATGATTGGATGATTTGCAATAAAATTGAGCAAAGCAAGTCAACGCCATTGCTCATTTTTTGCTAAAAACTGATATGTGATCAGCTCGTTTAAAGATTGTGCTGATCAGAATATCCTCTGAAGAAAGAATTTAGGATTTACTGGTGGTAAAGTGCATTATGAGCCAGTGGACCCCCACAAGTAGCACAGTTTCCTGCTGTTCCGGCTCCTCCCGCACAACCTTTGCTACACGTATAATGCCATACTCCTGCAGCATTTTGTGGCGGGTCTTGTGTTTGAGGTGCAGCTGGATTTGTGCCTGTGGGTGCAGGGGCTGCTGCACCATGGTACACAGCATTGTGGGCCAGTGGGCTTCCACAAACTGTACAATTTCCAGCGACTCCAGCTCCTCCGGCGCATCCTTTGGTGCATATATAATGCCATACCCCGGCGGCATTTTGGGCTGGTTCAGGAGTGCTTGGTGCCTGGTTGCTGATTGCAGGATTCACAGCATTGATATCTACAGGTGTGGGAGCAACTTCAGTTTGTGTTTTTTCCGAATTGTTGCTGCAAGCGTACAACATGATGAAAGTTCCTAGCAATAGAATAGAAATGTTTTTATTGAATTTCATTTGAATTTTACTTTGTGGGAACGATCATAATGTACTATGACATACCTGTGTACCCTTGTTTGATATGATTTGAATATTTAAAATTACATATTTTTATTTTATGGATGTGCTTAATGAATTTTTATTTTTCTCACCCAAATTCGCGATACCAAATGGCTCAAAAGTGATTTATATTTGGTATACTTTTCAGAGATAGTATTGACCTTATGCACAGGAGTAAAATTTGACAATTTCTGCACTGTTGAATAAGCTCTTCAATGGCGGTAGGGACTTGAAGCTTACCCTTCGATCTTTCATTGAATGAGGTCATTCTTTTTTTAGGGAAGTGTAAATTTAAAAGGAACATCTTCCAGTAATTTTTGGTGAAAATTTAGTGGACAAATGTCTTACCTATAAGTACATAATTTTTTGATTCTTCACTTGCTAAAAAGGCTATTGAAATGAGGCGCTTATCTGTATTTTTTATGCTTACCATATTTTGCTTTATGTTCAAAAGCAGTTATGCCCAGGTCAAACTCCCTACTGTAAATTACACGAAGGCTTTTAAGGATAAAAAATTGACGAAAATAAGCATAGGCGAATGCAATTTTATGACGGGTGAGTTGTTGGTGGGAGACCCTTTTTTGACAGAAGACCTTAGTCCAATGGTAAAGCACATCAATCCGGGAACTTATCCTGTAAATATCATGGTGCAACCAGTAAAAGGACAGGATTATTATAAAGTTGCATTTGCCATATTAAAAGTGAAGCCTGAAGCGGCAGTTAAATGGGAGTTGGCCATTGCAACAAATATTCCTGAAGAAAGTATAGCTAAACTTTCAAAGGATGGTTTTTTCGGTTTCGAATCCAAATCCCAGCTGGTCAGTTTTTTTGATTCAAATTCATATAAAAAATTCAATAAGGAAAAAACTGCGTATTATAAAAAGCATAAGACCGGCAATTTTTATACAGATTTTTTAGCAGCAGAATTTAAAGCATTTTCAGGATCTAATAAATATTCCTTAGAAATAGGAGATTGGAATATGCATAAAGTAGACAAAACAACAGTCGTTCCCATGATATCAACCGGTGGAAATGAAGGGAAATTTCCGGTTTACTGGGGATTGAACAAGGGCGGAGAAATTGTCGAATGTGTTGTCGATTTTTTTATCTATGATTTAAAATAGATTAAGCCACTGACAAAACTGTTTCCTGACGCAGCTTTAATTTTTAAAATAAATACTTATCCTTTTAAACTACCTGGTCATGATTGTCCCACATATTCCTGCTCCGATCAAAAAATAAATCCCCGCTGCTATAAATAACTTTTTGGCAGTTTCTGGATTCTTTTTTCTCTTAACCGAACCAACAATCAATAAAATGAACGCCGGTATATGCAAAACCAAATACACCAAGATGATGAAAAGCAATAGTCCATCCATTTTTTATAATTTATAATGACATCAATTGTAATTGCTTGAGATGATTGATTTTATCATCCCTGTAAAATAAGTTCATGGTTTCAAAGGGAATAATTTTATTGTCTTTATTGACGATGTGCACACAAGATTTTTTAATTGCCCTTACATCAAAATTATGTGCATCAATGAATTGCATAATGATGATTCTAAATAAGTTGTCATAACTCAATTGAGGAGCTTCAACGAAGGGCAGACAGCACAAGAGACTATTGAGTTTTGTGGAAGCCTGATCGGTTGATGTGCCGGTGCTGAAGATCTCAAACATCCTGTTGTGTAAGTCTTTATCCTGTTCGTATACAATGGTATTTTTACTGTTGTCCAGCAGGTCTGCAGGGTTGATATACCTGGTCAAAGGCAGGTAATTTCCATCAAGCTTCAATACATATCCCATCACCAGGGCATCCGGATTGCATGGTACAGGTATGAGGTCGTCAGGCTTAAAAATTGGGGACTGCTCCAGGATTTTTCTTCTTACTTCGGTGAGTGTAATCCGGTTGGCATTGGTGTCGAAGTTTTCCAATCTTCCGGCAATCTGTGTAGGCTGAAAGGTGACGCCCCGGACGCATTGTTGCTGCAATCCATAAGATATGATCTCACCTATCTCATCATCATTGAGCCCTTTTTGTAAGGTAACCACCAATGTCGTAGACAGGTTTACGCGATTGAGATTTTCAATTGCTTTTTCTCTGATCTTCCTGAGATTGGCTCCCCTGAGTGCAATGAGTGCTTCTTCTTTGAATGAATCAAATTGCAAATAGATTTCAAAGTCAGGGGTATAGGTCTTGAGTTTTTCTGCAAAGGCCGGATCTTTTGCAATTTCAAAGCCATTGGTATTGAGCATCAGGTGCTTGATGGGCAATGACTTGGCATAATCCAGTATCTCGAAAAATTGGGGATGAAGGGTTGGTTCACCGCCGCTGATCTGCACAACATCGGGTTCTTTTTCGTTTTCGACGATGGTATCCAGCATGATTTTTACTTCTTCCAGGGTACGGTGCCTGCCGTAATGGGGCGATGATCCGGCGTAACAGGTGGGGCAGGTGAGATTGCACCTGTCGGTAATTTCAACAATGGTAAGGCACGAATGTTGCTCATGATCAGGACACAATCCACAGTCATATGGACATCCAAAGTGTGTTTTGGTATTGAAGCGATAAGGAGTTTCTGATGGTTTATTGTAATTTCTGATATTCTTATAATAATCAATATCATCAGCGATCAATACTTTGGACGATCCGTGTTCGGGGCATCTTTTCAGCATGTAGACATTTTCGTCCTCGAAGACAATTTTTGCATCAATTCGCTTCAGGCATTCCGGACATAAACTGATGGTGTAATCGTAATAAGTATATTTTCTAGTAGGCATTTTTAATCAGTTTTTGGATGGTAGGCAGGTAATATACCCAACATAAAATGCAAAGCCATTGTATGCTGCTCAGACCTATTACGAAAAATACGTTTGGTTTTAGGAATTCAATAAAAAATCTGAAGCCAAAATAAGCAATCATAAAGATTTTAAACAATAAGCCGTTTTCTTTTTCTGTGAAACTCCTGAGCCTTGGAAGTATCAGGAATAGAGCCAATAAATAGACAATCTCGTATAAAGCTATGGGATGACGATTCAATCCATCACCAAGATCCATACCGGTAAAGGCAGTTGTTGCTTTGCCATAGGTGAACTCTTTTACGCCGTATAAAAAGCATCCAATTCTTCCTATTATAATTCCCAGTATAATGGGATAGGTAAACAAGTCACCCGACGATTTCTTTTCACCTATGATTTTTTTTGCGAGTTCAACTCCGATGAGCCCGCCAAATAATCCACCCATTATAGATTTTGAATTCAATACATGGATCAGGTATTCCGAATTCCAGTTGAAAAGAGGGTTCTCGAAATAGCCCACCAATCTCGACCCAACAAAAGCACCGATAATGGCACCCAATATGATGGATAGTCTGTTTTTGTCTGAGATTTGATCCGGTACCGACCTCCTCATTTTCAAATAATATCTGAAGGCTACAAAAAAGGCCAGGTATTCCAGGATGAGATGAATGTTGATGGTCAAGCCAAAAACATTGGGTTCAAATGGGATGTCCAAAGTCTAACTGTGTAAGGGATAAAAATGCTGAAAATATACTATTTATCTACCTCTTTTATGAATTTGATCAAGCCAGGGAAGTAGGTGTCAGGATCGTCATATTGTGAACAGTGGCTCCCATTGGTCAGTAGAAATTGGCCGTTTGGAAATTCCTTGCTCATCCACTCCATGTATTTGGGGTCCATGGTGTCGTATTTTCCACCAATGACAAGGGTAGGGGTTTGTATTTCTTTCAATCTTTGTGAGACATCCCATCCTTTCAGTGTTGCATCGCCGGTAATTCCGAATTCACTATAGCCCTGCATGTATATGTAGATGTTTTGGCTGAGATGTTTGAATGCGCGGTTGATGGATTCCGGCCACTCGTTCATTGGCTTTCTGAGGATGTGCTCGGTATAATAATGTTCCATCACCAGTTCAGCATATCTTGGATTGGCAAAGTCTTCTTTGGCCTCCATGTCCTTGATTTCTTTGTATACTTCGGGAGGCATTTGTGGCCCCAAAACCTCGCTGGCATATTTTTCATATTCGGGTATACTGGCCATCATATTTGCGACGATGAGGCCTTTAAGGTTTTTTTGATATTTCAGGGCATATTCCATGGCCAGAATACCACCCCATGATTGTCCCAGGAGGTAAAAATTGGTAGAGTCAAGCCCCAAAGCTGTTCTGACCTGCTCAACCTCCTCTACAAAATGCGCAATGGTCCAGAGCGTCGAGTCGCCGGGCTGGTCGCTGTAGTACGAATCCAGCTGATCATAATAAATGTATTCAATTTCTTCATTGGGGAAAAAACCGTCAAAACATTCGAAGAATTCATGAGTGCCACCCGGACCACCATGGAGCAGAAGCACCTTCATCGTAGGGTTGTTTCCAACGCGTTTTGTCCAGACGTTGAATGTCCCTTTTGGTGTAGAAATGGGGATCATTTTTATTCCGCCAGTCCATTGATCATCGGCTCCAGAGTAATCGAAGTAAGCAGATTTTTTTTCTGTTGAACTATTTTCGCCAGATGTAGAGCAAGCAATGATGGTCAATGTGAGTATGAATAAGAATGCGCCGTAAAGTTTTTTCATGCCGTTGCCTTGAAAAAGGAGTTTATTGATTGTAAGATAAAAATTGATCAGCAAGTCAGCGAAAATATGGGAGATTTCGCAAAGTTTTTTTTCAAATAAAAAGCCCCGTTCTCTTTTGGAAAACGGGGCCACAAAAAGCAGTTATTTTTTTTCTGGTGCGTCAGCATTGGAGATGTCAGCGATACATAGGTATTCGCCATTTCTCTTTTCCCAAATGGCCATATACTTGCCGGTATAGACTACCTTGCCGTCTTTATCTTTGACAATGGTTTTACCCGTTTCGGTCACCTGGTCCTCACTTCCGTAAACGCCCATAACTTCAAAAGTGGTAATTTTATCACCTTTTCTTTTGGCCATTCCTTCTTCGATGTCTTTTTTGATCGCTTCCTTTCCAACAACCATTGGTTCGTCATCACTCATGCTTACGGCATCGTCGGAATAAAAGGCAACTACGGCATCCACATCCTTGTTGGTCGTTGCTGTAGCAAACTTGTTTTCAATTTCCTGTATGGTGGTTTTAATCGCAGCCATATCCGGTGCCTTTACTTCTTCCATGGGTTCTTCCATGGGTTCAGCTGCTGGTTTTGATTCACTACAACTCATGAATGCAAGAACCATGAGTGAGAATGTGAGCAATAAAAACTTGTTTTTTTTCATGATTAACTATTTAAATAAAGCCTACTCTGAATTGGTTTTCGGCATACCCATTGGAAAAACTACATTGCGAAAACAGAATTTCTATTTTCTGAAGATTTTTAAAATCTACGATAAGTAATTTAAGGATTTATCCGCCATTAAATTCCTTAAAGTCAACATTTAACATAGAGTAGTGCAGAAAAACTACATTTCATAACCACAAAGTGGATATTTTCTTTCAACAGCGTTGAAAGATTGGTCACAAGTTTGCCACTCGATGAAAACTTCCTTACTGCTTTAGTAGTGAAGACATTTTTTTTCTGATAAAATTGGTCGCATATACCGGGCTAAGTCGATACAACTTGTCGAGGAAGGAAGCGTCAGGACCCACAGTTGCCCTAAAAGCATTTTTTTCCATGGCATCAATGATTTTGGTCGCAGCTGCTTCTGGTTTTAAAGCCTTGAATTTCGCTGCGTCAGCAGAAGTTGTTGGTACATCCAAGCCTGAGTTGACGCTGATGTTTGTTTCAACTGCCCCGGGGAAAATGACAGTGACCCTAACTCCGGTATCTTGCAATTCTGAGTAAAGGCCCTCGGTCATCAATTTCACCGCTGCCTTGGAAGCTCCATAAATGCTCTGTCCGGGGACCGGCAAAAAGCCTCCCATACTTGAGATATTGACAATGTGGGCTTCCGGCCTTTGGAGCAAGGACGGAAGAAATGCTTTGATCATGTAAACGGTCCCGTAAAAGTTGACGTCCATTACCTTTCTGACATCTTCGATGCTCAAATCCTTGATCATTACAAATTTTTGAATGATGCCTGCATTGTTGATGATGCCATCAACAGGACCGAAGGAGTCATTTATCTCTTTGGGCAATTCACTGATTCTCTTTTCATCAGTGACGCTGCATATGACAGACATAAACTTGTCTTTGCCGACCCCACATATTTTTTTGGTTTCTTCCAATGCATCAGCGTTCATGTCTAAACCTATGACTCTGGCATTTTTGCTAATCAGCCTTTGACACAATGCTCTTCCAATTCCTGAACCAGCACCCGTTACCAAAATGGTTTTGTTTTTGACTTTCATCATTTGAATTTAAAGATGGATAAAATGGAAGGGAAGTGGTTGTCGCGAAGGCTGTCTATTTACTGCATTGGTGTGTTTTTTATAAAGTTTATGGGCCGGTTGTCATCTTCTTCAAGAATAAGGTCCTATGATTTACAATGGTTATATCGGGGAATAAATTCCTGAAGGAGGCATTTAAATTTGTGGGGATTGGCATATTGGGGATTGGCGTGTTGGCGTATTGGGAAATGGCGTTTTGGCGTATTGGGGATTGGCATTTTGGCATATTGGGAAATAGCATTTTGGGGACTGGTTATTATGATCAGGCCAAGTCTTAAATTTTAGCTTTGCCTCCGCATTTTGTCATGATTTTTGGTCAAAAATCCCGCCAAAATGAAAACATTCAGCTTGGGTTTGGTGCTATAATTATGCCACCCCATTAGGGGTTATTTGGTCAAAAATCCCGCTAAAAAGAGGTCATTGACTTTTGAATTTGTGCTATAATCATTTCACTCCAGCTGAGTTTCCAGCCTTTGCGCGTAATACCCCAACCCCTAAAGGGGAGTTTTTTAGTATTCAAAAAACTGCTTTTCTCTACACGCAAATCTGCGGGAAAAACAAATGGGGTCGTTGACTTTTGATCTATAAGCAATAACCTCAGTTAGGGTCAATGACACCTTAGCTTTCAAAAACTATCCTCTTAATTCAGCGAATTTCTGCGTATCTTTCAGCGATTTCAGTGGGAAAAACGACTGTCATTTATGAAATTAACCTTTAACCTTTAACCTTTAACCTTTAACCTTTAACCTTTAACCTTTAATTCTGTTTTTTTCCATACATCTTCGTACGCTCATCCGAAATCACTCCCTTCCAATTCATACCATAACCAAAATCATAAACATGACCTTCGCTGTCCCTGTAACATTTGAGATCGAAAGGTAAGTCTTCCATGTTGGTTTCTACGGTTTCCATATCTGCGGGCATTTGCATGGGCAAGAGTGCAGAAGGTTCAAATTTTCCGGCAACGATTTCCATCAATGCTTGGTCCTGCACGCCAAAAGCCATCAATATGGCGTCGGCAGAAGGCTCGATCTCCGCAAAAACCATTGGGTTGTTGGCAGAAACAGCAACAATAAGGGACTTGTTGCCAAGTTTTGCCTTGGTGTTGATGACCAGGTCCATATCTGAGGCATTCTCAGTGGTAGTGGTTTTACCTTTATATGATCTGTTGGTGAAGTTCTCTAAAGGATCACCTCCGGCGATACTGGTTTCCCTGGCATTTTTGGCAGTGTAGGGCTTGTATTGCAGACTGATAGGAATATATCCATTGCCGCCCTTTTCGATGTCTTTTTTGTCGTATCCATAAGAGGGTCTTGGTGCCTCAATCAGCACAAATCCAAAGTCGGCTTTCGATGCATCGTCAGTGACATTAAAATACTTTTTGACGATGTCGAGATTGACAGGGTAGTCTTCTGTTGCAGGCGTCTCCACCCCTAGGAAGTTTCTGCTTGCAGCTACATATCTTTTGGGAATGTATACTGTTTTTTTAGTGGTCACAGGCAGGGCATTTGCTTTGTTTTTAAGCAAAACGATCGACCGTTTCTGTGCCTCAAATCCTGCCTTCATATATTCGGCCTTGCCAACTTCATTTTTTGATTGGGCCGGGTCGAGGTATGGATTTTCGAACAAACCTACGCGGAATATATTTTTCAACAAACGCACAGCCGATTCCTCCATCCTTTTGCGCATCCAGGCTTCCCCTTTGGCAGCAACGCCCATTTCATAAGCCTTAATGATAGGCACCACATCATTGTTTCCACCAAACTGGTCGATGCCCGCAAGAATGGCTTTGTAGTGCCTTTCTTCTTCTGAGAGATGTTCAACCCCCCATGGCTTGCCATCGACAAAAACATCCATGGCATTGTGTTTTTTGGTCACACTCCAGTCGGTACAAAGCACGCCATCGTATTGGTACTTGTTTCTCAACAGGTCAGTAATGATGTACTGATTGAAGTTGTTGGCGACATTCTCATTGGTTTGATTCCATGAAATGGTATAATAGGGCATGACAGCTGATGCCATTTTTGTTCCACCTTTGAGTTTGAATGCTCCTTCTGTAAATGGATACATGTGCATCCCGAAGTTATTGCCAGGATAAACTGCAAATTTGCCATGTCCAAAATGGGCGTCTCTTCCGGATTCTCCCGCACCCCCTCCTGGCCAGTGTTTTACCATGGCATTCACGCTCTTATCTCCCCACATATCGGACTGGAAGCCATCACAATAGGCTCTGGCCATGGCGGCAGACAGATATGGGCTTTCGCCAAATGTACCATTGAATCTCATCCATCTGGGTTCGGTCGCAATATCGATCTGTGGTGATAAAGCCGTTGTGATGCCCAGATTGCGATACTCCGCAGCGGCTATTGTTCCAAATTGATACATCAGCTCAGGGTCAAACGAAGCAGAAATGCCCAATTCTCTGGGCCACATAGATATGGCACCGCCTGCTGCTGCGTCAAATTCTGCGCGGGCATTCGTTGCATGACGTGGGTCGGAGCTGTTATTGGCGGGAATGCCAAAATCGACACCTTCGCAAAAGGCCTGCACTTTGTTGTTCCATTTTGCAGCAATTTCAGCTGACTGCACCGTGGTAATGAGCACATGCCTCAGATTATCATCCTTTAGAAACTTTTTTTGCTGGTCAGTAAGCGATGTTGGATCAGTTACCCCTTGCTCAAAGGGTTTTCCGTCATATGTGCCGGAAAAATAGCCTCCGGCTCTCGCAGGAATTGACTGGTGTGAAGAATACAGCATCAGTCCTCCAATTTGCTCAAGGGTTAGAAGGGAAGCCAGATCTTTTGCTCTTGCGTCGTCATCCAGCCTCCAGTCTTCGTAATTGTTGAGTACACCGTCCTTATTGAGGTCTTTGAAGGCCAAACCGTTTTTGATGATCAGTTTGACTCCGGAAGCAGGAGAATAGCCCAGGGTTTGTCCACCTTTATTCTCAATTAGGGTATAACCATCTTTTGACTGACTTGTCCACATTTGTTTGGAACACGCTAAACCACCTATAGTTATTGCTGTTAGCAATATGAAAACATATGACTTCATTGAATGAATATTTAGAAACAATAATTGAGTCAAATTTACACAATAGCAATGGTAAGTTTCTATGAAATCTGTTAAATGAATTTTATTTATTGTAATTAGTTGAATTGGAAAACGGATCGAGCGGTGCATTTTGTGTGAGAAGAAGCATGCCCATAAAGCCAATATAAGTGAAGTCATCACTATAGCCGTATGTGTTGTATAAACCTTATAATTGTATTAATTTATATTGCGCTACATAACCCAATATATCGTAACATTATTATAATAATCTAATCTCTATATTTGGTTTGATAGCTTCCGTTGAAATTCCCATTTACCTTTAAATGTTAAAGTATTAATTTTATTTACATAAAACTTGATAGCTATGGTATATATATATATATATATTGCAATTGATAATCAAAAAATCATGTCCTCAAAAAATGTATGAAAGCCGGCTGTACTAAACTTGAAGTGATGGTTTTGAAGTACTCTTAACTTTTAAACTAATTTATTATGAAAAATGTTATTTATTTCTTTTTGCTAACTATGGGTGTATTTGTCACATCCTGTAATCGAGATGAAGTGGTTAAAAAATCATTGACTAATCTTGAAAAAGTACAACAGTTGTATGAAAAGTGGGAGGAACCTAGTCTTCCTATACACGTAAATATCACCCCAGGTTATGTTGAACAAGTCATCCGCAGCCATCCTCAATTATTACAAGATTTAGAAATGCATGGTATCGATGTCAATAAAGCCTTCAGTAGAAATCAGACTGTCGAAAGAACACCCCAATATTATTGCTCGGGATATTATTTCCCTTGTGACTTTATTTTTGATTTAGGAGATGTCAATGACGATTTGATTTATGATGATGATGATATAGACGCCATTAGAGATGTAATACTGGGTGTTACTACTATACCAATTTCCATTTCAATGGGAAATGGTACTATTGATGATGCCCGATATTTAAGCTGTGTTGCAGTGTGCAGCAATGGCGACGTACCTTGCGAGAACTTAAATACTATTGATTTGCTGGCTATGGATTACTTTGTAAATTCTTTAGTAACTTGCGATTAATTAAATTGGGGGAGGTGACAGCTCCCCTTTATTATTTATTGTATGAAATCTCCTCTCACCTCAAGCCTGCTTCTATTTGCTGTTTCCGTATTTTGTCAACCTTATGATAATATTTATATTCCTGCTGCAAATTATCAGGTAAATATGCTTGAAACTCCATGGAGTTTTAGGAGAATAAACAATAACCGTATAATATTTGGAACTTTTGATGGAATTCACACCGTGATTTCAGAAATGGATTCTCTTGTTTTTGCAAGTGATGGTCAGACTGTTTTAAATAAAAAGATGGAAGTTATGCAAAATGGTGATGATCTTAAAGGGGCTAAAGGTGGAGCTTATTGTTCTTTGGCCATCAGGCATGTAAAACAAAACAAGAAATATTTTCTATTTACAGGAAGGGGAAGTTATAGTTTCAATAACATCAAAGATGAACTTTATTACCATGTAATTGACCTTAAGTTAGACAACGGAAACGGATCAATTCTGGCGGACAAGAAAAATGTATTATTATCTACGGGAATGATAGAGCCCATCTCTTATGTTAAAACTTGTGAGGGATATTGGCTGATTGCTAAAGAAAATTCCTTCAGGTTTAAATCATATAAAATTGATAAAAGGGGACTTGATACAAATGCCGTTATTTCTGAAGTAGCTGAGAATGTGATTTATCAAAAAAATGATTCGGGGATTTATGATGGTTCACCTTTCATGGATGTCTCTTTTGATGGAAATTTGTTAGCTCTAAGCTATAATGGCAAAAGAAATTTTATAGATGTTTTCAATTTAAATCTTCTAACTGGAGGTCTTACAAAAAAAATGAAAATCGATCTAAATCCAGGAGAAAGGTCACATGGAATTGCATTTAGTAGATTTGAAAATATATTGTTTTATATGTCGTATGAAGAAGATTCATTAAGGTTATATAAAGTAATTATCAATTCAGACCAGGAAAGTTATACACAGGAAGTACTCTACCAATTTAAAAATAGCGTACCATACACAGGAAGTGAAAGGGCATTTTTAATTGATCAGAATGATGATATTGTGTTTAGTAATGATTGGAATATAATTAGATTATCCAATGACGGATTAAGCTTAGACACTGTTTCTAATGCGGAGCTAAGTAAAACCAACTTGTTGTTGGCTTCTCAATTGGCTCCTCCTCACAAAGTGATTTATTTCCCTGAGCTAATTCATAGAGAAATTGAAGCTGATACGGTATACATCTGCAAAGGGGAAAAAATAAAGCTTTATACGGGTCCCCATCTTTCAAATATAGTTTGGAATGACAGCATTGCATATGATACATTGGAAATTGATCAAGAAGGCATGTATGTGATGTCAGCATCTGATGCGACCTGTACTTATTTCGATACCATATATGTCAATTATAAAAGTCAATCACTGCCATTCAATAAAAAATATCAATTGTGTGATGAACGAGAATTGGTAATTAACCCTCCAGAAGGTTTGAATGACTTAATTTGGCAAAATGGATCAACAGATTCATTGATCGTATCAATTCCCGGATTTTATAAATTCAGCGCTAGCATTGGAGAGTGTATTTTAAATGACAGCATAGAAGTTGTAGAAGCAATTTCTTATGAAAATGTATTAGATACCTCAACATGCGGCCATGCTGTAAGCATAAACTTAGACCCACGTCTAAATGATTTGGTCTGGAATGATGGGAGTAATGAATTGGATAGGACATTAAAAGATGGTAATTACCATTTCAAAGCTAATTTGCTTGGATGTGAGGTTCATGATACTTTCAGAGTGGATGTCGTTGACGTTCCTGAATTTGATAAGGATATTTCCATTTGCCCGTTGGATAGCATGACCATCAAATTGTCTTCAGGAATTAGTGTTGTAGAATGGTCTGATGGATACAAGAGCTTGGATGCCTTGGAGAGAACATTTTATAGTCAAGGATTATATTCCTTTTCTTACCACTATATGTCTTGTGTTTTTTACGATACTGTTGCTGTAAGAAAAATTGAAACAATTCCCACATTTACTTTAGATTCAATTTTGTGTCGGGATGAATTTCTTGAAGTATCCTTAAGTGCACCCTATGAAAATATAGAATGGAATGATGGGCAGATGGGAGGATACAGAATATTGTCAGAGCCTGGGACGTATTCATTTAAGGCGATTTATAATGATTGCCGGGTTGAAGGGAGATATATAATCGAAAATAAGCCAACCAATAATCCTCCCATTTTAAGAGATACACTGAAAATATGTTTTGGAGAAGCTTTACCCAACATTGATAATGTCACCTGGAATAGCGAACCAGAACTTACCAAAACTTTTCAAGTTGTTAAGTATAATTATGTTGATTCTAATAAATGCGTTATAAAAGCGGACGTACTTCTAGAAATGGAAAAATGTTCACCATGTAAGGTAATACTGCCGAATATATTGTCGCAAAATAGCGGAATTACATCAATCGCTTATAATAATTGTGATGTGGAAATTGAGGAGTTTACACTTCTCGACAGATGGGGTAATATTGTTTGTGATTTGCATGGCTTAAGTCCTGGATCCACGGTTTTATGCAATAATTTTTCCGAATTAATACCAGGCGTTTATGCATATGTATTGGTAATGATAGACGAGCATGGAAGCCCATTTAGATTTGTTGGGGATATTACCATAGTTAAGTGAGTCATTTTCTTAAGCCATCCTTAGTCTAAAGTTTAACGCATTAAACCAGTGCTTAAGGACCTTATGCTATTGATCCAAACTAACCTCTGTAAGGAAAATAAAATCTAAAATCAATGAGGTTTATCCTTCAAAATTGAAAGAAATGGTCACAATTTGGGAATTGATCCTATCGAGCACGATGCTCTCGGGTAAGTTTCTGTTGTAAATCAGGGAGTTACCCAATCCCCGGCTGATTTTGATTTCGGGTGAAAAGATGAAGAATGGATAAAAGATCTGCATGCCAATGCCTGCTTCCCACTGGAAGTCATGGGGTGAAAGTTTAATGAGGTTCTCGGCTTTCCTTGAGCGGCTGTTGCTGGCAACGTCGTAGCCATACTTCAGGCCTGCAGACACGAAGGCCCGTTTGTCCTTATATGGCGCAGATTTAAATCTTACGCCAAAAGGTGTCTCAAAGTAAACCGATTCTATTTCCTTGGATGCGGAGTTGTTGTAAATGAGCTGGCGGTACATGAATGAAAATCCGGGGTTGAACCTGAAGTCAAAGTATTCGCCCATCTTCAGATTGCTGATCAGGTGAATATTGAATCCACCTTTCGGGGCGCTTTCTACGATGTGGAGCGATTGATCGGTGTAGAGGGCATTGGCTTGAATTACGTGAAATTTGGCAATGTTCGCACCAAATGACATACCGAAATAATACCTTTTGCTTTGGAAGTCGAGATAGTTGGCATTGTCTCTGGCACTGAACTGAGCATGGGCATCCATGGCCATTCCCATGGTAAGCAGGATGAAAATTAAGGTTTTGAAGCCAGATATACTGTGCATATGCCGAATGTCAATGGTTTGAATGATGTTTTTACAAAGCCAACTTCCTGTAAAACGGAGCTAAAACGCTCGTAATCCGGAAATTGTTGTACTGATTCGTAAAGGTACTTGTATGCTCTTGGATCCTTTGAAGTGATTTTACCAATAAACGGTAATACGTACTGAAAGTATATGTTGAAGAGCTGTTTTATTGGAAATATTCTTGGCCTCGAAAACTCCAGAACCATGATTTTACCCCCAGGCCTGAGTACCCTGAACATCTCTGCCAAGCCTCCGGATAGATTTTGAAAGTTGCGCACACCAAAGGAAGATGTAATAAGGTCAAAGCTGGCATCATCAAACCTAAGCGATTCGCTGTCGCCCTTCTCCAGCTTGATTCGGTTGCTCAGACCTTGCGCCTCGATTTTTTTATCTCCGACTTCGAGCATTTTTACAGCGATATCAACTCCTGTCACCTGTGCTAAAGGCATGGTTTTAGCCATCGCTATGGCCAGATCTGCGGTACCTGTGGCAATATCGCATATGTCCTTTACCTGAGGATTGCTGACCATTTTAATGGCATTCCTCCGCCACACTACATCAATGCGAAGCGTGAGCAGTCTGTTGAGAAAATCGTAGTAGGGCGCAAGTTTGTCGAACATGGTCTGTACCTGTTCTTTTTTTTCGCCTTCTTTACTGTAAGGTTTGATAACGTCGTGATCCATGGCGCAAAGATATATTTTAAGCAATACTTATCAGGAAATTGAATGGTCATTTGTATTGGGCATATTCACAGTAAAAATTCCTGATGTAACTTGTTGGTTTTCCTTTTTTTTCAAATTGGCTAACAAAATGTCTATCCAAATTAAGTGTACATTAAATAAATTTTATAGTGATTTGTTCTTTGTCCTTTGGGTTTTTGGATCAGGTTACTCCGAACTAATTTTTACTTAATGGAAGATTTTAAATATTGAAAATAGACGTACATTTGATTTTTGTTGTTTACACCAGACTTGAAACTCCTCCATATCCCTAAGGACCAGTCACTTAGCTATCTATTACAACTTTAATTTCAGGTGCTTATGCCTTGGCTAAGCCCTGATTGTTATTTGAAAAATGGATAGTTCTGATATGCGACTAAATAAAAAATATTGCCTTGCCTTAACCATATTTGTCTTTGTTCTGATCTACGGACATTCCTGTAATGTAAAGAAGGAAGGACAAGATATTGCCGAAAAAGCTTGTTCCTCATGCCACATGTGTCCTGATCCGGGAGACTTGGACAAGAAGACATGGACAGAAGCAGTGTTGCCAAGGATGGGAGCCAGGCTCGGCGTTGAAGATTATGGCATTTTGGTGTTAGATGCAGGTGTATATTCCGTAGATGATTTGCCAAAAGAAGGCATCATTATTCCGGAAGAAGCTGTCATCACTCAGGAGGAATGGGCACAAGTCAAAAAATATTTTATCGAAAATGCTCCTGAAAAGTTGAAGCATAGTACCCCGTTGTTTGAATTGCCTCTTGCATACTTAAGACCAACCATTAAGAAGCTTACCGGATATAAGGAGAAGGCAGACAATACCCTGATCAAAATATCAGAAAAGTCAGACAGGGTTTTTATTGGCGGCAGGGATGGAAAACTCACCATTTATAATAAAAGATTGGAAAAACTAGACTCTCTTCAATTTGAAAGTGCACCTACTGCATTGCATGAAGAAGAAAACGGCAACCTGCATGTATTGTTGGTTGGAAATATTGCTCCTAATAACAGGAAGTCAGGATCACTGGTAAAGGTGGATTCGATAGGAAAGCAGACCACCGTCATTCAGGGCTTGATGCGACCAGTTTTCATGGAGGTTCATGATTTCAATGGTGACGGCAAGCAGGAATTTTTAATTGGCAGCTTTGGATTTAGTCTTGGGCATTTGGCCATATATTCCTTAAAAGAAAATGGAGAATATGATGAAAAAGTCTTGATCGAAGCGCCAGGCGCTGTCAAGGCCATTGTCACTCAAGACCAAAAAGATCAACTTCCTGAAATTATGGTCATGATGGCGCAGGCGAATGAAGCTATACACTTATTGACCAACAAAGGCAATCTTGAATTTAAAGATTCAATCATTATGAAGTATGCTCCCAATTACGGCAGTTCAGACATGCTTTGGGAAGACATCAATGGCGACGGATACAGAGATCTTGTAGTTTGTCATGGAGACAATGCAGACTATACCAATATTAAAAAACCTTACCACGGCATCAGGGTTTATCTTGCATCTGGCAAATTAAAATTTGGTCCGCCAGTTTTTTATCCATTGGATGGTGCCAGCAGACTACTGGCCGCCGATTTTGACAATGATGGTAAAAAAGACATCATGGTAGCTTCCTACTTTGCTGATTTTGTGAATTCTCCGGGAAATGGTTTGGTCATGCTGAAACAAAAGGAAAAGGGAAAATTTGAATTTCACCACATTCCCGGTGCCGACCAGGGAAGATGGCTGATCATGGATACTGGTGACCTGAATGGAGATGGTAAGCCTGACCTGATCGCCGGATCACATATTGCCGGAATGATGGTGGATCCCAAAACTTTGGAAACATGGATGGGTGAGCATACTGATTTCCTGACATTAAAAGGAATATAAGTCATTATCTGCATATTATTTAAGTAGTGTATTGTAAATTGTATTATTATTTGCGACTTTTAACCATGTAACATCAATGTACAAATGAATTCGGCACTTGCCAGATGGATTGCTGTAATATTTATGACCGTCATAAGTCTATGGCCGTCCCAAAGAATTCATGGTCAGGATTTTAAATTTTTACCCAATTGCCCGCTTCACATCATAATAGCCCTCGATTTTTCCGCGAGCGAAGTTGATTTTGTTTACAAACTCCAGGATGCTCTTTCCGGGATTACCAAAAAATTGCAACTCCACCCTTCAAATTTACGTATAGGCATTATCACCTTCAATAGAGGAGCGGATTTGGTGGTGCCCCTGACAGGAAGCCAGGAACAACTGGAAAGAGGTATTGCAGCATTACAGCTCCCATATCTTGTCTTCGCAACAGATATACATGAAAGTATGAAATTGGCTGCCCTTGAATTCAAACAGAATTCTGTGCCTGGTGTACCGAAATATTTTGTTTTGGTATCAGACGGAGATCCCCACGCTCACATGCGGGGCCGTGGATTTCAGGAAGACCTCATCTGGAGTGAACAGTTGAAAAATGGCAAGGCAACTGGAGAGCTCATCCACATGATCAGTGTATACAGTGGCAGAGAAGACATGTTTTATGACGAGTTTGACGAAGCCGTCAGAAGAGCTTCTTACCGACACATGCAAAACCTTGCCAGTTCAGAAGACGATGTTTATAGTTTTGGTGAGATGGATAGGCTGGTCCGTTTTTTCATCCAAAAAGGCAGTTGTTTTTAAGCTTCAATTGTCCCGCTGAAGTTTCTACTTTTCTTACCAAGCTGGTGGGATTCCACAATTATAAGAAGGGCACTTTCATAGCATACACGCCAACCTATTTGGGCGAAGTTGATGTGTTTACTTTGCGGAGTCGAAGTATTGGCTGAGCGGAGTCGAAGCCATTTCTTTACCGGATTTCTAATATTTTGTTTTGGATATTATGCTATTGCCATTTCCTGTAATTGCTGATCTAAACGATCATAATAAAAAGAATCAATGGGGTAGTTTTACTTGGTTTTAGGAGCGGTTGTTCTAAGTAGAACATAAGAGTGGTCAGACGACCGTCTGACCACTCTTATGGGATAAATACTTAATTCCAAAGAATTCAGGTAGAACTACTTAATATTCAAGTTCTACCTGGCCTTTTCTGACAGCCCTATATTACTTGAGCCATTTTCTTGAAACTGTGGCCGTTGCCCCCGGGAAATCTGCAGGCACCTTTTGGCTTACATTTCCTGTGGCTGCCCATTCTGTACCCCTCTGGAAAGTGGTGATGAAACCTGCACACTCCATAGAATAGTCAAAATGGCCTAAGGTAGAATGGAATACTCTGCCCTTGCCATATTCTATTGCCATTAGAGATGGTACGTTTTGACCCATTCCTTTGATAGAAGGGTTCCATGGAGGTGAATTACCATCTACATCAGAATAAGCTGTGGCCAGTATGGTGGCATTCTCAAATGGTCCGCACATTCTTTCGTAAAGTTCGTCAGCGGTATGTTTCCAGCTGACAGGTAAGCCCTTCATGATAGGGTGTTCCGGAGCTCTTGTGGTCACCAAATACTCAAATTCGGGACCATGAGAGCCACACAAATATGGGGACGCATCTTTCTCTAATTTCCCTTCTTTGTTGATGTAAACATAAGGACCTGTAAGGCTGTCTCTTCCACCCCAGGCCCCAAGTCCAATCATTTTGTTGTACTCCGGCCATTCGCCCCAGGCATTATCAGCGGCATGGATGACCACGAGGCCTCCGCCATTCTTCATGTAGCTCTCAAAATCTTTTCTAGTTTTTTCAGGCCAGAGAGCAGCTGAGGCACCGAGATTTGAGATGACCACATCGTATTTGCTGAAATCCATAGAGAAGTTTGACGTTTTGATGGGCCTGTTTGATTTTACATATTTTGTTGAATCAAGAGCGTAGGTTTCAATGAAGTAAGTATATGCCTGTGGTCTCGACTGATTGTATTTTACCCCCAGCCATACAGAATCCATCCTGTGGATGCTTACGTCAAAAAGTCCGGTTTCTTCCAGATAATCTTTCATCATCATGGTGGTTTTAGGCCATACGTAGTGGTTGTTCTGACCATCGATGATGAGGGCCTTTATCATTTTTTTGGGTGGGTCATTTTTCATGGTCTTGTTGTTGCAGCCAATGATGATCATGGCAAGACCTATGAGTATTGGAAGTCTTTTTAAGAGAGAATGTGGCATTTTATTTAATTTTTATTGAATAAAAGTAAAGACTTTTGCAATTACATATCACTTCTTTGGCAGTATTTTATAGTCAATATTTGAATCTACGCTTGAAAGTCTTCATGAGGAAAAATTGCATTACTTAATGTATTTTACTTTTTCCCATGAGGCGATGTTCAGACTTCATCGAATTTCAAAAAATAAAACGTATTAAAATATTGCTCATTTTACATCGAATGACAGTTTCCGCACATGTGAATCACATTCGTCCAATAGGGAAAGAAAACCGCCACATGTGAATCACATTCGTCCAATCGGGACGCAAATTGCCACAAGTGAATCACATTCGTCCAATGGGGAAAGCAAACCGCCACATGTGCATCACCTTCGTCCAATCGGGACGCAAACTGCCACATGTGAATCACATTCGTCCAATGAGAAAAGCAAACCGCCGCATGTGAATCACATTCGTCCAATGGGGAAAGCAAACCGCCACATGTGAATCACATTCGTCCTATCGAGATGCAAACTGCCACAAGTGAATCTTATTCGTCCAATGGGGAAAGCAAACCGCTACATGTGAATCACATTCGTCCAATAGGAAAAGCAAACCGCCACATGTGAATCATATTCGTCCAATCGAGATGTAAACCGCTACATGTGAATCACATTCGTCCAATCGAGATACAAACCGCCACAAGTGAATCACATTCGTTCATTGGGGAAAGCAAATCGCCACATGTGAATCACATTCGTCCAATTGGAAAAGCAAACCACCACATGTGAATCACATTCGTCCAATCGAGATGCAAACAGCCACATGTGAATCACATTCGTCCAATCGGAAGAGCAACAAACTCAGTGAACCAAATTCATCCTATT
Source organism: Saprospiraceae bacterium (assembly GCA_020436935.1). GTDB lineage: Bacteria > Bacteroidota > Bacteroidia > Chitinophagales > Saprospiraceae > JADKBO01. The sequence goes on from JAGQWX010000035.1 coordinate 44,777, forward strand.
GTTCAATGGTATTAGGCAACCTTAAATGAATCTTAACCTAAAGTCATCGACCTCCAGGCAAACAAAATTCTAAAAAAATCTATTTTTGCCCGATGGAAAAGAAAATACAGCTTTACAATAGCATTTCAAGACAGAAAGAAGAATTCAAACCCATTCACGATACACACGTTGGCATGTATGTTTGTGGTCCAACGGTCTATAGTGACGTACATCTTGGCAACTGCCGCACATTCATCAGTTTCGACATCATTTTCAGATATCTAAAATTTATTGGATACAAAGTAAGATATGTAAGAAACATTACCGACGTAGGACATTTACTCGATGATGGGGAAGACAGAATCCTCAAAGGCGCCCGCTTACAGCAATTGGAGCCCATGGAAGTGGTACAGAAGTACACCAATGGCTTCCATGCTATGATGCGTATTTTCAATACAGAAGAACCGAGTATTGAGCCACGCGCCACCGGCCATATTGTGGAACAAATTGAAATGGTACAGCAAATCATAGACAATGGTTATGCATACGAAGCCAATGGATCAGTTTACTTTGATACCCTCAAATTTGCACAGTCCACCGGTGAATACGGCAAACTCAGCGGAAGGGTAATCGAAGAGCTGGTAGCAGAGTCGAGAGACAACCTTAAAAACCAGGATGAGAAGAGACACCCTTCTGATTTTGCGATTTGGATGAAGGCGGCTCCTGAGCACATCATGAAGTGGAACAGCCCGTGGTCCATAGGTTTCCCCGGCTGGCACCTGGAATGTTCTGCCATGAGTACCAAGTATTTGGGTACACATTTTGACATCCATGGAGGAGGTAATGATTTGAAATTTCCCCACCACGAAAATGAGATCGCACAAAACATAGGCAGTTGCGGATGCCATCCTGCCAAGTACTGGCTTCACACCAATATGCTCCTCCTCAATGGTAAAAAGATGTCCAAGAGTGATGGCAATACTATCTCGCCACTTGAACTATTTTCAGGAGACAGCGTGCACATAAGCCAGGGATATTCTCCCATGGTGGTGAAGTTTTTCATGCTTCAGGCACATTACAGTGCTCCTTTGGACCTTACTGACGAAGGACTTCAGGCGGCAGAAAAGGGCTTCAAACGCTTGATGGAAGCTTCAAAAATACTATCGAAACTACAAGGGCTTAATGCAGGCAAAGGTAGTCTGGATGAGGAAATGATTGGACTTGCTGATGCTGCGTTGACAGAAATGTCAGATGACTTCTCTACGCCTAAAGCACTTGCCAAATTGTTTGAACTAGTACCAAAGATCAACTCTTTGGGAGATGGCAAACTTTCGTTGAACGATGTTTCTGACACCGCATTGGATCATGTCAGGCAAAGTTTTCACGGATTGATATTTGACGTATTCGGACTCAAAGACGAACAGGCCGGTGAAAACAATGCCGTTGATGGTTTGATGAATCTCATCCTCAGCATCCGGCAAAAAGCCAGAGCCAATAAGGACTGGCCGACGTCCGATGAAATACGGGATGGTCTTAAAGCTGCAGGCATCGTGGTCAAGGACAGCAAGGATGGTTCTAGCTGGACTTACGAATAATTATTACTTTTGAAGCGTTCAAAGTGTAAAAAGACAATCAATATGAATTTCAGCATCTCAAAGTTGGGATGGTCTATGGTGGCCATTTTTTTACTTCTTGTGATCGGATGTAAAGATGAACCCAAAGCTCCGCCGGTACCTCCGACCATTTCCAGTCCTTTGGTCATTCCTGAATTCAACAGAGATTCTGCTTATGCATTTGTGGAACAGCAGTTGTCTTTTGGCACTAGAGTTCCCGGTACACCATCTCATAAGGCTACCAAAGACTACCTGGTCAAAAAACTTCAGGAATTCGGTGGACAAGTTACAGTACAAGAATTTAAGGCCAGTTTTCTCACCGTCAAGAACGCCGATGCTTACAACATTATAGCAGTCTTTAATCCAAACGCACGCAAGAGATTATCTCTTTCTGCCCATTGGGACAGCAGGCTTATAGCTGAGAAAGATGATGACGAGTCCATGAAAAACAAGCCCATAGACGGGGCCAATGATGGGGCCAGCGGTGTAGGTGTTTTGTTGGAAATAGCGAGAATCATCAAAGACACACCCCCCAATCTGGGAATCGACATCATCTTGTTTGATGCTGAGGATCAGGGAGATAGTGGTTCAGGGGAAAACTGGTGCATTGGATCTAAATATTGGGCCATGAAACCACATGTGAGCAATTATCAGGCATTCTTTGGCATCCACCTTGATATGGTCGGGGCGAAAAATGCAGTTTTTGGTTATGAAGGTTATTCAAAACAAAATGCCCCTGTTTACATTGAAAAGATATGGAAGCTCGCTCAGCAAATGGGCTATGGCAATTATTTTCAATCTGTTAATAAACCACCCATCGACGATGACCATGTACATATGATGGCTGGGAGAGGATATCCCGTTATGGATATCATTGATCTTTCCGGCAGCCCGGAGAAGCCTTTTGGTGCATACCACCATACACACGATGACACCATTGAAGTCATAGACAGGCAAACTTTGAATGCGGTAGGTAGAGTGGTTACAGCCACCGTATTTAAGGTTGCTAAAGGCGAATTCTAATCAGAATAACCAATCTAAATTCTTAAAATTCAGCTTACCTCTAAGTTGAGTATTTCCAAAACGTAGTGTGACACCCGCTGCAATTAAGCGGATAGCCCGTGCTTTACACCTGGTTTGAATTTAGTAAATATGTATCCAGGAGATGGTATGCCTGTTTATTGAGAAACGGAAGAAATTACTGTAAAAAATACAATATATACCTACAGGACCTCTTAGTTAATTTTAGTTTTGGAAGATTTTGTGTTCAAAACAGTAAAAATGACCTGCATCATCCCAAAATCTATCATAAATTACAATTTTAACATTTAGGAATATTATGCTATAAAAGGTAAAATATACCATAGTAAATGTGGTGTATGCGGTACACTTTAAAACAATGAAGAATTATTTATTCATTTGATTTTCAGTAAAAATACGGCTTAGCATAAATAGTAATACTTTGATAAAGAATAGTAAAAATATAAAACATAAAAAACATATACATATAAGAAGACACATAAAATTAATATTATAAAAATAAACAGGTTTACATTTGATTTGTATAACTTTGGAAACATCTATTCTGAAAGGGAAGTCAATTTTTACTTTCCTCAGTGCTTAAAGTCTCCATATAGTATAATTTAGGAGAGCGGTGCGAATTCAGAGTTTAGACATTGTTATGCTCAACCTATAGTTTATGAAAAATATTAACTCTGTATTCAAACGTTTCAAATTGTCCTCAGTAAATTCTTTGCTGAATTCCAGATTGTTTTATTGGCCATTCTTCATGTTCTTCCTGGTCATTCAAAGTTATAACATTGCTTTTGGTCAGGTTTCTTCCGCTCCCTGTAATGTTTATTCTCCCTGGATAAATCCCTCTTATACCATGACGGTGGCCAATGAGACATTTCTAGGAGGAGACTTGTGGTCAAACAAGGAAGATCTTGTTGATAATACCACCACAAATTTTGCATCCTATACAGTGGGCGTGGGATTAGGAATTAATACCTGGATTGAAGCAAGAAATAGTCAAACAACTGGTCATGAATTTCCCGGAGGAACCTATGCCGGATTTGTAATCAACGATCTCAATTTACTTTCCCTGGGATCCACCGTCACAATTACGACTTACAGTGGAAGCACATTGGTAGAATCTAGAACTTTCTCTTCTTTACTTGGTACACCATTGAATGGAGAGTTAAGGAAAGTCGGGTTTATAACAACACAAGCCTACAATAGAATTCGGCTAACCTACGCGGCAGCAGTTGGGGTGGCAATAACTGTCCGGGCCTACTATGCTGAGGTGGTAAAAGGATGTTCATTAACAGCTTTATCCTGTAATACCAACACGCCTTTGGTTCAATCCAATTTTGGCGCGGTTATTAATCCGGCCAACTCCGGCTTTTCCGGAGTTGCTGTTGGCAGTATATCCGACGCAACCAACGTCGTCAACAGCAATACCAATGACTTTGCAAGTATGTCCATCAATGTGGGTTTGTTAGCATCGGCCAGTCTTTCTGTTCGTGACCTCGGTGATATATTTGCTCCCGGCACATTCGCTGGATTTGAATTGGAAAACCAAAGTCTTTTGGGGCTTTCATTGTTGGGAAACACAAAAATTACCACCTATTTAAATGGAGTGCCCAGAGATTCGGCGACAGGAAACGGTCTTTTATTGGGTACGACACTGCTGAGTGGTACCGATAGGCAAATTGTTGGTTTTGTAACATCAAAAACATTTGATGAGATTAAGTATACCATGATACAGCCCGCAGGCATTGATCTGGGCACCACCAACATCTATAATGCTATTGTAAAATCATTTTGTGATGGTCCACCTTTGGATTGCAATACATCAACTTTTATTAACGAATCGTCTTATCCGGTGATTATAGATGGAAGTCTAACAGGGATAAGTGGAGGCGCATGTGTGGGTTGTTCTATATCCAACACAAGTAATCTTATCGATGGAAATACCTCCAATTCCACTGATGTTATTATAACTGCAGGGGTTGGAGTAACTGCATCGGTTGGTGTATCCTTTGCAGGTCCGGGTTCAATACCATCAGGAACATTTGTGGGTTTTGATGTGGATAATCCTGCTTTGATAGGGGTAAATTTATTGAATGGGATAACAATAGCCACTTATGAGAATGGAATGCCTAAGGAAACCATTGATGCTTCCAATGGTCTCATTTCCACTTCATCATCATTGTTGAATGGATTGGGAACACAAAGAGTTGGGTTTGTAACATCTCAATCGTTTGATGCTGTAGCCATTAGTTTAGAACAAGGTGTCAGTTTAAACCTTGGTACGACCCGAATATATAACCTGGTATTAAAGAAATTTTGTGAAGGCAACCTGGACTGTAATGTTAAAACCCCTTTTGTCGAACCTTCTCAAGCTGTTTATGTAGATTATGAGCACACTGGCATTGATGCGATTGCGTGTGTTGCTTGTCAACTCAACAATACAGAAAATGTAATAGATGCTAACACCTCCAACTTTGCAACTCTTGTACTTGCAGCCGGAGTTGCAACATCTGCAAGTTTTGCAGTTGCAGACCCAACGACCGTCTATCAGGCAGGTACATATGCCGGTTTTGATCTTGAATATGCTACGGTTTTATCAGCAAATGTTTTGAGTTCAGCAACAATAGAATTGTATCTAGATGATGCAATGGTACAATCCACAACAGGAAATGGACTGATCGTAGGTGCTGTTACGGACTTATTCACAGGTTCTGTAAGACAAACGGTTGGTTTAACAGCACAAAATAACTTCAACAAAGTAAAAATTATTTTCAATCAACTCGTGGGTGCAAATTTGGGAAACATAAAAATTTATAGCCCAATATGGCAGAAATCATGTCGATTTGATATTCAATGCAATCAAAACTATATTCTAACAGGTACTGATTTTGGGCCTGTGATCAATACAGATGAAACAGGAATTCTTGGAGGCGTCTGCGCATTGTGTAAAATAGAAAATCCGGAAAATATCATCAATGCAAATGTAACAGATTTTGCGAAAATCAGGGTGGTTGCCGGGGTATTGGCCCTTGGACAAATTTCAGTTCAGTATCCTGCTGCGGTAGGTATTGCCAATGATGTAAATAACTTCCCGACCGGAACTTTTGCAGGGTTTTACATACGGGATAATAATTTTCTGGTATCGCTCAGCTTGTTCAATGCTATTACAATTTCAACATATAACAATGGAAATTTTGTTGAATCTCGGACAGCATCCGATCTAATTGACCTGACAGCAATACTTAATCTGCTTGGTGGGGCAGGTGAATATCGAATTGGTTTTGTTACAACCGCCCCTTTCGACGAAATAAAAATTTCCGTGGCTGCTTTAGCAAGTGTTGCAGAACAAAATGTTGATGTTTTCTATGCCTTCGCAGATACTAGAACTGCTGTCTTGGTAGATGGATTAAACTGTGGAAATGACACAGATGGCGATGGTATTGTAGATGTAATCGATATAGATGATGACAATGATGGCATATTGGATGTTGATGAAATGGATGGAATGGCTGACATTGAAACAGACGGAGACGGAATTCCGGACAGAATTGACCTGGACAGTGACAATGATGGCATCACAGATGTTGTAGAAGGCGGAGGGTCTGATCCAGACAACAACGGCATCATTGGTACAGGTCAGGTCCCAACGGACACAGACATGGACGGCCTTGCCGATGTAGTAGATGCTGACAATGGAGGTACTCCTCTGGATGTAAAAGATACTGATGGGGACAATTTGCCCGACGTTCGAGATTTGGACAGTGACAATGATGGCATTACCGATGTCGTAGAGAATGGATTGCCAGATCCCGACAATGATGGCATCATAGGTTCAAGTATACCCGTGGACACTGATGGTGACGGTATAGCCGATGTCGTTGACCAGCAAGCGGGATTTGGTGATAGCGGCAATACAAATTTTGAAGCAGATTTTGATAATGATGGTGTTCCCAATGCCAATGATATTGACAGTGACGGAGATGGTCTTACAGATGTAGTCGAGTCAGGAGGCACAGATGCCAACAATGACGGTGTAGCAGATGGAGGAGACAGTGACGGAGATGGAATTCCGGATTCAGCAGATCAGTTCAACGGATTTGGAGACGCTGGCAATACCGATGTACCCACCAATACTGACGGCACCGGTGGACCTAATTATGTGGATATTGACAGCGATGATGATGGCATTGTTGATGTGATTGAATGGCAAACTACAGCAGGATATATACCTCCATCAGGAACCGACAGTGACGGAGATGGTCTTGATGATGCTTTTGATGATGATGTTAATAATTTTGGTGATGCAGGAAATAATGATACACCGACAAATACGGATGGTACAGACAATCCTGATTACTTAGACCTCAACAGTGACAACACAGAACAGAATGACGCAGTTGAAGCCTGGGATACCAACAATGATGGTACGGCAGAGACTTTACCAAGTGGCTCAGACGCTGATGGAGATGGACTTGATGATGCCTATGACACCAATGACGCAGCTGTAAATCCTACCAATGGCAATACACCTTCATCATTCCCTAATTTAGATGGTGGAACTCCTGAGCGGGATTGGCGTGAATCCATAGATACCGATGGAGACGGTATCGCTGATGATACCGACCTTGACGACGACAACGACGGTATTCCCGATGTTGTTGAAGGACCTGGAGATACAGACGGTGACGGAATTCCGGACCGAATAGACCTAGACAGCGACAATGACGGCATCACAGATGTAATAGAAGGTGGAGGGTCTGATCCCGATAACAACGGCATCATAGGAATAGGCCAGGTGCCACCGGACGCAGATATGGATGGGCTTGCCGATGTAGTAGACCCTGACAATGGAGGTACACCACTTGTTATAAAAGATACAGATGGAGATGGCCAACCTGATGCACAAGATTTGGACAGTGACAATGATGGCATTACCGATGTCGTAGAGAATGGATTGCCAGACCCCGACAATGATGGCATCA
>JAGQWX010000036.1 GCA_020436935.1 Saprospiraceae bacterium
CATTTGGCTAATGGTTCCCGTTGGCCGGCCCATTGAGGACTTCCACCTCTTAGGTATTGAACATGCATGGCACACAAAAAGAGAGCTGATCTTGTTGGTTTACAAGTCAGCTCTCAGGCCAATGATTAATAATCGAAAATTCTTGTTCAGTCTATTTATACCTACCGGATATAGATGTGGCCATTTTCCAGCTGTAAATCCGGATCACCTATGTTCCTGTTGGGTAAACAACGCTGAAATAATCAAAAATCAACTGTGTTTCTGCCCGGGTACGAATTCATAAATGCCTCCTGCAATTGGCATACAGATGCCATAAACCAGCATCAAACCGTACTGAATCAGACTTTCAATGGCTTTGGCCTTGATATCCGGCGTTATTTCAATGATAAACTCACCCATTCCTCCCAGGTTAAAAGCAAAATTGCCAATAGATTCAGGAATGAGCGATTTGTAGTCGGTATTCCATCTGCTGTGGTTGTCCACTATATTCATTACCACAGGAACATTCCAAACCAAATTGATAAAGCTCTCAATGAAAGCAGATATTTTCCCAAAAACCGGATTGCTTGCAACCGAAATGGGAATATTGACAAAGCCCTTGATGATGCTGATTCCTGTGAGCGCATTGTTCAATTGCTGATACCAATTGTCTGTCATCACATTGATAAAAGTGGCAATGTTTGGAGAGACGTAAGCGACATTACCAATTCCGGAAATCAGGGCAACCACTTTCTTAAAATTGTCTGGAATAGGAAATGGAGACAGGGCCAGTACCCTTTGGAGTGCAGAGGTTACAATCAAAACCAAACTGCCTCCGAAGGCAAATAAGCCGGTGACAAATCCAAAAATCTTGAGCTTGCTTTCGTCCAAAACTGGTGTATTGGCTGCAGTTGATAATGAAGCTCCTTCGGTCAATGCCATAGCTGATGACGCTCTCAATACAGGTGCACCTCCGGTATAAAATAGTGCCTGCATTTGTTCAAAACTACTCGCTCCAATCAAGCCTTTTGTGAAAGCATCGTTTTTGTCAAATGGCGCTGCTCCGCTTTGGCCTGCAACACTGGCTGCGATCTTATAAAGAATGGTGGCTGGTATGGCTGCAACCAGACAAATCAGATCCAAAAATGACAACTGATCGCCGGTGATTTCGTTGTAAAGCCAGGAAATGACCGGAATATTGAGTGGCGCATTCAGCAGTGCCATTGTACCACTTACGAGGGTGATAAAAACATCGATGGCTGCCAGAATGACGTTTTCGGCTGTCTGGAGCAGTGTGTCAGCTATAATGGCTGCAAATTTTTTGATTATGTCCGATAATGACAAGGTATCAAATTGATCGATGATGTCGGTCTTGATGGCGTTGTATGCACCTGTCAAAGTATTTTCCTCATTTTGCAACAAGGTCATCAGATCATTGAAGATATCTGACCCAATGCTTGCAGCTGTAACGTTACCTGACGCCTGGCGGGCATTGCCTTGAAAATGGTGTGCTCCCAAATTTGCAGGTGCGTCATTCTGACCGGAAAGCTGGTTTTTGGAATTGGTAGTACTTCCCGGTGTCTGATCAAAATCGGGAATTCCTGCCCAGCTGTCAATGCTCGATTGTATGGATTTGAAAGCATTGGAAATATCAGTTCTGTACTTCTGGAGGTTGTTGATATTGTGCTGCGTAAATTGAATTATGACATTCTTCATTACCCGATGAGTAGTAATGATATCGCTCCAGCTGAACAAGTACTGTACGAATTTGATGATGTCTTCGACAGCGGTTTTGATCTGGTCAAAGACCCAGATTGCGGCTTCTACTACTTTCTCTACCACATCAAGTACACATGCAAAAACCTTCCCGGCGATTTCAGCTACAAAATGCCAAATGCCGCTGGCAATGTCTTCAACAACACTGATAATGGCTTCGATTCCTGACTCCAGCCATCTGAAGAGGTCGCCTGCATCCACCAAAAAAGCATCCCAACCACTGAGTTGGATTTGTTTTTGTGGTACAGTAAGGGCGGCCAATAACACCGGACTACCAGAAGATGGGGCACTCAATTGTGAATAAACTTTTGACAAATTTGCATTTGAAGCTGCAACTGCATTCAGATCTTGTGCTGAAGTATTTGGCGCAACCAGAGGTTGTGTAACCGGTGGATTTTTGCCATCATCTATGGTATAGCTTGCATTTTTCAGATCTGTACTGGTGTTGAGTGCAGCAAGTTTATTGAAAGATTTATCCATCGGATTGTGTGTCACCGGGCTCATGGCAGTTCCGCTGAAATTCAATTTTGTACCATTGAGACTATCCACCCACTCCACAATAGTGATGGTTCCAAACTCATCGGTATTGACGTCAATGCCCTGAGGGCTTACCACATAATAAAGATGGTTGATATACACTCCAGTCCTGGTATCGGAAGTGATGGTTATGCTGGTATTGGGAACCGGTTGATCACTATCATCTGTCACGGTCAGTCTTGTAGTGTAAGATGGATACTTTTGTGTGTCTGCCTGTTCTACAGAAGGCAAGGTGATGCTCTGTTGCTGCCAGGTGCCATTGGTCGATGATTTGATCAATTTAAAAAGTGTATTGTCTGCTACAGCAAAAAATGTATTGCTGCTGTCAACTCTGTTGATGTAGGGAGAGAAAAGGTCTACATTACTTACAATTGGCAATGGATAAGACCAAGCTGTGGGATTGGACGTTTCATTTCCGATCGGGCAGGTCGTATAAAAGATTTGGTTGTCACTATTTATACCCCAGACTATAGTCAATTGGTCATCCTGACTTGCCACTATCGTCTTCGCACCTTTAAAGATGGGATTTTGGAACAATAAAACTGCAGTCGCTCCATCGTTTTGGTTGGAAGAAGCAAAATAATACAATCCTCCATTGCTACAAACATAAAGGTCGGTCGACATGTCCGGCTTTCTGCATGATGCCATGGCCTCTCCGACCAGGCCTCCGGGCAATTGGAGTCGCGCTGGACTTGCGGGTATTGCAGGATTGAAGACATTATACAAGGGCTGAAAAGTGAGTTGCCCGTTTCCTACCACCTGTCCTAGGGTGTAGAGCCCGTCAATGGTTGGTTGATGAGGACTATTGGTCAGATACTGCCTACCCAGACAACTGGAGTAAGTATCTGCTTCGAGATCAATCGTGACATCATGCACCTGCCAGACCGGAGTGGATGTCGGACTGATATAATACCTTGATATCAGCTTTTCTGCACTTGCTGGATCTCTCAGGATGTCTGCAACGATGTACTGCGTATTGTTTTTGGTTTCGCTCATGAAAACTCCTGCAATGGTCACCGGCTTTGTAGGATTGTCAAAAGGATACTGGGTCCATTTAGGGTTGTCCAGCCATGAAGTATCAGTGGAAGAATTGCCCAGACACAGAAAGAGTGTATCACTGGTTCCATTGTTGACCACGAGCGCCATTCCTATGGTTCCATCGACAACGTTTTGATCTACATCGAAGGTTTTGCAGGTAACATTTTGAAGCCCCGGGAAACTTTTTGAAATGATAGCCGTGCTCAGGTCGGTTTTTTGCCACCCTGTATCGTGGCCGATGCTTTCCTGGGTAACATAAAATGCATTATCTGTTCCAATAGAAAAAAGTAGCGAGTTTCCTGAATCGGTTTGGAGCGCCTCGAATTTTTTTTCGGGCGACATAATGGCCGTTTGTTTATAGTTCTGCATCATTTCTGACGAGACACCTATTTTTAAATTTGTCATTGCTATAATTTAATACAGTGTTGAAAAAATGAATGGTTGAATATCAGCTAGCAGTCTGTGCATAAGTGATGTGAGAAATCATGTCCTGATAATCAGAAAATACTACATCTTTAAATGCGAATGTTTTACCTCCCGGGAATACGAACTGCTGAGCGACGTTGACTGGGATGCCTTGAAATGAGGTTCCGATAAAATCCCGAACCCACTGATCTACTGTTGCATCGAGGCTGTTGAGCCCTGTAAATAAATTTATAAACCAATTGGCTTCAGGCATTTTTTCTGAATTGTCTGAAACAGCTGTAGATTTTACTGCTGTAAGACCTCCAGATTGATCAACGGCAAGTGTATATGTATCAGTTATGGTTTTATTTACTGGTTTCCAGCTTTCACTTGATGCAAGTGATCTTACGTAAATGTAGTAATACAAAGTCTGTGTAATGATAATGGTATTATTGACAAATGAAACATCAACATTGAATGTGGTTGAAAGTGTCGATTTGCCCATATCCCCATTAAGTCCGGCTTGGTCGGATGCGCTGCTACTAAATGAAAAACTTAATACCTTAGGGCCTGTTGACGGCCTTGATATCTGTGGGTTTTGTCCAGGCGTCGAACCCCATTGGAAATTTACAGTTGCATCAAATGTCCCAGATAGCCATACGCGAACGCTTGGTGTATAGCAATTTGCTCTTACGTAAGGCAGAAGTTGATTTTGAAAGTATGTTGCAAACGTATTTCTATTGATCGACACTACTCCGTCGAAACTGGCTTCTTCGGATTGTTCCACCCAATTCCACGTAAATGGAACCGCAGGTGGCAAGGTATTGCCGTTGACAGCACACAGGTAATTGAGTGAACTCAATTGACTGCCAGGTACTTGCGCAGCAGTTGCCGGATTGACGTATGAGCTTGCTTCAAGATTCATATTGGTGAGTGTCAATGAAGAAGGTGATATGTTGCTGGACACATTTTTGACTACGGCATAGTTTAGCACTGGTTGTGCAGTTTGTTTCATAGCATTGAAATATGCCCCAACAAATACCTGATTGAGCAGATTGTATGTAGGGGTGCCGGGATCTATGCCTGTAATGGTGGGAGTCGACTGAAGTGCTGCATTGTCCAGATCAAAAATCAATTGTTGGATGCTGAATGCATTGGGTCCAAAATTGTCCAATTGTGCTTTCACTGCCGGGGGCAGATTGTTGTTGTTGATGATGTTTTGTAACCGCACACTGGAAGTGAACAACCACGGTGCATTGTCTGGCTGTGAGAAATTGTCAAAACTGGTCATTCCCTGCCTTGAAAACATAGCCGAAACTACTTTGAACTCTGAACACATCAGGTTGAAAATTACGGTCTGGCTCCCCGTCTGTAGGGATATAATATTAGGAATTTGTCCAGGAGAAACTCCGCCCGGAACCCCAATGGCTGCTTCAAAGGCAAACCAAAACTGGCTACCGTTGATGTTTTTAATATCCTGACTTTCAGGATCACCCGTTTTCCAGCTCGGTACATTCAAGGGGTCAGTACCATTGGTTTGTTGCATCAGCTCCGCATAGGTTACGGCTACCGGGTTGCCATTCGCATCCTGGTTCCAATACATCTTCACCACGGGGAATTGAGTATTGTACAAATACTCTTTCATTGTAGCATTGATGCTTTCCTGGGTCGTTGCAACTACAAAATCATAGCCATAATGGGCATCTGATAAATTTGAATTTTTTGCGCTCATAAAACTGTTTTTTTTTGATTAATTACCTACTCGTAAGGCTTTTCGGATACGCCTCGATTTTGTGTGGTTTCGAATCCACAGATGATTATATTTTTAGAAATTCAGTGATAGAACCAAAAAGGTTTTGGATCAAAGAGAATCAGCCGTTGATGTTAAAAATCGATTTTAATTTTTCGACCAGGCCTTGTAACAATGAGAAAATGGCGTCTGAAGCAAAGCCTCCCAAAAGAGAAAGGCTCATTTTATTGACTTCTATGTTTTCATCTACCACATGTGCCGGCAGAGAGAGCATTTCACTCAATAGAAATCCGGCAATCATGCCCATGATCATTGTTCCAAAAAATTCCAGATTATCTACGGGAAGCAAGGTGACGCTCCTGATTTTATCACTGATTGTTTTCAATTGGTAAAATATGGCACCTAGAAGCGCTGCCGAACAAATGAAAATCAAATTGACCAATAGCTGCCAGCCTGATGAGGTGAGCAGACTTTTTGAAAGGTTTTCACTATTGACTTCAGGCAAAAGACTGGTTGCAATCAAAACAGCGAAAGTGATCAATCCAAAAATCAGGCATTTGGAGAAAAGAGGCACTCTCCATAGTTGCTTAATGCCTTTTGAATCAGGCGAATATTGTGAACCAACATAGGATATCGCATCGGGTGTAGCAGGACTGATCAATGTCCTCAGGTCATTGTACTGTTTGACCAATAAGGAAACATCCTGAGTGTTTTCAAAGGAAAAACTGGTATCTGCCGGTAAACTCAATCCACGCTGAATGACATAATCCAGCATGATATTGATTTCCTGGGAAAGATTCTGGGGACTGATAACGGTGCCATTGTTTTGATCTGACATGATACTATATATTGAGGTTAATTGATGATGTAAAGTTCCATTTGCAACCTCTCTATTCCAAGCGTACTTCTACGCCAAATGCAGTGCGTAGTATTACCTGAATTTTTTTTATGTATCCATGTAATCTCTTTGATTATCCTACAGATCAATGGAGAACTCTGAAAATTAAGAAGTATAGAGCAACTAATTCTCAGCAATTCTTGCGGACAAGTTATTTTCTCTATAATTTCACAACCCATGACAAACACTGCCAACAAATCCTCTATCATTGGCCTCATTCTGGGTCCTATTTTGTTTTTGATCACTTTATTGTTTTATAAACCTGAAGGCTTGTCACCACAAGGAGTCGGGATTCTCGCAACGGCGATTTGGATGGCTGTTTGGTGGGTCACTGAAGCCATACCCATTGCAGTCACGGCCCTGATGCCTATAGTTTTATTTCCGCTTACCGGGGGGCTCAACCTTGAAGCTACAACGGCACCTTACGGGCACAAGTTTGTTTTCCTTTATTTGGGTGGTTTTTTGGTTGCCATTGCTATTGAAAGATGGAATCTGCACAAAAGGATAGCTCTGACCATCATCAATGCAATTGGAACGGATGTAAGAAAAATATTGCTTGGGTTTATGTTGGCCACTGCATTTTTATCGATGTGGATTTCAAATACTGCAACAGCGGTAATGATGTTGCCCATTGCCCTGGCCATTGTCAATCAGATGAAGGATGATCCCAGAACCAAAGAAGACGAACACTCCAGATTTGCAAAATCAATGATGCTGGCCATTGCCTACAGTGCATCCATAGGTGGTATTGCAACACTGATTGGCACGCCGCCCAATCTTGTTTTGAGTGGGGTGGTAAAAGAATTGTACGGCTATGAAATTACCTTTACAGAATGGCTCAAGTATGGTTTGCCAATCGCTATACTGTTGTTCATTCTTTGTTACTTCTATCTGACAAGGATTGCTTATAAATTTGAAGACATCAAATTTCCGGCCGGTGCCGAGGAAATAAAATCGATGCTGAAAGGTTTGGGAAAAATGGGTATTGAGGAAAAGAGAGTGCTCACGCTATTCATCATTACGGCATTATTATGGATTTTCAGAGCATTCCTGACACCTGTTTTGCCCGCACTAGATGATACCATCATTGCTATCATTGCGGGCCTTGCATTATTTATTTTACCGGCAGGCCCAAAGCACAAAGGAGAAAAATTGCTCAATTGGGAGGACAGTCAAAAAATTCCCTGGGGCATCATTTTACTTTTTGGTGGTGGAATGACTTTGGCGGAAGGGTTTAAGACCAGCGGGCTTGCGGAGTTTATTGGCAAAGGATTATCAGGCTTTGACACTGTACCATTTTTCATTTTGGTATTGGTGACCATCACCCTCGTCAATTTCCTGACTGAAATCACTTCCAATCTGGCAACCACAGCAATGATTTTGCCAATTCTTGCTTCTGTGTCCGATGCGCTGGGTCATCACCCGTATTTGCTCATGATACCAGCCACGATAGCTGCATCATGTGCATTTATGCTACCGGTGGCTACTCCTCCCAATGCTGTGGTCTTCAGCTCCGGCCATTTGCGAATTCCTGACATGATCAAAGCTGGATTGTTTATGAACATAGCTTCCATCATTCTTCTGTTCATCTACATATATCTCATCAAAACTCCGGCTTAACTCGCCGGGGCTTTAAACGGATAAAGGGCCAGATACTTTTATCCAACCCTTTATCTAAACAGTATCCAAAAAATTATTTACTAAGTGCAATTAGTATGAGTTACCTGATTTAAGTGGGGCTAAATCTCACTTTAGCCCCTGTAAAGCAGTTCATGCATCCAAAATGTAACTGCCTTTTTATTTTTCATTTAGAAATATGTTTTTCGCTTTTTGATTTTTAAAAACTGTATTCATTATTCGGCATTTATTGCTTTTTTACCAGCAACTTTTGTTTGAAATTAGTACCACTTTCGTTGTCATTATAACCAAGCAAAAAATACATACCATCCGAAATATTATCTCCAAGGCGCAAAGCAATTCCTGTATTTGATGGTACTAAATTCCACGATTGAACCATTTTACCCTGTGCATCAAATAACATCAAACGGCTAATATTTGCAGAACCTGTCATCACATTCACCACGTCAATGCAAGGATTAGGAAAAATCTTCGCTGATGAATCATGTGTATTGTTCTGAATCAATATGACATGAGATTGCTGCGTGCTTCCGTCCTGGTCGATTGCAGAAAGCTTGTAATAATGAAGACCTCCTTCCGGATTGGCATGTAAGGCTTCATAATCCTTATTAAAATCTCTTGAAGCGATGGATGGACTTACGCTTGCGATTTTTTCGAAGTTATTGGCGTCTGTTGAATGTAAGACCTCATAGACATCAATGTTTGTTTCACTTGCTACGGTCCATTTGATCAAATTGCCTGCTGGCGTAACTTCTGCCCCAAAAGATATCAATTGCACAGGAAGCAGGGAAAATTGAATCATGTGGTCTTCTACTTCGCCATCTCTGGCTACACCTGTGGGATCTGGCGAAGCATTTGTGAAGAATGAGGGTTCGGAAGTCAGCCTTATTCTGAGGTAGGTTGTTATATCTTCATAAGGGAATGGGATACCTGTCCATTCTAAGGTTACATTGTCAGAAAAGCCATCCGGAACATTCCCGGAAGAGCTGTAAACTGACCTTTCATAGTTGTTGTCAAAACTACCATCTTGATTGAAATCTATCCAGGCCACCAGTTGGGCTGTATTTCCTGAAAAATTATTGACCATCACCTGAAGCCTGAATTCGGTCGGAGATACTATTTCTCCCGATGAGGTAAAACCATCCTCATCGGCTCCGTCACCATCAGCCATAACTCCGGGCATGCCATTGTCATCAATATCGGGTGGAATATTACCAATGTAAAGATTAGTACCAATTATATGGCACGCACCATCAACAGCTTTTGTTGTGCTGTATGAGTTTGGAGCGTCAGCAAAATCAAAACAATTTTCATTCACCCCTGTGGATCCAACAATAATTTCTCCTATTCCTATGCCCATTGCTCCCAGTAAAGGATCAGCAAGTCCTGTCAGGATTGGAGGCACTACTCCTGTATTCTCATTGAACAAGATGGTCGAGGTTGCACCTAGAACAGATGATGTAACAGGACCAATAAAATTTACAGGTAAAATTGTACTGGTAAGATCTATCTGAGTATTCAAAGCCAGATCATCTAATAATTCGCTGATCACTGTGCTGCTTGAGCCCAATTCCAAGGGGCCAAAAGGAACAGCGTAATTGCTTAAACTCACAGCCCCATTGGTCGCAGAACCGTTGGACTTTACTTTGAGGTCAAGATTTTCTGTCAAACTAACGATTGCATTCACTTTTAAAGCTACACTACCAATCACCCCGAAATCCAGACTAGAAAGAGGGAAAGCACTCCTGTTGAAAAAATCATTGACGTCTATATCTCCTACATATATGCTGGCAAGACCGGGTTGGGCAGTCAGACTGATGGTATTATTCACCGAATTGACCATGTCCACAGTGACCAAACCACTCGCTACGTCCAGATACAAGTCGATATTGGTTAAGGTCGCAGAAACATCAACACTGGTCAGGACCAATGGCAATGTGATATTGGTATTTAAAAAGATATTATCGACAATATCAACAGAAAGTTTGATTCTTACTCCTGCGCTGAAAAATTGGCCGGATGAGCTAAAGCATCCAATATGCGGGGGTTCAACCACCTGGGCCCACAGCTGGACATTTCCTATGGGTAGATTGATGCTAACCGGTGAAGGTGTTGTAGCTACGTTTTCAAAGTTGTAGACTTGAATGACTCCGGTGACAAAACTGAGGGCATCGATTTCGATTTCGGCCAGATATCCCTGAATAAGATCCAGGGTCATCAGGTCAGAAAGTCTAATGGTTGAGGAGGGCAAGCTGAGCGATGCCAGTTGATTGAGCTCGGCAATAGTACCTCCATTGGAACCCGCCAAAGCCGCAGCTTCAAAAATTTGGGCCAGACTGAGATCAGCTTCCAGGACTTCCTGGGGTGAAGACAATCCCAGGTCGGCCTGAAGGATGCTCAAAAAATCCAACACATTGATTGAGCTCTGAGCCAGGCCTTGCCAGTTGAGTGCTGTTAGATCGACATTGGTGCCGAGCAAGTTTCCGAGGATGTATGCTGTTAAAACTCCATCGTTTGTATTAACGCTGGCCAATTGGGGGTATGTTTGTACTTGCGCGCAGACTTCACAGGCTGCGTTATTCTTTATGTCCTGGGCTTTCAGTTGGCATTTTGGAGTGACGAGTAGTATCAGCAATAAACAAAAACTGATAATTCGGGGGGGGAACTTCTTAAGGAAGTGGCCCGGCGGTCCCACAATAGGACGGAATACGCCATAAAATTTGGGTAAACTAAATTCCATTTTCAATAATTTTAAGGATAATACAAAAACAACATTGTATCCGAATAATGCATTTATTCAATATTTTGTTCTTTAAGTAATATATTTTAACACTTATAATTTTATATATTATCCAATATTCGATATATAAAAAACTAAGAAATGGTATTTTTAACAGTTTTCATTCAGTTTTTTTTAATAATGTCCAAATTTCATTTATCCAACAGGGCGCATTGATATAAATTATTTTTTTATGTAAATTCTATTATAACTTATATTTATATGGTAGTTTTTACTAGCATATATCTTTTTTATATAAAATATATTATTGTATTTTGTTGAATAAAGTGTCTAAATTACACTTTTAGCTTGTGGTCTCCCTTTTGGAAGTAACACTAGAAAATGAAAAAGCCGAACCCTTTTTGAAGGATCCGGCTTTATATTTTCTTAGGCGCTTATACCAGAGAATGGATATCAATCCCTGAGTTTAGACAATAGTCTCAGCATTTCTATGTACAACCATACCAGAGTAATCATCAATGACATGGCGCAAAACCATTCCATATATTTAGGTGCATTTCTTTCTTCAGCTTTTTCGAAAAGGTCGAAATCCAAAAGTAAGTTGAGGCACGCAACGCCTATGATGACCAGACTGATCCCAATGCCAATCGCACCTCCTTCATGAAGATAAGGCATATTCCAGCCAAAAAAACTACCTATGAAGCTGACCATATACACCAGAAATATCGCCCCTGTAGCCATCATAACACCTGCTCTGAATTTTTCGTTTACTGTCACCAATCCTGATTTGTAGATGATGAGCATGGTAACCAGACAGCCCAGTGTCAGTGTCAATGCCTGGAAAATGATGCCGTCGTATTCTACTGCAAAAATGGCTGATATGGTTCCTAAAAACAAACCTTCCAGTCCTGCATAAATGGGAGCAGCATAAGGAGAGAGCGCTGGTTTAAAGCTACTTACCAGTACTGCAATAAAGCCTCCAATCATTCCCAGGTATAAAAACAAGTTGCTGGGCATCAAGTAAGAGACAAAGCTGGTGGCCATTAATATGGCAAACAAAATGAATGATTTGTTGATGGCTCCAGAAACCGTGGTTGTTTCATAGTCCATTCCGTAAGCTTGAGAGGAAACGGAATTCAACTTCTTTTCACTCAAAAAGGGGTTGTTGGATTCAAAAGAGAATTTTTTCATTGATTTGGTTTTACTTAATTATGATTTCAGGTAAAAATAATCCAGAGTATCAAAGTACCCAAATTTTCAAAACAATAATTGACTTTACTATACATGTTTCTTTGAATCATTAATTACCCGGCAGATCTTTATTATTTCAGTTCAGGAAAAACTCAGGAAAAAGCATTGATACCGGTAATGTCCATGCCTGTGATCAACAAATGAATGTCATGCGTGCCTTCATACGTAATCACCGTTTCGAGATTCATCAAATGTCGCATGATGGGGAATTCATTGGTGATGCCCATGCCTCCGAGGATTTGTCGGGCTTCTCTCGCAATGACGATGGCCATCTGGACATTGTTTCTTTTGGCCATAGAAATTTGGGCCGGTGTAGCTTTGTGTTCGTTGACCAGCTTACCAAGCCTCCAGACCAGAAGTTGTGCTTTGGTGATTTCAGTGATCATTTCCGCCAGTTTTTTCTGGGTCAATTGAAAACCCGCGATGGGCCTGCCAAATTGTTCCCTTTGAAGTGCATATCTCAATGCGGTATCATAACAGTCGAGTGCAGCACCAATGGCTCCCCACGCAATACCATATCTGGCTTTGCTCAGGCAGCTCAAAGGTCCTTTCATGCCTTCGACACCCGGAAGTCGGTTTTCCTTGGGAACTTTGACGTTATCAAAGACCAGTTCTCCGGTGATGGAAGCCCTCAATGACCACTTGCCAGTGATTTTTGGAGTTGTGAAACCTTCAAAACCGCGTTCAACTATCAGACCTATGACCTTCCCATTGTCTGTTTTTGCCCACACCACTGCGATATCAGCAATCGGAGAATTGGTGATCCACATCTTGGCGCCATTCAACAGGTAGTGATCTCCCTTGTCATGAGCTGTGGTCAGCATGCCGGAAGGATTACTGCCGTGGTCGGGCTCGGTGAGTCCAAAACAACCTATCATTTCGCCGGTCGCCAGTTTTGGTAAAAACTTCTGCTTTTGTGCTTCAGAACCAAACTCATGGATCGGATACATCACCAGTGAACTTTGCACAGAAGCCAGAGACCTTATGCCTGAGTCACCTTTCTCTAATTCCTGCATGGCCACTCCGTAGGCAATGCTGTCCATGCCGCCTCCGCCATACTCAGGAGACAGGTCGATGCCAAACATGCCGAGCTTGCCCATGTCTTTGATGATGTGTTCAGGAAATTTTGACTGTTCTGCGCATTCCTCAATGATGGGTTTGATTTCATTTTTCACATAATTGGCCACAGATTCTCTGATCATCAAGTGGTCTTCATTCAACAGATCGTCTACATTATAGTAGTCATGGTGCCCGAAGGCAAGGTTTTGATTCATCATTTGGTAGCTTTAATGGATAGGTGCAGCAAAGATAGGTCTATTGCCCATAAGATGCATGAGGCTGCATATAATTTTAAAATTGAAAGTGGGGAAAAGACAATTGATTAAAAACCTGGGATGGAACGGAGAATTACTTCCAATTACTCGTCATCGCGTTTGTAAGTGCTGTAGAACACAGGAAAACTGGCAGAACCGTAGTGAGAGAAAGCCTTGTCAGATGTAATGCCAGATTTGTAATTAACCACAAATTTTTCAAGGATGTCCTCCAACTTTTCGTAATTCATGTTTTTCGATACCGGCTTTGGGTAAAATACCAGGTAGTCTATTTTCCCATTTTTATTGAAAAACACATTCATCCAGAGCTTAACGCCTCTTATGTCAAAATCTTCGGCCATTACATATTTTTCAATATCATAAAGCACTCCGGACCATTTTTGATAGGCATTGTCCATGGAATTGTCACAGACTTCAAGCAGATGGCTCTTATACTCCATCATGATTTTATCATAAGTTTGCTGATACTCGCCAATCATAAATACCTTTTTGCTTGTCTGACAGAAGCCAGATACAGTCACAAAAACAAGCATCGATATGATTAATGATTTCACCACTTATAATTTTATACTATGGGATTATGGCAAAGGTAAAGATTTGTATTTTAATAATAAATAAAATATTATTTTAAAGTTAAGATTTAACAATTCGGCCAGTTAAGGCTGGAAAAAAACCATACTTTCGAAAAGCTATGAGTATATAGTGTACCAAAACATCCAGTTTTAAAAATCGTTGCAAATTCAGGTAAATTCCACCACCTACGATGCATTCTTCACTCCATTCAAATTTGTGACCTGGCAATCATGGCTCCAGTTGCCTAATATAAGTTTCAGCCCTTAATTTTGCATTCTCCCTGATGCTGTAATAGTAAAAATTGACATCGGCCGGGTGGTAATTTTTTCGCGTCACCAGGAAACTGCCAGGAAATTTGGGTCTTGTGGCCCATAAAATGCCATTGTGGATCTGAGCATCTACGCTGTTGGGATATATCTTATTGAATTTGAAAACAATGGACGCCGGGTTTTGGTCTTTGGAGATGTACTCGGGGGTCAGTGTCCAGCTGATCGGATTTGTTACCAATACCTCTTGTGAGGCATGAGGAAGTTCAAAACCTCGTCTGAAGGTTCTCCAGGAATTGATGCAGGCTGTTTGGTCCGGAGATGTACAAGGCGGAATATTTTCGTATTCATCCATTTTTACAGGCATGCCCAGAAGATAACAAGTTACCAGCTTTGATTGCAGGGGAGTACCGTCGAAAAATTCTTTGATCAATCGCAGCGCATGGGTTGTCCCTTGAGAATGGGAGGCAATGATGATGGGTCTCCCCTGATTGTAATGTTCAAGAAAGTAAATAAAGGCTGCCCTTACATCTGTGTATGCCAGATCAAAAGCACATCTTGCATCGGCTGTATCACTGGAGAAATAACAATAATAGTGCGCCTGTCGATATCTCGGAGCGTACACATTTCCTGCCTGATTGAAGGCGCTGGCCTGAAAAAGTATGGCGCCCTCATCGGTTGTTTTATTCACCGATTTGTCTGCGATATCCGCATTCCAGATTTTTTGATACTTCTTGGTACCAAGCAGAGACGAAGGATGGAGGAAAAAGACATCTATAGGCTTGGTGATCCCCACTTCCATCATTTTTCCTTCAGGTGTCTCGTCAGACGGGTCACTTTTTTCTGGATGAGCAGCCCAAGAGTTAAGGCTGCTGTAATCAGGTACATCATTTGCTACCGGAGCCTGATATGGTGCTACTGGCTTGTGCATGGCGCACGATGATATAGAAATCACCATTCCAATGATCATCAGATATTTGCCGGTAATCAAAATTTTATTATTACTTGATTGGTTGCTATTGGTAGGACAGAAAATTTCTTGCATTGGTTCCATTTGTTGTAATACCTGCGGACGAAAAATATATGCCCAAAGGACGTAGAATTGGACATTATCTCAAAGTGAATGTCAGAAATATCCTCTTTGTTCAATTTCTTGGTTGGCATCATTAAAGCCTAATTTTGAATGCATACCTTTTCATATTTTACAACGCAATAATGTTGTTCAATCCATATTCCAAATGGTATAATTATCTTCACGGCTAAAATTAAAGATCTTTCAGTGATGGCTAAAAAAACCAACATTAAAAAAACTGAACAAAAGCATGATATATTGCCTACAGAAAAAGTAAACATTGCCTCTACCCCACCATCATCACCAGCTGATGCAGCATCTTTTGGAAAGTACGGCTGGATGCTTGGAATAGGCATACTTGCCTTGTTCAATATCGTGTTTTTTCACGAACAAATTTTTGGCCTGAATGACTTCTGGAGTGATTATTGGGCAGACTGGACTGAGATAACGGTGCCATTTTTCAAACTCAATGTTTTGGCTGCGCACAATGGAGAAATCCCATTCTGGAATCCTTACGCTCACGGGGGAGTTCCACATGTGTCTGATCCTACATCTTTGTTCTTCTATCCGGTATTTTATATTGCACACTATCTGGTTTCGCCCGATGCAGATTTATTTAAGATTGTTCAAAACCTGATCGTTCTGCATTTTTTCATTTTGAGTGTGAATATGTTTTTCCTGGCCAGAAACATCAAACTGAGTTTTTGGTCGGCCATTTTTGCGGCAGTAGCGTTCACCTATTCTTGTGCTGTTTTGTGTAAGTGGCAATATGTGGTGGTGATTTGTGGCATGGCGTGGATGCCCCTGGTTTTGCTTTACTTTTATAAAATTTTCAAAAGCAATTCCATCAAATGGTCGGATGTAGGTCTTGCGGGCCTCTTCCTTGCATTCAATTTTGCCGGCCACCCTCAGTTTTTCTTTTACAACCTTGTATTTATTGGAATGACGACCATTGTTGGCCTTTTTCTAAAATACAACGCCAATAAATCAGAAGGATTCAAACAAGTGGTGATGCCGATTGGGGGAATGGCGCTGGCTGTAATTTTGGCTGTGGGGGTACTGGCCATCCAGGTCTTTCACACCTATGAAATGATTCCTTTCACTCAAAGAGATAAAATAGCTTTTGATTTTGCTGCAGATGGGTCTTTTAAATTTCAAAACTTTCTGACCTTCTTGTCGCCAAAAATATTTGGATATTTTAAAGGAGGCGAACCTCTGGATTACAGCACATATTTCCTGACTCCCGGACGCGTGTATCACTACTGGGAAACAGCCTACTTCTTTGGGGTCATACCATTGTTGTTTGGCGTCTATGGCTTTTTCAAAATTCCAAAAAAGGGGATCATTACGGCCTTATTGGTCACAAGCATATTCATGTTGCTTCACGCCATGGGCAGCAGTACTTTTTTCTATAAAATGATTTTTGGACTTCCTGGTTTCAATCTTTTCAGGGTTCCAACAAGGACCATGTTGTTCCCGGTCCTGTTGGCCTGTCTTTCTGCCGGATGGGTATTCGATCAGCTGAGGACGCAAAAAAGTACCGGGAGGGATAAGGTCACTTTTTATGTCTTATTGGCTCTTCTGGTATTTGGCTCTTTGTACCTGATGTCCTCATTTGGCAGCACTTACAAGCTGAGCAGACCTGATGCAGCCACCGTAAAAATTTATGGCCTGACAGCGATGGTCATGTTGATCGCAGGGGCTGTATTTTATGCCTTTTCTTCTAAATTTTCCAGGTCGTACAATGTTTTTGTGATCGGGCTTATAGTTTTGACTTTTATCGATCTGGCCATACCCAATAAATCTTATAAAAATGGTAGCCAGGACGCCAGTCTTTCATTGGCATTGGACGCCAATACGTTGTCGGCTCTGACGCCTCAGAAGGACAGTCTGTTCAGATATGCTCCAACGAATTTGCAGGGAAGAATTTTCAAAAGAAATCAGGCGACTTATCAGCAGTTTTATAGCACGGATGGCTTCTATGCCTTTATTTTCCATAAGCCAGACAATATGGAGGCGGACTTTCCTGCCGATAAATTGCTTGCCATCAAACTCAAGTCTGATATCAGGGACGATGGTACCGGCAACCGGCAGGCATTTTTTGTGCAGAATGAAATCTATTCACATCAAAGAATGACTTATGATCTGATCACTGACCCCAACAAAACGGTCTATAAATCCAATGATTTTGCCAAAACAAGTATTGTTGAAAAAATGCCTTCGACCCCGGTTTCAGGTAAATCTCCTGAAGAGGTGGCTCACACCATACAGCAATCTTATTATGGCTACAGCAAGGCTGAATATGTAGTAGAAACTGCCGAACCTGGCTTATTGGTGATTGGTGATTATTATTTCCCCAATTGGAAAGCATATGTGGATGGTCAGAGCACAGAACTCATCAGAACCAATTTCCTTACCCGAGGGGTCATGGTCCCTGCAGGCAAACACAATATAAGCTTCAGATTTGAGTCCTCTTACTTTGACCTGGGCAAGTGGGTGACTATTCTTTCATTGATCTTGATATTGACCTTGCTCATTGTGGACAAACTAAGGGATAGGAAAATAGCTGTTGAGGATTAGTGGTGTAAATAAGCATCCACATTCTCGGCCACAACGATGTCGATGGGCAGAACCCTTCGCTTAGGAAGTGTTTTTGACTGTACAAACATTTCCATCAAGCATTTCATGGCCCATTCCGCCTGTTCGTCCGGCTTTTGATTGAGCAGGAAGTTGATGCGGTGGTTTTTGAGCAGTTGGACATTCTCCGGAACAAGGTCAAAACCAATGACGGCATTGCCGGTGAGCTCATTTGATTCGAAAGAAAGTATTCCGGTATATGTTCTGGAATTGGTGAACCAAAGCCCCAGTTCCGCATTATTTTGAAGGTGTGCGTTGATGGCTTTCCTGATTTCCTCCGGCGATGCCTGATCGTCAAGATATATTTCCAGAACCTGAGGGTTCATAGATTTTTGTTCGAAAAAAGTATGGAGGCCTGATATTTTATCGTCGATGTGTTTGGCATTGCTGCGGTGTCCTCCAACAGTGATGGCCAGAATGGTTGATATGTCCGGATTCAAAAGACTGAACAATTTACCGGTCAAAAATCCCGCCTGAAAGGAATCCTGGCCAATGTAAGTAGTTACGCCCGTGTGATGGATTTCTGTATTTAAAGTGATGACTGGGACACCATTGTGGCCCGTCGGCTGGAGAAATTTGAGGCTTTCCTTATAAAAGATTGGGGCCAAAACAAATGCATCTGCATCGACAGTCATTGCAGATTCAAGTGCCGCGGAATATGTTGATGCGTCTTCTGCATTGAATAAGAAATAATAAAATTCAAATCCATAATCGTGGATTATCGCGGCTTGCTGCTCGACCACTCTCAATGGCAAGGCCCAGTACGGATCTCTGTCATCAGGTAAGATGATGGCAATTTTCCTGATTTTATTGGATGCAAGTGAAGACGCGTTGATGTTTTTTGTGTAGCCGATCTCCTGTGCTATTCTGAGAATGCTCTCTCTTTTGGTCTGATCGATGTTGCCTCTGTTGTTGAGTGCTCTGTCAACTGTACCCCTGGAAACCCCGGCGGCCTTAGCGATATCTTTAATGGTAATTCTCGGCATTAGAAAACTGTAATTATCAACCTATTTTGAAAAGTTTCCATGGTTAAAATGGATCTTATATGGATATTTTAAACCAAATGACACCTTTCGAAGCAGGCTCAATGATAGAAATTCCAAAGAAATTTTTTGCAATTATAGCAGAATTAAAATTTATTTCATAATTTTGCCGTGCACGAGCACAGTACAAATTAACACGATGACAAAATCACCCATTATTTCCAAGTATCCTTCTACCCTCACCTACCAACTCAAATCGTTTGAAAACATTCCGGTTGACATCTTCGAAAACGCAGAGGCAGGATCAAAGCACATCGCACAATCCATAGCACTTGCCATCAGAAGAAAACAACAGATGGGAAAGAACATTGTTTTGGGTTTGGCCACAGGATCTTCGCCCATTAGAGTGTATAAGGAGCTGGTAAGATTGCACAAAGAAGAAAACCTCAGCTTTCAGAATGTAATCACATTCAATCTTGATGAATACTTTGGCTTACCCAAAGAAGACCCTGAGAGTTATTACTACTTCATGCACGAACATTTGTTCAACCACATAGACATTCCAAAAGAAAACATTCACATCCCGAGTGGGTCTATACCTATGGACCAGGTGGCAAAGTTTTGCGACAACTATGAAAAGCAAATTCAGCTGCACGGAGGCATTGATATCCAGATACTTGGTATAGGCCGTACAGGACATATTGGATTCAACGAACCCGGGTCTGACCAGAAGTCGATCACCAGGCTCATCCAGCTCGACAACATTACCCGACAAGATGCCAGAGATTCTTTTGGGGGCATTGAAGAAGTGCCTTACAAGGCCATCACCATGGGCATCAAGACCATCCTTTCTGCGAGAGAAATTTACCTCATGGCATGGGGTCAGCACAAGGCAGAAATCGTCAAACTTTCTGTTGAAAGTACGCCCAACAGCACCATTCCAGCCACTTATCTGCAAATGCATGACCAGGTAAGGTATTGCATCGATACTGCTGCAGCAGAAAAACTCACACGCGTCGAAACTCCCTGGAAGGTGGGTTCATGCGATTGGACGGACGATCTTACTTGCAAGGCAGTAGTATGGCTTTCAGAGCGGGTGAAGAAGCCCATTTTGAAATTGACCGATGAAGATTATAATAAATCAGGACTGAGCGAGCTGATGGCCGAGAAAGACAATGCCTACCAGATCAACCTCAAGGTCTTCAACAGATTACAACATACGATCACAGGTTGGCCCGGAGGCAAGCCCAATACCGACGATCAGAACCGTCCGGAGCGCTCGATGCCTGCTTCTAAAAACAGTATCATTTTTAGTCCCCATCCTGATGACGACGTTATATCGATGGGGGGTACTTTCCTCAGACTCGTAGAGCAAGGGCATGACGTACATGTAGCTTACCAAACTTCCGGAAATATTGCGGTACACAGCCATGACGCCCTCAGATTTCTTGAATTTTACAAAGATCTGGCCGAGGCCGGCTCCATCAAAATTGACAACGCTGTTTTCAAAAAAGCTTTAAAAACCCTGTTGTCCGATGCGAAAGACAAAAACTCGGAAGAAGTGCGCATCGTCAAAGGCCTGATCAGGAAGGGTGAAGCCATATCAGCGGCAAGGTTTTGTGGACTAAAGGATAAAAACATCCACTTCCTCAACCTGCCATTTTATGAGACGGGTAAAATCAAGAAAAATAGTTTTACAGAGGCCGACATTCAGGCAACGGTTCAGCTGCTTCAAAACATCAAACCGCATCAGGTTTTTGCGGCAGGCGACCTTGCTGACCCCCATGGCACACATCGCATTTGTCTCGAAATCATTTTTGAAGCCTTCGAACGCCTGAAAGACGAAAAGTGGATGAAAAACTGCTGGCTGTG
This sequence comes from Saprospiraceae bacterium, assembly GCA_020436935.1. Taxonomy (GTDB): domain Bacteria; phylum Bacteroidota; class Bacteroidia; order Chitinophagales; family Saprospiraceae; genus JADKBO01. The sequence goes on from JAGQWX010000036.1 coordinate 20,747, forward strand.
GCTGTATCGTGGTGCGTGGCATGAGTACAACATCAATGAAATCGAAATGGCCATACCACTCAGCCCTCAGGAACTACTCAAAAAGAGAAAGGCCATATACATGCACCAATCTCAAAAGGACTCTGCGCCATTCCCCGGAGAAGATGAAAGAGAATTCTGGCAAAGAGCAGAACATAGAAACAAAGCAACAGCTGAAACTTACAGGAAACTGGGATTTGCAGAATATGAAGCCATGGAAGCCTTCAGAAGATACAAATTCGACTGGCAGCCTGCTAAAAAATAATGTGATTTTAGTCTAGTCTATTGTAGAATGCCTCAATCCTAACCGGCAAGTTAAACATAGATTGATGATGTGATTGTTTAAAACCTTTTATTGTGAAAAGCATATACATGTAAAAGGCTTTGCCTACTAAACAATCAAAACTGAATCCTCCTGGTCAATATGCACCGGGAGGATTCTTTTTTATGATCCGAATCATTCAGGTATTTATCTCATCTTCAGTGATTTGGACGATCCATTGTACCTGATCTCCTTAACAACTGTGGCAACTTCAATACCTCTTCCCTTCTGATCACTGACCATAAGGACTCTGAATATTTTATTCTTTTGCATCTTATTAAATGAGCCCTGACTCGGGCCAATTGACAATACCTTTTTGCGATCGTTCCAGGAAAATTTGATGGTGTTGTATTTGCCTTGTTCATAATTGTAATTATCACCTTCGTCTTCATACAGCTCAAATTCTCCATTGGCACCCGGATAAATCCTGATTTCAAGTGTATCGCATTTATAATCACCAGTGTGTTGCACAAGCTTCGTCATCGGCACTATGGATCCGGCTTTTACAAAAACAGGAATTTGATCCTTCGGTGCACTGACCATTATTTCCTGTCCTCCTTTATTTGCTTTACCTGTCCAGAAATCAAACCAGTCAGTTCCTTTCGGTAGATAAACTGATCTTGACACTCCGCTCTCCGTCATGGGAGCCACCAGAAAAGCGCTGCCAAACATGTATTCAAAGGGTTGTGCAACTGCTTTAGGATCTTGATTAAAATCCATGACCAATGGACGCATCATCGTGGATGCATGGTTGGACACCTGCCAGCCTTCAGCATAAATGTATGGCATCAGCCGGTATCGTAAATTCATCATTTTTCTCATGTTGCTTTCCACTTCTTCCCCATATTTCCAGGGCTCTGTCTCGGTCTGATATCCATGCATTCTGAAAACCGGATTGAAGCAAGCCCATTGAAACCATCGGGTCAAAATTTCGTGGTATGCTTTGTCGTTGTACTGGTCGTTTCTCGGTCTGAAAAAACCTCCAATATCGGTTGTCCAGTAAGGCATTCCTGTGAGGTTGTAATTGAGTCCTGCCACAATCTGTCTCCTGTAGGTATCCCAATTCCAGCCAATGTCACCCGACCAATTGATGGTGCCAAATCGCTGCTGTCCCGGAAATGCTGATCTGGTGAGTATCGTTACCCTTTTGGAAGGATCTGTTGCGCGCTGGCCATCATAAACTGCCTTACTCACCAATAATGGGTAAGTGAGCCTATAAAATTCTCCTGGCCCGAAATAAGTGGTCTTCCCCGCTAGAGCATCGTTTTCCGGTCCTGTGGCATCCATCCACCAGGAATCAACCCCCAATTGGAAAAGGTTGGAGTTCAAAGCATTCCAGTGCGTATTTTGGGTTTCAGGATTGTAAATATCGATCCAGGGACTGTTTTCAATGTATAAATTCTTGTCCAGATAAGCCTGAGCGATCTCCGATTTTTTATCCAGGTTTTCCCATACAGAAATGGAAAAGTGAGCATTCAGATTGTGCAATTTTTTAATAAATTTTGCCGGCTCAGGGTAATTGCTTTCATCAAACTTAGGCACGCCCCAGCCATACTTGCCCCAGTATTGCCAATCCTGTACAATGACATCGACGGGCAAATTTCTTTTCCTAAACTCCTCAACAGTTTTTACCAAATGGTCGCCCGAAGTATACCTTTCGCGGCATTGCCAGAATCCAAATGCCCAAAGTGGCAGCATAGGTACTTCACCTGTGAGATTCCTGTAATCACGGATGACATCATCCGTCTTGTCGCCGTAAAAAACTATATAGTCCAGACTTTTTGCATGAGGAGACCTGAAAGTCGTGGCGTCATTGGTTTTTCTCCAGGAAAGCTGAGGGGTATTGGTGGCTTTACACACGATTTCTACCTCATGTTGGCCTTTCTTCAACTCCACAATTTTACTCACTGCAGGCGGCAGCCACAAATTGGTCTGATCAATGACATTCTTCCCATCTATGGTGAGCAAATGCTGGCTTTCCATATCTCCCATGTCCATCATCAGCGTATATTCCCCATCTTCGGGAACAGAAAACTGACCTTTGAAATATGCTTGTCTTTGGGATACTCTTCTTGTTCCTGATGTGGTTGTCACCTCTACCGGAATACTGTCGATGCTCATGGTTGGTGCCTTCTCAAGTACCACTTTTTCATCAGTGGGGTTGAAATAAGTAAGTCCATATTGGTGCCAAAGTATGCCATATCCTTTGCTTGAATATAAGAAGGGGATGGCGATTTGCGAGTTGACCTGGATGAGTTTTCTGGTAATGTTTTTCAAATTATAATGACCATCCTGAAACTGGCCCAATCCAAAAAGATATTCATCCTCTGGCGAATCAAAACTCTGCTCTGCAATAAAACAATCCTTTCCGACTATGGTATCGGCCGTCATGGTTTTGGAATTGTCCTTTTCTTTTAAAAACACCTTTCCGCCGGCGTCGGTATAAGTAATGGATGCATTGGATTTCGCAATTTTTAGCCCGATGGTGCTTGTCTTCAGATAAAGATGCTGCTGATCTTCCGTAACCGTAAATTTTGGGGATGGTAAAGTGTTGACAAGAACCAGGTTTTGTTCTTCTTTCAAACCATCCCTGATCCATTGAACTCGAACCGATTTTTCTGTCAGCGGAGTCACCAATAATTCCCCTTGCTCCAAACTGATCTTCAATTGCTGACCATCAGACTGATGTGAATTGTACCTTTGAGCAAGGCCCCAAAATGGCAATGCCATTAATAAAAGTATTTTAATGTAGTGCATTGATTTTATTTTATGTGCTTTAATCAGTAATGGGAAAAATGGAGATGGCAAAACCGCCTCTTCGCAATATTCTGAAATTGACTTTGTCACCCTTTTTCACGATTTTATAGTTGATATCAAAGGTCTCGTCATAGGACCCGTCTGATATGATCGTCGCCTTATAATTGGTGTTTTCATCCAGAAAATCCAGAGGCAAATTGACTTGTCCGTCTCTCCAGGTGGATTGTACTCCGCCAACAAACCACTTGTCTCCACTTCTTCTGGCAATGACCGCATCTCTGCCGGGCGTGCCCTGAACAAATTTTGTATCATCCCAGGCTGCCGGTATTTGTGATAAAAATTGTTTGGCTGCATATGGCAATGCGGCATAGCCTTCCGGACGGTCCGCAAGGTGCTGAAGCGCAGACTCAAACAAAACGGACAAGGCCAGCTCATGCGCAAATGAGGTAGTATGTGCATATTGGGAATTGGTGAAGGTAGTAGGCGTATAATCCATAGAACCAATTACATTTCTGGTATAGGGCAGCGTTGCATTGTGGCCCGGAGCCTCGGTGGTAAAGTCGGGCCTGTTGTTGTACCATTCTGCGCCTTTCACCGCCTCGTAAGTCATCAGATTGGGGTAAGTCCTTGCCCAGCCTCTTGGTACCAGACATCCATGAAAATAGACGAGCATTTCAAATTGTGCAGCATCTTCTACGATGTCCAGGTAATACTGGATCATGTCTTGCTTTTCGCTTTCAAAAAAATCAACTTTCACGCCAGCATAACCCATAGCCTTGAGCTTTGCAAACTCCTCCATCCTGTTCTCGTGCGTGAGCATCCTGTCCTTTGGAGTCGAGGAAACCCATGTATGTTCACCTCCGGAGTTGTACCAAATCAGGGGCTTTACGCCTATGGACTGTATGTATTTTGCCGCAGATGCTACATCTCCTCCATTGGTCATTCTGTCCCATTCCCAATCCAGCAAGGTGTACCTCCAGCCAAATTCTGCAGCGAGGTCAGCAAATTTTTTGACAATCTGGTAGTCCATGGTCCCGTGATTGCTTGACCAATAATTCCACGATACCAGGCCTGGTTTTATCCATGCCGTATTTTTGATTTTTGAGGGTCTGGATACGTCATCCACCAGTGTAGATTCCACTATGGTTTTTAAATTTCCGATGATGACCAGTCTCCAGGGAGACAACCACGGACCAGTAATGGCAGGACTTACCTCGCCCATTCCTCTGCCATCTTTTGGATTGGGAAAAGTCAGTTTATAAGCATTGGAGTCTAAGGTGTTGTTGAGTTTGGTGCCACAGTAGGTGCCGTCCAGATCGGCCTCATGAATGAGGTACCAGACTGCACTGTCAGCAGAGTTGATCAGCGCAGGAAGGCCCCATTCTCCTTTCTCCACCATTCCCGGAGCGCTACCGGCGTATATGGCTTCGTTGGCCGGATTCCATTTTTGCAGAAACCTTCTTTTGCTTCCTGAAGTATTGTAGGAGGTGATTTCTTCAAGGATGCGAACGGTGTCTTTAGTCAAGGTAGGAAACTCATACCTGAACGCCAGACCATCGTTGTAGGCACGAACGATGACGTTCATTGGGGTTTTCTGCTCATTCTGAAACTGAAGGATTATTTCATTGGCCTCATTTTTTCTGTGGCTGCGCTTGCCATGAGGCATGGTATAATCTACGATCACTTTTTCTGTGCAGAGGTACCCAGCAATTTTAAATTGATGAAGGACTGATCGCTTCGAATGAGGCCTAATTCTATTTTTGGAAAGACTTCTGTCGTTTTGCCTTCCATCAAGTGGCTGCTCTTCAATATCCATTTTTGAGGCCCCTGGCTTTGTAATGCCTCCCATGAAACTTCAATATTTCCATTGGGTGAAATGATCCTGTTCTTTTGGGAAAAAAGTGTCGATTGAGAAAACAAAAAACACACTCCCAGAACAATGTATTTATGCATTGACATTGTATTTAATTTATAAGTTAATCACGCGGCAATTGGGCCGACTTGTTGTTCTTTACAAAGTTGGATGGCCGGAGTCCTAAGGTTTTAATTCTACCTTAAATGATTTCAGATCATTTTTTGCTGAGCTATTGCCATAAAAAACTTCATATTGACCCGGCATCGCCTCCAATTGGAGGCTTTTATCATTGTAAAAGGCGAAGGCATTTTCTGTCAATTTGATATTGGCCATACGACTTTCACCGGGCATTAATTCTACTCTTTGAAAGCCCTTCAAGCTGAGTATTGGCCCCTCTGCATCTCCCAGCTTTCTGACATATACCTGGACAATTTCTGTCCCTTTGAGCTTACCCACATTGGTGATCGGAATGCGGACCATCAGTTCGTCGCCGGCTTTAATGCTTGCTGCGTCAAATTCAGCTGTGCCAATGGTGAAATTGCTATAACTCAGGCCATAACCAAATCTGAACAGGGGTTCTGATTCCATATATCTGTAGGTACGACCGGCCATATCATAGTCTTCGATGTCTTTGAGTTGCGTAGTGTCTTTATAAAAAGTCACGGGCAATTTTCCTGCCGGATTGTAGTCACCAAAGAGGACATCGGCGATGGCTTGTCCTCCCAATTCACCTGCATACCACGCTTGTAATATCGCAGCACAGCTTTCGGTTTCAGGGACCAGTCCTACGGCAGAACCGGAATTGTTGATGTAAATAACTTTTTTACCGGCATTTTTTAAAGCCTGGAGGCACTGGCGCTGAACCTTTGGCAATTGTATGTCTGTGCGGTCCCCACCTTTAAAACCAGGATAAGAAACAGGCATTTCTTCGCCCTCGAGCATTGGAGAAAGTCCTCCGGCGAAAATGACGATGTCAATGCCCTCAAGTTTTTTGATGAGGGCGTCAAAATTGACGTCAACCTCTTTACCAAAATCAAATTCAATATTGGCCTGCCAGTTGTTGAGTTGTGCAAAGAGTATTTCTATGTGATAAGTTTTCCCCTTTTCAACACTCAAAGGTATTCTTGAAGGTAGCGTCCTCCAGTTGGAATATCGCGCCTTGGTTTTGCCATCTACTTTGAGTTCAAAATATCCGGTAGCCCCGCATTTGAATACGATTTCTTCAGTTTCTGTTGCCGTATAATCTCCCTCGTACTTGGCGGAAAAGCCTTCGAGTTTCACGCCAGATGCAAATTCGTGTTGACCTGCTGTGGTAAGCTTCATTGGATTGCGTATCTGGTCTGTGGTCACAGGTGTGCCTTCGCGATTGGGGTTGTTCCAGTAGGTTGCTGTAAATCCCTGGTTACCGGCGTTATTGAGAGCTTTGAAATAACTCAAAGTCACTTTGTCTTCCACATGATCACACGCTTTGTCATACACCAGATTCACCTTTGGCAGCTTGGCCTTTATGCCCTCAAGAATGCTGGTGGTCGCAATGGGCGTGCCGTTGTAATTGCCCCACAACATGGTCTCATTGTCAGCATTTGGCCCAATGACGGCCAGTTTTTTGATGTTTTTCTGGATGGGAAGGACGGCTCCTTTGTTTTGCAACAGGGTCAGCGACTTTCTAGCCATCTCGAGGGCGAGGTCTTTGTGTTTTTTGCTGTTGAGCACTTCTTCCGGAATATTGGCCCAGGGGACCATTGCATCGTCGTCAAATTCCCCCAGCTCAAACCGCTGTTTTAGCAATTGAGTTACTTTGGCATCTACCAGACTTTCGTTCAGCAGGCCTCTGGAAACAGCTTCAGGAATTTGGCTGTAAGCATAACCCTCCCAAACGCATTCAAGATCGGTGCCTCCGTTTACCCCTCTTGCAGCAGCGTGTACCGGATCTGAGGAAACTTTGTGGCTGGTGTAGAAATCGGTGATGGCACCACAATCTGAGACAACAACGTGTTTGAAGCCCCAATCTTTGCGCAATATGTCGTCGAGCAAACGCACATTGCTACAGCAAGGCTCATCGTCCAATCTTTGGTAGGCGCACATGACTTGCCGCACATCGGCATCTACCACCAGAGCTTTGAATGCCGGCAGGTAGGTCTCCATCAGGTCACGGTTGGACACCATATTGAGGTTGAGCGTATGCCTGCTCCATTCGGGTCCGGAATGCACGGCGAAGTGTTTGGCGCAAGCCAGCAATTTGCGGTATTTGCTGTCTTCCGGTCCTTGTAAACCTCGCACTACTGCTACACCCATCCTGCTCGTGAGGTAAGGATCTTCTCCATAGGTCTCCTGCCCTCTTCCCCACCTTGGGTCGCGGAAGATGTTGACATTGGGTGTCCATACAGACAAGCTGAGAAAACGCTTGTTCTCGCCTCCTCTATTGATGTGCCGGTGGTATTTGACCCGTGCTTCATCCGATGCCGCGTCAAAAATCTTGTACAAAAGCGTGTCATCAAAAGAAGCTGCCATGCCTATGGGTTCGGGAAAGACAGTGACGCTGTCATTGTTGGCGTAACCGTGCAAAGCCTCGCTCCACCAGTTGAATTTTTTGATGCCCAGCCTTGGTATGGCCGGCGACTGGTCGTACATCAGTGAAGCCTTTTCCGCGATCGTGAGTCTGGAAACAAGGTCTTTTGCCCGCTCTTCACTGGACAAATTGCTGTTTTGATAGGGGTGTTGCGCTGTACTGATTTCAATGGTTGAAAATAAAATCAGAAAAAGAAGGATGGGGCTCAGAGATAAGGTATCTCTTAAGCTCAGTGTGGCTTTAATAAATGTGGTTGTCATTTTCTGTTATTTCGTTGGGTCTAAAACCAGGTGGTATATTTTGTTCTTTTTGGTGCTGATGTCGTAATTGTAAAATGTCATGTTCTGGTTGGTGTTCAACTGTGCCTGAGGAGAAACAATGGCTTCTTTCACTTTGGGAACTTTGAAAAATGCATTGTCATTGACTGCCAGGGCTTCTGTGGGCTTCTTGCCATTTTTAAATACGAGCTGATTTGCCGCTCTGACTCTCAGATTTCCACCCAGCAGGGACTTTATTTTCACACTGACCACTTTACCATCCTTCCAAACCATGTCCTGAATTTCAAAGCCACCTATGGTCCTCAGACCGGTAACGCTGCCACTCTGCCATTGGTCAGGTAATGCAGGAATCAGATGGACGGCTCCATCGTGCGATTGTACCAACATCTCGGCGATACCGGATGTACAGCCAAAATTGCCATCGATCTGGAACGGCGGGTGGGCATCGAATAAATTGGTATAAGTTCCACCACTGCCCCTTTGGTTTCCTACGGGAGTCAGCTGGTTGATAATGAGCTGGAAAGCGTGATTGCCATCCAAAAGTCTGGCCCACCAGTTGACCTTCCACCCCATGCTCCAGCCGGTAGAAACATCTCCTCTTTGAATGAGCGTGTTTTTAGCTGCTTCAAAGAGCTTGGGAGTGCTGGTAAGCGTGATCTGGTTGGATGGATAAAGACCGTAAAGATGTGACACGTGTCTGTGCTTATCATTGGGGTCGTCGAGATCGTCGAGCCATTCTTGCACCTGGCTGTGTTTGCCAATCTGCATTGGGGGCAATTGGTCTCTTTTCATGCGCAAAGTGTCAGAAAATGAGGGATCAGCTTTTAGTATTTCTGCGGCCTGTATCGTAGCGCTGAACAAATCGAATACCAGTTGATTGTCCATGGTCACCCCTGCGTTGACAGCTATGTCATCGTATTCTTTTGGAGCATTTTCAGGTGATGTACTTGGGCTGACCACCAGCCATTTGAACTTGGGATGTTCGATCAAAAAGTCAACGAAAAACATAGATGCGCCCTTCATGACCGGGTACACTTTGGCCAAAAATGCTTTGTCTCCTGTGTAAAGGTAATGCTCCCAAAGGTGGGTCGAAAGCCATGCTCCTCCTGTTGGCCATACACCCCACCTGGCACCGTCAATGGCTCCTGTTGCCCTCCAGATGTCTGTGTTATGGTGAGCCACCCAACCCCTGCAACCGTACATGGTGGCGGCAGTTTCTTCACCTGTTTCTGCCAATTCAGTCACCATTTTCAAAAAGGGTGCATGCAGTTCACTGAGGTTGGTTTTTTCGGCAGGCCAGTAATTCATTTCCGCGTTGATGTTGATGGTGTATTTGCTGTCCCATGCCGGTTTGAGTCTGTGGTTCCAAATGCCCTGGAGATTGGCCGGTTGTCCTTTTGGATGGGATGAAGAGATCAGCAGGTATCTGCCAAACTGGAAGTACAGTTCTACAAAATCGGGGTCAAAGTTTTGGCGGAAATTTTCCAGCCTCACATCTGTGGTAGATTGATCATCGACAGCCTTACCCAGGTCTATTTTCACCCTGTTGAAAAGGCTTTGGTATTTTGTGATGTGTTGGGATTTTAGTTTTTCATAGCCGGTTTTACCCACTGATGCCATGTCTTTGGCAGCTTTTGCTCCATCATCGGCGGATACATCGTTGTAATGGACAAAATTGGACCCAATGCCAATGGTGAAAATGGCTTCTGTTGCATTTTTTACCACGATGGAGGTATCAGTAGTGGTGGTGCTCCCGTCTTTGAGCGATAGTTTGGCAAGGGCTGTAAATTCGACAAGCCCTTGTACGGTCTCATGATCGCTGGTGGTGCCTGTAATCTTCAGTATATTGCCCTCTATAGACCTATTGTTTTTGGCATGCAGGCAGGTAAAGGCTGCATTAAAGCTCAGTGCTCCAGGTTTGGAGGCAGTCAGTTTGACAATGATGACGTTCTTATCAAAACTGGCAAATGCTTCTCTGGTATATACCACTCCATTGGATGTGAAAGTGGTTTTGGTCACTGCGTTCTGCAGGTCGAGTTCTCTGTGATAGGCAGTGTAATTATCTAATCCGGGAAAATGTAGCATCAGATTGGCAACCGGCTGGAAGATTTGTCCGTGCGACTTTTTGGTGATGATGGCTTTGTTGGACAGGTCGTTGGCCTGCTTGTACTTACCTTCGAAGATGAGGTCTCTGATTTTTTGTAATGAATCGAGGGCCATGGGATTGTCGTTGCGGTTGGGGCCGCCGCTCCATACGGAGGTTTCGTTGAGTTGGATGGTTTCTTCAGGCACATTACCGTAAATCATAGCACCCAACATGCCATTGCCAATGGGCAGTGCTGCTTCCCACACCTGACCTGCAGGCTTGTCGTATTTTAGTTTTAAATTCTGAAAACAATAACCTTCCTGGAGGTTGGCGAAGGTGAGCAGAACAAAGAGGAAAAAAAATGTGGACTTTTGAAAATTCATTTTTGCTTTATTTTAAAGAATGGAAGCATTCACTTCTTTGATAAGATATTGTAAAACGTAGGGTTCGATGAGGCGTTCTTCATGCAGTGCTTGCCAGAAATCATTGGGCACTTTTTTCTGGGAGAGCTGTACATTTCTCAAAACCCTTGTGGGGTCGGTGGTATTGATTGCCAGACTTGATATGAGGGGCATGCTTTTTGAAAACTGGGTGCACGCCTGGAAGGGGCTGATGGAATATTCATCGCAAATCCTGAAAAAGGACTTTCTCCACTGCACCAAATCTGTATTCTTTGGATCTTCCGGATCTACATAGTTATAATCAAAAAAGTCACCTCCCAGGAGATAGCCTCCGTGAAAAACTGCGGAATTGATGACTTTGACGTCCTTTTCATGCAATGACTTGAGAAATTTGAGCAAGTCTTCCGGATGGCTTTTGATGGTCAGACTGTTGGCGATCATGATCCAGTCAAAGTCTACCTTTTCACTGAGTTCAGCAATGCTTTTCCAGTTTTTTGCTCCAATGCCAATGCTTTTGACCTTGCCCGATTTTTTCAGATCAAACAAAGCATCATATGCAGCATAGATATCTGCCAAACGCTTTTCCCGGTCTTCTTCATCCATAGCCGCTGCAAGGTATTCATCCGGGTCGTGTACAGAAACCATGTTGGGTTTATACTCGCCCAATAAGGTATTGCCCTGTGTATAACACTCCATGATGCCATCGTAACTGATCTTTTGCACCGCATCATGATGGATATTTTTCCATACTCCCGGTTCAAAAGTTGGTTCTTTACTTGTCAGAGGCACCCTGTACCAGGCAAGTTTGTTGCTTATGCTCACTCTTTCCGGATCAACTTTCAGCTGTCTAAGACCTTTGGCAATGGACTCCAGTGCAAGCCCGGCACCATATTTTCCTGCAGAATCAAACACTATTTCACCCTCCGAAGCATCGATGCATGCTTTTAAGATTTCTACTTTAACTTCAAAAGGCAGTTCTTTGTACAAATTGCCCAGTCCACTCGTTCCAAAAATGATATTTGGAATTTTTTCTGTCATTTCAATCAATTTAGACTTTTTTATGCTCCAGGGCTTGCTGACCAGAGGGGCAATTTAAGCGCATTTTGAGGGCTAAATCAATGACTACAGTCAGTTCTACCATTTGGATAATAAAGTGTGCTTTACACATTTGTCTCAAAAGTATTCTAAAATTTTGCAATTTTTATTGTTTTATTAAAAAGGATTGAAGCATTCAAATCATGAAATGCCGCTTATGATTTTAGTCGCACATTACACTGTTAAAATATACAAATTGCCTATTATTATTTTAAACTGCATTTCCTATATGATGCGATCAGGATTAAAGCGGAGACAGCAATCGTGCACGATACACTGTCTCCGAAAAATAGCATGAAATAAACAAATCGTTTTAGTAACCGGGGTTTTGTTCTATTGCCGGATTTCTTAAAATCTCGTTGGTCTCTATAGGCAACAAGTAATATTTAGACTCAAATTGTCCTCTGTCCACCAGTTGATTGCGCACATATGTTTTGGTTCCATCATTTTCTTTGATGATGTCCATACCGTAGATTTTTCCTGATTCTGCTACATCTGCAATCTTCCATCTTCTCACATCCCAATACCTGTGTTCTTCAAAAGCAAGTTCAATTCTTCTTTCGTTATAAAGTCTCTCCCTGAGTTTTGCTCCTGTGACACTTGCAGGAATGGCAGGCATGCCTACCCTTTCCCTTACTTTAGAAATATATTCCCGACAAGTAGCTTCATCACCCAACTCAAACTTGGCCTCAGCATAATTGAGATAGATCTCTCCCAGTCTGAAAATGATCCACGGATTGGTGTACTGCTCCTGCCAGCTGAGCGGAATATTTGCTTCCGGCATAAATTTCTTCAAGACGTAATTTGACCTGGGGTTATCCCCGCTTTGTTTGTATGAATCAAAGCCCCATTTAGAACCATCCGGGGATACCCACATTTCAAAAATATCACCGCGGTACTCTGACCCGTCATGTATGATTGTAGCATCAAATCTTGGATCCCTGTTGGCGTAAGGGTTATTAGGATCATAGCCAGATGCTTCATTCACTACTTTTTCACCATTTACAGTTATAAATGCAGGCTCACCATTGATCATGTCATAATCATCCACCAGGTTTTGTGTCGGACCATTGCTGGCCCACCAACCGCCATAAGCGCCATATCGTCTGTTGAGATTGTGCATAGGTGCCTGGTGTCCATTAGACACTGTAAAATTTCTGGAGAAAATGATTTCATTATTGGGCGTTCCTCCTTTTTGATTGAAAACTTTAGAATAATCTGTTCCAAGTTCATATCCACTATTCAACAAGGCCTGGGCTGCATCTGCGGCTTTTTGCCATTTGGCTTTGTCGTTTGTTGTATTGAAAAGCGGTGAAGCGGCATACAAATACAATCGCGATAAAAGTGCTTTACATGCATCACCTGTTGCTCTGCCAAAATTGCCATCGGTTGATGCATATTTCGCAGGCAATGCAGGAAGAGCTTCATTGATGTCTTTTTCAATAAATGCAATGGTCTGGTCCACGGAAGCCCTTTCAAAATTTACCTCGTCACCCAAGTTATAGGAACGGTCTACCAATGGCACACCGCCAAATCTTTCAAACAAATTGAAATAAATGAAAGCCCTCAAAAACTTGGCTTCTGCGATGAGTCTGTCCTTGTTTTGTATGGAGATTTCCAATTTTTCCATCTCTTCAAGAAATACATTAATTTTCCTTATTGACTGGAATGCATTGCCCCAATAATAAAGATTTCCGCCACCGGTCCAGTGTGTATTTGCTGCGCTGGTGATGTTGTCAGGGTTCATGGTTCTTCTCGCAACGTTGCCAATATCCCAGGTAATGGAACAATAGGCTTCATCTGTCGCCTTTGACTGCATGTGGATCTTAAATCCATGATTGATGCTGCTGTTGTACAAGTTGTTGTGATATGCCAAAATGAGGTTCTCATCACTCCAGACTGCATCTTCTGCTATTCTGTCTTTGGGTGGAATCTCAAGAATGTCATCATTACATGCACCGAACAGCAATACGATTCCGAATAATATGATTAACTTTTTCATTGTCTTTTTACGTTTTAAAATTTGATATTGGCCCCCAGGTTAAGCACTCTCTGCTGAGGATAGTACAAAAATCCGCCGTTGACTTCGGGGTCTACCCACTTGATCTCTTTGGCCCATGTCAGCAAATTTGATCCACTCACGTAGATTCTTGCTTGTGACAATCCGGTCCTTCCCAGCAGGCTATTTGGCAATGAATAACCGACTTCCATATTTTTCAATCTGGCGAATGTTGCATCAAAAAGCCACATGGTATTGTTGCTTGGAGCATTGTCGCCAGCCCTTGGCTTTGTACCATTGGGATTGTCAACCGTCCATCTGTCTTCTGCTCTGTACACGGATGCATTATCAAAGTTGGAATTGCCCAGTGATGCAAAACCACCGTCATAGTTGTAAGCATTGGTCTGACCCTGGAAAAACATGGTGATGTCGAAGCCCTGATAAGCAAGGTCGAGATTCAAACCAAAAACAACTTCCGGTGTTGAGGTATAGTTGAATCTGAACTGATCCGCCGCATTGATCATGCCATCGCCATTGAGGTCGACAATTTTGGTATCTCCGACCTGTGCATTGCTGAGGTGTGGGTAAGACTCAAGTTCTTCCTGTGTATTGAAAATACCATCAGCCTCATAAAACAATCCTGCTCCAATGGGGCGTCCTGTCTGATTTTTGATTTCCTCATCCTGGGGCACTTCATCCATAAAGTCAATCCTGCTTCGGGCGAAAGAAGTATTGCCGGAAATGCCATAACTTACCTTTCCGATTGTCCTTCTGTGGTTGAGTTCTATTTCAAAACCTTTGCTGGAGGTTTTGCCAATGTTTTCATCAGGAATGGCTGAGAATCCCAAAACATTGCTGATACTGACATTTCTTTTTGCCAGGATGTTTGACCTTTTCTGATTCCAAAGGGTCAGATCAACTCCCAACAAACCATTGAAGAGTGTGGACTGGATACCCAAATCCAATTTTTCTGCCACCTCCCAGGTGATATTCGGGTTGGGCAAGGTATTGGCAAAAATGCCCGGGACATCGCCATTGCCAAATACATAGTTTTGACCAAAAGAAAATGACTGGAGGTATTGATACGCAGCGACCCTGTCGTTACCGATTTGACCGTAGGAACCTCTCAATTTCAGGAAGTCAACAAATCCGACATTGTCCATGAAAGATTCTTCAGATACCAGCCATCCTGCACTGACACCGGGGAAGAAGCCATATCTGCTGCCTTCAGGGAAAATCTGAGAGCCGTCGTATCTGAACAAAAATTCAGCAAGATACTTGCCGTTAAAACTGTAGTTGAGTCGTCCGAAATAGTTGTTGTATGCGCTTGCTGATGTGGATCCGCCATTGTTTTTGTCCTCCGGGGCATTGCTTCCGACGTTGATCTGGTCGATGGCTGTACTCACAAAGTTTTTGCGGTATGCCTGAGCCCAGATATTGTCATTTTGCTGACGCTCGATACCGGCCATAAATCCAACTTTATGTTTTTCTGCAATGAGTTTGTCGTAATTCACCCGAACATTGGCCAAACGGGTTGTCCATTTATTGTAAGTATTCCAAAGTTCAGTTGTACTTGAACCCGTTCCTCTTTTTCTGTCATAAGTTTGTGTATTGACATTGTATTCATGAAAAAAGTAAGGGGTTACAAATCTTTTTTCAAACTGATTGCTCAAGTCGTAATTGTATGATCCGGTCAGTTTCAAACCCTCAACACCCGGAACGGTATAAGTTGCAGTGAATGAGGAATACAAAGGAGCGTCATTAATTTTGGTGTAGCCTCTTTGATCCATCAACAAAGGATTTTCACCCAAACGGCCCGGGGCAATCAGACCATTTGGGTATCTGGCCACGAGTGTAGGATTGGCCAATAGTATATTGGTAAAATCTACGTTATTGCTGTTGACCGCTGAATTACTTCTGTTGTTGAGGATAGCGGAAACGTTGGCTCCAAGGGTAAGGTTTTTGGTAAGATTTACATCCAGTTTTACCCTGAAGTTGTACTGATTGTAATCCACCGGAGTATTGTAAAAGTTGCCGTCCTGGTTCATATAACCAAAGGATAAAAAGTATCTGGCGGCATCATTTCCACCCTGAGCAGAAAGATTGACCCTTTGCTGAACAGAGTAAGGTTTGAGCATTTCACCCACCCAATCTGTATTGGGATAAAGCACCGGGTCGGAGCCATCCTGAAACTTCTGAATCGCATCAGCTGTGTAAAAAGATGTAAAATTTGCTGGTCTGCCGGCCCTATACCATTCGGCTTCGTTGAAAACCTGGGCATAGGTAGCGGCATCCAGCACATCTAGTATTTTTGTTGGCGAAGAGAAAGATTGGTTCATAGATACATTAAACTCGGGCTTTCCCTTGCTTCCCGACTTGGTGGTGATCAAAATAACACCATTGGCCGCTCTTGCTCCATAGATGGCTGCAGAGGCATCTTTCAGTACAGAAATACTTTCGATATCATCGGGATTCAATCGTCCCATGAGACTTCTTGGCACCCCATCCACAATGATCAGCGGACCATTGCCGCCTGAAAATGTGCCGACACCTCGGATCAATAAGTTGGGATCATCGGCTCCGGGCTGTCCCGACCTTTGATTGACGATCAAGCCAGGTAATCTACCGGCAAGGGAAGATGTAAGATTCGCAGATGGGTTTTTCACCAGTTCTGCGCCCTTAACGCTCACTACCGAACCTGTTAAAGTTTCTTTTCTGGATTCGCCATAACCGATGACAATAATTTCGTCGATGGCAGTAACATCGGTTACCAGCGTCACATCCAGCACTTTACTGTTTTCAACGACAATTTCCTGATTCTTAAATCCAATGTAAGTAAAAACCAGGGTCGCGCCCTTTTCGACATTGCTGATGGTGTAGTTACCATCAATGTCTGTTGCCACACCGTTTGTAGTTCCTTTGACGAAAACATTGGCTCCAATGATGGGAGGATTGCCTTCTTCGTCAGAGAGTACAGTTCCTGAAATCTGTAAACTTTGGGCTTTGAGCCCAGTCAATGAAAGCCCCAGCAGCATCAGGAAAAATATCCTGAGATACACCAAGGGCAGTGCCTTTTTGTGTTTGAAAATCATTTTAGTTGCTTTAACGAATTATTAATTGGGGTAAAATTAAAAAAGTATTCAATCGATTGAATACTTTTTATAATTATTTTTTAAATACATCTTATATTACTGATTTACAGTATTTTATATTATTTGTTTCAACATATATCGATTGAATAAATGTTGAATAGCAGTTTATAAATGTCGTTGATCATTTGTGTCCGATTTGGTTTATTTAAATTGTTTTTCAAATTATTATATATTAATATAAAACTTTATTTGAATCAAAATCCGCCTCAAAGAGTGCATTCTATCTGGTTCAATCGATTTTTTGTTAAAATTTCAGTTTATAGCAGTCAAAGAAACCAGAAATTAGGATTTCAGCGCCCCTGATGGTGTCATTGACAATACTTTTACATAAACTTGCATGGTCATTCAACCAATCATCCTCCATGCAGAAAAAGCGCATCACCATATATGACATTGCCAAGGAGCTCAGTCTTTCACCATCTTATGTGTCCAAGGCATTAAATGACCACCCAAGCATCAATGATGCTGCCCGGGAAAAAGTAAAACAGAAAGCCAAAGAGCTCAATTACAAACACAACTCCCTGGCCGCCAACCTCCGGAATGGGTCGTCGAAAACCATTGGGGTCATAGTGCCGGCCATCAATCAGCGGTTTTTTTCTGACGTCATTGCAGGAATAGAAGAAAAATGCAATCAGGAAGGCCACAGCCTTATCATCTGCCAGTCGCTCGAGTCATTTGAACTCGAATGCAAAGCCATAGATACCCTCATCCGGCAAAATGTTGATTGTATTCTGATATCGGTTTCATCACAGACCAAAACCATGGAGCACTTACTCAATGCCCAGGTCCACGATATATCATTGATACAATTTGACCGTTGTATGGAAGACATCCAGGGCATCAAGGTCCTGAACAACACCTTTGACAGTGCTTACAAGGCCACCAAAGCCATGATAGATGCAGGATACAAAAGCATTGCCTTTTTGGGAGGACCTGCGCATATAGAGACCTTTTCACAGAGAAAGGCCGGATTCCTGAAAGCTATAGAAGAAGCAGAAATGCTGATCCCGTATGTGTACATCAACGAAAACGTGCTCCCAATGGAAGAAGCCAAAAAAATGGCGGATAAATTGCTCAGTTCAAAACTGCCACCCGACGCTTTTCTTACGGTATCAGACCACCAGGCGCTTGGAGTTATGGAATCAGCAGAAAAATTGGGCATCAGTATTCCAAAGGATTTGGGGCTCTTTGGATTTGCCAATGAAGACTTCTCTGCCCTGGTCAAGCCAGGTCTATCCTCGGTCGACCAAATGAGTAAACAGCTTGGCATCAGTGCTGCTTCAGCATACTTCGAACACAAAAAATCGCATTCTGGCACTTCCATGCCTGACGAAGTCATTTATGTTGATTGTGAGCTCAGGATAAGGGATAGCATCAACCGAGGATCCAAAGGATAACCACTTTTTGACCATTCTAGACTACGTCCAACACCGTTTCAGTTTGAACATAAGTGATTTCAATAAATGGAATCAGAAAATTACATTCCCGCTACCTTCAGGATAAGATCTCTGGTCTTGATGATGCCTTCTTCTTCACCCAGGTTTTCACCTTCGTATTCAACACCCCAGTAACCATCATATCCCGCATTTTTGGCGATGGCGAACATTTTGGCAAAATCTATGCTGACTTCATTGCCGTTTTCATCAAAATCAAAAGCCTTCGCGCTTAAAGCCTTTGCATAAGGCATCATTTCTTCCACACCTTTGTACTTGTCGTATTCGTCAATGCACTTGCCGGAATACATATCGCCACCTTCCCGCTTAATACAGAAGTTGCCAAAATCCGGGAGTGTACCACAGTTGGGCAGATTCACCTGTTTCATCACATTGCTCAGCCAATTGCCGTCAGAACTATACCCCCCATGATTTTCCACGATGACATTGATGTTTTTACCAGCCGCATACAGGCAAATTTTGTGCAAGCCGTCGGTTGCCGCAGCAGCAACTTCCTCAGCACTGCCCTCGCCATGAGCATTCACCCTTATGGAATGACATCCTAGATAGGCGGCAGCATCCACCCACTTTTTATGATTTTCCACCGCTTCATTTCTTTTGGTGGAGTCCAGATCACCCAAATAACCTTCCCTGTCAATCATGATGAGCAGAGATTTTACTCCCGCCGCATCTGCGACAGCTTTCATGCTGTCGAGGTAAGCCATGTTGGTGGCCTTATCGGGAAAAAACTGATTGACGTATTCCAAACCCTCAAAGCCCAGGCTGGCAGCCTTAGCAGCAAATTCCAGATTAGACATTTCATTTCCAAAGAGCGCTTTGTGGTATGACCATTCGGCGAGAGAGAGCTTCACCTTTGGCGCTGCCGTCAGAGCGGCATCAGAGGATTCCTGTGTTGATTTTTCTTCTTTGCATGAGGTGATGATGAGGGCCAAAAGGGTAAGAATGAGGATGTGCTTCATATGGAGCGATTTGAATTATAATGTTAAGAAGGGTGGTAAAGTTAAGGTGAAGATGTGATAAAACGTGGGATGGCCTGGAGAAAGTTAAGATTATACGGGGTAATAGAGTAAGATAGCTTGGAGAAAGGTGGAATGGTTATGAGAGATTTGAAGGCCAAACCAAGAAAACCTGTCAGACAGGTGTCTGACAGGTGTCTGACAGCTTTTTTACAATTCAAAATTTGTTAATATATATATTATTGATATACATATATTTAATCGAAATTAGGCGTTTATAAACGTTTAAAAACGCTTCAGCTCAATTTTACGCAATTTTCATCATCAAACCATCACCATAAATGGGAATTTACCCTGAGTCAACAACTTTATAAAAAGCTTATTTTTACGCTATAATGTGCTCACCATGAAATTTGCAACCCTTTGTATCATCCTTTTACTTCTTCGTTTTCTTGTCCACGGACAAAGTCTTTCAACCCAGGTGAGCGAACATCTTCACATTGATCAGTTCGGTTACCCCGCCAATGCCCAGA
Source organism: Saprospiraceae bacterium (assembly GCA_020436935.1). Taxonomy (GTDB): domain Bacteria; phylum Bacteroidota; class Bacteroidia; order Chitinophagales; family Saprospiraceae; genus JADKBO01. The sequence goes on from JAGQWX010000036.1 coordinate 40,222, forward strand.
AAGTTGCTGTCATCAGTGACCCTGTCAACGGTTACAACAGCGCTGCAGCATATACTCCAGGTGCCAATATTGCTGTCATCAATGCCCAAAGTTTATCTCAGGCGGGGACCTTCAGCCCCGCACAATGGAAAAGTGGCGCTGTTGATGGTGAAAGTGGGGACCGGGGGTGGTGGCTGGATTTTAGTTCTATTTCAAGTCCTGGAAGTTATTTTTTATTCGATGCCACCAACAACAGGCGGTCGAATGTATTTGAAATCAGAGATGACATTTATAATGATATCTTGAAGTCCGCGGGAAGGATGTTTTATTATAACAGATGCAACTTTCCAAAACAAGCTCCGTATGCTGAGACAAAATGGACAGACAGCAATAACAATTTCCTGAACACCAACCAGGACAGTCAATGCCGTTACGTGTTTCAGCCCTCCAACAATGCACTCGTCAAAGATTTGAGTGGTGGATGGTTTGACGCCGGTGATTACAACAAATACATCACTTTTGCCGCCAAACCAGTCCATGAACTCCTACATGCGTATGAATTCAACCCTACTGTCTTTGGCGATAATTGGAATATTCCGGAGAGCAACAACGGTGTTTCTGATCTGTTAGATGAATTAAAATGGGAGCTGGACTGGATCAAAAAAATGCAAAATACCGATGGTAGCGTCATCATAAAAATGGGCTCAATTGATTACGGACACAATGCTGCAGCCCCGCCATCCAACAACTATGACCCCAGGTATTATGGTCCAACATGCACTTCAGCCGCCATAGCGACGGCAGGTATGCTTGCTCATGCCGCATTCGTATTTAGTAGTGTTCCTGCCTTGTCCGGTGAAGTTCAGGATTTAAAAAACAAGGCTGTTTTGTCCTGGAATTATGTGTTGCCCAGAATACAAAACAACACCCTGGAAACCGCATGTGATGATGGCACCATCAAAGCCGGTGATGCAGACTGGGACGTCTTAAAACAAAAAGAAGATGCCCTGATTGCTGCCTTCTATTTATTTCTGGCCACAGGGGAAGAAACTTATCATACCTATTTTAAAAACCGGATCAATGACAGTGGGGTTGTCGCCAACAACTGGATGGGCACTACCAATATGCCATTGAATAAAGTCATCATGCATTACACTATTCTCGCCAATGCAGACAATGCCACCAAAACCGAAATTTTAAACTCCATCAGGCCGCATATCCAGGGCGATTGGGATAACTTTTACCGCTTTAATCAAGAAGACTTGTATCGCGCAAACATGCCCGGCTGGGCCTTCCATTGGGGTTCCAATCAGCAAATTGCCAACTTCGGCAACCTTGCCCTGATGGTGAGGCGGTACAACATTGATGTCGCCAACAATTCGGCATTTTTACAAAAGGCTACCGAACAAATCCACTATTTCCACGGAGTCAACCCCAACAATCTCGTATACCTCACCAACATGTACAGTTTGGGCGGAGAACAATGCGCCAATGAAATGTACCATACCTGGTTCAATGATGGCACCATTTACGACCATGCACTCAATTCACCAAATGGACCTGCTCCAGGCTACCTTACCGGCGGCCCCAACAAAGATTTCACCATCAACAGCCTGAGTCCTCCATACAATCAACCATTTCAAAAGTCCTACCTCGACTTCAACACAGGATTTCCCATGAATTCCTGGGAAATAACAGAACCTGCCATTTATTACCAATCGGCTTACATCCAGTTGTTGTCTCAATTTGCCACAGCTGCACCTACTGTTCTTCCCATTGAGTATGAAGATTTCACAGCAGAGCAAACTGGTGCCGACGTGCTGATTCAGGCAAAAATTAACAACGAGGGCGAATTGGTTGAGCTCAATCTGGAACGGTCCTATGTCGGAAATTCCAATTGGACCATCATCCATCAAAGCAATGCCGCATCGCTCAAAAACGGCCGCTTCATTCACACAGATATCAAGCCATGGTCTGACCATGAGACCCTGTATTATCGATTAAAATTTAAAGACAAAAACAACCTCATCAATTATTCTGACATTAGATCTGTCCAAAACATGGCGGATTTGGATCTGCTGGAAAAGAATAAGTTGAGCATTTACCCAAACCCTGTTTTCAATGAAATCTACCTTTCAGAGATAAGTGAAAAAATAAACATTGATCACATACAAATCTATGACATCAATGGCAGACTGGTGATGCATTTAAACCGGGGATTTGAGTCCGTCGATGTGAGCAGTTTACCCTCAGGCCAATACCGCCTGGAAGTCTTTTTTAACGGATCAAACGAGGTTCAAAGCAGCAATTTCATTAAAGGCAATTAATAGCATTTTATATGAAGCCCTTCCATTTCAACTGATCAATAAAAACTATGTAAAAACGTAAGTTGGTTGCTGAATCCGGCAAAGTAATCTTCATACCTTCCATTATTTGTTAGGCCGTTGAAACCAAAGGACACCGAAAACCTAAGCCTGGTCTGATAATTTATAAAATAGTTGGCGCTCAGACCCATGCTTGCTTCGTACGAGAAGCCACTAAAATTTGCAGTTCCTGAAGGATTTAGAACACTATACTCAGCGCCCAATCTGACTCCTGCCTGCCCCCGAATACTTGTTCTCGAATTTGGGAAATAATCATAAGCCAAAAGGCCGGAGATGAAAGGTGAAAGTGTATTATAATTATCAAAAGAAACATAATTTTGACTCGAACGGTAGTCAATTCCCACTTTCACTTCTCTTATTTTTTGGAAATTGAGGCTTGTGTTTTTTGATTGGAGATAATCAGCTGACAGTTCCAATCCAAAGAAATTTGGATCGAGGCGCTGACCACGGAACGCCCTGAAATAGTAAGGTCTTAATCCAAATGCCTTTCGGATTCCTTCTTGCCTGTTGCCTCTGATTGAACCCGTAAAATTATCAAACACCGTTGCGTAAACATTCAGATTTTGGTCTCCAAGTTGATCGCCAATAAGTAAACTGGCATCCTTCAACTGGGTTTTTATTTGTCGTCTGGAATCAAAAAGTCTGTAATTGTTGATGATGTTGATTTTATTTGCCAAATCGAATATGGTCTCTTCATTCCAATCGCTTGTGCTTATGCCCTCTTCTTCCAAATCTTTGGCAATCCAGCGCAGGAGATAGACATCATCAACAGGTTCTAGTCTCCCCTTCCCCCTTTTTAACCCCAGGCTTAAATTGACTGTAGCATGATTAGAAATATCAGAATTTGAGCCAATGGATGGGGCAATTTCCCAAAACTTATTCCCTCTGTAGTGTCTCGACTCCAATCGCCAGTTGAGGCTAATGTTGTGATCGAATGTTGACCTTTCACTGGTTTTTTGACTAAAGAAATTGAATCCAAAATTGCTGTTCTGTTGTAATCTTCGTGTATTCCTGAAATTGTAACTGTTCAGCCCACCATTGAAATTAAAGTTTGAATTCCTGCTATTATCGAAATTAAAGTTATCGAAATGGTTGGTGTTGGCTGCCTGGTACAAGTTTAAGTCCAATGATCTGAATCTGGCATCGGCATACCTGAATTTCGAAATGTCGATGTTTTCAAAAGAAAGCTGAGATGAAAGGGTAAAAGTAGAGCTCAGAAGCAAAAATAGGGTAAAAAAATTTTTCATACATTAAGAGGATTTGTGTGTAAAAGAAACTCTTGTAAAAATATAGATCACGGGAAGAGGATACCCATAAATTTCAGTTAAATAGTTTTGGTAAATAGTTATTTTAAAATTAAAATGGGGATGGACTGAAAAGGGAGGAGAGCTCGAATGTTTCGGTCCTGTGTCGGACAGTTGTCCGACTGGATTTACTCCAGACAAATATCAAAACATTGATATTCAATAATTTATAAAATATAAACGTTTCTAAACGTTTCTAAACGTTTCTAAACGCTTTTGTTGACTTTGGGCTTCAATAATGAAATATAAAGTTAAAAAAGCACCGAGCTGTCAGAAGGCTGTCAGACAGGTGTCTGACAGCCTTCTGACAGGTCTATTGATTTTTGCGCCAAATTTCCCGCAAGTTCCTGACTATCAGTCACATATTCGTTTATAAACGTTTATAAACGTTTATAAACGGATAAATGACTGGTCCCCCTCCTCCCTACTCAAATATCTCCACCAATTCAATTTTATAATACAGACTGGAATCAGCCGACACTCCTACCGGATAGGACTTTCTTTTACTCAAATGAGGAGGCACTATGGCATTTCTGATTTCTCCTTTTCTCATATCTGAAACCAATTCCTCCACGCCCGTGATCACCTGATTGGCACCCAGCGTAAATCTTAAGGGCGATGCTGGTCGCTGCAAACTGAACAAAACTTTTCCTGTAGAATAGGACATGGTTTCATAGATGCTTACATCATTTCCACTCTCAGCTTTCTTTCCTTTACCTTTGACTTACAGTTTGATACATCAGCCCTGATTTAGACGTAATCATTCCACTCCGTTTTTCAATTTGACACAGGCACTCATGCAAATGACAACCATAAATGCAATAAACCCAATTCTCATTTTATTCCATATATTCATCGAATAAATGTATTGGCTTATCACCAACCACTATTGGTTTAATTGTAAAAGCTTGTAAACAGATTGTAAATCATGCTTTCGCGGAGGCAGGCCAAGATTTTCTGATCTAAGAGTAGATGTTAGACCATTAATAATCATGCATTCCTTTGCCCTCCATGATCCAGGGTGTGTACTTTTCTATCCTCGATGTCCTCGTAGCAGATTGTTTTGCCCCGGTAAAATGGATGAGGTAACCTCTTTTACGCCCGGGAGTGAGCGCTTCAAATGCATCGCGAAACACAGGGTCGGATTCCATCCTGGCCAAAAGCTCTTCGGGATATTCCAATTCTGGCTTGTCCTCGCGTTGGATTTTCAATCCTGCTTTTTCTACTTCTATTGCTTCGTAAATGTAGGCTTTGATATCTTCTTCCAGGGCAACAATTTCTTTCACTTCGGTAAACTTGAACAAACGGGCTTCATGCGAATGTTCTCCCGGTTTATGCAGCAAACCCAAACTGTCAGCGAGTAAAACGCCTTTAAAAAATGAAATGCTTGCAAATTCTTTCCAGGCAGCGAGAATCAGGACATTAGCACCATTGTAGGTATAACAGGGCATGCCCCATTTGCATTCTTCAGTAAGGCCGCACTCAAGAATATATGACCTCAGGATTTCCAGTTCTTTTTCCCATCGGTGCACCTTGCATTCAGGAGTACCACCAAGCGCACAGCGCATGCACCCTACTTCAAAATATAAATCTACGTCTTTGGTCATCTGATCAATATATTTGATTTACCACTGCATATGTAATAATTATGCATTGAAATGGCAAAAAAGTTTCTAAAATAATATCATTTCCATCCCGGGAATTCGGATTTAAACTATGAAGTTACCGCATGATTAAACACCCAACTCTTTTTCTAAATCTACTTGAAAGATCATTCCGTCTTCAATTACGTATAAATATTTACCGAATAAACTGACACGTTTAATTCCCTCAAACTCTATTACCACTTTTTTGTCACGCATGATATAAAGATGATTGTTTCCAAATAAAATATTATGATCTTTATATGCACCTATCTTTTGAAAAATATCCCTTTCATCAACCTTTTCATTGAGAAATAAATCCTGATTAAAAATATAAATCTTGTCTATAGCTCTCATATGAATGAATTCAGGCACATCCTGAATGCATTGATAGTTTCCATTTCTGAAAATGTAAGTACTGTCACTCGCCATGCCTTTAAATGATTTAATATTCATCATATCAGTAGTGATGTATTTAATCAGGCTTCCATCCCTTATGTCATAAATCGCCAGCTTTTTTCCGGTGACCACTGTTAATCGATGTCCATTGGTCCATGCATTCAATACCCTTGAAATGTTGTCAAGTTGGATTTCAAACATTTTTTCCCCGGACTTAGAGATTTTGTAAAAATAAGGATTTGAATTTTTGATGTACAAGTCCTTGTAGAAGCCTGTACCTGTTGAAATGACATAAATATGGTTGGAATCTGACGAGATAACAGAAAACGAAGGCTGTTTATCATTCAAGGGTGATGACCATATTTCGCGAAATCCGGCGCTGTCGATGGCATATAGGTTATTCGCATCTGCTTTATAAATGATACCATCGTCAAAACAAAGATTCGATGTTAGAAAATGTACTTTATCAGATTTTATGGATAACAGTGAACTCATATAAGACCATGTACCCCAAAACCCAATCATCAAATCTGTAAGAACAAGCCCCATTTTGGGATATTCGGCATTGACTTCCCTGTGACTCAGGACTTCCTGTGTCTTTAAATCGATTCTATGGGTGCCGTCACCGAGAAAATACATCAGCGAATCTTTCCCATCAATGAACATGTCTAATCCTGCAGAATATTTGATGGGAAGAGCACCAATAAATTTACCGGTATTCAGGTCCATTAGTTTCATTTTTCCTGCAGGTTTATTCTCAGCATCTAACTCATATCCAACCGCTATATCTTGCTTTTCCAGGACTGCAACATTTCTAAATTTTTTGATGTAATTGGCTTTCCCGGTTTCCGGATTGATGCTTGCAAACTGCTCAGTACTCACATCAAGTATGAATCCATCCTTTGCAAATATCCTATTCTTATTAACGCTCCAAGGCCTTTTCCACTTGAGTTCATTGGTGTGTGGGTCAACCAGCAAATACTCGAATTTGTCTAAAAAGGCATATTCTATCCTGTTGACTCCCAGCGAATTAGGCGCAATAGAATCGATTAACCAGACACTTCCCGACAAAGTAATTTCCTTTTCCTTCACCCTTTCACCAGTCAAATGATTGGTGCCAAATGAAACTCTAATATTTCTGAAACTGGCCGTAGGTAAAGATTTCACCTGCCCCAAAAGAATGGTAGTTGATAATAGACAGAGCAAGGTCCATAGGTGTTTTATCATTGTGTTATTGATTTAGGACACCATACAAATATATAAACATTTTAATTAATGTATAATGCAAGTCTTTTAAACACTACCACAAAATAATTCAAATCAATTGCAGAATAATCGCAAGACTTAATAAATTCCTGGTGCAATAATTTGGTATTTTGAGGCAAAACCATCTAAATACTTTTATGTACATATAATCGTTATCAAATTGCAACCACTAAACCATTTGTATTATTAATAACCCTGTACCATGATTAATTGCGATATTAAGTTCAAAAATCCCAACTTCTTCATATTGATTGGCTTATTCCTTGCTCAATTCTTAGAAGCCCAATCCTTTAACCTTAATTTTACAGCATACAATCCCACTACAAAACTTCCGGCGAACTGGAGTACCACCTTTGATGATACCATGTTTGATGTTTCCTTTGACCATACTTCCCACCTTTTGACCATCAAGGGATTTCATGAAAGGGACAAAAAAAGTTCAAGTTGTTTTTACATGACCGGATGCAGCAATCTTGAGGGTCTGGTGCCTGGAGATAGCATCAGTGTTTTTGTGAAAATGTCGGCAAATGCTCCCAGTGGTGCTATGGCTACCTGGTTGAGGTTGGATTATTCAGATGGAACAAAAGACTTGGCTGTACCGGGTGGATCAATCACGGAAGAAATTGCTCAAAGATCAATTGGAAATTCCATCACTGTACAAAAGCAGGTAGAAAATGTTTGCTTTGGGTTTTACATCAACGGATCAGGAAGCTGGACGACAGATGGCTGGGATTTGAGTGTCAATGGCGTTTCGATAAATGAAGAGAATTTTGATGAGGAAAGCTGGCAAGATTTTCAAACCGATGTACAACCATATATCTATCCCTATAAAAATAAAGAGGAACTGACCTTAATCCTTAAAAACATCAAAGAAATAAGGCAGTCTGGCATTGTTGCAATTGGAGAATAAACCCATGGAGTTTCAGGTATTACTGATATTCGTAAAATGTTGGTCGAAATACTGAGTGAAGATGACAGAGCGCTCAACATGTGTTTTGAAACTGATTTTGCAAATACTGCTATCATAAATGCCATGCTGAAATCAGGTTGTAGTCAAGAAGAAATCATGTCAATCGTATGGGCAAATGGAAGCTGGCCTTTTTATACAAAAGAATTTCTTGGTCTTGTCACATATTTCAATAATTGTCAGAAAAGTGGCCACATATTTGGCTTCCATAAATCCAAAAACACATCCATTGAAAGGCTAAAAAATTACGTGGAAAAAAAATCACCCTGGTGTGGATCTTCAACTCCAAAAGAAGAAGTGCTTCAAGAGGCCATTCAATGGACTGAAGTTGAAGAGGAAAATAATGACTTCCATAAATGGGAAAAAGAGAAAGCAAATCTTATCCATGACCATCTAAAGCCGGGTGAGAGATTATTGATCAATGCCCACAACGCTCATTTATCAAAATATGGAATTTCCTTTGGCCACCGGCTATATTTAATAGAGCCTGATCAATATTATAACATCGCATACAGTTTTAGGAAGGGGTCATTTTGGGCAAAATCCACATATCAAATGAATATCGAGCAAATCTCTGCCCAAACACAATTCAGTGCAGAATACATTTCAAATACCACTAACGCCTTTGTTTTCGACATCAGAGCATTCAGAAATTCACCCAAATTTACAAAGTGGAAGGACCATTTGGTTTCCATGATTGATGTGGGTGCAGTTCTGAGAACACCTGCTGGTGAGTACAATAACCTCAAACTACTGCAGAATTATGACCTCCTCATCTGCGCCAATGAAGAAAGCCCAAGCACGAAGTATAAAGATTAATTATTAAAACTTTGCATAACTCTGAAATAGTGAGGCGTAAATATATTTATTTAATGCTTTCCATGATGTGCGTAACTTTCATCCAAACAAAGTCATTTACTCAAGCCTCCATAAATATTAAGGACTATTACAACAGGATCGACAGCATTAATAATATTAAAAACCAATTGCCCAATGACAAATTGGTTATCCCTGACCACATCATAAAACTTGATCATCTAAATGGGCTGCCTGCGCCACGTTTTACTGCTGTAGATATTCATCAACAATTAAAACTTGTGACTTACTCAGGCAAACAAACGCTTTTAAATTTCACCTGCATTTCATGTGGTCTCAACGAAATCACAATCCTGAACAAACTTGCTACCACATACGAAGATCATCTGGAGATCATATCTCTCAATCTTGATGAAGAAGAATTTCTGGTTCTTCGCCAAATATAGTGGGTAATTGCAGAAACTATTATCTTCAAATCATGAAAGAAGAGATATTGTTTACATCAGCATTAGGGATACGCACACCGTGGGTAATCGAAGAGATTTCATTTAGGGAAGGCGAAGGAAAAGGCGAACTACACATATGGATAAAGTGTGAAAGTGGATCTAAATTTGAATATGAAGGAGATCATTATAGTATGTATGATCATCAAGATCGAACGTGGCGGCATTTAGACTTTTTCCAGCACGTTTGTTATCTGCATTGTAAGGTTCCAAGGATACAGACAAAAGCTGGCAAGACATTATTGGTAGAGGTACCATGGGCATCAGAGTCATCCAAATTTACTTTGTTGTTTGAGGACAAGGTACTAGTGTTATTAAACTCAGGAATGAGTAATTCAGCAGTTGGCCGTCACTTTGGGATAGACGGCAAGACTATATTTAGAATAGCAAAAAGAAGAGTAGTTGTAGCGTTGGCAGAAGAACAGCTAGATGAAGTAAAAAGGATAGGTCTAGATGAGACGAGTTATCAAAAGGGGCACAAATACTTAACAATTCTAACAGACAGAGAGTTGAAAAAAGTGGTTGGCATTGGGATAGGCAGGACAAAAGACTCAGTAAATGAGGCACTTATGGAAATGGAAATCAGAGGTTCAGATAGAGAATTGATAAAAGAAATTTCCATGGATATGTCGAAATCATATATAAGTGCACATCAGGAAT
>JAGQWX010000037.1 GCA_020436935.1 Saprospiraceae bacterium
CTTTTTTAGACTTTAGTCATTTCCATGTCAACCAATACTATGAGGTATCACACCAACCAAAGACTAAAGACTAAAGACCAAAGACCGCCGCCCGGCTTCGGCTCCGCTCAGCCACCTCTTTTATAATTACGAATCTTCAATTACGAATTACGGATTATTTTGTTTAGGGTTTAGAACTTAAAGGTTTAAGAGAAATTAAAACCTTAATGAATCTTAATTTCTTAATGGTGACCTCCGATTTTTTCGCGTTCTGAATCTTCACAACCTCTTTGCGCCATTGCGAGTAATCAAGGGTTAAGTGTTAAATGTTAATGGCTTTTGGTAAAGGTTTTTGTGCCAACAAGTAAAAAAAAACCAAAGACCAACACCTAAAGACCAGACTTCGACTCCGCTGGCTTCGGCTCCGCTCAGCCACCTATTAGAAAGACAAATGCAAACCACAAAACGCCAAAACGCTAAAATGCCAATATCCAAAAAAACCAAAGACCAGACTTCGACTCCGCTCAGTCACCTAAATATTCAATCATGAAATCAAAACTCCTTCAAATTTCAATTCTCAATTTTCAAATTTGCCAAAACGCCAATACGCCAACACCCAAATTACCAGCTCCTATTTCTTCAACCTCTTCAACCTCGGCTCAGCACTCATATAGGATGAAGCCATTTCTACTGGGCCACCGATATAGCGTGGATAGTTAGGATAAGAGCACAAGAGGTATCCTTTGACATTTTTGTCGGTGCCAATTTTGCCATTTTCCTCCACTACGAGGGTCTTTGCTGGAGCTTGCTTTTGCTCGACCCAAGACACCAAAAGATCGATGTTGTTGTCCTGGCTGGGGCGGGCATGATTTCTGGCTGCGACCGTCTCACCCAGGCCATTGACCGGATAACTTTTGCCGGAGAGGCCGTGGCCGCCCTGGGGCACTACAAAAAGTCTGGCGAAGTTGTCTATTTTTTTCTTACCCATTTTGTCAATCAGCGATTGGTAATAATCGAGCTGGGCGCCGTCGGATGCGAGATTGTCCATGGTGCCGATGGTCAGGATTATTTTGCCGCCTCGTTTGTAGAATGCAGATAAATCTGGGTTGGTGGCATCGAGCCATTGGGAAATTTCTTTGCGCCTTTCGTTCAGCGGACCGCCTTCGACATAGTCCAATGGGTTGGCTTTTAAATCCTGCATGAGGAAGCCTGTTACTCCGGAAACGCCGAGATGGCGATGCATAGGTGCGTTTTCAGCAGCGCCCTCCTGTCCTTTATATCTGGTGCTTTCAATAAGTCCCATTTCATTTGGGCCGGTACTTGGAAGCCACATGCCGAAGGATTTGACGCCATTGGCGAGGGGCGTTTTAAATTGATAAGGGCTGTAGACAAATTCCAATGTTTTTATCTGGCCATCGGTCAGCTTTGCATCAGCCGATGTGTCATCTGGTGTGGGATCGACGCTCCCGGCCCTCAATCTTGCCCAGGGGTCTTTGGGGCCGTATTTATCCTTTACATTAAAGACAGCTCTGGCCGCCATGTAGTTGTTGATGATGCCATCTGCGAGCCCGTCAAGGGTATCGCTCTGGCGCATGAATTCTGTTGCAATGGTTTTCACCTTAGCGGGTGTGACCCAATTGGCCAATGGCTTTTCCTGGATACGAATGAGTTCCGGTGCCAGCATCAACGTCGAAAAATTGACTATAGGCACACTGGAGATGATGCCATCATAGTCTTGCGGATAACGCTGAGCGACAGTGAGTGCTTCCCTGCCACCTTGTGAATTGCCAACGTAGTAATTATAGGACGGTCTTTTACCATATACCCGCTCCATGATCACCATAGCAGCGTCGTGTGTCTTTTTCATCTGCATATAAGCCAGGTTGAGCATGGCTTCTTTATTGAGCGTCCATGCATCGCCCGGTTCAGGTCCTGTAGGCAAGGCCGGACCTTGAGTATTCCGGGGCCCGAATCCGCCCTGGTGGCCGCTGTCGCTACCGTATTGTGCAAATCCTTTGTTGAGTAATGTAGGGTTTGGATTGGAAGTAATCATACCATTCATACCACCTCCACCTTCCTGCATGCCACGCTGTGCCCATTTGGCGGGCAATACTACCCGAAAATTGATGGGCCATCCCTTAGGGTCAAGCGGCATGATAGAGCCTTCGACAACACCGTATGCAGTATTGTCTCCTGAAGCTTCTACCCAGCGTGGGGCGTACAACACGACCGAACCAACCGGTTCGCCAATGGCTGAAACGGGAATTTCGCTTCCAATTTTGTCAAGATCTGCCTTTGAAATATTGATAAAATCAGGTGCTGCCTGAGTGAAGGAGCTGAGGCTTTGGAATAATAATCCAATTGAAAAAATGATATACAATGGCTTTTTCATGTGCTTTAATTTCATGCACAAAGTAAAACATTAATTTTATGTTTAATCATACATTGTGCTCAATATACACCCAACGGCTAAGAGCTTTGGTTGAATAATTGCAGCTGCAAATTCTTTACTTCATCACAACAGCCGAATAGCTCAAAACCACATTTCATACCCATTCACAAAAACATCATTTTTGCCAATTTCTAAAGGTTAATAAACAGTTTTAATGGTCATCGGGTACAAGTTTTTACCTGTTTCACATTTGTTTGGATATATCTGTCTATCAATTGGTTGAAATCCATTGATCTCAACCATTAAACATATTTTGAGTCACCTAAATAAAACAAAACTCCCGGTTCTAGATCTTTCTTTTCCTTCATCCATAGTATACTTTATTTGCACGATATAAACGCCCTGTTCCGAGGGATGCCCTGCAATGGTACCATCCCACCCCTCTTTATCATTCATACTTTGGAATACTTTGTTGCCCCATCTATCAAAAATATTAAACTCCAATAAGTTGTATTTTTCTGGCATATAAAATATATACTTTCCATTTGAATAGGATTCTGGTAAAAAGGCATTTGGGAATAGAATGTCATCATTTGATTCGATGGTAACATTAAAGTCGAAGAAATAATTACAGCCAATTTTATCCTGGAGCAACACTGATATTTTGGCGTCCTGAACTCCATAAATCCAATTGTCAAAGCAATGATCACATCGCATCAATTCGGGTGGAAACCAATCCACTTTCCAATCTTTTGAATTCAATGGAATGGAAACAGGAACCGAGTCCCGATCCTGTATAATCAAATCCGAAAAAGTTGGTAAATTATTCAAATCAGGAAATGGTTCAAAATAAACAGAAAAAGTGAAAGCACAACCAAATGGATGTTTTAGATTGACAAAGGAAGGACTTTCATACAATTTTGTGGTTTGGCTGGTATCTCCATTGTCCCACAAAATATCCCAATGATGGTCGATTTCCAGCTTTGCTTCATAATATCCAGAATCACAATTTGGGGTCAATATCGGGGGTTGAATTAATTCTGTGGATTTAACAATAAAGGTGAATATAGAATCACATCCCAAAGCCGATTGGATAGATCGGGTTATTATGGTGTCGCCGTAAAACCATTGATCATAGAGTAAAATGCTGTCATTAAAACAAATATTGTAAAACATGGTGTCCTCAAACTTGACCGCAACATCAACATTTGCAATTACTTTAACTGGACATTGTTCCGTCTGTTTTGTATAAATGATTTGACGCGAATCCTTGATCCATTCATTATTGACGAATAAAGAATCTCCTTCACAAATGGTAAAAAATTCTGTGATCGGTTCATTGGTAATAACATTTAATGTGATTGTAAATATGGTATCACATCCCTCCAGACCTGGTATCGAGGCTTCATATGTGCCTGATTTAAAATATTTTACATCGTTCAAGACCAATGTATCTCCTTCGCACAGGAAGTAGTTTTCCTTTTTTTGAATGCTGGGCAAAACATCCAGGCTTATTTCAACTGTGCTGTCACATCCATAAATCGATTTAAACTCTTGCGTGTAAATGCCTGCTGATTTCTGCCATTGATTATTTAGGAAAACTGAATCATTTTGGCAAATAGCATAATTGGCTTCATTGAAATAGGTTGGAGCAATGTATATCCTGGCATCGATCAGCGTGTCACAACCTTGTTCTGCTTTTTTAAGGTAAACAAATGTCTCTTCATTACTAAACCATTTCCCGTTTACAAACGCGGAATCACCATTGCACAGAAAGTATTCTTCCTTCATTTGAACCCGGTCAATGATTTCGAAGCTATTCACTATGAAGCTATCACAACCATATTGATTGACCCTCCTGGAAATTATGGTTGTAGGAAAAAGATACCAGGAATCAATAAAAAAGACAGAATCTCCTTCACAAAAATATTGGATTGGAAGGATAGTTGTGTCTGGCTGCAATTGTTCAAGCTGCAATACGATTATGCTATCACAACCTAGAGCATTTTTTAAAATTGAAGTATATGTGCCCGGCTGCTTGTATATGACTTCATTCCAAATGAAAGAGTCACAAAATGTTTGGAATAGATTGGTGGTACTTGGCAGAGCTACCTTTAGATCTAATGTGATAAGACTATCACAAGCCCCTTTATTGAAGGTATAAGTGCCAGATTCATTTAAAATTTGGTCATAAAAATCTATACTTTGTCCCTGGCAAATGCTTATTTCTTGAAAACGCTTTGCGAGAGGTTTAATATCGATGAATGTTGTATCGCTATCTATGCAGCCCTTATATAAAGTCACCGTAATCAGATAAAACGAAGAATCACTGGCTATACTTGTATGCGCACAAGTATCACAAGTTACCTTATCTGCAGGTAACCACTGTATCAGCTCAAGAGGTTTGACCACTTCAATTCCAGCAAGTGTTTCTTCACAGATTTCAATTTTATCTGGCATAAAAGGTATTGTACTGGAATCTATCGCAATGAAAATACTGTCCACTTGTTCTTTACCGCAACTGTCTACCACCCTGACAACATATGTGCCTGGGGCAGAAGTAGTCAGGATGCTATCAGTTGACAAGACATTCCAATAATATGAAACAAAGTTTTTTCCTGCTTTCAGTACCACTTCCTCCTTCCTGCATTTTTTAATGTCGGGCCCTAGTTCAAGCACGTGATTACAATTATCTCCTGACATTCTTAATTCATTTTGAAGCAAATGAATTGGTTTATGTTCCCGGAAATACTGGCCCTGACCTGGACATATATAAGGAGTCAAAATAATTAAGATAAAAACAACAACTTTCATTGGTTTCATTTTATGCCAATCTTATCTGTTTGGAGGACCATCCAAATTTCTTCATTCCTGCAGGCTTGCAAGTGTTGACTTTATATGTGTATGCTTTTAATGAATATCTGTCGGGAATGGATTATACTCGCTGTAAATGTGTTTTCCTATATCGAAGTGATACACAGCTTTTCTGCTGGACCAAATGAGTAAATTCATTCAATGAAAACTTCCACTATGGCGGAACTTTCTGCCATATTTTGGCTGAAAATAAAAGAAATCAATTCAAAAAATTATTGCAATCTGACCTTAATAATGAAATCGTGGATCCATTTGATTTAACTTAGAACATTGGACCGATTGAAATAATACAAAAAAGAATATTTCTAAAATGTATATAAAAAATGCTGCGGAAACTGATAGTAATTTATAGCTTTTGATTGTGATGTTGTAATCCTTCGGAAATCGCAGTACTTATCAATACAAAAAATCCTAGTAACGTCAAGTTCTATCAATTTTTTACCACTTATTTGTCGGAAAAATTAGCGATCAACTGTTGGTTTTAAAGCCGAAATCAAGCTTTCAATGCAGACTGTAGTTCTCCTCTATTTCTTAAACAGCAACTGAGCCATGCTGTGCAACGACTTGCGCCACACCTGCCACTCGTGACCTCCCGGGAAAGTCTCATAAGTCAGATTCAATCCGTTTTTCTTCAATTCGGTCATAAGTTTTCCTGTAGGATCAATGCGTGGATCCTGCTCACCGACTGATACATACATGACTTTGAAGTTCTTATTGAATTGCTGTGGATTGGATACCAGTCCGGGAATGGCCTTTTCGGCATCGAAAGGTGCTGCGCCATTTCTGTTGATGCCTCCAAAAAGGCCGGTACTGAAAAATCCAATGTTGCCAAACACCTCCGGGTGTCTGAAGCCAGTGTAAAAACTTTGACCTCCGCCCATCGATAAGCCTGCAAGTGCGCGATTTTTTACGCCTTTTTTAACCCTGTAATTCTGCTCCACGAATGGTATTACCTCGCCAATCATCTCCTTTGCAAAGGCGTCCATGGCTGCATCACTATAACCAGGAGCTCCGCCACCCGGAACCACCACATTGCCATTGCCCATCACTACGATCATCGGCTCGGCTTTCTTTTGGGCTATGAGGTTGTCCAAAATGACATTGGTTTTGCCTTGAATGGCCCAACCTCTGTGGTCTTCTCCCCCACCATGTTGAATGTATAGTACGGGATATTTACCCTTTCCTTTATCGTATCCGGGGGGAGTATAAACGGTCATATCTCTCCATGAAGCGGTATTTTTGGAATAGTAGGATTGGCTGATGAGTTTGCCCACCGGTACGTTTTTAAGTTCCAAATCAGGCATATCTTTTTCCGGGATATCGATGCCCGAAGCCATCCTGCCCATGCCGTAGTAGGTCTCGCTTGCCGGATCTGCAACTTTCACGCCATTGATGACCAGAGAATAATAGTGAAAACCTTCCTCGATAGGGCTGGTCTCCACAGTCCAGATTCCATCCTTGCCCTTGGTCATCGGAAACATTTTTCCCAGGTCGATGGCCACAGAGTCTGCCTGAGGAGCATTTGCTCTGAACAATACCCTGTTGTCCTGAAAAATACAGGGACAGTCCGTATTCCTGATGTTGGTCTCAGCTGCTATGGCTCCTTGAGGAATCTGCCCAAAAGCAGGTACGATAAAGGCTGCACCAATACAGGCGCTAAGAATTTTTCTGATCACTTTTTAAGATTTAAAAGAGCGTATATTAATCCTGAAAGTCGTCTCCCATGACATCATAACCCCGCCATTTGTATTCTTTGGCCAGGCTTGAAGCAGCAGGCCATGCAATCTGGTGCTCGGGGCTCGCTACCCAGTTTCTGCGATCAGCTTCCGTTGCGAAAGAGATCTGGACCTGGTAGTTGTAAGTGGTAGGTTCGGCCTGAATTTCTTTTGAAATGGCTTCAGGAAACATTCTCAATATTTTGGACTCGAGGTATCCTTTTTGAACGGTCATGGCCGGGACGTAAATCGAATAATACATCTTTTCAAATGCTTCGGCGTTGGCTTTTTCTACAACAAAATCCATTTGCAATACAATCGATTTAGGCTGTATGAGGGGCTTTTCTATTTCTCTGAGTTTGTTTTTGGCCGGTGCTATGCCCACCACCAACAATTCCACTTCTGATCCTGCTCCTGCTTCGATTTCAAACTGCTCACCTATCTTGCCAAAAAATGCATCGTCTGCTTTGAAAGCTGCTTCCTGGCCATTGACCTTGATTTTGCCCTCGCCCTTCAACACATAAAAAACTTCTTCAACTCCTGTCAGTGTATGTTTGCTGGCTGAACTTGCCGGAATTACCGCATGATCCACGTGGTTCCAGTCTGTTCCAAAAACCTCAGGCTGGAAGAGTCTTCTGTACAAGCTGCCTTCACCACTGTATGCATTGGCGTTGTTTTTCAGCAGTTTCTTATCCAAGGTAGCATTAACAAATGCCGGGACGGGGTCCAAAACAGCCCCTACTCTGGTATCATTTAGATCAAAATTATCGCCTCTTCCCTTCGTGGAGCTCACTGCAAAATTCATCCACTTGACTTTTTCATTGGTGTGGTTGTAAATCGCGTGGGCGTCGCCTTTTTTACATGGGACGACAGCAGGGGCTTTGATTCTTGAAGTTCTGCCATTGATGGTAAACTCAGCCTCACCACTCAGAAGCACATACATCTCTTCAATGGTGTGGTGAAAATGGTGTCCTATGCCCGACTTTTTATCAATGCTCCCCGTGTGGAGATATAAAAAGTTGGTGGACAAATCATTTCTGCCGATCACCTGTGTAAAACCCATTTTACCTGCACCGGCATGGACAGCACTAAGTTCCCTGTAAGTTGAAGGATCATTGTGTTTAACGCGATCGGCTAATGTCTGGCCGAAGCCATAAGCCGCAACAAACAACAAGAGGACCATTAAAGACTTTTTCATTTTTTAAAGATTTTGGCTATGTGAAAGCTATCAATTTTTATTTTTTACGGTATAAACGACATACCCCTTGGGCAATGCTCCGCTCCTTTTGGAGAAATCGTAGCTGTCGTCTCTGAAATTGGAAGAAGCATTGAGCACGATGTAATCCTTGCCTTTGAAAGTAAACATGGTAGGCTGTGCATTGGCTTCATAGCTGGTTTCCGTTTTCCAGATCGTTTTCCCGGTTGCTGCATCTATGGCATAAAACTGACCACCCTTTGCAGTGGCGAGAATGACACCGGATGAAGTAATGACCATGCCCTTCCTTTGCGTACCATTGGGTGCTCCAAGGCTTTCGTCACCTTTTGCATACAGAGAGTCCAAACCAACAGGCCTTTTCCAAAGTACGGTGCCTTTGTTGAGGTCATACGCCAAAAGTGAAGACCAAGGGGGAGTCAAAAGTCCCATCCAGTCCAATCCATAGTCCGTAGTATATCTGTCAGCAGGATGGTCAACGCCCTCGGGGTAGTCGGTCATCGGTGCTTCTCTCTTTTCATCAGGGGGGATGGTAGCTCCGCCTGAAGCTACAACCGGACCTTCCGGTGTCTTGTCAGCAGGAGGACCAAAGTTGAAGCTTCTGCCATTGCCACCCATGAATCGGTGAAGTCCCCTTAAAGTTTCTTCATCGACGTGCACAAAACCCGGCATCTGGCCTTTACCATTTAGGATGATGCCTTTGAATTCATCGTAAAAGATGTTTTGACCAGCATTAGCAATGGCAGGTCCTGCGCCTCCCTCGAGCTTTTTGCCATGGCATGACATACAGGTCTTGTTGTAAAAGGCCTGGATTTTTTCCATTTCTCCTTTGCTCATGTCAATCTTGGGTGGGCCTACTTTGTTGAGTTTATAAGTTGAGGCATATTCCTGGGTCATGATATAAAGTATGCCGGAGTTTGGATTTGCGGCGGTATTCCCGAAGTTGGCACCTCCCAATGCTCCTGGCATCATGACGGTTTCGTACTGATCTGAAGGCGGTACAAATAAGCCGGATTTTGAAGTTTTTAATCGCTCCAGCCATTGCGCTCTGATGCTGTCCGGCAGGTAGGTATTCAGGTTTTCTGGGGTGACTTCATGTCTTGTAAAGTCAGGAAGTGTTGAGATGGGTTGAGTAGGCCATGCTTGCTCTCCCGGCATATTGCTAGGTGGGAATGGGCGCTCTTCGATGGGGAAAAGCGGTTCTCCGGTTTTTCTGTCAAATACAAAGACAAAACCGTGCTTGGTAGCAATGGCCACAGCCTCCACTTTTTTACCGTCTTTTTCAACGGTCATGAGCTGTGGTGCCGGAGACAAATCATAATCCCAAAGGTCATGGTGAACTGTCTGATAATGCCAAATGCGTTCACCTGTTTTAGCGTTCAGCGCGACCAGGCAGTTGCCAAAAAGATTGGCTCCAATGCGGTCAACACCATAGTAGTCATAGGTGGGTGATCCGAGTGGGAGGAAAACCATTCCATTTTTTTCATCCACAGACATTTCTGACCACACATTGACGCCCCCAACATACTTGTAGGCATCCTTAGGCCAGGTATCGTATCCATATTCTCCCGGCAAGGGAATGGTATGAAAAGTCCAGGCCAGGGCTCCTGTGACTACATTATAAGCTCTGACATAACCAGGAGGAGAAAAGAAACTTTCACCGGGAGCCGAACCCACAATGACCAGATCGTCATAAATAACTCCGGGCATCATGGCTTGCATTCTTCTGATCGATGAGGCGGGTCTTCCCAATCCTTCGCGCATATCTACATAGCCATCTTTTCCAAAAGTAGTAATGGTCTTTCCTGTTGCAGCATCTATGGCCTGGAGAGAATTGTTTAATGTAAAAATCAGCCTTCGGTCTGTACCGTCGGCATTCTGCCAGTAATTGAGTCCTCTTCTTGAAATGCCTCTGAGGTTGGCGTGAATCCAGATTTCTTTGCCAGTGTTGATGTCAAGTGCCACTAGGGAATAGTTTTTGGCCATCACATACATGACAGAATCCACGACAATAGGGCTAAAAAAGTAAAAGTTATTGTCCGACGTCGGATAGTGCCAGGCCACCTCAAGATTGGCAACGTTCTCCTTTGTAATTTCACTGGTGTTGAAATACTTGGATTGGTCGGGTGATCCACCGTAGTGCCACCAGGTAGTGTGCTCTGTGTCACTGCTGTCTTTTCCGCATGAAATAATGATCAACGATGCCAATGTCAATATACCTATGACATACTTAAGGCGTAAGATTTGTGGCTGCATAAACGATTTTGTAAAAAATTTTTAACTGATGAAGTAAAGGACTTCTAGTTCATAAGTTGGTGGACGGTAAAATTATAAAAATATTTTTATCCTGCTTGTCCGCAGGCTTTCAATCGTAAAAAAAAGTGTAATTGTGACACTTGTGGTTTTAAAAAGGGGGTGGTCTTGGGTGGGTGGTGTTGGGTTTTAGGTGTTAGGTGTTAGGTGTTAGGTGTTTGATGAATCATAAAAAACGTCTCCAAAAGCCTTTAACTTTTAACCTTTAACACTTAACCCTTGATTTCTCGAAATGGCGCAAAGAGCTGATGAAGATTGAGTACGCAAAGATATCGGATTGTACCATTAAGACATTAAGTTTCATTAAGATTTTAATTTCTTCTAATCCTTAAAGCTCTAAACCATATACAAAATCATCCGTAATTCGTAATTAAAAAAAGGTGGCTGAGCGGAGCCGAAGCCAGCGGAGCCGAAGCAACCTTCGTTGGTATTTCGCAAAGCTAAAAGCTAAAGGCTAATCGCTAAAAGCTTAAAGCTAACCGCCAATCCCATCATCAGTACCAACTTCCTGAAAATCAGGAATGAAAAAAGAATATACATAAGCGAGCAGACCGAAGACGAGGTCATAAAAAACAATTGACCCGTGGAGGAAAAGTGAAGAAAAATTGCTCATGCCTTCATCGAAGCTTTTCATTTTCATGGTTTCTGATACTGCGATGTGGAAGGCACCGAGGCCGGCCTGCGTAGGAAAAATCCAGCTCAGGTTGCCAACTGCAGCAATATATACTGCATCAAGGGGCGATACCTCAGAAGTAAATCCAAGGAATAAGGCATAAAAGGTACCGAAGTAAAACACCCAGGTAAAGCCGGTCAACAATCCAAAGCGGAGCACATGACCTGTATTTTTGATGGTTGAAATACCCGTTTTTATTTTTTGGAAAAAGTCAAAGAGATAGGCTTTGTACTTGCTTACCAGCGCATTTGGCAGGGCCCACACCAGTAACTGGTACAAAAGTAGACCCGCCAGCACCCAAAGCACAATTTCTCCGATGGATTGAAAAATATTAGAAGTTTGTGCAGAGAACAGTTTGGGCAGGTCAGTAGCTACCATCAGCAAGGTGAGCGATACCACAATAACGCTGTCCACAATTTTTTCAGCAAAGAAGGTGCCTATGTTTTCAACCATTGGTACCCCGGATTTCCTTTTTAAAAAGCTGGCCCTAGTGACCACACCGGCGTGCGGAATGATGATGTTGGATCCATAGCTGATCACCATGGCCAAAAATGTATTTCGGGCATGGATGTCAGGTTTGATTTGTCTGAGCAACAACAGCCATCTAAGGCTCCTGAATATATGTGCGATCACAAATGAGATACCTCCAATCAATACCCACCATAGATTTACATCTGCGATCTTTGCCTTGATTTCTTCGAAATTGACATTTCTGAAGAATAAAAAGAATAAGACTATTGATAATACGGTAATGAGTAAGATAGAAACCTTCTTCATCAGTTGTTCTGGACTCTGGAAAGTCTGGTTTTAGAAGGTGTAAAGGCACTCAGCCAACTGATTCCAAAGGCAGGTTGTACTTCTCTTGATTTGATGTACAGTTCACTGTATATATTGACCAGCTGTTCTCTGATCAAATCTTTATCAAATTGTTTGGTGAGTTCAACAGACATGGATATTGCCTGCGCTCTGAAAGCCTCATCCTGGTAGAGCTGCTCAATGAGCGTCGAGAACTCTGCATTGTTACCTGCTTTGAGGAAATCACTTTCATATAACATGTCGTATTCAATGAGATTCCTGAAAATCACAGGAAGTCCTGCTGCAGCTGCTTCAATGGGTGCCAATGGTGAATTTTCCTGGTAAGAAGGGAAAAGAAAAACATTGGCTGCGGCATATACCTTGGGCATGTCTTCCAGGCCCACTGATCCTGCAAATAAAACATTCGCAGGAGCCTTCTCTATCTTCTGATTGATACGCATATAACCCTCTGTAAGGGGACCAAATGGTCTTCCACCAACCCAAACAAACTTGATGTGCGGGTGGTTTTTTGCTATATCTATAAAATCTTCTACACCTTTGCGCTGTTGCAACTGGCCTACTCCAAGAACTACGAATTCGTCGTCCTTAAGACCCAACATGCGGCGTCCCTCATCAGAAAGCTCAGGAGTAGTTCTCCATTTGTCCAATTCAACAGGATTGTTGACCCTTACAATTTTAGACTTTACACCCAGCGATTTCAACCTCTGCTCTACCATCGGTGAGATGGCCAGACAAACGTCTGCGTGGTTGAATGCCAGTTTGAAATACAGGTTTGAAAATGGCTGGAGGAGTTTTGCAAAAACAACAGATCCTTTGAGCGTATCCGGCGTAGTATGCACGGTGTGTACTCTCCTGCCCTTGTACCTCAATGATTTATAAAAAAAGTAAAGTCCGTAAGAATGGGAATGAAAAATATCACCTTTACCCTCTTCATTTACAACTACTTCAACGTCTTTTTTTGATTTGAGCAGGTCGATCATACTTCGGAAGGCCGAATGCACTCCTGTGCCGCTCGTCATAAATTCTGTGGAAGAGACTAAGTGTATTTTCATAAGAGGTTGATTGTTTCTCTATTGGAATATGAACTTAAATAGTTCTTAGACTGCAATTTGTTTAAATGAAGCATTTTGACTCCACACCTATTAGACGTATAACAAACAAAAAGGATGCAAAAGTTGCCATGTATTTTAGATAACATAAAATGATTTTCGACCATCTTCCTTGCTAGTCCTGTATGAAGTGAAAACTGCTCCAAAACTAAAACTGCGTGTATTTATAAATTTCTATCCCCAAAGGTATTGATTATGTATTTCTTTTGCCACAGCCAGATGATAATGTTTTCTTAAAATATTTAAAATAATTAATAAGCAGCCCTTTGCAATCTATAAATATTATAAAATTTTATTCTGTCAATATTTAATTTTAAATAATATTAAAATGCCTGCAATTTATGGCCTTTATCTTTAAACTAAAGGACTTCTAAAACAGGACACAACAGTAAAAATTAGGTTGAAATAGACCAAACTGGTAGAAATCCATCCTCATATAAGTTCTAAGAATTGATATCAAATGACCAATATCATGTAAAGCCAAAACTTTGATCTTAAATTATTTTATTTTGAAAATTTGACTAAAAAATAAATTATAATTCGTATAATAAACTTGATTTACACTTAAACAATGTTTAATTTTGAAGAATTAAACGAGAGCAAGTTTTGGCTGTCATTTAAAAATTATTGCTTCATCCTCGAATATCATCATCATGATATCAGAGCTATTAAAACTCTTCCGTCCCACATCCACTCCGGATGTTGGTCAATCCCTCATCCTTCTTATACTGACCATTGCCTTTGGTATATTTATAGGAAGAATTAAGATCAAAAAAGTATCGCTGGGCATTGCTGCTGTGATGTTTTCCGGTCTGTTGTTCGGCCACCTGGGGTACAGCATCGATGAAAAAAGCCTTGGCTTCCTGAGAGAGCTGGGGCTCATTCTATTTGTATATGCCATTGGTGTACAGGTCGGACCTTCATTTTTTTCGTCACTGCGCAAGGAAGGATTGCGGTTCAATATTCTGGCCATCAGTACTGTGCTGGTTGGAGGTATGGTCACCTTTGCCATTTTTAAGTACAGCGGACAATCCATTGAGCATTCCGTGGGCCTGATGTCGGGGGCCGTTACCAATACACCTGGTCTGGGTGCTGCTAAATCTACACTGGTCGAACTCAAAAACTCTTTCCCAACAAAGGAATTTGGAGACCCGGCCATACCCTATGCTATTGCTTACCCCTTCGGTGTGCTCGGCATTATCTTGATGCTCATAATAACCAAATCCGTATTCAAAATTGATCTCGAAAAAGAGGAAAAAGAGCTGAATGCAGGCATTGATAAAAAGCACAACTATCCTACCGCTGTGAAGTGTCGCGTTATCAATGAGGCACCGGTTGGCATGTCCCTCAAGGAAGTTTTGGCCATGTTCGAAAAGGATGCCATCATTTTCTCCAGACTCAAACATAGCGGGTCAGAAATTGTATATTCTCCTGAACCCGATTATGTCATCAGAGACAGGGATGTGCTCATGGTGGTTGGGCACAAGGAACATGTAGAAAAAGCTGTTGCATTCCTTGGGAGGCCATCTTCAGACATCATGGTTGAATCCAATGCCGACATTCACACGCACACGCTGATTGTGACGAAACATTCTGCCGTACACAAAACACTCTCCGAACTGGCCCTCTACAATCGATACGATATGAAGGTGACGAGGGTATATCGATCAGGCATGGAATTTCTGGCGACCGGATCATTCGAACTGTTTTTTGGCGACAAGCTGGTGGTAGTGGGCAATAAATACGCCCTCGAACAAGCAGAACAAATCGTCGGTAACTCAGAAAAACGTTTGCTCGAGCCCGACTTCCTTTCCATATTTGGAGGACTGATCCTTGGAATTTTGGTGGGATCTATCCCCATTTTTATACCCTCCTTCCCTGTTCCGGTGAAAATGGGATTTGCTGCCGGACCACTGATCGTTGCCCTCTTGCTGAGCAGATATGGCGGTGTGGGCATGATTCATACTTACATCAACCACGGCGCCATTTACTTCATGAAAGATCTGGGCATTTGTTTGTTTTTTGCTACCGTGGGCATCCACGCCGGCAAACATTTTTACGAAAATTTTGTCGCTTTCAATGGCTGGACCTGGATCAGTTATGGCCTTTGCATCACCCTGATACCATTATTCTTGATGGTTATAATTGGCAGGTTTGTTTTGAAAATCAACTTCCTCCAGTTGGCTGGTCTGATGAGTGGCACCTATACCGACCCTGCAGCGTTATCTTTTAGCAATTCATACTTTAAATCGGATGTTCCGGCACAGGCCTATGCCACCGTGTATCCCATGGTGACCATTTTCAGAATATTGGTGGCTCAGTTGCTGATTTTGTTGTTTGCCTGAAAGAAAAACTATTTGCCTATTTCATTCAAAACATGAAACAAATCCTGTTCGTGGCTTAAGCCCATTTTTTTTCTGATCCGCGACCTGCTTACATTGATGCTGGAAGGAAGAACCCTAAGTAATTCTGAAATCTCTTTGCTGTTCATGCCAATTTTTAGATAGGCACAAAGCCTCAAATCATACACAGACAGCTCCGGAAATTTTTTATGCAAATTATTGATGAAATCCTGATGCAGTTCATCCATTTGAATTTCAAAACCTTTGTCATTGTTCTCTAGATGAATGCTGAGCAACCTGTCCATTTCCGACCAATAGGCTTTGTTGATTTTAGGATTGTACTCGGCTTCGTTCAGTTTTTCTTTCAACAGGGTCAATATACGGCCTTTGTCCTCGCCATCTTTTACCTGTTTGGCGAGCTCTATGCTTTTCTGCTTCAATTGATGTTTCAGATTGGAAATTTCCAGTTCGGCCTGTACTAGCTTTTCGGTGGTCTCACTGTTGTCATTTGTTTGCAATTTTGGTGCAAACTCTTTGTTTTTTACTGAGGCATTGGGTTGATTTATTTTGTTCTGCTTGCGCACAAAATAAAAACATGCCAATGCAACTGAAAAGTGAGAAAAGACTAAAGCTATAATTTTTGTTGTCACCGTAATTATTTGAATGATCAAGTAAAAACATCAACACGTTACCGCTTACCCGCTCTTAATAGCAATACGAGTTCAATAACTTACATCCTTCAGATCCTGGTTTGGCCGGATTATTTGTACAGTAAATTGAATACAAATAAAGCAGTGAAAGCAATAGATTCCATCGACATGACTACACCACTCAATAACATCCCTTTAATCTTATAGGGACAGAATTGTATTAAACTTCCAACAAATAAATGGACAAATCATAGTCCGAAAAGTATTACTTAAGTATTTTAATGCGGCTGTGTATTTCCCAATTGCAGACAGATCAAAAAAGTATACTTGATTTGCCTTTATAACTATCCTCTTCCTGTCATAAATGTAATTTTCGAAATTTTGTTTTGAAGATTACAAATTTTGATAAAATAATGAATCAATCACCCTTTTTGGAGATCTGTCTTCTTTAAAAATACCCCAGTGTTTTTCTGGCTCCAGGGGGTCGGGTGAGCCTTTCCACGACTCGTCAAATGCCTCAAAGAAACAAGTGAGAATGCCTTCCTTATCGGTCCACTCCATCAGGTCCTGAAAATAAATGGATTGAAATTCTTCATTAACATGTTCTGCATCTATCCCCCTACCATTGGAATTGGTAGACCATCCAGCTTCAGTAATAACTACCGGCTTTTCCGGGTACAGCTTGGCAACCATCTCATAATTTTCCCTGGTGTAGGCCAAAGCTTCATGGATGTGTTTGTATTCCCATACCGGGTAAGTGTGTATGGAAATAAAATCGATGGTCTCCGCCAGGCTCTTAATCTTACCCAACCACGGCACGTAATTTTCACAAAAGGTAACCGGTTGTTTGGTAGCCTGCTGCACTTCTCTGGCAAAATGTATCACCCTGTTTACCGGAACATAGTGATCGGTCCAGTCCACACAAGCTTCATTCCCCACAGAAGTTGAAAATACAATGTCAGGATATTGGTTGGCCAATGCAATCAGTTGTTTGATTTTGGCATCATTGGACGCAATATTCATTTCCAATTGTTCACGACTGTAAACTCCCCCTCCCCATGGGCAACCAAAATTGTTCATTTCAGCTTCAACGTATGCGCCCAGCATCACACGAAAAGGTAAATTTTCCTTTTGTATGACTTCCAGAACCAATTGACCATGTCGATCTACATCATAGAGACGCAGATAACGCCAATGGTCTTTCAGCAGCAAGAGGTCTGAATGCACTTCGTTGTAGGATGGATAAATTCCACCCGGTTGCTGGCCGGATCTAAACCCGGAATAACAAATGGCCCTGCCGGCATCAATGCCTAATTGATTAAAAGTGTTCAGTGGTTTACAAATTTTAATTGTTCGTTTTTATCCCAAATGCCCCAATAAGCACCCACCTCTCCTTCATCACCAACCTTCCATGATTCGTCAAAAGAAGCGAAGTAAAACATGTTTATGTCTGCGTCGGAAGCCCATTGTTGTGCATTGATGAAGTAGTTGAGTGCATTTTCTTCTGAGGGCTTTGCACCTTTGAGTGGTTCACCTTTACTTGGCCATCCTGTCTCAGTAATCAGGACTTGTTTTCCTCCGGCGGCCGCCAGAGCCTCATTGTACATTTTTTTCAAATAAACCAGTGAATCTTCTATGGGACATCCTTCCCAAAATGGATAACAATTGGCCAGCACTATGTCACAAAGCGCTGTAATTTGGGGTCTTTTGCCAAATTCATAATAGGCGTCGACATAACCTACAGGGATATCTTTTACTTCTTGTTTTACATACCTGATGTAGTCCAAAAGTTCATCTTCTGTTAGATCTCCACGATACAAGACCTCATTACCGACAGCAGCTATATCGACAAGCCCTTCTTTGCACAAGGCTATCAGTGCCTGAATCTCTTTGTCGTTATCTTCCTTGTCCTTACCCAGCCATGCTCCTACCAGGGTCTGCATACCCAATTCCTTTGCTGCTCTGGGCACATGTTCATTGCCCTCAATACAAGAAAATGAGCGCAGCCATCCGGTATATGGCCTTAACAATCCTACCCTTCTTTTTACTTGCTCATAAGTAATGACATCGCCTGGTTTTTGACCATCTTCGTATATACTGAAGCACAAACCGTGCATTCCATTATACAGTATTTCCAGAAAAACACTTCTGCGCTCCTCCTTCGATAAGGTGGTGGCATAATTCCCGTGATTCACGTCTGATAATGCCAAAATTCTTTCTGATCGAAAAGACATGATGATATTCTATTTAAATGATAAACATAAAAATTAAATTATAATTCTCCCCTCCTCCTGATCAATTCCTCTTTGATTGCATTGGCCCGTGCTTCTGTGAGGCTGTATTTCCACATGACGATAATGGCTATACCGGCAGTCACTGCAGGAATAATGATATCCGCAAGTCGGAGTTTGGTGATGGTCTCTGCAGTCTGAGTTGCTGCCGCTGAATCAAAGCCAACCAGTTTCAAAACCAGACCACCCAAGACCAATGCCAGACCTTGTCCCAACTTGACCATCCACCAGTAAATTGCCCCAAAAGTACCTTCTTTCCTGGGCATGCCGTTGTTGAGTTCATCGAGATCGCATACATCGGCGGTCATTGACATCATCAGGGTAAAAAGACCACCAAGACCAAAAGCTATCAACGGAATGGGCATAAACATCATCCATGGATTATCGGTATTGAATCCCCACCACTTAAGAATATACCCAACGATCGAAAGTACCGTAGAAATGATGAATGCCTTGCGCTTACCAAACTTATTCGCGAGCATAGTGATGATGGGAATGACCAGAAAAGCAGTAGCTACAGCGGTTATGGTAGAAAACCATGCGGGCCAGTTGCCGGCATCTCCATAATTGCCCTGGAATAGATAAAACACAATGATAAAGTAGCTGAACGACGATACCATCTGAAATCCATTGAAGACCAGAAAGGTGGCAGCACACAACTTAAGGAAAGGTTTGTTGTTTGCTATCAATTTCATGTTTCTGAAGAGACTTTTCAAATTATTGAAAAGACTTTTTAAGGATATCTTATCTCTGTTTTGGAGATTTGCCTGGTCAATTTCTTTACACAGTATTGCTGGTAAAATACCCAGTAACATACAGGCTACACCGACATAGATCGATAAGGTCCTTACCCCTTCTGCCTGGGTATCGAATAAATCAGGATTGGCTATCAATACCCAAAACCACGGCACAATCATCCATGCGAACTGACTGATGGTTTGTGAAAAGCCCATCAACCTCGTCCGTTCATTGTAGTCAAATGTCATTTCATATCCAAGGCCAATCAGTGGCGTGGAAAAGATGGTATTCCCTGTCAGGAAGATGAGAGAAAATATTAGAAAATACCAGAAATTGTACACCTGGGAGTTGGCAGCATCCATTTGCCAAAGCAATGCAAAAAACAATCCGCTCAATATTGCACCAAGAAAAATGTACGGCTTTCTCCTGCCCCATCTGGAAGTGGTGTTGTCAGACACATAACCCATTATAGGGTCAGTAATGGCATCATAAAATCTTGGAAGCCCGCCCAATAATCCCGCAAGAAATGGATCCATCCCAAATGCAGTGAGCAAAAAGAATGAAAAGACTCCAAGAGATCCGGGCAATAAATTGTTGACCAAATGACCCGCACCAAATGCAAGTTTCTGAGGAATTGGAACCCTGTCCCTGGCTGCTGTTTGAGTTTTAGACATTTTGAATCTTTTAATTTGTAAATAAAAGTGTTTGCAAAGCTCTGGCCCGGATGTGCGTATGGAACATCTGACCGTTTTGGTGGATGATAAAATCTTTGGGGGTTTCTTGAGGGTTGAAGAGCACAAGTGCAATGGTCTTATCGGGATTTTCGGCGGCCACAAGCATCACTTCCTTATCGTCAGTATTGCTTTCTATGATGGTGGCACCCGGTCTGATGAATCTGCTGAAGTGCATCATCGTGTAATACAGCGGTGTAAAATAAATTTCATCCTTCTCCGGATCAACTATGACCGGTGCAACGCACCAATTCTTAAACCAATTGGGGCCACCCTGTCTGTCCAGCACCATATTCCAGTCTATCCAACCGTCTACTCCATTGTTGAGACAGCCGATGATGTCTCTTGCATAGCGATACACCGGCTCATATTTGGGGTGCAGGTATTTTTTATCTTCAGGAGCCCAGTCCCAGCCCCAATCAGTGGCCTCGGCTCTCCAGTACCACTCGTCGTCTTGCCAATGAGGCACTTCGGCATCAATACACGCTTCTGTCTGAAGCAGGTGCTTATCCGGCGCTTTTTGCTTCGCATATTTCAATGCTTCGGGGAAGACTTCATAGGTACTTTCATACCAATGTATGGCTGTTCCATCATAATATTTTGAGGATTGTTCATCTTCATACATGGCGTCCACCCATTCTTTCAGATCTGCTCTGTTCTGATCGTATCCCAGAATTTTTACATGATCATATCCATCCTTTTCCATTTGAGGCCCCAGGTGTTTCAAGACAAAGTCATTCATTTCGCCAGGGGTAAAATGCATACTCTCCCAATTGTTGCCATTGCCAAGTGGTTCGTTTTCAACGGTAACACCCCAAATATCGATACCTTCCTTTTGGTATGCCTGTATGTATTTAGAAAAATAAAGTGCCCAGACATCATAGTACTGAGGGAGTAATTTGCCGCCCACCCAATCTTTGTTGTCTTTCATCCATGGAGGTGCCGTCCAGGGGGAGGATAAAATCTTAAAACCTTCTTTTGATACTTCCTGTGCCTTTTTTAGCATAGGAATGATGTCTTCTCTGTCTCTTGAAACATCAAAGTTTTCCAACAACAGATCATTGGGGTCCATCGCATAGGCATACTGGTGGGTAGAAAAGTCACACGAATTGATGTGGGTTCTGACCATAGAATATCGAGCACCCTGCTCACCAAAATAAGCCTGCAGGATTGTATCCCGATTTCTCTCCCCCATGTTTTTCAGCAACCATGCGGTACTTTGCGTAATAGCGCCACCAAATCCTGTAACGATTTGATTTTTGTGCTGTGGGTTTATTTGAATGTTTGATGGATTAGATCCTCCGGAAGATGGTTCTATTGTTTGCATAGGGTGCTCACCTGCAGCAGTTTCATAAATGCTTAATCCCTTGTTTTCATGTTTATTTGTACAACTCATGATCATGAGAATTGCAATTGATACTGACCATATTTTAATTGGAATGATCATGTTCAGTTGTGAAGTAATTGTTGTGTTGGAATACTGACTACCAGTTTTTCCAGCATATTGGATCTACCAAACAAAGCGTGGGTCTCTTCCAGGGTCAGTTTGCATCCATCCCGCTGAACGACGTTCCCATTGCTGTTATGTAAACTGATGCTGCTGTTTTCAGCGATCGCATATATGATGGGGACCTGGCAATAGGTAAAAGCCAAAGCACCTGCCGGTATTTGAATGCTGGATTGCTCCCCGTTCATGTTATAGTATTTCAATTCCCCGGCTTCGGGAATGAATTCACTTTTCTTGAGCATAAATGGCTCAAATCTTACTATTCCACTCTCTACGATTACTCCCAATTCTCCCCACCTGCATATGATGTCTTCTTTCACCTGGCCTGTCATTCCAGGTTGCTGAGCCCCTTTGGTAAGCGGAGTATGCGAATAAGGATCAGTTGGAAAGGCACCGTACAAGTCTGGAGATTTGTGGATACCGAGCCCCTTACAAATTTCATAATAGTGGTCAACCAACTGCAGGAAAACGGGCGATCTTCCCGCATCAGCATAGGCTTTGCAGCACAATTCATTGACGGCCAGCCTAAGTTTGCTCACCATGTGCCAGTAGATCGAACCCAGGCCTTCATATCCGTAAAAGGTACCGCTGCGTCCGGTGAACGACTTGTGATCAAAGACTGCTTCATAAAGCTTGATCAAAGCATTTTTTACTTTTTCCGGTAATGCCTCATGTTGGTCCAGGGCCTCCTTTAATACCCTCGCATTCGTGAATTTTCCATGAAAATGGACAATGCCTTCCCTATCTTTTTCGAGAATCGATACTTCAACCAGAAGATTGACTTCATCTATCAGGTGATATTTTTGCAAGAGGGAGTCATCTATGCAGTTTTTGGCTAAAAAGCCATGGAGCTGCTTGTTGGGATATAAAAGATAACTGTTCTGATCAGATCGGTACAATGCGCTATTGCGCATACTCTCCAGAATTTCAACACCTTCTTCAGGTAGGCATTTTCCACTACTTAGTGCTGCTACTTGACCCTCAAGCATTTCGGGAAGATGAGTGATAATGGCCTCATTTTGATGTAAGCTCAGGATATTATACCCATGATATAAGTCGTCGCTTCTCTTATTCTTTTGTATGGATTGATCGAAATACTTCATCCCAATTTTAACAAAGTCGCGCAACTCCTCAATAGAAATTTTTTCTTTGCTGCCGCTAAAACCATCTTGGTAAATCTTCATCCTGAATTGGCTGGCGGTGCTGCTCAATGCGTCCATCAACAATCTTCTTTCTCTTGCAAGGGTTTTTTCATCCAGTACAACCGCGTGCTCGTGCAGTATGGTACTGACGTCATGGAAAAATGAATAAAGTTCCGATGATACTTCACTTATTTCAAATGGATTTGACGCTAAAAACTGGTCCAGAAAACCAAAAAACCGTCTGAGATAACACAGTGTTACGACAGAAGTACCGTTGCCAACCAATGCATTGTTGGCGTCATTCCACTCAGGCCGCTGCGTATTGAGCCAAATGCCCGCATCTGGAATGAAATTGGAAACTTTTGCAAGGACAGTAGCGAGGATCTTTTCTATAAATGAAACATAGACCAGGTTGTGATCATGGTATCGAAGGAAGGCTGCATCTGTACCCAAAATGCCCATCTCTTCTCTAATTTCCTTGTCCTTATGTTCGTCAAATAAAATGGTGTCTTTAGGGTTTTTGAGTATGTCCTCATAAGACCTGATTTGATAAGGGACATTGGCATAAACATAAGCCTGGTCATTGCAAAGTGAAGGCAGTAATCCTGGGAAATGTTGGTGAGAAAATTCCAGGAATTTCAACAAATAAATGATTTGA
Organism: Saprospiraceae bacterium; assembly: GCA_020436935.1. Lineage (GTDB taxonomy): Bacteria > Bacteroidota > Bacteroidia > Chitinophagales > Saprospiraceae > JADKBO01. Next base: position 23,144 of record JAGQWX010000037.1, read on the forward strand.
TGATCACCCCAATAACCAATGTATGACCACGGATTGTCCACTTCAATGGTCTCCCAGTCAAAACCATTTTTGGTAACTCTATATGGGTTGTACCCATCAAAAGTAGTTGCATTCAAAAACTTGCTGATCATGCCTTCGATGAAGAAGGGGTAGGCATAGGCCAAAGCTTCCCAATTCTGAAAGAGGTCCCTCCAGTTGCCTTCATAATCTAGTATTTTATTACCTGTAGTATCATCGTAAAGGTTGATCGAAAAAGAGTTCCAAGGTCTGGAAGGATCACCATGCCTTCTGCTGAATTTGAGTGGCAGATATTCTGTAGCCAGACGTGATAAGTCTTTATCTTCAGTTTCTTTCATTATCCGTTTAAACTGAGCAAGGTTCATGAGCTCATCGAGCTGTTCAAGTCTATCCTTATTTCGGCCAAAAACTGCACTATTGGTTTGTCTGAGGTATTGGATAAAATCGCTCCTTCCTACCTTGTAGTGGTCATCAAAAATACCACCTCTCATGATGTTGAAGAGTACATTGGAATAATGTCTGGAATCATGGAGCAAATCTGCTGTCTTCTGCCATCCGTCAGCTGCGCCTACCAGTGATGCAAGCCTTTTTGATCCCAGGTCAACATCTCCAAGAATTTTTAGATTCAAATCTGGATCTGTCAAAATTTCGTTATGGAGGCCGATGATTGCAGACTGGCTTTGGTTGACATTGGCCACCAGCATCCATTCTTTTGTTTCACCGTTGCTCAATGACACCTCAGAAACAATTAGGTAAGCGCCTTTTTCAGCCTTAACATCTTTCTCTGTGTCTGGCCAAGACCCAAGTCTGAATGATTGCAATTGATTGGATGAAAGTAAATATGACCTGGCCTCTATTCCAAGTGCAAAAACAGTATTTGCTTTCAAAGCTTCACTGGGCTCGGCTTTATCCGTGATGATGGCGCTGAGGGCAAAAATACCCAGGCCTGAATCCGTCAATAGCTCTGATCTTTTATATGCATCAGCAAGGTTGCTTGACTTGCTCTGAAGATCACTTCCAACACCATATGGTAAAACATTTTGCAAACCATCGATTACCGACAATCGCAATACCTTGTCATTATGATTTGCGATTTTTGCTCTGCGGATGAAGCCATACTTTGCACTAAAACTCCATTCATAACTGAAAATGAGTCCCAGATCGTCATTGATTTCTTCAAAGATGATTCTATTGCCCATCTGAGCTTTATAGAGATTCCTTTGCAGCCGATATGTCCCTTCGCTCCTCAAAGAGAAAGGCTCCCACACCATGGTTTTTTGATCCTTTTCCACTCTGATGATAGTCTTGCTTCCTGTAGATTCTGCGGATTCAGTGATCTTATCATCGGTATAATATGGAAACAGGGCATATTGGGCATTTTTTCTTCCGGCTGTCATCCCTCCATTGCTGGAAATAAACAACCAGTGGTTATCGTCGCTCACCAGGCTCATAAAAAATGGCCGCATGCGTTCAACGTGGCTTATTTTGAAAAACAAGTCTCCATGGATGTCCAACATTTCCAAACCCACCTTAAATTGGTCTGTACTGATGTCTGCATTCTTTAAACTGATCTCCGAGCTAACCATGATACCTTATTTTATTTCACGATAAGCTTTGACATAATCTATGGACATAGACTGTGGAAAGGGGGTCTGCGGAGTAGGAAATCCGACATAGTTTCCACCTACAGCAACATTGAGCAATATAAAAAACGGGCGGTTGAACACCCATTCTCCACTTACATCTTCAGGTGTAATCCGGTGGTATAAGGTATTGTCTACAAAAAAATCCAGATAGTCTTCACCCCACTCTACAGCAAAAACGTGGAAATCATTGTCAAATCTGTCATTTACAAATCCAAAGGTTTTGGTGACCGAAGCACCGCCGGAATACCCGGGTCCGTGGACTGTACCATTGATTACGTTGGGCTCCTGGCCACGCAATTCCATGATGTCGATCTCTCCGCACTGAGGCCATTCTACTTCATCGATATTGTCTCCAAGCATCCAGAAGGCCGGCCATATACCCGGACCATATGGGGTCTTGATCCTGGCTTCGATCCTGCCATATGCATGGGCAAACAAGTCCTGAGTCTTGATCCTTGCTGATGTAAAATTGCTTCCTGCAAAAGCTTCACTTCTCGCAGTAATCAACAGATGACCATTGCCATCCATACCAACGTTTTCCGGCCTGTTGGTATAATATTGGAATTCACCATTGCCCCAGCCATTGATGCCCGTCCCGAGATCAAACTTCCATTTACCCGCATCTGGTGCAGCATTCTTCGGACCTTCAAAATCATCGGACCAAACCAATTCGTACTTTCTGCCTGGAAGCTCCTGGACTTCATCTACTTCACATTGAGTCATAAGCACAATTGTTATTGAGACAATCAAATACATATATATTTTGATATTCATAATATTAAATTTTATTTATGGAAATAGACGTTATCTACATAGACGGTTGCAGCTCCCGTTGGCTGGCCAACCAAAATATATTGAGACATGTGGCCTTTAGAAGTCAGGCCGACAAAATCTGCTAAAGGTATATCCAGACTTACCCAGCTGCTTTTTGCAGGCATGGTAAAATTGACCTGGTGTTCTTTGTCATCACCTCCACCGAATGCTCCGTCGGGACCAAAATCAACGAGTTTGATGGCAAACAATTCAAAATTGGGAGACCACACATCGATGTGAAAATGCGTCATTTCGCTGGCATTGATTTGATTGGCGACAGTTTCAATGCCCACGAAATCGAGTTCAGTATACTTCTTTACAGCATTACCGGCTACACTTACGTCTTCCAGCTTGGCCGATGACCAATCGGTGCGCCAGGTATCTACCTTGGCATTGGTATAAGCATCACTAAACAGGGATATTACAGAAGAGGCAGGCAAAGTTGGTGTTGGTGCTGCAACAGTTGGTGTCGTACCTCCGGCACTTGCCTTCTTATAAAAATAGATATTGTCTAAATAAATCGTACCGTTACCATCAAACTTGAATTGTATAACGTCTTTGAGATCTACCCCATCAAAAGCAGACAGCGGAATGTCGATGCTCTTCCATCCGGAGGTCGGAACATCAAGGGCGAATGCTTTCTCTTTCGGTCCTGGAGAAATCAGAAAAACATTGAGCGCTGTTGCGTTGGCGGTCCAATAATCCAGGTGCAAAAACTCCATGGAGGTCACATCGGTACTGCTACCCAGTTGAATGCCCTGATAATTCAAACCTTCTAATTTAAGGGTATTGCTCCCGGCAATAGACAACTGGCTTACCAGTGTAGCTTGTCCCCAATTGGGATTGAAATCTGTGCCTGGAATATTGGTATATACGTCGCTGAATACCGATATTACATTGGCCGGTGCAGCTGTGGGCGTTGGTGCTGCTACCAAAGGAGCTCCGCTGCCTCCTCCCTTTTTGTAAAAGTAAATATTGTCCAGAAAGATCGTGCCATTGCCGTCAAACTTAAACTGGATGACATTTTTTAAATCAACGTCTTTGAATGTTGAAAGTGGAATATCAATGCTATTCCATCCCATGGTGGGTACTTCCAATGCAAATGCCGTCTCTTTCGGGCCGGGAGAAATCAGAAATACATTGAGTGCTGTCGAAGATGAGGACCAATAATCCAGGTGCAAAAACTCCATTTCAGAAACATCGGTATTGTTGCCAAGCTGTGTGCCCTGGTAATTGAGTCCGGCATATTTTAAGACTTTATTGCCGTCAATGTCAATCTGACTTACCACTGTGCCCTGGCCCCAGTTTGGATTAAAATCGGTTCCAGGTAAATTGGTATAAGCGTCGCTGAAAACAGAAATGACATTGGAAGCCGGGGCCGTTGGAGTAGGAGCAGCCACCGTTGGATCCGTGATTCCTCCTGTATTGCCACCATCGTAGAAGTAAATATTATCAGCAAAAACATTCGGAATATCTCCAGACAATACAATCTGTGCCAGATGACTTCGTGATCTGAGTCCAGCAAATGAGGACAAAGGCAGGTCAAGGCTGATCCAATTTTCCTTTGCCAACATCGAGGAAGGAATGGTCAACTCATGTGAGGAGTTGTCACTACCTTCAAACGAACCATCAGCACCAATATCTACGAGCAGGACTTTAAATACTGATGCTGCTGTTACATTGTCGGGAGTCCAAATGTCCATATGGAGGTGAGTCATTTCGGTGGCATTGATGGTGGGTGCTGTAAATTGAATGCCCACAAAGTTGAGTTGTGATTACCTCAGGATATCATCGCCACTCACTTGAATATTGGCCAGCTGAGTGGTTGAAAACTGCCAGTACCCGTTGAAAAAGTCCACCGGAACATTGGTGTATTCATTGCTGAATAAAGAAATGACCTTACTTGCATCCTGGCTTGGCTTTGGAGCTGGCGTAGCAGGCAGCACAGGAGCTCCTGTTGAATTAACGGTTAAAGAACCCTGAGCCTCCTGGTCTCCCAATTTCGCGGTAATCACAGCTGAGCCTGCATCCATAACCTTGACTTCTCCTGTGTTGCTCACGCTCGCTACTGCAGGATTTGATGAAGAAAATTCAAAGTAAGCTGGTGCGGTTTGTACTTGCTGATCGATGCCGTTGGGAAGATTGGCGGATGCGATAGCTGTTATGTTGTAAGTTGCGCCTGTCTCTGCAGATACCACTACATCTTCTCCTCCCTGAATCATGCCCCGAACGTTTTTGACTGTACCGAGATCTTCAAATTTTACTTCATCGATCCAGAAAGTATAACCTCTGTCTTCTTCTGCTCCTTCTGAATAAAAGAACATTCCCCGTTCGTTGGTCAATTTTGAAGCATCAGGAATGGGGATATAATATTTTTGCCAATTGGTATTGACCGGAACGTTGGTTATAGCTGCCTGGTATTTGTTTTCACCAAGATCGTTGCCAAAGCCTATCAAATCTACATTTGCAGCTTTTGATGCTTTTGCCCAAAATGTCAGCACATTATAAGAAGAAAGATCTCTGCCTACACTGGTAAAATAAACGCCTCCTGCATATGCACCTTTGGGGTCGTTCCTATCCGGTACTGCGATGCGCATGGATGCTGTTCCTTGATAGGCTACATCTTCATCCACATCAAATGCTTTCACATCAGAACCTCCAAATGCTGCATAGTTTAAGCCTGCGCTGAATCCATCGATGAAGACTTCCGGTGTCGTGGGGAAGGTGGCTTCGTCCAGGCCATCCAAATCTCGTTCACACCCTGCCATGAATAAGAAAGCAAGCAGCGACAAGATGATTTTATGATAAACTTTCATTTCTATTTTATTTTTTATGGTCATATTAATTTGAAAGTGTGCCTGTTATTGGAAAATATTGATGTGCACATAGGTTCTGATTTGCCACTCATTGCCATCACCAAAACCTGGTGCAGTGGGATCACAAATATGATCTCCGGCTGCATCAATTGTATGTGTTGGACAATATCGTGGGGAGAACTGATTGAGCGTTCTATAGAGTCCCTGAATGCCAAGTTTTGTATTGGGCAAATCCAGCCAGTTTGTTTTTCCAAGAAAAGTGGACACGTCAAGTGTGAATTGTTTTGGATAAGTAAGGTTGAAGTCTCTATGGTAGTCATATGGCCCCCAATCATTGAATTGGGCAGCTGCCATTACCTTTACTTTTTTATAAATCATTCGCACATCGGCACCGGTTCTGTGAATGGTTCTCACATCACTGCCATTGGCCTGAGCGGTTCCTGTGTAGATGTTAGCAATCAATCCAAGGTCCGGGCTCACTTTAGAAACTATCCTGGCATAGGCTTCCCAAAGATCGGCAGCTGGTGCTGAAGTCGGGAAAGCAAAAGTTGTACGACCATCAGGAAGTATACCGATGGCAGCATCCTGATTGGTCGGCAGGTGTCTGAAGAGAAATCCCGCACTCATGGCAAACTTTGCGTCTTCGGCCTGGTCATTGTCCCAGTCAAACATCCAGGTAGCTGGAGTAGGGTCATAGGTAAAGAGAATTTCTCCTGCTGTCGTTTTTCTGTTGGATCTTACTACAAATGGGTCAGTGAGGATGTTGCGTCTGATTCCCGGGGCAATTGCGTCATTGGGAATAGGGCCCACAATAGGTTGCTGCCACAAGAAATTAGGCGCCACCTGAAAATCTCCGAAGCCAATCACAAGACCGCTGAGGAAATTCATCTGGTTGCCGCTTCCGCTGTCCTTCAACCTCCAGCCTGTGTAGGTTTTGGTATAGTCAGCGCCACCATTGGCCACCAGGGACATGGCAGCCCCCTGTGCATACCACTTGACCCTGCCTTGAGCATAAGTCAGTTTGGCCTTCCCTCCCCAGGTATCCCTGCTGTTGATCTGATCCTGATATATTGTTCTGTCACTTTCGTCGTTGCTCACCAATTGGAAGGTACGGCCTTCGAGTGGCTGACCACCCCAGATTCCACCCAATTCCAGACCAAGTTTTCCAAGCGTAGTTTTAGCATGTAGCGTAGCCCTTCTCGTTTTGGGTTGTGGAATGGCAAACGAACTCTCTGTATTGACCCTTTGCTCGAGGTCTTCGTGAAAAATACCTGTAAGCTGTATGCCCTTCAATGCCCTGGAATACTTGACAAGTACCGCCGGGTTGGCCCCCCACCAAAGCTCAGGCCCCATGGCCACACTCAAACCTTTCAATACCCGCTTGCCATCGATCTCAACTCCCACAGGAGCCACACCATTGTACAGGTCTATATTGGGGCCGTAATTGGCTTCAGGATATAGGCCAAAAAAGTCACCTTCATATCCCCAGTGGTAATGACCGGTACGATAAAAGCCTGTAAGATCAAAGTGTTTTTGGTTCCAGTTGAAGTCAGATCTATAGACCATAAACCTGTTTTGATCGCCAATTTTGACCGGTCCATTTGGTGAGTTAACTGTTACTGGTCTGCCCCTGTTTTCAAAGAACACCTCATTGATGGGGTTCTGAGCCACGTTGCCAAGAATGTTGAATTCAACATTGGCATGCACATTGGGTGCAGGATCTGCAGCAACGCCCACATAAAAAGATTGCATGTGATCAAATCCAAGCTGGTTGGGAAATTGATTGCTGCCTGCAACCGGTTCATCAGGGGTAGTAATCAAATTTCCTCCTGTATTAAACGTAGATATTTCAGCGGTGAGCCTACTCATTCTGATCTTACTCGTCCTGCTGACTTCTAGGGCTGCTTTGTCGCCTCTGGCTTTTGTGACGGCCTCTATCAATGAGATATCGGAGAAAAATTCATCAATCGCAGCCTGGTTGGTCGAACCATTAAGGGGGTTCAAAGAGTGAACTCTTTGCAGGGCATAATACGCTGCTCTTGGGTAGAGTTGATAAAGGCCACGCTCATTGGTGGGGCCTTTGGCACATACCCCAAACCACTCTTCGTTCATATTGTTTTCTCCAGGTATGAAATCAAACAAATAACCACCATTGGACCAGGAAGCATTGTCGTCGTGCATGTCCAGCCCGGAGGTTTGCCCAAACTTCCACCAGCCATCGGAGAATTGAAAAGTGAAACCACCAAGTGAATTCCCTGCTTTTCCAACGGCATTTTCATAAATTTCTTTCCAGTTGCCCACCATATAGTATGCCTGGGATTGTTGGTCTTCCTGATGTTCTATGGCATTAAATGCATCAGCGCCAAACTCTGTAAAGACAATGGGCTTGCCGTATTCTGCTTTTACACGATCAAAAGCGTCGCCGAAGGAGACACCTCTGTACATGTTGATCCCAAGAATATCTATATCAGGGCAATACTTGTTGATCAAATCCAAAAAAAGCAAATCACCATTACATATGGCTATGGGATGAGATTTGTCCAGGTTCTTCATGGCAAGTACAGCTTCATTGAAGAGCTTGTACATCGCCTCCGCCTTTATGGTAGATTTCCTGTCTTCCATAGGAACGTCTTCTGTCTCTGCACCTTCCCAAAACAAACCATAATTGTTTTCATTGCCCAAAAGGAAAAGCAGGACTCCGGGAGTAGACTTATATTCCTGCAACATTTGACTGACTTCTTTGATGAGCAAATCTTTCACACGGGGATCTGAATAGTCGGTATTCGGAAGCCATTCTCCTCCAATGGTAAGTCCATACCGGCCAAATGAATGATTGAGCATGGTATAGATGCCATAGGTTTTATAGATATAGGTGATCCATTTGGCCGGGACGCCTGTGTATTGCCTGATCGCATTGACCCCCATATTTTTGAGCAAGGGCATTTCTACATCCAGCGCTGCTTTGATGATGTCATCAGGCTGATTCCACAAACTGTAATTGAAATTTGTTCCAATCGGGAAATAATCCCAATTCATCCCTTTGATCATCAAAGCTTGACCATCTACCATAAGTCTGTGGCCTTGCGTAGACTTTTCCAGCGATATGACTGATTGTTGGGAGAGACCGGCTTGCAATGTAAATATCAGCCAGCCTAAGTGAAGTGCGACTTTACGGACTTTTATCCTCATAACGATTGAATGTGTAGATTAACGAATGATTAAAACTACACCACATCAATTCAATCCAACGATATACAATTGATATACAAGGTGAATCCAAAGACCGTATTTCTGTATAATTATTTATATTTCAATTATTTACACATAATTAATTGTCTACTTTGAGCCAACGCTGTATATCAATTATATATTTAAAAAAGTGCTGAGCCTGCATTCAATTGTCTCTAGACTCGATCGCAGGTAAGTAGAAATAATCATGGCCACAAACAAATTGTTGCAAAGAATTGAAATAAACCCATTTCAAAAAGGCTTGGGCTGCCGGACTATTGTCCAATATAAATATTACAAACCAATAGGAATAATTTTAGCTTATCACCTTATCATACACCTGATACATCCTCCTGCCGACACCTCCCAGTGACTCTGCAAATCCTCTTGAGTCTACATTGCTTTCGTTGACAGGTAAGTACAGGCTCTTTTTAAGGCCGAGCGACTCGTGATAAGCATATACTTTCAGGGCCAGAGCCTTGGCTAGTCCTTTGCCTTTGTATTCGTCCAGGACTCCGATGCCCAATATCCCTGCCCTGTTAAATTTTGACGCACGGGTCAATAGTTTAAAAATGGCGGTAAGTCCGACACTGCCATTGAACGATCTGAATAATGGCGTAAGGTCAGGGACAGCAAAACAGAAACCTACCGGCTTTCCATCAACCTCAGCCAATTGGATTTGTTCGGGTGCAAGAATCATTTTCATCGGTCCAAAAAACTCTATCATTTCTTCATGACTTGCAGGAGCAAACTCCCACTCATTGATGAAGGTTGTATTCAGCATATCGGCCAGAATCGTGACGTCTTTGTTCCAGTTTTTCTTGGAAAATGGGCGAATGACGGCTCCGTCAAAAGAAGCATACTTTGACTTTGCAGCCTTGTACTTATCGTTACTCAAATCTACTTCGTAATACCACAGCGGATAAGTGGGTTCATACGCCAATTGTTCCAAATAAGGCGGGTAATATGCAGGAGACCATGGGAAAGGGAACATGGGATCTTCATCAAAACCTGCTACCAGAAATCCCATACTGTTGGGTGCTCCTCCATTTGCAGGCGCAATTATTTTGGTCATGCCTTTGCCTTTCAGCCAGGCTTCAGCGCTCTCCATTAAAGCAGCAACTTCATTTTCAGCACCTTTTGCTGCAGCGAAATAACCAATGAATCCTGTTCCCGGTTGCTTTACTGTGATGAATTTTTTATTGATAATGGCTGCACATCTTCCAACGTCCACACCATCCGTTGATACCACAAACAAGCCAATATCCATGCCCTTTGACATCAAACTTTTACCCGAAAGAAACTTGGATACATCATCATCGATTTCAGAAATGTATTTGGGCTGACCTTTCATCAGTTTTCTTTCAAGGCTTATGAATCGTTTTAAACCTGCCTTGTCTGTGGGATCAATGGCTGTGACAATTGTACTCATTTTGAATCTTGTTGTTTGTTGTTAATTATTGACTATTTGCGTGGTCGATGGAGCTCGTAAAAGATTGGTACAGGTAAAGCTTGTATTATAATCTTTCTTTTAATTAAAATTATTCCAATTCAAGAGTTCCTGCTTCTTATCAAATTTAGAATTTTATATGCGAAAAAATCAAATTTTACGAAATATAAAACTCTGATCTCTGAGCTTTTGAAAGTCAAATCAAAAAGCGCGTATCGCTCTGACAAGCAGGCCAAACCTTTTGTCTATCGCAGCTTGCGTACCATTACTAAAACTCGTATAAAATGCCAAATTGGGAGAAGATTCATTTGAACTCCAGTAAGCAGTATTGGTAAATCCACCGACCAAAGCTTTTTGTTGATACAATAATCCGAGTTCATATTGTGATGGCAGATACCAATCATCATAATATTCATTGTTGAAAATGGTTACATAATCTTCACATACTTGTGCGGCATAAGATCCACTCCCCTGAAGTGTAATAATTTTTGTTGTGTTTGGGCGCCCGCAACGAATACAGTCGAGTGTTGCTGCAGTTGTAAGATTAAGATCTGATGCCTCCCACTTGACTCCGTTACCTGTAGCCTGATCTGTTTTTGCGGCAATCAAACCATGCTTTTTGGAGGCGTCGAGATAAAATATCACTCCTCCTCCAAAATTTTCTCCGATGTAATGTTCTGTGGTGACAAACTTCGTCCAAACGGGAGAAGCAGGTGTTCCGGAATTGTAAAAGTAGCCCGCACTCAAGCCTGAACCTGAGGTCGTGTTAAAAATCATAAGTCCGGTGGCGGGATTAGGTATCGAGGAATTATCGTTAACACCCACAAGTGCAATTTTCGGGAATAAAACCCCTTTGTCATTAGCATTTACATCAAGAATTGCAGATTGATCGGGCATAGAACCATTGTTGTTGATGCCTACGTTTTGTGAAAAAAGCTGATTGTTTAAAGCCAGCATAATGAAAAATGCAGTGGCCATAAGGAAGTTTGTCCTTTTCATTGGTAAAAGTCTTTTTTGCATGATTAAATCAGGACTTTACTAACAATAAATGAGATGAAATTATCGAAATCAAGTCCGTTGCAGAACAACTCCTTTTAAAAACACCTGTCTATATTATTAGCTTGTCCTCAACAAAGATAGATGGAGCAATTGCGCCTTGACGGTAACATTGTTACTTTGATTTGTAACAAAAGTTACATTTTGGAGATACCTGCGGAACGGCAGTTTCGACTGCTTCAGGACAATTTCACATTAAATATCTTTTATGGACAACAACTTCCAGCAAAGCGGAATGAGGCATAGGGAAATGAGGATAAACAAGCTTACTCTGATGTAATTGAGCATTTGCCAAAGATTGGTCTTTTAAATGAGGCCTGCAAGGAATTCAATCATTGTGGATTAAATACAAAGTGAGAATAATACATACTCCTTCCACTGAAGCCCTCATTCTGATAGGTTTACATGTTCAACGAACAAATCTATCATCTCTGACCATAGCTCTTTTGGAAAGCCATGGCCCATACCTTCAAATACTTTTAATTTAGCTCCCGGAATTGCAGATGCCGTTGCAACACCACCACTTACGTGGATCATTTTATCAGCGTCTCCATGGATCACCAACGCAGGCACATTAAGCTCCCGTAGTTTTGAAGTTCTGTCTCCAGATTTCAGCACAGCTATGGATTGCCTGATGATGCTATTTGCATCATGGTCTCTGTCCCAAGAAATGGCTGCAATTTTTCGGGAGCTGGTTTCATCAAATTCATAAACCGGAGATCCAATGGCTTTCAGTGATCTAACACGCCAATCGACGTATGCCTGTTTATCAGTATATGGTGGTTCTCCAAGATTTGACAGTGCAGGATAGTCGGGTTGGCCCACCAAAGGAGAACCCGTTGTAGACATAATTGAAGTTAAAGATTTTACTCTTGAAGGATACTCAATAGCAATCGTTTGTGCAATCATACCACCCATGGAAGCACCTACAAGATGCACCTTATCCAATTCAAGGGCATCAATCAGGCCAATCACATCGGCGGCCAAATCTGAAAGTGAATAACTTGCACTAGAAAAATCTCCTTTCATGGCCCCAATAAAATCCGGCTCAGGTGCATCGTGTAGATGCGAAGACAATCCGGTATCTCTATTGTCAAACCTAAGGATCTGCATGCCTTTTGAAATCATTCGTTCACAAAACTCATCAGGCCATGATATCATTTGTGCTCCGGCGCCCATGATCAGTACAACCATTGGTCTGGAGTGGTCACCCATCCTTTGGAAGGCCATTTCAATTTTTGAAGGTCCGATGTTTTGAAATTTTTCAATATTCATTTCTGTATGTGCCTTTTCTATTCGTAGATTTATTTTCAAGTACAAATGTATCTCTGGTTTAAAATCACGGGCAATAACAAATGATAATAAATACAGTGATAACAGATGGGCAGCTTTATAATCCATTCCTGATCCTACTTAAAGAGACGGGTGTAATGCCAAGATATGTGGCAATATAATGCTGAGGAACCCGTTTGATGATTTCCGGTCGATTAATGATCAGTTCTTTATACCTGGTCTCTGCACTATCTCTGATCAATGAAAGAAAGAGCTTTTCATACATGAACAATTGTTTGAAGGTTTCTTCTTCAATTCTTTTTTTATATGCTGGTGATTGCTCTTTAAGCAGATTGAAATTTTCTTTATCAATGCTGTAAAGTGTGGTCGGTTCAAGTGTCTCAACATTGTAAGGACTTGGCACTCCGTCTCGAAAACTTTCAATGGAGGAGACACCGTCACCTTCAAAGAAAAAGTTTAAAGTGATGTCCTTTCCATCATGATTGAACCAAATGCGCACACAGCCACTTTCAATATAGTAAGTGTGTTTTGCTACTTCTCCTTCCCTAATCAAAACAGTTTTTGCCGGTACTTCCAACTTCTTGTATAAATGCTGAAATGTATTTGTTTTACTTACTTCCTCATCTTTCATTGATTCCGTCTTTAACTGAAAAGACTAAGTTAAAAGATCGCTGAACAAGTCTTTTCACTAAGAGTTAAAAAATGACTTAATTAAGTGATGCTTAGCCCTTTTAACCGCTATTCTTTGATGTACTTCTTTGTTCTGAAAAAGGTCGGTATGTTGTTGAATGTCTGGCCGGTCATTGCTTCTGTGACCCACATATTGACTTCCAACCCATTGAGCAAATCATAGTCCAAACGTACAAATCCGTATTGTTTAGAAAAATAACTGACCAGGCTGGTGGTACCCATTGTGGAGTTTGCGGTACTCTCCACCACAAAAACTTCCATCGTTCCCAACTTGGTGGTGATGGTCTTTTTTTCGGCAACTTTGTAGTGGTATGTCAGAAGCAGCGACCCCGTCCACTGACCCCAGAGTTCATTGCCCCATGCTGCACCTATGGCCATTTGATCAGTCCATTCAGCACCTACGATAAGAGGTTTTTTGACAAAAGGAAATGGAGCAGTCTCCAGACATGAAAAGAAACCTTCTCTAATGGGGTGAATCCACACATTCGAACCATTTTCTACTGCTCCAGTGGAGGCAAAAGCATCAAATTTTGGGCCTTGCAGGTAGGATATCTGGGTTTGATTCTCATTCGACCTTTCCTCATCTTCTACAGGTTGGACGATGAGGTGTATTTTTTCAACATCTACGGCAACACTATCCCCGGATACCAATTGAAATTCTGCATTTTTACCAAATTCACGGTTGTACTTCAGTTTGTTCTTTTTGCCTGAAATGACGATTTCATAATCATAAATGAATACACTACCAGTTTTGTAAATTTCATTGTTTTCATCAATCTGCTCCTCTTCCAGGATAACAGAATCATATTGCTGGGTAAAGCCTGGCAGGAAATACAGAAGCATCAAAAATAAGAAAGCAATTTTCATGGGTTAATTTTTTATTACGAAAACAATGACCTTAAAAGTTAAGGCAATTTAATAAAGATCTTAAAAAACACCAAGCATTTCCTGCTTATCCTCATCCAGGAATCAGCAGATAAAATCTTTGATTTTAACGGACATGAAATTAAGCTGAAGTCATCACCAATACCATGACTAATGTGACAATACAAATGATGGTGGTAACCCTTCCGAGCCTTTTGCTCTTCGTCCATCCTGAAAGCGCGAGGACGGTCAATATGCCTATAATGCCCAAAAAGAAAAATATACTTCCGGTGACTCTGGAAAGTTTTAGCTGTTCACTGCTCACCTCCAAAGGATATCCTTCTGTGGTAATCAATAAAAGATTGGTCATGGCAAAAATAGACATCAGAAACATAGCCGCAGCCAGGGTGGATATCAACAGAATGTTGCGATGCAGTCTGGTATTGATTTCAGACACCATGAGGTTTGCAACGATGGCGATGGAAAAACCTCCAAGCAAGGAACTGATGAGCACAATTTGCTCTGAAAGCCGGTTGAGGTAGGTTGTACTCATTTCTAACATGTCCTGTCAGTTTTAGGGATACTAAAGGTTTGACTGCAGCTAAGATATGGAAAATATTAGATGAGATATCTTAAAAGTAAGTCATTAATAAACTACTTTTTAAGGATTTTGAGCGCTTCAATGGCCTGATCAAATATCTCAATTCTGGCCCTCCCAAAGTCTTTGTTATTTGGATCCGTTGACTGGATACAATTGGCGAAATAATACACCTGCTGATTCTGCTCTATATATCCTACGTACCAACCGACATCTTGATTCCCCTGAATGGACCATCCTGTCTTTGCCCTGATGACAGTGCCGAGGGTGTCAGAGACGATCATGATGTCTTTGACAATATCCATCGACCGCTGAGAAAAAGGAAGATCATTGTCGTGGAGTCGTTTTATAAAATCGATTTGCTGTTTAGGGGTGATCCGCAGATCACCGGTAAGCCAAAACTGGTCAATTCCCCCGGTTGTGTCTGCATTGCCATACTTAACTTTCTCGAGCCATGTTTTCATTTGGGTCTTTCCCACCCTCCTTGCCAGCTCCTGATAATACCACACTGTAGAATTTTTGAAGGCTGTTTTCAAATCATGGTCGGCATTCCAATTTGGATTTTGTCTCTCCAAACTATCCCAGGGAATGACAAAGTTTTCATCGGCTATCACACCCGTTTCCAAACCGATGAGCGAATTACAAATCTTGAATGTAGAAGCAGGAGAAAATTCCTTTTCGAACTGGTCGGGATTGTAAAGGACGTACTTGTCTGCAACTGGATCATAAAGGCAGAATGATCCTTCCACCTGATAAGCATCATAGTACTTTTTGAGATCGCTTCTTATTTCAATGGACGGATTGGTTTTATAGGAGGACAGCAGAATAAATATGATAAAAAGATTAATGGCCAAAATGATTGCAGAGGGTTTTTTATTCTGGTGCTTAGGTGTCTGTTGTGATGTCATCCCATTCGAGTTGTTCATAGTAAGTTAACCAATTAATTGCATAATGTCTTTCCCTGACAACACCTGGATTTAAACTCATTTTTTCGTTGTCGCAATTTCTGACAGCCCAATGAAGCCTGTACAGAAGATCAGATTGATCCAAGATTTCTGACTTTTCTCTCAACACTGAATTTTCTATAAATTCTTCAGTGGAAGACATAAAGTCAGGTAAAAAATCAAGTATATCTTCAATTGAAACTTCAACAGTTGGTAAGTCAATCTTATCATATTTTTTGATTGCCCACAACAATATCCATACACATTCAGATCTCCAAGAAATATCAATGAGCTCCTGAGGATTAAACATTTCTTTTGAAAGGAACTGACGCTGCTCAATTGGAGAAGCTGAACTCCACAGGTTTTCAGACTTTAGAAAGTCAACAACATTTGATTTATCTTCTTCTACTTCACCAATGTAGCCCAAATAGGTGAGTACAAGGATCCTTTTTGCAATCTCCTGCGGGCTTCTTAGCTGAGTCTCGGATTCTTCTTCAATGGCGGGCAGATGCCCGATGTAAGGAATTCCTAAATCGATTAGCATTCCTTCAGTAAATTGTTTCCTCTCAATTGCTGTTTTATGCATTGCCATATTAGTTAATCAATGTAGCCAGAAAATCGGATTTGGTCCGAATCAATATTACGAAGATTCAGCTGCTCAAATTGTAACATTGGTTTTAAACAACTAGCTCTAACTCTTTTCTCTTGTAATATATCTGTCATAAAACTTGCCAGAGCCTTTGGCATCAAGTCTTCCAACAATAGTCTTTGAAGAACTTTGAGACAAATCAAACCCGGGATTTAAATGATGATGCTCTCTTGCATCTACCGGCAAATAATTATCGTCCAATTTTTCCTGATCAAGTTCTGCAAGTCCAAGAAGAAATTTTGCAAACGATCTGAGACCTTCCGGATCTCCATGAATGAAGACTTCTCCATTTTCCGCTTGATTGCCATCGGATTCATCACCATCCAGCGAAAAAAAAATGTCCAAATGGCCTTCCAGTTGGATACGTCGGTTGTAACTATTTTCCATAATTTATAATGTCAGATTGATATTAGGAAGTTAAAAAAAATTCACTTCACCACCCAATCGTCCTTGTATTCAACGCTATACGAACCAAATTTGGTTTTGAGTTCATCCTCAATTTTTTCTACTTTTTTGAGTGCAATGACTTCGCGCTCATTCATGGTGCCATCGGGATTGAAATAATAATCGCGGGTAGGTTCAGTTGCGAAGACCCACATCACTGCCAATTTATCTTTGTATTCTCCCCTTACAGATTTCACCAAATGGCCTTTAAGACCAATCCAGTACTTTTCGTATTCGGGTATTACTTTCGAAACAAAAAAAGCGGAAAAATCTTCAAGAGTGATGCCAGGATTCAGTTGTATGTCCATGACATGGATGCCCAAAAGATTGTCTCTCTGCAAAGATTGACTGTTTCCGATAATTGTTGAAGCCAGGATCAGTAGCGCGACGCATACATTTTTCATATTATAAATTACAAGTTTTACATAATGACAAAAAAGGAATAGATTTTTGCAAGGTGCTTTGGTTGTTAGTGTCCAATTGTCCTGCAATTGCAATGATAAGATCTTATCGAATGATTTTAAATCCTATGTAACCATTTTTTGTGGCCAAATACGTACTCAGCCAAATGGGCAACATCATTTCCAGACTTCTCGCGTGTATTATGCTGCCCAGGTCAATGATGTCTGTCCAATTAAAGTCACGGAGCAACTCTTGCACATCTTTTTTAGCAGCTTCGTCATTTCCAGCCATAAACATGGTAGCGCTTGCACCACATTTGCCTGCGTCAACCATTACCTCACAGTTGACGATGTTCAATGATTTGACGACATGGGCGTTCGGTAAAAGATTTTGGATTTCTTCACCCAAAGAATTGGTATTGCACAATTCAGGAATTAATGTTGGCGGCATACCCTTCGAAAAATCCAATGGGTTGCTCACATCAACAATCGTTTTTCCCGCGAAATAACTTGCATCCACCAGCTTCAGTGCTTCAATGGTTTTTTCACCCTTTGTGCAGTTAAAAATGACCTCTGCAAATTTTACAGCATCTTCAAAAGTGCCATGGCCGGCATTACCACCATTTTGAGAAACCCACAGATTTGCCTTCTCATTGTCGGCTGTCCTTGAGCCCATCATCACCTGATGCCCCAATTGTATCAATTTTGTCCCTATGGTATTACCCACCATACCCGTACCAAGAATCGCAATTTTTTTCATTGTTCGTTTTTAATTGAGTTGAATGAAAACCTCCAAAGTAATATTTAAGGAGATTTTTTTTGTTTTACTAAATTTGAACTATACTTTTTACAGTAACAAATGTATTTATAGTAAATTTGTGAAACAAGAACTGTCAAGTTTGACAGTTACAATTATTACTCATGATTATTAAAGGAAAACACGCTGCCTACCAATTGGAGGACAAAACTTACCATTGCGCCATGGACATCACCATGAATTTTATCGGTGGAAAATGGAAAACAGTAGTCCTTTGGTATTTGAAAAATGAAACCCTCCGATTTGGCGAACTCAAAAAGAGGATTCCCGACATCACCGAAAAAATGCTGAGTATCCAGTTGCGTGCCCTGGAGGAAGATGGCTTGATCTTAAGAAATGTCTACGGCATAAAACCTCCCGTAAAAGTAGAATATTCCCTAACGGATTTTGGAAAGACCCTGATCCCGGTTTTGAATGCCATTGCCAAATGGGGTCGTGACTTGGGAGAGGGAAAGGGGGAGTTGGTGTTTTTGGATTAGGGCAATAATTGAATTCAATTTATTTGGCATAGGTTCAAACATTTCACTCTTTCCAAAAACCTTGAATGCAATCCCCTACCCTACAACTTCACCTTCACCATATTCCTGCTCTGCTCCAGCTCACCGGCGTCTTCGAGCTTTTTCATCAGTCTGGAAATCACCACTCTTGAGGAATTGAGGTCACGGGCGATCTGGAAGTGGGTGATTTTGAGTTTTTCATCACCGAGGACCATGGCCTTGTCGCGCAGGTACTTTATGATGCGGTCTTCCATGTTGTGAAAGGCCAGGTTGTCGATGGCTTCCAGCATTTCGTTGAGCCTGGTATTGTAGCTTTCGAGAACGAAGTTGCGCCACTTTTTGAACTTGACCATCCAAATGTCGAGGTATTCCACCGGGACCATGATGATTTCACAAGGTTCTTCGGTGATGGCGCGAATATTGCTTTTTGTGGCCCTGGAACAACAGTTGAGGGTCATAGCACAGGTATCACCCAATTCGAGGTAGTAGAGCAGGAGTTCACGGCCTTCTTCGTCTTCTGTCATGATGCGCACTGATCCATTGATGACGAGGGGCATATTGGTGATCTTGTCGCCCAGGTCGATGATGACGTGTTCTGCAGGAAAACGGGTGACTTTGCCAAAGCGGCATATCTCGTCGATCAGTTCAGCCTCAAAGAGGTACTGGAATTTTTCAAAAAGACGGTCGTAACACTTGGCGTCGTAGGGTTTGAAGGCGGTATCTGTCATCCTGTGGTGATTGCTTGGTGCGGTTGTGATAAGATAAATATGCTCATGGCCACGCTGGTCAGGCAATACAATATTACAACAATTGCCGGTAAGCCAAACCACGTGCCCAAGTTAAATACTATGACCAGGGCAAAAATGGTCTTGAGTCCTTCTACGAAAGGTGCCTGGCGGCTGTAATCCATCAGCGAGGTATAGGCATAAATGGACACAAATATAAAAAGCGCATACAGACACATGGTCGAAAAATCGATGTCCGCGATGATGTACATGAGGTGGAGCATCATACCCAGATTGATGACAAGCTGGATCCAGGACCATGTGGTGATGAGTTTTCCTTCGGGCGTGTCATACTTTTTGCATGCATAGGGATCTTCAATGGCATGAACCGGGTGGGCAGCTTTCTGGTCTTCAGGGCGCCAGCCTGTTGGACGAAACCAGATGCTAAGTTTATCTCCTATTTTGTTGGTCCTTACTGCGTCCTTGATCAACAACCAAAGATGCTGGTAATTGATGAGAATGGGATTCCAGGTGTTCACCGCTCTTTTTACTCCATAAACCGGTGGTATTTCGTCTTTTTCTTCCTGAAAGGTGCCAAACATTTTGTCCCAGATGATGAAGATCTGTCCATAGTTTTTGTCCAGATAAATGTCATTGATGGCGTGGTGCACCCTGTGGTGCGAAGGTGTAACGATGATTTTTTCCAAAAACCCCATCCTTTTGATGAGTCGGGTGTGGTACCAAAACTGTGCGAACAAATGCAATGGCGCAACGACGTCGATGACTTCAGGTGGTACACCCAATAAGGCTGTCGGGATGAGCAGGAAGGTAAATACCGCGATGACCGTTGATACAGGCTGTCTCAAAGCACACGCGAGATTGAATTCCTCGCTGCTGTGGTGCACGATGTGCCTGTTCCAGAATACATTGACCACGTGCTCAAATCTATGGCTCCAGTAGCCTGCAAAATCCAGCCCTACAAAACAAACGAGGTACATCCACCATTTGGGTTCTGCCTTAAAGAAGGCCAGGTGGTTGTAAAACCACGTGTATGAGATGATGATGATGGTAAGTCCGAGCACTTCCTTGAGCGTATTCGTCATGCCCGAGCTGATGGAGGAAATGGTGTCAAAATTGCGATAGTTGCGCACGCCCATCCGCCGCCCAATGAGAAATTCGACGCCCATGAGCAGAATGAAGAAGGGAATGGCGATCATCAAGACCTGTGCATACTGGACCATGGTTTAGCTTCTTTGATTTGTATTGCAAATTTGCGCATTTTTGGGGTAAAATTGAGATTTGAAAATTGAAAATTGAAATCGGGTCTGCTGCGATTTGCTTTTTTTGAAGGCAATAAATTGGTAATAACCATCAACGGATTTCAAAAGAAAACACAGAAAACACCAAAAAGTGAAATTGACAAAGCTAAAAAAATAAGAATTGAATATGAATCAGAAAAATAAAAATACTAAAAGTCTGAATGACCTAAAAGAAAAGTACTACGGGAAAGTAGGCACTCCGAAAAGAGACCATTTAGAAGAAGGTTACAAAACATTTAAAATTGGGGTAATTTTGAAGGAAGCAAGAATGAAATCTGGCTTAACTCAACAGGAATTGGCCGAAAAATCAGGCACTACGAAATCTTATATATCGAAAATAGAGAACGATGTAAAAGAGGTGAAAATTTCTACACTACAAAAGATTGTGGAACTAGGATTAGGCGGGAACATTGAATTAAATATTCAATTAAGTTAAACCACCTCAGATAACACGAAACTACCGTTAGCACTGCTATCGTCATCGGCCATTGGTAGTGTCGACAACAGGAGATAAAGATGGCAAAAGTTTAAATAAGGAGTGGTACTGGCTAAAATCTAATAGCTAATGGCTAAGAGCTTAAAGCCAACATCTTTCAACTAAACTTCAACACAAAACCCTCCTGACTCCCCTCCAGATACGAACAGCTTTGCCACCATTCTCCCAGATTGAAATAAATCGATTTGCCATTGCTGAGGTGATGACTGATGGGAATATGTCTGTGGCCGAAAACGAAATAATCCGGTGCTTCAAATTTGGAGATGTAGGTTTCGCAGAAGTTGACGAGCCATTCTTTGCTCATGTCTGAAATGCCCTCTTCGCGGCCTGTCATCCTACTGCTTTTGCTGGCCATACGCATGATGGCCAGACCGGTATTGGGATGGATTCTGGCAAAGAGCCACTTGGCGAGGGGGTTGGTGAGCACTCCCTTGAGGAGTTTGTAACCATGGTCGGAAGGTCCAAGGCCGTCGCCATGACCTACGAATATTTTTTTGCCGAAGCGCTCAAATATTTGGGGCTTGGTATAGATTTTCATACCAAATTCTTCTTCGAAGTAGTTGCGCACCCAGATGTCGTGGTTGCCCGTAAAGAAATGAAACTGCACGCCGTCATCGGCCATGGAGGCTATGGTGCCAAAAAGGCGTGAGTAACCTTTGGGAATGGTTTCTTTGTATTCAAACCAATAATCAAAAACATCACCTACCAGAAATACTTCGCTAGCGTCGTGCCTGATCTTTTCCAGCCATTGTACAATTTTGCGCTCACGTTCTTTGCTTTCCGGCAATGAACCGGATCCAAGATGAAAATCACTTGCGAAGTATATTTTATTTCGTTCCTCTGTCATCCAGGATGATGCGTTGATTTTCTTCTTTCCAGCCCAGGGCCTTTCTGATTTTATCGTAAATGGATGTGTTCTCGTATATGCCCTGGAACAGCTCTGCACCCGGACCTGCAGCAAATACTGGTATGAGGGTTCCGGAGTGGTGGGTAGTTGCAAAGGAGATGCTGAGGCTGTCGCTGTTACTGCCCGGATTGATGGCCATTCCACCAGTTTCGTGGTCGGCGGTGATGACGAGCAGGGTTTCTCCATTGGCGTCTATGTAGTCGAGTACCTTGCCAATGGTCTTGTCAAAGTCAAGCAATTCTGTTATCACGTAGTTTTTGTTGTTGGCGTGTCCACCCCAGTCGATCTGTGAACCTTCAACCACCAGAAAAAATCCTTTCTCGGTATTGTCCAACGCTTTGATGGTAGCCATGGTCATGGGCTCGAGATAGGTCCTGCCTTGTGCTACAGGAAGTGGATCATCATCGGCTGTGAACAAGGCATATTTCATACCTGAAGGGATGGTGGCCTTTTCGGGATCGATGTCCAGGAAGGATTCCACTTTGTATCCATCTTTTTTCATTTTTTCTACGAGATTAAGCTCATCGCTTTTTCTTCGGTCGAAATATTTTTTGCCTCCACCAATGAGAATATCTGCATTACAATTGGCTACATCTACAGCAATCTCTTCGTAATTGTTGCGGTGGCGATTGTGGGCGATAAATGAGGCCGGAGTGGCGTGGACAATGGTGGAAGTAACGACAACTCCTGTTTTATAACCTTGAAGAATGGCTTCTTCGGTCAATGTCCTGATGGCTACTGTGTCTTTGTTGACTCCGATGGCTGCATTATAAGATTTTTCACCTATTGAAAAGGCAGTGGCACCAGCCGCTGAGTCTGTAATGAGGTCGTCATAACTGTACGATTTGTGAAATCCGACAGAATGAAATCGCTCAAAGTTGAGTCGATATCCGTTGCTGATCATTGCAGCGGTAATCTGGGTGAGGCCCATGCCATCGCCCACCATAAAAATGACATTTTTTGGCTTTTTGTGGCCAGCCATTTCTTTTTGAATGATTTCTTTTTCGATTACGATTTTTTCCTGGGGCTTACATGCAAAAACTAACAGCATGGTGATTGCTGCTACAACTTGTATTTTTCTCATTGTTTTGGTATGGTTTCTTCGTCTTTAAATCCCAAAATCTGACCATCGGGCAATATTTCCATGGTCATCAATTGTGATTTTTCGGGGTCGATGTCAGTTTCCATTTCCGGGTCCATCACGCCTGTAACGATGTGTATGATGATGTCTTCATCAATGCGGGCCGCCGACCTGAGGATGAAGCCATCCTTGTAATTGGTACCTGCAATGACCTTCCGGGAAATGAGATTGCCCTGTGTATCTATTGTGGCTGCAATGTATTCATATTTGAGCAATGCTGTTCTGTAATAGATCAGGCACTGGTATTTCTCTTGTTTGGGCAACTTGAGACAAGGGAAGTATTCGGTCATCTCATCTTCATCGGGACCTTCCCAGTTTTCAATAAAATGGAAAACGAGGTCGAAAGGCAGATCTTCATTGGTCTGTCTGAAATGTTGAATGGATTCTTCCGTAAGGGTGAAAGGTGGTTCCACTTCCGGAAAGAACGAAAGAAGTTCTTTGATGTCGGGAAGTTTGCTCATGATTACTTTTCGAATTTTAGATATTCTGCCAGGTCAGGGAAGGCAGAAAGTTTTTCTGAAACTTGGTCTTCGGTCATTTTGCGGCCATATAAAAACGGTACCACGGTGGCGTTGAGCATATTGTTGCGCAGCATTTCATTTTTGAAGCCTCTTGCTTCGCCATAGGTCTTAAATAAGCCGATGTAATACTGGTAATTTTCTCTGCCGGGCGATTTGATGACAAAGGCGTCTTTCCTTGTTTTCACCAGATCTGTGCGCAACATCTGACTGGTTTCGGCGATCTGTACCGCATAGAACAACGAATTGTAAGCTTCATTCCAAATCTCCGCTCTTTCGTCGGTGAGTTCAGCTTTAATGACCGGCTTGTCGTCTACAACACGCAATTTTGACGCATCGTAGTCATAGATTTTGATGTCTACTCTATTGTTGTTTAATCCGGCCAATCTTGGTTCTGATGATTTGACCATCGGAAAATTGTCCCCTTTGCCGAAAATAAATATCCGATTCTGCTGTATGCCTTGTTCACTGAGGAACTCAGCTACACGCTCTCCCCTTTTAGCAGTGTAAAAAAGATTGAAATCGGGCATGCCGACTGAAGTTGTATTGCTGAATAAACCCACTTTTATACCGGGATAGATTTTCATGATGTTAACCAGATTGTTGAGGGCATATTTGGCATTGGCGTTGAGGTCGTCGCCATTTTCCGTGAATTGAATGCCTTGATTGAGGTAGTCTCTCGCTGCTTCCTGCGGCACTTCTTCGTCCTTATTATCGGGAGAAGGCACGTCTTCAAACGGGTCGCGAACTTCAGCAAAGTTTTCTTCACCTTCTACCTCCGTCTGCATCCAGACCGGTACATCGGTAAATTCCAGCTGATCGATCATTTGTGTCTTAAGATATGCCAAATAGATGTCAAAACCACCAAATCCTTTGAGCCGGTCAGAGTAAAAGACAGCCTGTGTGCCATCTCCGCTTACGATGATACCAAGATCATCTTTTGGAGAATTGACCGGCGGACCCAGGTTGCGTACTTTTTCCCAGCCCATGATATTTTTACTGTACCCGGAAACAAAAATGTCAAAGCCTCCATATCCTTCAAGCCTGTTGGAACTGAACAATAAAACTTTGGATCCTCTGCTGACAAAAGGGCTGACATCGTCATAGGCCGAGTTGATTTCGGGGCCAAGATTCACCGCTTCCTGCCATGCGCCGTCCGTTTTCCTCATGCTGTAAAGGTCGTACCCTCCGTAACCACCTTTGCGCTTTGAGGCAAAAATCCAGATGGAATCATTGAATACGAACAAATCCTTGTCGCCGATCGCACCATGGAAATCGCTCGCCACCTCCTTGGGGAAAGCCCGCTCCTGTGCGTCTCCGGCAAAAGGGTCGGTGTACAAGCGGCCTTCTTCTGACTTGCTGCCCTGAAGGAAATAAAGCTCGCTGCCATCTGAGTTGAAGCCCTGGATGATTTCCTGCTTAGAGGTGTTTTGTAGAGAATTAAATGCAAAAACCGGCGTCCAGTTGCCATTGACCAATTCTACGGAATACATGTCCATAGCATAAGTGCCGTATAAATCGTCTTTAAGTCCGTCCACATCACGGGGTCCACCTGTGGACATGTCGCGGTTGGAGGAAAAGTAGTATTTGTTGATGTAATTGGGGCTGTTGACAGGACGAACTTCATCAAATTCCGTATTGACAGCCTGCCCAAGGTTCTCCACGTAGGCGATGGATAAGCTTTCGCTCATGCGCAGATTGACGGCGCATCTTTTGATTTCATTGGTGATGTAAGGCACGTCTTTATGATCTGCGGGAATACCCTTGAGGTAGAGCTTATAATGTAGGGCAGCGTCTTCATAATTGCCCTTGGCGTAGAATGACCTTGCATTGTATAAAAACAACAAAGGATTTCTCTCTTCTTCTTTATAAGCCCTGGCAAGATCGCTGATGGCTCCATCAGCGTCATTGAGAAAGTAGGAGGCAATGCCCCTGATGAGGTAGGCCTGGCCGTCGCGATCTTCTTCTTTCATGGCGTCAACTACAGATCTTGCATCTTTGTAGCGTCCTTTTGCCAACAGGTTAGAGGCTGTATTGATCAAAAATTCCTGTGCCTGCATTTGGGTGAATAGCAAGCACAAAACGAATATTGAAAATAGGAGCCTTTTCATTTTAGACGATTCTGTTGATGTCAAATTTTTCGATATAATCTCCCACCCTCTTCAAAAAACTACCTCCCAGGAAGCCATCGATAAATCTGTGGTCATAAGACATCGAAAGGTACATCATGTGTCTGATGGCAATGACGTCACCTGTTTCAGTCTCAAGAACGACAGGTTTTTTTCTAATGGCACCAAGCGCAAGTATAGCAGCCTGGGGTTGGTTGATGATGGGAATACCCATGATGTTGCCAAAGGTACCAATGTTGGTGATGGTAAAGGTACCGTCTTTGATATCATCGGGTTTGAGTTTGTTTTCTCTGGCGCGTCTGGCAAGATCATTGACCTGAGCCGTGATGCCTTCAAGGCTGAGGTGTTGTGCCTTGCGAATGACCGGTACGATCAGATTGCCTGTTGGCAGCGCTGTTGCCATTCCGACATTGTAATCTTTGTAGATATAAACTTTATCGTCTGAAATGGAACAGTTGATTTTTGGAAAATCCTTTAAAGCCTTCACGACCGCCTCGATAAAAATAGGCGTATAGGTCAGCTTTTCTCCATATTTTTTCTGGAAAATGTCTTTGTTTTTCTCACGCCACAGAACCACATTGGTGACATCTGACTCAACAAATGAACTCACGTGTGGGGCGATGTCCTTAGATGCGACCATGTGATCAGCGATCATTTTGCGCATCCTGTCCATCTGCTCGATCTCAAAATCTCCTCCGGGCAATGGATATGAAGTGGTGGATTTTGGCGCTATGGTTGTTGTGGCTGCAGGTGCAGCTTTGACAACCGGAGCGGGCTGGGATTTGTTCCCTCTACTTTCGATATAGGTCAACAGGTCGTCCTTGGTCAGCCTTCCATCCTGACCACTTCCGTTAATACTTTCGAGTTCATCCAGACTGATGCCTTCTTCTTTGGCAATATTACGTACCAAAGGCGTATAAAATCTTTCAGATTTGTTGTATTCGATGGCTTTATTTTCGGCAGGCACTGCAATGCTTGCTGCCTCAAGAGGTTTCATCAGACTTTCTTCGATTTGCTCCGGACCAGGTGTTTCTTCCTCACTTACCGGGACTGAAAGTTCAGTTGTTTCCGGAGCTGCAATCTCTCCCTCACCTTCGGTTTCAATAATGGCTAGCACGTCGCCAATGGGCACTACTGCATCTTCGAAGTATTTGATTTCCAGAAGTTTACCCGCAAAAGGCGAAGGCACTTCAGAGTCCACTTTGTCGGTGGCTACTTCGAGTATGACTTCATCCTGCTCGATGGTGTCACCCACCTTTTTGTGCCATTTGATGATGGTTGCCTCTACAATACTTTCTCCCATTTTGGGCAGAATTAGTTCTGTCTTACCCATATTGTTTAGTTCTTTCAATATAACGGCGACAAAGGTAAGCTTATTTATCAAATCTTTGGTGAGATGAGGAATTTTGGGGAATGTCTTTGGTCTTTGGGGGTTGGTCTTTGGTCTTTGGGGGTTGGTCTTTGGTCTTTGGGGGTTGTGATACCTCATAGTATTGGTTGACATG
>JAGQWX010000038.1 GCA_020436935.1 Saprospiraceae bacterium
GGATCAGAAGGTAAATTCAGTCAAAAGGTCTTGTATGTCAAATAAAAGAAGAATCCATGATTCGGCCTTTGGGGGCAACAATCCACCTAATGGCGCAGGCAAAGCTTGGATATGAGTACCGTTGTCATAGAAATGAGTTGTCGGTGGCAAGGCCTGAAAGTCCGCACGCTTATGTTATTGGTCATTTTGAGCGTTGTGCTGCTCATCAGGACGAATGCTCAAAACCCCAACTGGACGCCGCCAACAGGCTCAGCCTTCCAGTTTACTGCCAATGTCATTGCTGTGGTGGAGCTTTCTGATGTGCCCTCCAACGATGTGGGTGATGTCATTGCTTTTTTTGATGGCAATGATATCAGAGGAAGAGGCAATGATGTGCAGCTGACCAATGGCACAGTAGTACACTTCATCACCTTGTACTCCAATCAGGCAGCAGATACTTTTTCGATAAAGGTGTACCATGCTGCCACCAATCAGGTTTATGAAGTTCAACCTATATTTTTATTTAGATCTCAAAACGTCACGGGAAGTGTGGATGAGCCTACAGTCATCCACATCTTTCCCGGCAATATTGCACCCTTGTCTTTATTGCCGGTCATGCCCAGGACACAACTGGATGGCTATCCTTTTGATGAGATAGATATGAATGATTATCTCATCCAGCCGGAAGGTGCGCTTGTTCAGTGGGGTTATACTCCAAATCCGAATCTTTTGGTCAATTTTACGGGCAGTGTTTTGCAGGTCAGTGCCGTCAATGGCTTCACGGGTCAGACTCAGCTTGTGGTGAGTGCGACCAACCTCAATACATTCAATGCTCAAAGCAGAGGTGGAAGCACAGACCGATCCGCAATTGGCGCACCTGCTGAAACCACCATTACTTTTAATGTCACTCCCATTTATCCCGCACCTCTGTGGGAGCCCGCAATTCCGGGTCAAGGCATTGTCACAGGGTCAAAATTTGATTCCATTCCTCTGCATGATTTCGAAAACCAGTTTACAGGCCCAAAAATCACTTACGATTATATACCCATCATCGAAGAAGCGCAGCCCAACGAGATAAAGCCCTCTTGGCAGGTCACTCAAAGTTTTGGATCTACCATGTCTGTTGTCGCCCGTCTCGATTATACACCAAAATATCAATTCCACAGCGATGATGATCTACTCGTGGCCATGGTCAACGGTGAGGTGAGGGGCGTAGCTACAAGAGACAGCGAGAATGGGCTGTATTATCTGTCGGTCGGAGGAAGTCCTATGATTGGAGATCCTGTAGAATTGAAGCTTTACAGCAGTGCCATGAAGCGCATTCTCTCTATAGATAGTGCCTTTTTCTTTGAGCCTTATGCTATAATGGGATCCGATGAATTGCCCACAGTTTTTGAATTTGCACCCATCGTGCCGGTTGTTCCATATGAACCGGTGACCAATGGCATCTACACCATGCCTGTAAATATTTTGCAAGCTGGTTTCATCGGTTATGCCAGCTTCACCTTTTTTGCACGCGACCCTGTATATCCTCAATATCTCTTTGACCAGACCAATGCTACTTTTTGTATCGTCACAGACTCGAGCGAGCTGACCATTTATTACGAAGACGCTGATGGAGATGGGCTTGGCAATCCCTTGTCCTTCACTTACAATTGTACCCAGCCTACTGGATATGTCACAAATAATGAAGATTGCAATGATGGTGAGGCTACAGCTTCTGCATTTGCTTTGGTAATCACTGAAAATTCGGGTATCGCAAATGACGGTTTTGTTTGCCCTTCAACTAGTGTTACCATCGCGGTCGATCAGATAGCGTCCGGATATCTGTGGAGTACCGGACAGACCACACAAAGCATTGATGTAAACCCTGGATCAACGACCATTTATTCGGTTACTGTAACGACTGGATCTGCCTGCAATGACGTGCTTGTTGACACCATTTTTGTGGAAGGTAAGATCGTTAAAAACAGTGCCAATGCCGGCTTCAATTCTTTGAGAAACGTCCTGGAATGTTTGAGTGAAAATGACACCATAAGCTATGATTTGCCCAATGTCCAAGGTACAACTCTGACAGAGGCGCTTAATTTTAACAAAAATGTGGTGATCATTGGCTCATTGACGCTCAGACCCCATATCTTTATCGACTTTAATGCGGCGACCAATGGTATGATCATTCAAACCGGTAAAACGCTCAGCTTAAAAGATATTGATATCGAGGCTATAGGACTGACCAGTCAATCGGTGATTTCAGGTTCCGGAACTTTGGAAATCAGTGGAGAGACCCACATTTCAAATCAATAACTTTGAGTATGGCAGGAACAAAGCATTATACATTACCAACCAACAACTACTGCACTGTGCAAAGAATCTTTGTCATCCTGCTGATTTCTGCCTTTTTCGGCTTTAACGCTGGAGCACAGGCACATCTTATTGTTGGGGAATCCATCTATGAGGCTGACCCACAGGGAAATCCAGATACAAAAATTGACAGAAAGTCATTTGATAATGCACAAAAAACCGCTCGTTCTCTACTCGCAGGTCCGATCTTGTACGATCAAAGTGAATTGATCAATTATCCGGGCCAGGGATTCGGCGGCGCTAATGTCAGCGGCAGCACAGGCATGTTGCTTGGGGTTTCCAATAACATATCTTCAAACCTCATTCTGGCAGATGAGTTTGTCGTGCCGCCTGGCGAATTGTGGATCATTGACTCTATCGTTGTCTTTCATTATCAGACACAAACGGTGCCTTCAACCACATCAAGCATCAATGATATCAGATTGCAGATCCGACAAAGCTCAGTACCTGGCATGGGAACCATTGTTTTTGGAGACCTGGTCACCAACAGGCTGGCGAATTCAAGCTTCAGTACCATATACCGCACAAGGTCCAATGATTTGACCAACAACTTACGACCAATCATGCGATCGGCGGTCAATCTTAGCGACCTTCCCCTGACCAGTGGCACATACATCATCGAATATTTGGCTGGTGGCTCACTGCCTACCGGACCTTTTGCCCTGCTCAGAACGCTGGGAACTACCCATATCACCACCGGCAATGGTTTTCAGTTCAGTGTAACCTGGAACAATCTTTTAGAACTAGACGCCAATGGAAACAATCCACTGCCCAAAGGCACTACTTTCATAGTTTATGGCACCAATTGTACACCTCCGGAAGCTAGTTTCTCTGCTACCGCCTCTACTTGTACCAATGTAACTCCAAACAACAACGGCTCGGTCACCTTGGTGTCTCAAAACAATGCCACTCATTTTGGCGTCAGTACTGCAGGAGCTATGAGTTACGACGGCCCTCTAAGTATTGGTGCTGCCACAACGCTACCGGCCAATGGTACACCTGTCTTATCAGGAATATCTCATGCAGGTGCAAGTTACATCATCAGGGTTTTTAATGGCACCGATGCTTGTTTCATTGATGTGCCAATCGCTGTGCCATCTGGGCCTGATTGTGCATTGAATGGAGTTTTCGACCTTGCTTTGGATAAAACAGTAAGCAGTCTGCCTGTTCCGGCAAGTGCTGGAATGTTAATTACCTACACTCTAACCGTAATCAATCAGGGTGATTTTGTGGCAACCAATGTTGGTTTGAATGATTTCATTCCTACAGGTCTTACCTTGGCGGATGCAGACTGGACAGCTCTTGGCAACACAGCGAGTTTGAATCAAGCCATCAATAATATAACTCCGGGAGGACAAGTGTCAGTTGATATTACCTTTATGATCAACAATATGGCTTCAGGCAATCTGGTCAACAATGCTGAGATCTCCGCAGCTTCAGGAGGTACAGACAATGACTCTTCTCCTGGCAATGGCGCAGCTGCTCCGACTGAAGATGACTACAGCAGTGCAGACGTAGACATTTGTATCTTGCCTACATTGACCGTAAAAAATGATACTGTTTGCAGGGGCAGTGCCGTCGATCTGAGTTCACTGGTATTATCCCATACCGGTGATGAATTGTCGTTTTATTCCAGCAGCATTGATGCTCAAAGTTCCAACAATGCGCTGGTCACACCCAATGTTGTGGTCAACACTGCCACCAATTATTACATCAAAACCTCCTACAATCCGGAACTCCCTGAGTGTGAGGCCACAAAAGAGGTTACTGTATTTCTGAAGTCAGCCAGATGCGCCGGTATATCGGTGATGGGGCCGAGATGATAAAGTTTTAAGAATTTTTGTGCCTATTCAGACGACTGGTTGCAATGCTTGACTGGTTTTTTTAACACTCTAATGCAATTTTAAAAACTTACTTAATAAGTTCTCTGGCATTTTATCTCCTGGCCATTATTGGGCCAAGATGTCAACTTTGCACTCACATAAAATGGGGATGACCAGCTAATTTTTCAAAAAAATTATCGTGCAGATGAAAGCTCATTTTTTTTGGGCTATGATGTCATTTTGGTTGGGCACTTTTCTTATTTCCCCAACTGCCAGCATTTGCAGAGGTAAATATTTCCAGTGTGCCTCCCTCTTTAAGCATTTGGTAGGTGATGTAGCTCTTCACATATTTATTTTTAACATCAATAATGTGGTGAAATCTATTTCTACTTGGTATAATAAAACATTGTCAAGAGATTCAACCCAGGATATTGATAAAAAGTTAAACCAATTGGAGAAGTCTTGGTTTCTTTGTCCATATGCTTCATCATACAACATATCTGGCCGATGCAAAAAAGCCCTGGGTGACTTTCATCCACGGAGCTGGAGGAAGCAGTGCCATTTGGTACAAACAAATCAGGGACTTTCGTAAAGACTTCAATGTATTGCTCATCGATCTACGGGGCCATGGCAGATCAAAAGATTTGAAATACGAATCTCTGAAGTCATACACCTTCAAAGTGATCGGTGATGATGTCCTCGAAGTACTCAATCATTTAAAAATAGAAAAGACTCATCTGGTGGGCATTTCCCTGGGTACCATCATAGCCCGGGATCTTGCGGAACGTTATGCTTATAGGGTTCAAAGCATGATCATGGGTGGAGCCGTGATGAAATTGAATTTAAGGGGGCAAATATTGATGCGTATCGGTGCCATGTTTAAATCGGTCATCCCCTATCTGCTGCTCTATCGATTTTTTGCCTACATCATCATGCCTAGAAAAAAGCACAGAGAATCGCGCAATTTTTTCATCAAAGAGGCAAAAAAACTGTACCAAAAAGAATTCAAACGTTGGTTTACGCTTATCGCTGAGGTCAATCCCCTACTACGCTTTTTCCGCTACAAAGAAAATGGAATCCCGACCCTCTACATTATGGGATCGGAAGATTATATGTTTTTGCCTCCGGTGAAAAAACTAGTTGCAGAACATCAATTGTCTACCTTGTTTGTGATTGAGCAATGTGGTCATGTAGTGAATTTGGAAAGGCCGGAGGTGTTTAATGAAACCGCGATTGGTTTTTTGGGGGGGACAGCTGTTGGCTGTTAGTTTTTTATTTTCGTCCTCCGTTTTCAATTTTCAATTTTCGGTTCTCAACTCTGAGTTTTCAGTTCTCAGTTTTCGGTTCTCAGCTTTCAGCTATTCTACATTCATAAACTCCAGTAATTTCATAATATTAAATCTATTAGATTCATATTGTCTTCCTAAAATCCCATCCACAAACTCAATGCAAAAATTGCCTTACCAGATTTTCCCACTCTTCATCCAGACTATGATCCGGAACCTCCATGCCTATCCTGTGGTACCAATAGCGTGCATTCCACAGATCACCTTCTTTTCTATGAAGATATGCATGGATTCTGTCTGCGTCTTTTCCACTGAATTCATTAATTAAATCGTGGGCAAGTTCCCAATTTCCAAGTGCATCATAATACAAGGCTTTTAGCCTGATGTTTTCGGGAACATGACCCGTTTCTATGCTGTTAAGGAACTCTTCAAATGACATTTTGATCGTATAAAAATTAGAGAAACCATGATAATCAGCCTCTTTTCTGAAAATTTCAAAAAGTAAAAATAAAGACAATCGCTCTTATTATTCTTGATATGAATTTGCTCTATCGCACTTACGCAAAGGTAATAAGTAATGTCTCTTGAATTTATCCCAATTTTAATGAGTATAATCATTTATAAACTGAACATTCACACTTTTAAAAGTCTAGTCTCTTTCGAAAGCATTGCATGAGTTTTGTTCAGGCTCACACAGTTTTAGCTTCTTAAAGCAAAAATAAATGTCGCTCACTAAAAAATATAAGGCGCGGGATTTGCCGACATTGTCAAAAAAGTTGTATCAATAAATGCACATAGCCAAACTTAAAGTCAATGTATAAAAAGAGGGTTCAGATTTCAGTGATAGTGAGCGAAGCAACGGAATGCCGGCTTTTGACATCGTAAATAATAAAACTTAAGCCAAAGAGTAAAAACTTGTGCACAAAAATCCAAGAAAGAATTATTGTCAAAAGACATAGGCTGAAGTTGCGAGAGCGAACGATCCCTAAGTGGAGCCATTAGATGCAATCAATGGCTCCACTTAGGGAATCACCTTAATCTGAACCAAGCCTTTTTTGTAACTTTTTTTGGCGAATGAAAAAAAGTTAGCACAATGCTAGATTTAAGGCAAAGCTATTTCTTAATGATAAATGTAAATATTACTGAATAGGCCCAATGAGAATGCATTCCAAAAGGAAAAGCAAAATCGAGTCATCCACAGCAATCACCTTAATCTGAACCAAGCCTTTATGCTCTAGCTTACGTAAGAATTACAGAAATTTTCCAAAAGACAAGCATTCCTTCTCAGAATAACATTCGGCTACTTTTAGTCATGGTTTTGATTTCGATAAACTGTTTTCACAAAATGTAGGTTACAGATCAACACAACCGTCAAATAACCAATTCCCGGTTAAGCCGGCAAAAATAACAGGCCGGTGCTTACAATCACTCATAATATACATCATTACTTGACATGACTCCCGTCATAATGGTGCATGGTTTCAGATGCCTAATTTTAGATTTCGTTTAGCACAAAAACTAAAAAATCATGGATAAGCATCAGGCAAACCAACTCATATCTTCCGCCCACATCTTATTGCAGGGCGCTGAAGAAGAAGCCAACAGGTCTATCGAAGACAAGGTATCTTTTCTCATTTGTCACCATGCAAGAAAATCAACGATTTCTTTCCTGCAAGGCTTTCTGGCTGCCAATGAGTATGAAGGTTCTTCTGATCTGAGCATACAGGAATTGCTGGAGGTCTGTGCAAAATATGACCCCGCCTTTCTTGAAATCAATGTCAAAAATATGGTATGTGCAGGCCATCGCGACGACGGAGAATTTTGCCTCGACGATGACAAGGCCAATGGCTGCCTGGTGACTGCAAAAGCTGTAAGACAACACATCATGCACAGTCCCGTCTTATGAACTGGTTTAAAAATCAAGTCAAAAATAAAAGGCAGGTCCCAACTGACCTGCCACATTCATTCATGGTAAAACCTACATCAATGTTTGGCAAAAAAGAGCAACCCGTCGTAAAATATCCGGGTCAACGCATTGCATTGGATGGCAACACAGCAGCCATCATGTGTGAAAGAGAATCTACTGACGCCGCAGGTGCCTACCCCATCACTCCTTCCACCCAAATGGGAGAATATTGGGCAGAAGCAGCTGCTGCTGGTCATTTGAACATCTCAGACAGACCCCTCATCTTTATCGAACCTGAAGGCGAACACGCCGCAGCAGCTGTAACAGCAGGCCTGTCCATGACCGGTCTGCGGGCTGCAAACTTTTCATCGGGACAGGGCATAGCCTATATGCATGAGTCACTTTATGCAGCAGTTGGTAAACGCCTGACGTACGTGCTCAACATTGGTGCCCGCGCCATGACCAAATCCACGCTCAATGTACACGCAGGTCATGACGACTATCATGCCATTGACGATACAGGATTTTTCCAACTTTTTGCAAAAAATGCCCAGCACGTTGCCGACCTCAATATTTTGGCGCATAAAATCGCCGAACTCGCTTTGACTCCAGGCGTTATTGCACAAGATGGCTTCCTCACCACCCACCTGATAGAATCGCTCAATCTTCCGGAAAGAGCACTGATCAGTGAATTTTTGGGACGCCCGGACGACATCATTCCCACACCAACGCCAGCCCAAAAACTCATATATGGCGAGACGCGAAGGAGAATACCTGAATTGTGGGACGTTGACAATCCACTCATGGCTGGAATCGTCCAAAACCAGGATGCGTACATGCAAAGCGTAGCGGCGCAGCGACCCTACTTTTTTGACCATATTCAGGATTTGACAGATCAGTCATTCGCAGCTTATGCTGCCCTCACCGGCAGACATTACTCCCGAGTAATGACCTATAAGACCGATGATGCAGACTACCTTATTCTTGGACAGGGCAGCGTTGTGACAAGCGCAGAAGTGGTGGCCGATTACCTGAGAGCAAGCCGGGGATTAAAAGTAGGAGTGGTGGACCTCGTGATGTTCAGGCCATTCCCTGCAGATCTGCTCAGCAAAATACTCAAAGGCAGAAAAGGCATCACCATATTGGAAAGACTCGACCAGCCTCTTGCAGCCGATGCTCCCATCACCCGTGAAGTACGCGCCATCATCAACAAATGCGTAGAAAATGGTCTTGTTGCCAACCAAAAACCATATCCAGAACTCGAAACCTATAAGTCAGGCGATGTACCACCCATTTATTCTGGTTCGTTTGGCATGGGCAGCCGTGACCTCCAGCCAGAAGGCATCATTGGAGCCATAGAAAACATGCTTCCGGAAGGCAAGCACAAAAAACAATTCTATCTTTCAATAGATTTCATCCGGGACGCTCCGCACACACCCAAGCAGCGCCTTCACCAGGAATCCATCAGCGAAGCTTATCCCAAAGTAAAAGAACTGGCGATCAGGGGGTCTGAAAATCCTGACCTCATGCCAAAAGGTGCGATCACGGTAAGATTCCACTCCATCGGAGGATGGGGAGCCATTACCACGGGTAAAAACCTGGCAATGACTTTGTTTGACCTGCTCAATTACGACATCAAAGCCAACCCAAAATATGGTTCTGAGAAAAAAGGACAGCCCACGACCTACTATCTTGCAGCAGCACCGGAACCCATCAGAATCAACTGCGAATTTTTCTTTGTTGACGTGGTATTGTCTCCGGACCCCAATGTGTTTAAACACACCAACGCTTTGGCGGGCTTGAAGAAAGGCGGATATTTCATCATCCAGAGTGATAAAACCAAGCCAGAAGAAGTATGGGCTGAAATTCCAAAACCTTACCAGAAAGTCATCATCGATCAGGACATCCACATCTGTTATATCGATGGTTTTAAAATTGCCAGAGAAGAAGCTACCGACCCTGAACTACAGCTCAGGATGCAAGGCATTGCCTTCCAGGGAGCCTTTTTCGCAGCTTCTCCGGTCATGGCCAATGCCGGACTTACAGAAGAAACCTTGCTCAAAGCCATTGAAGACCAGCTGCAGCACAAGTTTGGTGCTAAAGGTCAGCGCGTAGTGGAAGACAATATGCGGGTGGTAAAAAGAGGATTTACCGAAGTGGTTGAAATTAAAAATAAAAAAATCCTCGACGCCAAAGAAGAAAAAGAAATACTTAAAGCCGAGATTCCTATCCCTTCCATGCTGCAAAGCGCACCTGTCAGTGATTCAAAACTGAGCGATATCCATCGTTTTTGGGAACAAACAGGTTCTTTTTATCAGCAGGGCATGGGCAATGACAACATTACTGACCCATTCATAGGTCTGAGTCTTATGCCTGCTGTGAGTTCCGTATTCAGAGATATGACCGGCATCAGGTTTGAACATCCTGAATGGATACCCAACAATTGTACAGCTTGTGGCAAGTGTTATACCATTTGCCCCGACACAGCCATACCCGGATTGGTAAGTGAGCTTTCAGATGTCCTGGATACAGTTGTAAAAAGGGTGAGAAAAAACCACGACAAGCTGGAATATCTTCCGAAATATACCCGACAACTGGAAAGCAAAGCAAGAGCATTGTTCGCTGCTGATGGCAAAGAAGTTTCAGTCAACGATTTGATCCATGACGCCATCGAGTCCCTGATTGCAGAAAGTGGAAATACCAATGGATTGGCCACAGAGTTTGAATGGTTTAAGGAAGAACTGGGTGACTTCAAATTTGCACTCACCCGACCTTACTACGAACTGTTTGAAAAAGACCAGGCCAATTCAGGAGGGCTCTTCAGCATCACCATCAATCCTACCACCTGTAAAGGCTGTATGGAATGTGTCAATGTTTGCGAAGACGATGCATTGCGCATAGTCACCCAGTCTGAAGAATCTGTTGTGAAATTGAGGAACGAATGGGAATTCTGGAATGACCTTCCTTCCACACCTGACAAGTTCAATAGGATAGAAAGTCTGGAGGAAAAAATAGGTCCGCTTGAAACCATATTGCTCAACAAACAGGCCTATACCCAATTTGCCAGCGGTGACGGCGCCTGCCTGGGATGTTCAGAGAAATCCGTTGTCCACCTGTTTACCGCCACCGTTGAGTCGCTGATGCAACCACGCATCAAAACCCATGTGGCCAAGTTGGACAACCTGACCAATCAGCTCGAAGCATACCTGCAGAAAAAGTTGCTTCAACAAGTGGACGTGACCGATACCGATTTGATGACCAGCATTCTGGCACAATCTCAAAATACGGACCTGACCATGGCAGAAATCGCCAGCAGGTTTGAATCCACAAGAGGCAAGGCACCGATCGATCAGGAATGGCTGAGGGAAGTGAGTCAAATCCTTGCTCAGCTCAAAAAACTGAAATGGAAGTATACCACCGGAACAACCGGCAAAGGCAGGTCAACCATGGGCATGTGTAACGCTACCGGCTGTACTTCAGTCTGGGGCAGTACATGGCCGTACAACCCCTACCCTTTCCCTTGGGCGAATCACCTGTTCCAGGATTCTACTTCCATGGCCATGGGTATTTTTGAAGGCCACATGGCCAAGATGGCTGAAGGATTTAAAGCGATAAGAAAGGCGGAACTCATCCTCAAAGACGAATACAATGCCTCCAAGTCCAAAGAATTTTTCACCTACTTCACCTGGCATCAATTTACAGATGAAGAGTGGTTGCTATGCCCACCCGTTGTAGCACTCGGAGGTGACGGAGCAATGTATGACATAGGCTTCCAAAACCTCTCCAGAATGATGGCCTCTGGCAAACCCATCAAGGTCATAGTTGTGGACACGCAGGTATACTCCAATACGGGAGGTCAGGCCTGCACATCAGGATTCATCGGTCAGATTTCCGACATGGCCCAATACGGCAAAGTCTGGAAAGGTAAGCCTGAGCCAAGAAAAGAAATTGGGCTCATCGCCATGGCCCACAGGAATACCTTTGTCATGCAGGCGACCCTGGCCAATACGAGTCATCTGATAGAAGGCTTCATCGATGGACTCATGGCCCGAAGACCGGCTTTGTTCAACGTATACACTACTTGTCAACCGGAGCATGGCGTAGCTGACGACCTGGGCGCTCACCAGGCAAAACTGGCCAATGAGTCCAGGGCATACCCCATATTCAAATACAATCCTGAACTCGGCATCAAAGTCAGGGAGGCTCTTGACATCACCGGCAATCCCGACATCGATAAACTTTGGCCTACTTATACTTTGAAATACCTTGAAAACGGCAGACAGAAGAAGATGGAATTGCCAATGACCTTTGCAGATTTCGCCATCACCGAGGCAAGGTTCAGAAAACATTTCAGACAAGTACCACGCGATGCATGGAACGAAAACATGGTGCCGCTGGCAGAGTTCCTGGAGTTATCCAAAGATGATCGATCAGGAAAATATCCGTACATCTGGGCCATCAACAGGCAGCAAGCCCTCAACAGAGTGCTGGTCGACAGCACCATTGTAGATTCTTGCGAAGAAAGAAGAGACTTCTGGATATTGCTGAGAGATATGGCAGGAAATACAGAAGAACATGCTGCCTCAACCGCTGATATTGAACAAAAAGTTCGTACTGAAGTCGTCACGAAAATTGCCCAGGGATTGATGCAAATGGCGTCTAATGGCAATGCTGTTGAGCCGCTGCTGCAACTCTCCGGAAATGGTAACGGACATGATGCTGCGCCAGCCGCTAATGCAACAGCAAGCCAAAGCATGGGCCCGTGGCTGGAGACTCAGGATTGCTCTTCGTGTAATGAATGCATCAAAATCAACTCTAAAATCTTTGCCTACAACGAAGACAACAAAGCATACATCAAGGATCCTGACGGTGGACCATTTGAAGACATCGTTAAGGCCGCAGAGAAATGCACAGCAAGGGTCATCCATCCCGGATTGCCCAAAGACGCAGGCATGAAGGACCACGACAAATGGGTAAAAAGAGCAGAAAAATTCAATTGAGGCCGGGGATATGATGAACTTTCTGTTACATAACAAGGGAACATTCCACCACGGCATCCATCCTCCGGAGATGAAGGATGATACCAAGGCTTTGTCCATCAGGCAATTTCCTTTCCCACCTGTGCTGGTGCTGCCACTTTCACAACACATTGGTGCAGCAGCCGAGCCTGTAGTGAAAGAAGGGCAGTCGGTGCAAAGGGGCCAGCTGATTGCGAAAGCCAACGGGTATATGTCGGTGCCATTGCACGCCCCTGTTTCAGGCAAGGTCCGAAAGATAGACTATGTACCCACCATTTCAGGTAAAAAAACGATGGGCATATATCTGGAGAGTTTCCCCTCTTCCGGCCAAGAAGTCATTGAGGGCAAGTGCATAGATCTCTATACTTCAAGTCCTTCTCAAATTCTGGCCGGTATCCAACAAGCAGGAATTGTTGGACTTGGCGGAGCAGCCTTCCCGACCCATGTAAAACTTGCCATTCCGGAAGGAAAGTCGTGCAAATATCTCATCATCAATGGCGTGGAATGCGAGCCCTACCTTACTACGGACCACCGGGTCATGCTCGAACAATACAACGACATATTTATGGGCATTCGCTACCTCATCAAGGCCCTCGATCCTGAGAAAGTCATCATAGGTATTGAAGCCAACAAAGAGGATGCATACGACATGCTCAAGCGCAAAAAACCTTTGGATATGGAAGTTGAACTGGCTTTGCTGCCTGTAAAATATCCACAGGGCGCAGAGAAAATGCTGGTCACGGCAGTCACCGGACATGAGGTTCCTTCAGGTAAGCTGCCCATAGAAGTAGGAGCAGTGGTCATCAATGTCGCCACAACGGCAGAAATAGGACGCTTGTTGCCCCACGGCAGGGGAATTCAGGAAAGGGTCATTACCATCACAGGTCCAGGCATCGCCAAAAAAGGCAATTATCTGATTACCATTGGCACGCCGCTTCGCTTTATATTGGAGCAAGTGGGAGCTGAAGGTGTCCAGGAAGTATTCATGGGAGGACCCATGATGGGCGTGTCGGTATCAAATCTCGATATGCCCATTACCAAAGGCACTTCGGGTATCGTCGCTTTCAGGC
Source organism: Saprospiraceae bacterium (assembly GCA_020436935.1). Classification (GTDB taxonomy): domain Bacteria; phylum Bacteroidota; class Bacteroidia; order Chitinophagales; family Saprospiraceae; genus JADKBO01. The sequence goes on from JAGQWX010000038.1 coordinate 13,444, forward strand.
AGGAGCAAACACTTGCAGACCGGCCTGAGTTCGCATGCATCCGATGTGGTGCCTGTCTGGACGCCTGCCCTTTGTCGCTCAACCCCTCACAATTGGGGGTATTGGCCAAAAACGAGGCATATGACCTCATGGCCTCAGATCACCATCTGATGGATTGTTTTGAGTGCGGCTCATGTTCATATGTTTGCCCTTCAAACATTCCCCTCGTTCAGTATTTCCGGCTGGCCAAAACCATCGTGAGAAAAAGACAAACAAAACCCACGGTATGAAAGAGTTGACCTTACAAATAAGAACATCACCTCACCTCAAAACAACATTGAGCACTGATACCATTATGCTCCATGTCATTCTTTCTCTGATACCAGTGGTCATTTTTGCGGTCTATGCCTTTGGATGGAGTGGTCTGACATTGATGGTGACTACGACCCTCTCCTGTGTCCTGACAGAATACATATTAAACGGCAAGGACAAAGGGACAAAAGCGCTCAAGGACTGGTCGGCAGTCTTGACAGGGCTTCTTTTGGCCCTGACTTTACCACCAGGATTCCCGCTGTGGATGGCATTTGTTGGTGGCATGGTAGCCATCGCTCTCGGCAAGTTTGTTTTCGGGGGACTGGGACAAAACCTGTTTAATCCGGCATTGGTCGGCAGGGCGATGTTGCAGGCTGCTTTTCCGGTGGCGATAACCACGTGGACAAATGCCATGGCGCCTGATCGTTTTTCAAGCTTCATAGCTTCAAGTCTTACTCTTCCTTTTTTAGAACCCATAAAAGCCGATGCCATATCCGGAGCTACGCCACTGTCTGCCTTTAAGTTTGATAAAATCACCACGGATGTTCAGGACCTGGCGCTTGGTTTTACCTCAGGATCACTCGGAGAGACATGTGCTGTGCTGATTGCACTGGGGGGACTTTATCTTGCAGTGAGAAAGATGCTCAACTGGAGAATTCCTGTGGGCATTTTGGGTACGGTGGCCGTGTTCACCGGACTATTGTATCTGATTGACCCCTCAAAATATCCTGCTCCCCTGGCCATGCTTTTTTCAGGAGGGCTGATGCTGGGGGCAGTGTATATGGCTACAGACATGGTATCGAGTCCGCTTTCCAGCATCGGCGTGTGGATTTACAGCTTTGTTATTGGGCTTTTGGTGGTATTGATCAGGATTTGGGGTGGATTGCCGGAGGGAGTGATGTATGCCATATTGTTTGGCAATGCTCTGGCCCCGGTACTTGATAAGACCATCCCAAAAAGAATATATGGAATGCCTTCTGTAAAAACCAAAACAGCAAAGGCATGAAGACGAATTCAAATACCCAACAGAGCTCAAACTCATTCCAACTGTTTAAATCTATGGTTGGCATTGGGCTGATTTGCGCAGCATTGATTGCAACCGTTTACCAATCAACGGCAGAAAGAATCAAAAAACTCAAAGCCGAAGCACTCGAGCAGGCTGTTTATCAGGTGATTCCCGGTATGAAAGAAAAAAAGACATTCATGGTCAATAATGAGGGGGAAGTTGTTCCCGTACAGGATGGCAGCGCCCCGGCAGAGCTCATTTTTGCAGGATATGGTGAAGATGGCCGTTTTTTGGGTTTGGCCATTCAAGCGAGTGGTATGGGTTTCGCAGATGTCATTAAAGTCATCTATGGTTATGACCCGCAAAAGCAATTGGTGATAGGCTACAGGGTGCTCGACAATAAAGAAACCCCGGGACTTGGGGACAAAATAGAAAAGGATGAAGATTTCCTGGCCAATTTCAAGGCGCTCGATGTTTCCCTCACCGATGATCGTAAAACCATAAAAAATACAGTCACCACCGTCAAAAACGGACAAAAGAAAAACGCATGGGAAATCGACGGCATCACCGGCGCTACCATTTCATCAAGAGCCATCGGTGCCATCTTCCAGGAAAGCACGCAAAAATGGATGCCGATCATTGCTGACAACATCCAGGTATTTACCAACGATACAAGCCTCAGCCATGGTCAATAAAAAAGCGACAACGACAAAAACAGGCTTCTTCGATCAGATGGCCTCGGCACCTTCAACCGATGAGTTCATCAAAGGACTCTGGAGAGAGAATCCCATATTTGTGCAGGTTCTGGGAATGTGTCCCACGCTGGCAGTAACAAATTCTCTGACCAATGCACTGGCCATGGGCCTGGCAACCACCTTTGTACTCGTGGCTTCCAATGGACTCATCTCGTCTTTGCGCAATTTCATCCCCAAACAAGTGAGGATCGCCACCTACATCCTCATCATTGCCACATTTGTAACGCTTATTGATTATGGCATTCAGGCGACCAGCGTGGCGCTGCACAAGAGTCTCGGGGCTTTTATTTCGCTGATCGTGGTCAATTGTCTGATCCTGGGAAGAGCCGAAGCTTTTGCTTCAAAAAATAACGTTGGTCTATCGCTTTTGGATGGCCTGGGCATGGGCCTTGGATTCACCTTTGCACTCTCGTGTCTGGGTGCGCTCAGGGAGATTATGGGCAACGGCAGTCTGCTGAATGTTCAAATTTTCGGGGAAGCTTACCAGGAATGGATCGTGATGATATTGCCTGCTGGAGGTTTCTTCACACTGGCCATATGGTTGTTATTTTTTAATGTTTTGAAAAAGAAAAAAATGGCATGACACACGAATCGCTTTGGCAAATATTCATCAATGCCAGCCTGGTCAACAATTTTGTGCTGGCGTATTTTCTGGGCATTTGTCCATTTCTCGGTGTTTCCGGCAAAATGGAAACGGCCACAAAAATGGGTGTTGCCGTAACTTTTGTCATGGTCATCAGTGCCATCAGCGCCTATGGCATTCACAAAGTCCTGACCATGATCCAGGCACCCTTCCTTGAACTGATCAGCTACATTGTGGTCATCGCGGCGACGGTGCAATTGGTGGAAATGTTCATTAAAAAAGCAAGTCCTGCTTTGTTTAAGGCACTCGGCATATTCCTACCCCTGATCACGACCAACTGCGCCATTCTGGCGGTAGCCTTATTCCAAACCAACAAAGGATATGGCTTTCTTGAAAGCATCGTATACGCACTTGGCGCTGGTACAGGATTTACCCTAGCCTTGCTTCTTATGGCGGGAGTAAGAGAAAGGGCTGATCTCGCCACTGTACCCGGCATTGTCAAAGGGACCATACTGACCCTATTCATTGCTGGCATTTTATCATTAACATTTATGGGCTTTGCAGGCCTTGGAACCCAATAAATATCAAGCTTATGTTCTCATTTATTCTTGGATTTACTTTTATCATTTTGGCAATGTCGCTGTGGATTTTCATTCAAAACCGCTGGAAGGCAGCTTTTTCAGAAGAATACGACGAAGAAGATGCACTGGCGAACAGATCAGATTGTCATTCGTGCGGTAATTGTTCTAAACAATGCAAAACCAAATCACATTAATTCATTTGCAATTTCAAAAACATACATCATGGCAACGATATCAGATTTTTCAAAAGAAAGGAAGTTTCAGGCAGTCATCAAAAATACGTCCCGCCTCACTCCCGAAAACACCGACGAAGTAAGGGAAATTGTCATCGAGGTGAAGGATCCAGAATTTCATTGCAGTGTCAATCAAAGTTTTGGGGTATTGGTAGCTTCCAATGGTGAATTTGGCAACGCCTACCACCACAGATTGTATAGCGTGGCTGATCTCCCGGAGTCAGGTGACAACAGGACAAGATTGACCATGCTCGTCAAGAGGTGTTATTACATCGATGACTTCAATGGCGAAAAATATTCGGGCATCGCTTCCAATTACCTGTGCGACAGGAAAGAAGGAGATCTCATCACCATCACAGGGCCGCACAGCCTGCCATTCGAAGTTCCGGAAGACCATACCGCCAATCTCATCCTCATCGGCATGGGCACCGGCATTGCACCCTTTAGAGCTTTCATTAAACACATCTACAAAAACATTCCTGACTGGCAGGGGCAGGTGCGCTTGTTTTATGGGGCCAGAAGTGGTCTGGAATTGCTATATCTCAACGACCAGGACGGAGATCTGACCAACTACTACGACAAGGATACATTTGAAGCTTTCCACGCTTTGAGTCCTCGTCCACACATGGGAGATCCGATCGCCATCGATCAGGCCCTCATTACCCGCGCAAGTGAAATCGTACACCTGTTGTCGCTGTCAAATACCTACATCTACGTGGCCGGATTCAAAAACATCAAAGAAAATCTGGACAAGACCTTTGCAAAAATTCTCGGTTCCAAAGAAAAATGGGAGACAAGAAAAGCTGAACTGATCGCCGGAAGAAAGTGGGCAGAGATCATTTATTGATCCACAAATCAAATGCTCATGTACTTTACCACGATACCAAACAAGCCGTAAAATGATCTGGATAGCAATTATAGCCTTGGGTGTGCTCACCGTATTTCTGACCACAATGCTGGCAGTCGGACAAAAAAAATTGTATGTTTTTGAAGACCCGCGCATAGATCAGGTAGAGGAAATGTTGCCCCACGCCAATTGCGGAGCGTGCGGTCATCCGGGGTGCAGGCCATTTGCTGAGGCTTTGGTGGCAGGAAAAGTACTCCCCGGAAAGTGTTCTGTAAGTTCTGAGGAGGGAAGGCTCAAAATTGCTGCTTTCCTCGGAGTTGACGCTGGTGCTGAAGAAAAAAAAGTGGCCAGACTGGCATGTGCGGGAGGCAACAATGTGGCCATAAAACGAGCTTCCTATACTGGTTTGCAAAGTTGTAAAGCTGCAGCTCTGGTATCCGGAGGAGGTAAAGGTTGTTTTTGGGGATGTCTGGGATTGGGGGATTGTGAGGTCGTTTGTGACTTTGATGCCATCACCATGAATGAATATGGCCTTCCTGTCGTGGATGTCAACAAGTGCACTGCCTGCGGTGATTGCGTAGAAACGTGCCCAAAAGACTTGTTTTCAATTCAAGCCATCAGCCACCAGCTCTGGGTCAATTGCAAAAATCTCGAAAAAGGTGATGCTATACTTGAAGAATGTGAGGTGGCATGTACGGCTTGTGGCCGCTGCGCCATGGATGCACAGGACGGACTCATCACCATGGCGTTCAATCTGCCGGTGGTCAATTATGCCAAAAACCACAAAACTATGTTACCAATTCAGCGATGCCCTACGGGGGCTATCGTCTATATTGATGATCAAAATGGTGTGATTAAAGGAGAATCCAGCAAGAAGATAATTCGGAAGGAAGAAAGGGAATTGGGGAGATCCTGATCAGATATTCATTTTTTTTCGCGAAAAAAAAAGGTAGAGACGCAATGCATTGCGTCTCTACCTTTTTTTGCGTCTCTACCACATATTTTTGGGGTCAGTACCATTTTTTACGAAAATACGACGCCCATTTTTTTTGCGTAGACACGCAAAACGTTACCAGGTCGCTACACCTCTACCAATTCTTCACGCATTTTTCTGGTTTCCAGGTATTTGGAAATCAGGTCAGGCACTTTCTCAAATGCTGCGCTTAAGCCGGTATGGTTTTTAGTGCTGATAAAATTGATTTGATCGCCTCTTGAAACGAGGAAACCAATGGGGTCAATTCCAAGTCCTGCACCTACACCGCCACCATTGCCGTGACCTTGTTTGACAGCTTCGCCTTCGCCGGCGCCACCACCAAATCCGGTACCCATTCGTATCACAGGAATACAATTGAATTCTCCCAATTTGAAAGCTTCACCAACAATGGTTTCTGTGCGGGCTTCAGATCTCAAAAAATCAGTAATTTGACCCAGCATTTCTTTAAATTGAACTTCCATCTTATATTTTTTAAAGATTATATAATCGCTCTTAGTATCCTGATCATTCTGTTTTCTACCACCAATTCCAATTCATTATCCCCGCCAAAAACAAATTGTACATCTCTGTTCCGGCCATTGATCAGGAATCGGATAGGATACAACAGACCATTGCAATAATAGTCACCTGTATCTATCCTCAGCTTTAGATTCCTGACCTTGAATGTTCGGAATAGTCTCCACATCTTCCTGCCGGACAGGGAAAAACGGTTTTTCTTGCTTTTCACCTGAGGCTGGATTTTTTTAGTGCTTCGCTGCGTTATTTGTTCCAGTAAATCTATTTTGAATGTTTTGCTGAACAGCATGTTGTGCATATGCACAAAAAGATCAGTATCCATTCTTCTGAAATCAACCGATACTACGCGAAAAAGACTAAGTTGATACATATGCCTTTTGGTATCAATGCTCAACAAAATGGGCGCTAAAATGACCCACAACAACAAGCTCAGCAGAACTAAAATTATGATGGTAAAAACTGCCACTTTTAACGATTTACAGAAGCTAAAATTTGAACTTCATAGAATCAGAAAAAACCTATAGCTTAAGAAAAATTATAATCTTAAAGCTTGTTATTTTCTTGATATCTGGTCCAAATGTGTAGAAATTGAAGTCTTGCTGTCAATGACCCAGGACAGTGTTAAGAGTGATCTGAAAAGATAATAGATTTCGATTTTTTTGGTCAAAATAAGTACAGGTCCAAAGCTTGACGAAGCTCGGTAAAAATTAAAGAAAGACTAGGTTGGTAGAAGAATCTGTCAAATAAATACGGGGGAATATTTATTTAAAATCTTGGTTCAACATTGACCTGATCCAGTCGATATACCGTTCCATTGCTGAAGCTTAGGTATTCCGCTCCTTCTTTGGTAAAAATATCGACAATTTGACCCCTATGCCTGGCATGGGAGGTTCTCTCTGTCAAAACGAGCTCGGTCCTTCTCATTTGCCAGAGCACATACTGGTCATATAGACCACATGCAACTACTTTGTATTCGCTCACATTCATGGATTATAACTTTAAATACATTTATAAAAAATGAAAACACCCCACAGAGAATGATCCGAAAGGTGTTTTTCATTTTAACTTAAATAGAACTGCGAGAATTTTTAAAGCACCAGCTTTAAGATTTCTTTTTAAACCAATGGGACATTGATTGACCATTTTTATCATCAATAATGAGGTCAAATCTATTACCGCTTGGTTTTCCTTTGGATACTAACCGCAAATAAGCTATTGATAACAGCTTAATTACCTGCTTAATCACTTTTTACTGCATTACAAAGAACCAACTTATTCTCTTGATATGAAACTAGGGGAAACCCCGAATTTGTGGTGATTGTTCTTTTTTCAGCAGATGGAACCCACAACAAAAGCATTCCTCGCAGGAATAGCATAAGGCTATACTTTTTGGCTTGACCCAAAAAGTACCAAAAAAGTCAAGCGCTGAATATTTTTCTTAACGCTCGCTCTCACTTCATTTAGCTAAGCTTAAAAAACTCGCCCCTTGTCTAACGTTTCCTGTATTTTTTTCTTGAGGCAACCATTTCTCTTGCTTGAGTTTCGTTCAGGCTCATACAGTTTTAAGCTCTTAACGCTAAATGAAGCGTCGCTCTCTAAAAAATATAAGGCGCGGGATTTGTCGAGAGGGTCAAAAAAAATGCATTTATAAACTCATCGAGCCAAACTTAATGACAATGGATAAAAAGAGGGTTCAGATTTCAGTGATAGTGAACGAAGCTATGGAATGGCGGCTTTTGACATCGTAGATCCATAAACACAAGAACGGAAACATAGAATATAGCAATTACCTCAAATCGAAGATAGGTCAAAAGACATAGCCTGGAATAGCGAAAGTGAGCGATCCCTAAGTGGAGACATTAGATGCAATCAATGTCTCCACTTAGGGAATCACCTTAATCTGAACCAAGCCTTTTTTGTAACTTTTTTTGGCGATTGAAAAAAAGTTAGCACAATGCCAGCTGTACGGCAAAGCCTATTGCCTGAGTGGAAATATGCATTACAAAAATGGCCAATTGAGCATGCTCGCGATATATCAAAAGCCACTTTTATGCACCCGCAGCAATCACCTTAATCTGAACCAAGCCTTTTTTGTAAAAAGTATAAGGCGCGGGATTTGTCTTGGGTGTCAAAAAAGTTGCTTTTATAAAGGTATATTTGACTTAAGAAAAAGGAGTTATGCCGAAATCTTGAATCGCATAAAAGAGAACCTCATATCATAACTTCTTCAAAATATTGTACTCATACACCACCCGCACCAGCCCGGCAGTATTTTTAACCCCCAATTTGATCATAATATTCCGCCTGTGTGTCTCCACAGTGCCAAATGAAATAAACAACTTGTCTGAAATTTCCTGGGTAGTTTTTTCCTCCAGAATCAATTCAAGAATTTCCTCTTCTCGCCTGGACAATTTGGGGAAAGGTGAATCAGGTCGCGGCTTATAATCGCTTTGGTTGAGGTTGAGCAACGCATCGGAGATTTCTTCACTGAGATATTTTTTGCCGGTCAGCACATGATGAATCGCTTCTTTTATTTCTTCATGGCCAGCATTTTTGTGGAGATATCCTCCAGCACCGTTTTTCAGCATCAATTTGATGAGATTGCTTTCACTGATCATTGACAGGGCAATAATGTGCACGTGCGGATAAGACTTTTTAATGATTTTTGTTGCTTCTATTCCATTGAGTTCTGGCATGTTGATGTCCATTAAAATAACATCAGGCACATGCTTTTCAAGACTTTCTATAAGGTCATTGGCATTGCTAAATGTTTTACTTACCTCCAAATCAGTATCAGTATTCAGCAAAAGGCTAAGGCCTTCCAGCACCATTTTATGATCATCGACAATGTAGATTTCTGTCATTTGTTTAAAGTTATATTGGTATAAACAGATGGTGGTAATTCAATATTTACCTGAGTGCCTTTTCCGGGTTTTGAATCATAATGCAAACTTCCGCCCAGGTATTTCACTCTTGATTCTATACTTTTCAAGCCCATACCTTTGGCATTGAGCACTTCATTGATGTCAAAACCTTTGCCATTGTCTTCTACTGTGACATTGAGTCCATTGTCATGACCAACAAATTGAATACTTACTTCAGTTGCACGGGCGTGTTTGATGATGTTTTGCAAGAGTTCCTGAAGCGTGCGGTAGATCAGTGCTCCATTGTTTTCACTTACATCATGGAGATGTGCATCATAAACGTCTATCTGACAGCTGATGCCCTGTTGTTTAAGACTGTTTCTAAAATCAGGTAAAGCACCTTCCAGACCATGCATTTGCAGGCTGTGCGGAATCATATTGTGCGCAATTCTTCTCACTTCTGTACATGCTTCATCGATGAGCTGGTTGGTTTTAGAATATACATCGAGCTTTTTCAATTGCTCGATCTCACTGGAAATTGCACCAAAATGTGCTTTGACGGAAGTTAGCAAACCGCCAAGACCATCGTGCAAATCCCTCGCTATCCTCATGCGTTCACTCTCCTGACCTTCTATTACCGCGCTCAATGACAGCAACTGATTTTTTTGTTCCAGTTCAACAATTTGTTGTTTCTGAATCTCAGCATTTGCACCGAGAATTTTTGATTTGTACTGACTCCTTTTTTGCAGGAAAAAATACAAAAGTGAAAAAAGCAGCAAGGAGCCAATTGCAGCAAAAAAATACCATCTTTTCTGCACATTGGCCTGTTGTAGCAATAACATTGATTTTTCATTCTGAGCCTCCAGTTCCAGGTTCTTATATTTAGCCTCAAACTCAGAAGTCAGTCTGGTAATCCTTTCGTCTCTTTCCGCCTTGAAAACAGAATCCTGCATGATGCGGTAGGTTGAAAGTGCAGCATATGCCGCATTTGGATTTCCCAATTGGTACAGGATTTCTGACCTCACCAAATAATTGTTGGCAAGATGATGCAGGCTAACTCCTTCTTTCTCTCTGATTTCCAATGCCTTATCATTATACTGATTTGCAAGAACAAATTGACCTTCCTTCTGAAAACAAACCGCCAATACACTGTAAACATTTGAAAGTACGTCCGTCTGATGATATGCCTTGAATTCCTGAAGATATTGGTTTGCAAAAGATTTTGCCTTATCACAATTTCCCGCCTTATTCTCTAATTCAGACATGTTGGCGATCATGATGGATGTGCTCATGGTATCCCCATTGATGATATGTTGGTCAAGTGCCTTTTTATGGTAGATATACGCATTTTGAAAATCCCCCATCTCTATGTATTGAATGCCGATGTTGTTGTTCACATTGGCAATCCACGTGGTATTTTTTTCTTTTTCAAAAAGGGCAAGAGCTTTTTTATAATATTCGATAGAAAGATCTGGTTTTCGTTTGTATTCCATGCAAGCCCCGATATTATTGAGGCTTAGTGCCAGGAAATAATTGTCACCTGCATTGGTGAAATAATCTCTCGCTTTTAAATAATAGGTCATTGCTTTTTCATAATCTCCTTGCAGGTGATGGCTCATTCCCAGGAAATTTTTGCCTTTACCTTTGTATAAATCGTCTTTACCCAGGCTGGCAAGACTGTCATATCTGCTTGCGTCTTGCAGGATATCTGATGCTCCTTTAGACATGGTAGTTCTTATTGCTCTTTCTAAACTATTGAGTTGCATTGTATCCTGAGCAATCAGATTTGTCAATACAAATGACATCAAACTAAAAATCATCCAGCTCTTCATTTCAGGGTATGGGTATGGTCATATTTATTGTGGTACCTATTCCAATTTTGCTATCAATGTCCATGTCGCCATGCAAATACTGGATTCTGGACTCGAGACTTTTGAGACCCAAACCCTTTTTATTGATCAGTTCATTGATGTCAAATCCTCTACCGTCATCTTCGGTAAGGATATGCAGGTTGTTTTCATCTCCAAAAAATTGGATGAGCAAGTGTTTTGCACTGGCATGTTTGATGGTATTTTGAACAATTTCCTGCAAAATGCGGTATATCATCGAAATTTTTTCCTCAGGAATTTTGACCAAAGGAAAATGAATGTCTATCCTGGTATCAATGCCTTCTTCTTCAAGTGTTGTTTTTAATTCAGTTAATGAACCTTCCAGCCCTATCTCGGTCAAAGATTGCGGCATCATATCATGAGCAATTCGACGCACCTCTCCACAAGCCTCATCGATGAGTTCATTTGTTTTTTGGTAGACATTGATTTTGCTCACTGCATCCAACTCCTTAGCGATTGTATTGAAATGGGCTTTCACTGATGTCAGCAATCCACCCAGGCCGTCATGCAGGTCCTGTGCAATCCTCAGTCGCTCTGATTCCTGGCCTTCAATCATTGAACTGAGGGCTAATAGTTTATTTTTCTGTTCAAGATCCATAATCTTTTGACGGTTGATTTCTTCCTGCTGGAGATTTATTTTCTTCTGATATCGAAGACGTCTGTAATAAATCATCAACCCTGAGAATGCCATAAGCAATACAATGCTGCCTCCACCAAGAAGTCTGGTTTTTTCCAATTTGAGATCTTTCAATTCAATGTTTTTTCTCATCAGTTCGTTTTCTTTTAGTTGGGTTTGGTACTTGGCTTCATATTCAGCAATTTTTCCGTTAAGGACCTGACTGTAAGAAGAATCCTGCAGCGCCATATATGCCTCTAAAGAAGCCAGGGCTTTCTGAAATTGACCTGTGCTTTTATAAATTTCGTACTGATCAAGATGGGTATTTTTCAGGGAGTGGGTATACCCTTTATTTTGGATGAGCACCGTATCCAATTGGGCCAATGCCTTACTATGTAGGCCAGCCTTCTCATACTTATCCGCAAGTTCCAATCGGGTTTGGTCATTCGGCACAGAAATACTATCCTTTTTCAGAGCGGCAAGCTTCTGCTCTAAAACTTTAATACCCAACTCTTTATCATCAAAAAATTCGAGCAAACCGCTGTGGGCTGCATCCAACTTTTTTTCGGGAGAGCCTGCCATTTTAAAAGCAATAAATTCATCCAGCAAACGGTCAAACTCTGCTTTGCTCCATCGGTCTTTTGCTGCCAATAACATAGTATGCAGCACAAAGCCACGGTCCATCCTATTGGTGGATTTTTTGAGGTAGTTATATGCTATTTTTAGATATTCGTCTGCTTTACCGTAGTCTTTTAACTGCAGATACACCAGATATCTATTGTAATTCGGCGACCATTGAGCCTCCTCAGCTCTCGTTTTCATATAAATATCTGAAGTAAGTTGCGCATACAACAAAGCACTGTCCAAGACATTCAAATCCTTATAATATAAGGTGATGGAATTGTAATATTTACCCAATAATCGTTCAGGCTGACCTGAATTTCTGGCAATTTTGATCGACTCCACCAATAAGTCTTTCGCTGGCTTGAGCAAATCATTCACGTAATATAGGGAAGAAAAAGTATTCAGCGCCCCCAGTTTTACTTCCGTGTTTGGCTGACTTTTCAAATAATCGATGTAGGGCTGACAGCATTCTAATTTCTTATTGCATGCCCTGAAAATTTGTCTGGTGATATCAGATATGGATTTTTCATCCTCACATTGCATCAAAGCTACCATCAGGCTATCCTGACCGTAGTTCAACACTGATGAAAGCATCATAACCATTAACAGCCACTTTACCATTTGCTGTTTTTTCTTGTGAAATTATATCAAAAATCTTTTGTTGCAACTACCCATCTACAAAATATATGATTTCATAGATTTTGCCTTTTCTCCATGAAATAAGTCTTTGAACCGGGACAATCCAAAGGAAATTTGGAAAAAATTCCTCAAAACATGAAGTACCTCTTTACCCTGGTTATATTGTTGCTGTTAAAACTTTCTCAGGCACAAGACATCAATGGATTCCTTGCCAGCGGAGGCAGTAGCGTGAGTCTTCCTTCAGTAAAAGTCCATCAGGTATTGGGCTCTACTTTTATAGGCACGTCTTCTGCAAAATCCACCTACATCAGCCAGGGTTTGTTGTTCCCGACCGGTCTCTACCCTACAGTCCCAACACTCAATTTACATTTTTCAAAAATAGATTGTTACCCCAATCCTGCCTACGGTTATTTCAAAATAAGTTTTGCACAGGAGCACGACATCAGTGGCATTGAAATAAGATCTGTACAAAGTTCCCAACTCATCTATCAGGCATCAGTGGAGAACAACAAAATTTTGGAAGTGATCACCAATGACTGGATCAGTGGCACCTATATGATTCAATCCATTCATTCAAAAGGAAGAAAACATTTCCAGGGCTTCATTATAGTCATCAACCAATAAAAAATCCATAAAAAATCATACATTATGAAACACATTTTCACCTTTTTCTGCACTTTGTTTATCGCAGGAAACCTAATGGCTCAATCTCCTTCATTCTTCAATTATCAGGCCATCATCCAGGACGACAAAGGTGTACCGATAGCCAACCGGGCGGTAAAACTCAAGGTGTCGATCACTGCTCCGGGAGGCAGTTTTACCGATACCTATGATGCTACCACGAATGATCTGGGCATCATCAATCTACAAATAGGTGGTCCTGATTTGGGTAAAATCAACTGGGCCAAAGGTGGAGGTGAAGTAGCCATGGAGGAATTGAATTTTGGAATCAAAATGCCCACATTCAGTTTGGCGTCGGTGCCATACGCACTTTATGCTGAAACGTCAGGATCTTCCATACCAGGTCCGGCACCCGCCCATGAGTGGGAAGGCACCAAGGTAAGGTTTGAAAACCCTGATGGTAGCTTCGGACCTTATGTCGACCTTAAAGGCGAGCAAGGCAACAGTGTCAGTGTGGTAGGTTCTGTGCAAAATGAATCAGATCTGCCAGGGAACTACAGTGGCAGAGCAGGTGATATGTATATTGTTTCAAGTACAGGCGGTGGATTTGTGTGGGATGGGGCAAAGTGGATAAGTGTAGGAAGAGTGCAAGGCCCTAAAGGAGATAAAGGGGATAAAGGGGACAAAGGCGAAAAGGGTGATACCGGAGCAAAAGGAGACGCAGGGGTTCAGGGTCCAAAAGGTGATACCGGAAGCCAGGGTGTTGCAGGGCCTGCCGGACCTCAAGGACAAAAGGGGGATAAAGGGGACAAAGGCGATAAAGGCGATAAGGGAGAAGATGGCACTAGCGTGAGCATTGTAGGTTCTGTGACCAATGCATCACAGCTGCCAGTAAGCGGGACCAAAGGTGATTTATACATCGTGACCAGTACGGGTGATGCCTTTGTCTGGGATGGCACCAAATGGGTGAATGTAGGAAAGCTTCAGGGACCAAAAGGTGACAAAGGAGATAAAGGCGATAAGGGTGACAAAGGTGATACAGGAGCCACCGGTGCTACTGGACCTCAGGGTGTCCAGGGAACTCAAGGTGCCCAGGGTGTTGCTGGTCCAACAGGACCTCAGGGCCCCAAGGGCGATACTGGTGCGACTGGTTCTGTTGGCGCTCAAGGACCCAAAGGAGATAAAGGCGACACTGGTTCACCGGGACCCAAAGGAGATACTGGTGCTACAGGGCCAGCAGGGCTTACAGGACCGCAAGGCCCAGCCGGGCCTCAGGGAAATCAGGGGCCCAAAGGTGATACCGGCGCTATAGGGCCACAGGGACCCAAAGGTGATATCGGTGCTACAGGACCTCAGGGCCCAAAAGGAGATACCGGTCTCACAGGTCCTGCCGGTGCTGTTGGACCTCAGGGGCCCAAAGGTGATACCGGTGCCACAGGACCTCAGGGAAGTACCGGTCCACAAGGACCCAAAGGTGATACAGGTGCAAATGGCGCCACTGGGCCAATCGGACCTCAAGGTCCAAAAGGTGACACAGGCCCTACCGGTGCCACTGGACCTCAGGGAATTGCAGGCCCCCAGGGACCTAAAGGAGACACAGGGCCTCAGGGCCCTCCCGGATCTTATACACCGGGATCAGGCATATCGATTGCAAGCGGAGTCATCACCAATACCGGAGACACCAATCCAAATGACGATGTCAAAAAAACCGACAATTTCGAAGGAGATGTAGTGGGCACTTACAATGCAACGACCGTGAAAAAGATCAATGGCTTTGGTGTTGCAGCTGTGCCGACAAATGGACAATTTCTTTACTTCAACGGTACTGCCTGGATTGCTGTAAATCCCCCAGCATACACGGGAGGAACAGGGATCGCTGTCAGTGGAACAACCATCAACAATACAGGGGACACAAATGCCGCAGACGATCTTACCACAAATACCGATCATGCAGGTGATGTCAGTGGCAAATACAATCTGATGACAGTTACAGCCATCCAGAAGCGCAATGTTTCCAACGCCAATCCACAGGTAGGACAGGCCTTGATCTGGAGCGGCAGCGCATGGACACCAACCACTATTTCCTCAGGAGGCGGAGGAGCGTTGGCTGCAGGCAGCGTTGGGTCTGATGGAGGGGAGACTTATGACGCCAATGGCAATTTCTCTTCTTCATATTCAAATGGAGTTTATACAATCTCTGTGTCAGGTCAGTCTTTGAATGCAAGCTCTTGCAGTGTAGTTGTGACTCCCCGGGGAACATACTCAGGTGCCACTTACAGCCCTTTTGTGTCTTTCAGTGGTGGAAGTGCTCAGATTAGGATACTTGCAGGAGGCGGAGATCCGGTGAGTCAGCCATTCAGCTTCATCATTTATTGATCAACCATGAAAATTAAAATAGCAATATTTTTCAATTTTCTGGGTTGCTTACTGCTGGCACAGGATTTTCCAACGCTCTCAGGTGGCATAAATCTTGGCGGTGAGGTATATAGTGTCAATGGCATTGAAGCCAGGAGGAGTCCATATTCTTACAATATCAGCGGACGTATTGCCCTTTCATATAAGGGCTTTACGCTTCCTGTCTCGGGTTCCTACAGAGATGCCCAATTCAGCTATGATTACACCTTCAACAGGCTGGGCATCGCACCAAGTTATAAATGGGCAAAACTATATCTGGGATGGAATACCATGTCTTTTTCACCCTACACCATGGCGGGCAGGAGTTTTCTGGGAGTCGGATTTGAATTGCGTCCAGGCAGGTTTACCATTGCAGGTCTGAGAGGTAAAATCCAAAACCCGCTGGCCGTCAGGGATACCCTGGTGGATGGTGCTTCTCTGATTCCAACTTATGAAAGATTTGTCTTTGGCGGTAAACTGGCCTATGGGAAGGATAAGTCAAAAATTGAACTCATAGTGATGCAAATCAAGGACGATGAAAACTCTTTCACCTATCCATCTGATTACACCTCCTCTTACGGCTACCAACAATTGACCCCAAGAGAAAATATATTGTTGGGGTTAAATGGAGGGCTGAGTCTTTTTAAAAAAGTTGATCTCTACATCAATACTGGGTTTAGTGGATATACCGCAGATCAGAGAGATACGCTCTATCTCGATTATGGCAGTGCAGCTCCTGAAATTTCTTATGATGTCTTTCGGGCAAACAGTAGCTCAAGCTTTGCTGTCGCCGGTGACGGAGGCATCAATGTAAGGCTGAGCAATGTCCGGTTTGGAGCAAAATACCGAAGAGTAGACCCATTTTATACCACACTTGCCGCCAATTACTTCGTCAATGATCTGGAACAATATACCTTCAACGGAGGCGTCAACCTTTGGCAGCGCAAGCTCAGGCTCGACGGTCAGCTGGGATTGGAAAACAACAACCTTACTGGTCGCAGAACCAATACTACCGACAGGGTCATTGCCAGCGCCAACCTCAACTACTACCCTCAGGAAAAATTTTATACAACGCTGACATTCAGCAATTTCCAAACCTCTTCTGAAAACCAAATCCTCCAATTGGACGACACCCTGCGTTTTGTGTCTGTTTCCAATCAATTCGGACTTTCCAGCTCTTATCTTCCTCAATTGGGTGATAAAAGCATGACCATCAACTTTTCAGCATTTTACAATACTGTAACCGATCAAAGCGAAATTGCTCAGATTGGAGACATCAATATTCTGAGTCTGAATCTCAGCAACAACATCAGTTTCAAACCTATGGATTTAACCATTGGCGGCAACCTCAATTTCAATCAGTACACTTATGCAGACGTCATCCAAAATCGCTATGGATTTGGTGTGAGAGCCACAAAAAGATTATTCAATAAAAAATTATCCCTCAACGCCAACGCCAATTTCTCCATCAATCAATACGATGGAAATGCTGATGGTGGCAATCAAATGTACCAGTTGGCAGCTGCCCTTAAAACGACAAGCAAGAGTACACTGAGTCTTAATTTTTCCCACAGAAGGGTTGAAAGTCTGGTCAACAGCTCTTTTGATGAGACGAGAGCAATGCTGAGATATGGTCACAACTTTTAAATGATCCAACACCAAAAAAATCACTATCATATTCTTTAGAAAAGCTCCTCCGTGGTAATTTCTCTTAGAAAATAGTGCTTGTAAGGTGTTTGAGCCAATCCGTACGGAGCTACAATTACCGGCCAAATGGTAGATTTCACAGGAATAAGCGTTCTTATTTGGGCCTCTTTATTCCTCAAATCCAGGTCATACTTCTTTGTTATGACAAATGGTGTTTTGGCATATTTAATATCAACCAGATTCACAACCTTGTCTGCCCGTTCTATGATTAAATCTATCTGTGCATTTGCATTCGACCATGTACTCACATTGGTACTAACCCCTGCAATGCCTAGAGCATTTTTTATTTTATTTAGATGATTGAGACAGACTATTTCAAAAGCATAACCTGACCAATTGTGATATTTGGGGGTATTCAAATTTTCCAACCAATAATTTTCAGTTGACATGAATGAATCCATATTAATAACGAACAAACAATATGGATCAATGAGCTGGTAAATGCTCTGTTTACTTTTTTTACCAATAAAATTATATTTCCTGATAAAATTACTTTGCTCGAGATGATTGATCACCTTTGTAAGGTTACCACCGTTTGCAAGTTTGGTTTCACTCGAGATTTCTTCTCTGGTAAGCCCCTTATTTTTGCGGGCGATGGCTTTAACAACTTCGATATAGGTTTGATATTGATTGAAAAGCGATTTAAACAATAACTCAAATTCATTGACAAATTTTGCATTTTCTCCAAAGCACAATGAGTCAATATTTTGGCTTGGAGAGTAACCCGCAACAAATTGATCAAGATAATAGGGTATACCTCCAAAAACCATGTAAGCTTCAATGCATTGTTCCCTGCTGTAATGCATATTTCTGGAGTTGAAAAACTCCTCTACTTCTACCAGGGTAAAAGGATTTACTTTTATTCTACCTGTGACCCTATTGTAGAGGCCTCCTGTATTCTTGAAAATCTTGCTGATCATCCAGGAAGATGAAGAACCACAAACGATGAGTAGAATGTCATTCCTTGCCGATGCCCAGCTATTCCAAAAATATTCAATGCCCAATAATAAATCTGATCCCTGTGTATCCATCCAAGGTAGCTCATCCAGGAAAATCACCTTTTTACCCTCGTTTTGTCTTTTTAGAACCGCAATAAGAAGGTTAAATGCATCATACCAGGTATCGATTTCCTGCGTTTCTTCAATATCAAATTGAGATCTGATCGGAGATAAAAAGTTGTAAAGTTGCTGGGCTTTTTTGCCATTCAGCAATCCGGTGCAGTAAAAGGTAAATTGGTTATTAAAATAAGACCTGATCAAAAAAGTTTTCCCAACCCTCCTTCTACCATGTAAAGCAATGAAGTGAGATCTGTCAGCATTAAAATATCTGCTCAGTTCCTTCCATTCTTCTCTTCTTCCAACAAACATGTCTTTTTGCTCAAATTTACATGTTTGGGGCGAAATCTATATATAATTACAAGATTTCGCCCTAATCATTACATTATAAAAGCTAAATCTGGGTCAATTATTTAATATTTCGCCCGTTTTAATTATGTTTCGGGCTATATCTTTGCAAAAAACAATATTTCGCCCAAAATAATCCAAAAAACACCTGGATTTAAATATTTAGGTCCAAACTTGAACATCATTCTGAGTTCGCAAACACCGTTAAAGCTTTACAAAATCCGCCAATGATATAGCTCAGAATATTTCCTTCTTATAAAATCAGACCAACTCGTCCAGGATATTAAAGCATTCGAACGGATTTTGATAAATTCGGCTCAGTTAAAAATCATATATAATACCTGTCATCACATAAGCTGATTTTTATCACAGACTCTCAGAAAGCTTTGATACACCTTTGAGTGAATAATGAACTCATCTGTTCATACCTGTTGCCATGAAAAAATACTTCATTTCATTTTTGTTGCTTGGACTGATTTTAGATCAGCCTGTTTTTGGTCAAAATAAGATTTCTGCCGGCGTGGAGTTGGATGTACTTCCCTACCTTACCGGTGGCTATTTTGGTGCAGTTTGGTTGGGCAAGGGAAATGTAAGGGGGCGGGCACTGTACGCAAGTGTAAACATGCCGGACTTCATTGTGGAAGAGGGATTTACAAACAACCAAATCAAGTCTTTTGCAGTTCTGGGAGACTACTTTTTCAAATCCAATTTTAAAGGATTCTGGTTGGGCGCCGGCCTGGTATATTGGAGTGGAATCATCCAATCTGATCAAAAGATTGAAAAGGCGAATTATGAGAGTTATCTCGTCAATGGCAGCATGGGTTACAATCTGAGGCTGGGCAAACATTTTTACCTGAGTCCCTGGGCTGGATTAAGCCTGCGTGTCGAAGGTGATCGAAACATCGAAGTTGACGGCAGCATTTATAATCCTCCTGTTCTCAACCCGGAATTGTCCTTAAAATTAGGCTATCAGTTCTAATCCTCTGGCATCCAAAATACTTCTTTCCTATAAAAATCAGGCCAACTCGTCCAAGATAATAAAGCATTCGCTTGGATATTGATAACTTTCGCTCAGTTAAAAATGATGCAATGAAAGCAATCTGTCGAGACAATTATGGAGGACCTGAAATCATAGAAATTCGCGAAGTAGAAAAACCTCAACCCAAAGAGAAAGAAATTCTAGTTCGCGTGTATGCCACAACGGTCAATCGCACCGACGAAGGAGTACTCCTGGGCAAGCCAAAAATATTCAGACTCTTTACCGGAATCTCAACACCGAGACATGCTACTTTGGGCACCGACTTTGCAGGCATCATTGAAGCCGTCGGTTCAGAGGTCACCAGATATAAGGTCGGTGACAGGGTATGGGGTTTCAGCGACAGCGGACACCCTACACAGGCTGAGTACACATGCTTTCCTGAAAAGGGAAACCTGGCAAAAATCCCTGATGACTGGGACTACACATCCATTGTAGCCTTCGCAGAAGGGGCCCACTATGCCAGAAACTTCCTAAATAAAGTCGATTTTAAATCAGCAGAAAAAATATTGGTATATGGAGCTACAGGAGCCATCGGTTCGGCGATGGTCCAAATGCTCAAATACGAAGGCATTCCTTTTGACGCGGTATGCGCTGGAAAAGATGTTGCCTTGATCAAATCCCTTGGCGCGGATAAAGTCATCGACTACCAAACAGCAGATTTCACCTCAGAAGGCAAAAAATACAATTTTGTGTTCGACGCTGTTGGTAAGAGCAATTTCGGTACATGCAAAAAAGTACTCAAAGACAAGGGTGTTTACATATCTTCAGAACTTGGACCAGGTAATGAAAATCTTTATCTGCCGATAACCACCATGTTTTCAAACCAAAAGGTCTCCTTCCCATTCCCTGTGGACGTGTCCAGAAGCCTTGCCTATGTTTTGGAAATGATCAATGCTGGGGCATTCATGCCCGTAATAGAGAAAATCTACCCATATACAGAAGCGGTTGCAGCTTACAAACACATGCTGAGCCAACAGAAAGTGGGCAACGTGGTATTGGATTTTTCCAGAGGATAGTAAGACCGATCAGCGGTTTTAAAAATCGACTTCCCTCATCGTATGGTGAGACAACATTTCAAAAAGTTTTTTCTTTTTGCGATAAACTCTTTGATACCAAAGTGTATAATGCTGGCGACCGCCTTTACTTTCTTTTTCAACAAACAGCTTACCATAAACAATAAAGATGTCAGGCTTGTGCAGATCTATATGTATTGAATCATGTTGCCTTTGCAAATAGGTAACTTCAACATTTTTTGCATTTGCGATCCACTCCTTTTTGCCGTCAATAAGGCCTGTGCCGTGATAAAAAACAAAATCATCGGCAAATGCTTTCTCCAAAAAATCTATATCTCTTTCAATTACAGCATTGTCTACTTCCTGATTAAAAAAAATTAAATTTTTATGGGCAGTCTGGCCGCAAACCACTAGTGCTGGAAAGAGCATGATGAGGAAAATATGCTTCACAATTTCAATTTGTTTTAATTCTAAATGTTATTGAAGTTCTGTTCAAACCTAGCAAAATAAACAGTACATATTTCATTAAAATCATTTTCTTTCTACGATAACAGGAAATTTTTCATTTTCGGCGCCACAAACAAAATCAAAAAATTCAATCCCGAAGGGATGATATGATTGCCCCAGGAACATGCTACATCCATCAGCAATAACCAAAGTCCACAATGCCACAACGCATATTTAATGGCCAAACACTACACCAAGGCATGGTCTTTGGATGTCATCCCTTCGGGATTTTCATATTTCCTTCATTATTATTTTCTATAATCATTGCATCCCTTCAGGTTTATAGCTTTTTTCTTCGGAATCAGATAGAGCAATAATGGCAATGCCTATATATTCCATAGGGATACTAAGATTATAGCACCTCAATCAAAACCAAAATCCCAACCCTGAAAGGGTGTTATGATTATAGCAGACGAAATGTAAGTCAAAGCCAATCCCGAAGGGATAATATTATTATAGCAGCACCAACAAAATTAAGAAAGCCAATCCCGAAGGGATGACATGATAATACCGTCCCCCTATATGATTTCCTATATTTTTCTCGTCTGTTGGAATTGAGTATCACCCCCTGCCTTCCATTTAAGAAATTTGAAAGGTAAACTTCAAAGCATGATTTCCCCAACGTCAAAACATAAAAACATATCCTTCTGGATGTTTTCCCTCCTAACATTGCTCACCATCGAGGCCTTCGCTCAGCGGCCATTGGAGGTCATCATCAATTTTTACCCGCCATATCCAAGAGAATTCGCAGCCTATTACAACAATCCGCAAGACTATTCCATCAGTGTCATCAACTATACTGATGCCGACCAGGAAGTTTATTTTCTCGGCGAACTCCATGGGCTGAGCAATGGCGTCCTCATCAGAACACTGCCTGGTTTTCGCATTGATGTGCCCATCACCATTCCTGCCAATGGCGTTGTCAACCTCACCGGTGATGAAATTGCATCATTTTACGGTGGTCTTACCATCCAGGATCTCGAAATCATAGGTATCCCACCCGACCAGCTCAACATCAACGGAGTCCTGCCTGAAGGCGAATACGAATGGTGTATAAACGCCTATGACTTCCAATCCGCCTTCCAACCCCTTTCTGTCGGATGTTCACAACCTTTTGCCATCCATTATGGTGACCAGCTGAATATCATCTCACCCTATGAAGGAGAGAACGTGATGAACGAAACCTTCAACATCCTGTGGAATCCGACCATGTCTGACCCCATCAAACGTGACCAACTGGAATATGAAGTGAAAATCATTGACCTTACCGAATACCCAGACGCAGACCTTGACCTCTTATTTCTGGACGGCTCTGCCCAGCACATGCTCGAAATCGTCACAGACGACGAAAACTACATTTACAATGCAACAGGAACAGACCTTGAACTCACAGAAGGCCATGAATACGGGCTCCGCATTAGGGCTGTTGACCCATTCAACGAGGTAGCTTTTGCCAACAATGGCTATTCTGAAATCAGAAGATTTACCTACAGAATGCCGGACGACACTTCCGAAGATGACACCCAGGATAATGTCACTGAATGTTATGAAAACTGCCATTACACCAACAATATTTCAACCAACTCTGCCTCCAATCCGGCCAGTATGTCCAAATGGCAAATCGGCTTTTTTGAGATGGAAGACATCGACATCGAATCTCAAAATGGAAATACCCTTCAGGGCACAGCTTCCATCATGGTACCCTGGCTCAATGACATGAAAATTGCCGTTTTCTTCAATAACCTTCAGGTCAATTCGAATGGCCGGGTCTTCCAGGGGTTTGCAAAAGCCAGGGACGACAGCGGTGCAGAATACGACCTGGGTGATGTCTACAATACGCTCTTTGTTGGCAGATCTGAATGCCCCTCAGCAACCCTTGCGGCCTTGTCTGATGATATTTCAACGGCAAGAAGCGTATTTAATATGGCCGCCGGAATACCCGCCGGCCTTCCTTTGGGGCTCAACCAAAACCTGGAAGGCAGACAGTTTGTCCTGGGTATTGTGGATATGAAGTTTGAGCCCGATCGCGCATCCATAGGCCTCATCAACATCCTAGATATGAGTACGCTGGCCGAAGATTTCTGGATCAGTATAGCCGGTAATGACGTGTGCCTGACTCCTGGTGGTATCGGGGGAGAATATGTACTTTACCAGGCATTCGAAAACCGGAAAGTGGGTTTCGGTAACCTCGACGTCAAAACCTTCGGAGGCCTTGGCGACAACCAGACGATCAAAGACCAGTACTGTTATATAGAAATGAACTGCGAAGGCATGAAATCCATGGCGATCCGCGGAGAAATTGGCTTCGATCGCTCGGTGATAGTTCCGGATGATGATGGAGAAATCGGCAATGGGAAGGTAAAAGGGCGGTTTGAAATGACGCTCGACAAACGCAACGATCCTGCAACCAGCCTTTATGCCTACAACGATAATGCCGCCATGACAGGAACCCACCTCATGTTTGGCTTCGACATGGATGATTTCCAGATCACAGGATTGGATGGATGGACTTTCACTCCCGGCAACGGAAGCATGGACATGTCTGATCTTGAAAACCCTGTAGATATTGTCTTTCCCGAACAGTATGATGTCGAAGCCATTTATGGAGACGACGCCAATTTGATAACACTCTGGCGCGGCATGCACCTTGCAGAAGTAGAAATAAAAAGCCCAAAGGCCTTCCAAAACGGGGTCAGGCGTGGTGCTTTTGTACACAACTTTATTTTCGATCCAAGTCTTACGATGGATGCGGGCGTTGCAGGTTTGCTCGCCATAGGCGATGGCAATATGGAAGGATGGGGCTTTTCGATCGATACCTTTAAGCTCGAGATAGTTCAAAATACCTTCGTCAGTGGGGGTATGTATGGTGGCATCAATCCACCCATTACAGGAGATGTCGATTATCTCAATTACCGCGCCATCATCGACCGCAGTGAAACAGGTCAGTTTTCATTTCAGGCCATCGCCCTACCGGATTCCCTCATCTCTGTTCCCATTTCACTGGCAAAGGCGGCGCTTTGTCCCAACAGTTATGTTGAATTCACCACAGGGGGCGGACAGACCCAGGTCAGCACCTTCCTCAAAGGTCAGATGGTCATAGACGTATTGGAAAACATACCCGGAGACCTCGAATTGCCCGATGTCATCCCCGGATTCCAGATAAGGTTGGCAGACTTCCAGCTCAATTACAATTCTACCCAGGGATTTGTTACTGAAAGCATGGTCACCGATGGAACAGGCAGTGCTTTTGCTTTCGGTGTAGAATTTCAGGATGGCACATGCGGAGACCTGTACAGCGGTCCGATTTTTGAGTTCGAAGGCTTTGAAGGCTATGAATACGATGTTGATGACCTCGACAGATTGCTTCGTGAAGGACTTCCGAGGGACGCATCGCCCCAGGAAAATGTGGACAATTTTCCCATCTCCATCAACGATATAGCACTTGGTTTTTCAGGCAACCAGATCAGTATTGACTTTGACATAGATGTAAGCCTCAGTACCGATATGGCTGATTTTATGATTGGGACAAGGCTCAATTTTCTGAGTAATCTCAATACCAACGCAAAAGGCATAGACCGCTTTAAAATCACAGGAGTGCGCATAGAGTGTGGCAGGTTCGGTGGCAGTGACCCTGGGTCGACCATAGGATTTGATCCATTTACGATCGCAGGTGAAGTCTGTTTGATACAAAACGAAGACGGCAGCAAAGGTTTCACCGGCGCTGTAGATCTTGGGCTTGGGGTATTCAATATGTCCCTGATTGCAGGTTTTGGCAACTATGGTAGACCTGAAAACGGGCCCTATGG
Organism: Saprospiraceae bacterium; assembly: GCA_020436935.1. Lineage (GTDB taxonomy): Bacteria > Bacteroidota > Bacteroidia > Chitinophagales > Saprospiraceae > JADKBO01. The sequence goes on from JAGQWX010000038.1 coordinate 38,372, forward strand.
TTCAGAAAGATATTATGGCTGGTGGTATTTTGATGGCATGGCCAGATTGTGGCCCGGTTTGCCTTTGGTACCACCATTTACAATTGCGCACTTCAATGGTTTTGGGGGAGGCATCTATTGGAACGCTACTGCCCCTTCTGTCACCATTTCTATGGAAGACATCATGACCAACGGCGACGCCACCACGGTGCCACCTCCCACGAATGAGAAACCAAGACCCAGGTATGGCAACCGCACGCTTGCGTTCAGGACGAGCTGGAATATCATAGCAGACCAGATTTTTATGGTAGATCCCTTTGTTTCGGGAACCTGGAACACAGAATATGGCCTGCAGTCCCTATCTTTTGGTGGTGACTTTTGGTCGATGGCTTTGACATACAGCATGCGCAATGATGCACGGATCTATGGGACTTCAGTAACACAACTTACCTTCATGGACCAGGGAGATGCTCCAGATAAAGTGGCGCTGGTAGGTACCAATACGATCAAAGCCAACATCATTCCCGGGATTCTGTACGGTGCCGGCCAGGATCGAACCCTGATCAATTCCTCCTTCGCTATTGGAGATGAGGTTTTTTTCCCGGGTGAACCCAGCAATAGCGATGAAGACGAAATCTTCTGGTTCTTCAACGCTGGAAATCCATACAATGATGACATGGGAGGTGTTGTTTTTGACCTACCTGGTTTCAACCTGACCAAAAGCAAAAAAGAAAACAGCAATCTTGGCATTGATGTAAGTTTTTCTGCGATGATGTATGCCATGATCGGTCAAAATATCCCGGCATTTTTACCAGATCCCCCCGGAGAAGTAGCTGAACTCTTTGGTACGGTTTCGAATGATGAAGGCAGTTTTGACGGAGGATCAAAGGAGGATGAAAGGGATCCAACTACAGCAAGTACAGGTGCAGGATTTGTTATGGGATTTCATGCCGTGGCAAGTTGTGAAATTCATGCCATTTTTTACGCGGGTTTATCACTCTTCAGTGGCATGGACATGATGCTTGTAAATCTTGATGGCGCCTCATGTTATACCAGCAATGGTGAGGTTACCAATCCCGGTGTCAATGGTTGGTACGGCACAGGCAGAGCTTACACTGGCCTAGAAGGGGCCATTGGGGTGAAAGGTAAAATATTCGGTAAGGAAATAGACATCAAAGTCATAGAACTCATCGCAGCAATGATGCTCAGTGCCGGAGGGCCTGATCCTATGTGGTTGGATGGAAGGGCGGTACTTCAATACAATTTGCTCGGAGGAACCATTAAAGGGAGTACGCGTATGATGATCAGTGTTGGGGATAAATGTATTCCTCCAGTTACCAGTCCATTTGACTTTCCCATTATAGCAGAATATTATCCCAACGAGGAAGAAAACCGCGATATCGATCCATTTGTCAGCCCAACGGTCAGTTTTACCGTACCCATCAACGAAATCCTTTACATACCGGATGTCGAGGGTGTAACCCAACAAATTCGACCCAAACTGGTTGAAAGTGACTTCACTGTAGTTGCCGATTGCAACAACTGCTCCAGTGCAGAGCACGACAGCAGGTATGAGATCATAGCTGAAGATGGCAGAAGCGCCACTTACAATCCGGTAAATGCTCTCGCTGGCCTGGATGGCGATGACCGCAAAAAACAATACAGAATGAAAATCAAAGTTACTGCCGAAGAATACAAAAACGGTGCCTGGAAGGATGTAAAAATAAATGGTGAAAAATGGGAGGAAGGTTTTGATTTCACTTTCAAAACAACGGCTCTTCCAGCTCAAATTCCTTCCTCTGAGGTAGGAAAAACCAAGCCTTCCGAAGGCCAGAAATTTTATCTTCAGGGCGAACACGTCGGAAACCACTACATCCACACGAGGTCAAATATGGAAGGCAGTTATTATTATGAAACGGGCTATGATGGCAAAGAATACGAATATTTTGCAGTATACAAAGATCAATACGGTGAGGAAGAACATCGCATGTCGGTAAATTATTCGGCGGACACCAAAAAGTTGAAGTGGGACAAGCCCAACCTCGAAAACAATAAAAAATACATTGTCCAGCTGGTAAGAAAACAAGTAGTGTCCCTTTTACCCGGAAGTTCCGTGCTGGAGCGTAAAGTCATCATCAGCCAGCGTTTATTAGACACCTTATCCACCGACTTTGAATATGAAGTAGAACCGGAATTGCCTGAATTGTCTGCCCTCACAGCAGTAAGTCCCGGCGAAACATTGTTGTATGCTTTTGAGTTTGAAACCAGCAGATACAATACACTACTGGAAAAAATGGAGAACGTAGCATTTAACTACGAAGAGAAAAATGGTTTTCAAAGGCTTAACTTTACAGAATTTGAAGGCTTTGACATTTTTGACATCGACGGCGACATTGACAGCGACCCGCTATATACTTCTCCCTCCAGGGTCAACATCACTGATCCGTTTACATCGTCTTTCCATGAGAGCCTTTCAAAGCCCCTACTTGGCGACTTTGCTACCATCTACAATGCACAATACGAAGGAGAATGGACGGGAGTCGAGTCAGATCCGGTAGACCTTACAGGTGGAGGGGAGATCGTTCTCGGTGGAGGTGGATTTACCATTTATGGCGCACAAAGTTCTACAGGAGGCACCAATCAGACAAGTTCTCAGGGAAGTGCTACATTATCAGGCCAAGGATCAAGCGAAAGGGTCCCGGTAAATTATCCATTACTGCCGAGAGTAAACTATGCATGGTACGATGCCGAAGAGGTAAGTCAAAATCTGAATGAGCACGCCATCAGAGCCACCATTTTGGACACAGAGGATGAAGACGATATATTTCTGGGATCTTCAGGAGGAAGTTTTGGAGGCGCCATCGCCAGCAGCACACCTGTCGTAGATTATTACAATGATTTCTCCATCAAATACTACGTTCTCGAAGATGTATTGCATGATGCAGAAGAATATGCAGACTTTGGAGAGGAATGGGTAGACATTACAAGAACAGGAAATTACAATACCGGCAGTGGTCTTGATTATGACCAGACACTTAGTACTACTGAAGTCAATAATTTAGTAAGAGATCTTGAAGGAATTACGGAAGCCATCCAGAACAGCAGGCTGATTACCGGGCCTGGTTCCGGAGGCTTCTCGAATTCGGTTCGTTTTAGGGCCAACAAATCTTATGAATCAGGTGAGACAGAGCGGGGCACAACCAAAAATGTCAATTTTGATATTCACTGAATCTCCTTTCCATAATTTTTGTCTGATTATTCGGTTTTGTAAACGGGTATGGTTTGAGTAGTGGTAGAATTATTGAGCACCAAATAGTATAGTCCGGATGGCAATGCTGATAAATCCTCCTGGTCATTTATCAGACGCGAATTTTTGATCAGTCTTCCTTCATTATTGTAAATGGCCAGGCTGGTTGGAGCATTTGCAGGGTGATGGTTTTTCAACTTAAGGGGACCATTGGTTGGGTTTGGAAAAATGGTCCATTCATTCGATGGCACAGATTCCATTTCGATCGGGGTGGTGACAGCATCATATGCAATAACCGTTGTGAAAGCTCCAGTAATTGTTGTTGGAATGCTTTGACCCTCACCATTGATAAATGTGGCGTTGATTTCCACTGCACTTTCACCCGGCATCAAATCAAATACCTTATTGAGGATGAGGTGATGCGTCTTTGAATCAGGGTGTGTATTTTTCAACACCACAGTATGCTCCTGGACATCCTTTTCCTTTTTCAGAATAAGTTGAACAACCAAACTGTCATTTCCCCTCAATTGGCTTTCACCAGTGAATGAAATCAAAGCCTTGCCAGGTGATGTTGCATTGATTTCACTTTTACCAACAAGCGTCTTTTTTTGATATTCCAATACCTCAATGTTCACATCCTGATGATGATGCAACTCTTCTGCAGTTTCATCAAGGATTTGTGCATAAAAGTAACCATAGACCGCATTGTTAGGATTACCCATAACTCCGCTGGTTTTTCTGGCAAAAAGTTCAATCTGATGCTCACCTGCCGGTAAGTCAAGAATCTCATAAAAGGCAAAATGTTCATACTGTTTCCTCCAGGGGTGATAGGTGCTTTGTTCACGCAAGACTTTGTTTTGGCCAATATTCTTTAGACCAAAAATAATGTTGCCATCTTCAAAAGCATAATTTCTTCCTACAAAGGTCAATAGCACTTTTGCCGACTTTTTAAGACTTATGCCAAATGTATCTACAGCAATTTGTGTCTCTGTCAACGGGAGAGGATATCCATTAACAGCCAATTGTGTAAGAACCGGTCCATCTGTGATTTCAGGAATGAATTCTATGACCATTCTTCCTTTTACAGTAATAAGACCTGTCCCATTTTTATCTGTCCAGTTGTGCGCAAGCGCATAAAAAGTCCTTTTACCTGGTTCAACTTTATAAACCATTCTGTGTTTGAAATGGTGATCTGTCTGCACATCATTGTTGCAAGTGGCAGAAGAGTTTCCATGGCCATTCGATAACCAGCCCTCGTAATAACTGGCAGCAAATACAATAGCGTCTCCTTTTGCAATATTGGCATTGCCTTCTATGTATACCACAACATATCCATCAGACGGAATTTCTACTTCTGCAGCTTTCATTTGAAAGGCCTTTTGGGTTCTGACATTTATGCTATCGTGTAAAAAATCAAATTCCCAGATTTTGTTTTGTGCCTGTAAAGTGAGCACTTCAAACATGATCAGAGCAATCAGATAAAACAATTTCATATTCTTTATATTTTTTGGTTAAATCATTATGATGGGTCAAACATCTTTACTTTTTCAAACTGGAAAAAATTATAGCACTTGTGCCGTAGTTGATTTACATCTGAGGTGCAGGAAAATATAGTTGAAGTGTTTTGTGAGCCATTTTCCTTTCAGATGTGATGGGAGACTTTTATTATTGGGTTAAAGGAATTAGGTTGAAGCTTATGCTCCATACGCTTCAAAACGTCTTTTACCTACTTAAGTCTTGAAAAACGCCGCTTGAGAAAACATCAATTTTATCTGACAGCAATAGTCTTTACCTTTGAATCCGGATTATCGCATTTTCTATATCCATTAAAAACATGACAAATCAAGAAATCAAGTTGGTAAAAAATTCCTGGCGCAAATTGATGGGCATCGATCACGGCATCATTGGGGACGTATTTTACTCGAGGCTGTTTATTCAACAACCCGGACTGCGCAAAATGTTTCCCGCTGACATGACCCAACAGAATAAGAAACTGGTAGACATGCTTGTTTACATTGTCGGCGGACTTGAACAAGCAGATATCCTTTCGAATGAGATCCGCGCTCTAGGTAAACAACATCAAAATCTTGGAATTGTAGCACACCATTATGAAACCGTTGGCGATGCACTAATATGGACCCTTGAAAAAGCTCTGGGAATCGACTGGAATGAGGAATTAAAGAGTGCCTGGAAATCTTGCTATAGTGAATTGGCAGAAAGCCTCCAAGAAGCATAATAGGTTTTATCATATCAATCTTTAATTCATCTGCTTTAAACCAAAAAATATACGCTTCCTCGATATTTTATGCATTTAAATTGTGTTTTGGTCTATATTTCCAACTATGAAGTTTTTGGTCATATTTATATCCATCTTTTTCTCAATTGTTGCGCTCAAAGGTCAACAAGACATAGGCCATGACCATTCTCAACCACTCTTTAAGCCAGATCTTATATTCGAACACATCACCGAAAAAGATGGATTGAGCAACAACATGATCATGGACATGATCTCAGACCAAAAAGGCTACTTATGGATTGCCACCCAGAATGGCCTAAATCGCTTTGACGGCAAAAAATTTGATATTTTCAGAAGGAAAAAAGGAGACCAAACTACCATATTGCAGAACCACATATCCTGTTTGGACATAGATGACCAGCATCACCTATGGTGCGGATCTATTGATGGCTTATCATGCTACGTTCCGTCCAGCAATACATTTTTAAATTTCCGAAACACAGATCAGAGCAAATCTAATATCATTGAAGACCTTGTTTGTGACAACGAAGGCATGATTTGGTTTGGAAATGAATACGGCCTCTGCCGCTTTGACCCAATATCCGAGGTCTATACATACTTTTCAGCTGACACCATTCGGAATGGAAGACTTCCAGATCAAAAATTATACAGAAACAGCATGGTTTTTGACGACTTCCACAATGGTATCTGGTTGGCAACCCAACAGGGATTGGCATTCATGGACATAAAAACACAAAGAATAAGCAGTCATATCAATGAAAAAAAGATAGCATCATTTGATAATCACATTGTTTCTGCTTTACACCTGTCAGCACATGGATTATTGTGGTTTTTAGACAATTCAGAACAAAAAATCATTGGTTATGATACTCGGTCTAATCAAATAAAGCACCGTTTTGACATTTCAGATGCAGTCAATGATGCTTACGCGGGACATATTTTTGAGACAAGCAATCACTACCTGTGGTTCTCCAGCAACTCTTATGAAATCATCAGAATCGATATAGCAAAAGGGACAATCCAGCAATTTGCCAACGATGTTTCCAGACCTACGTCGATTATTGCCGACTATTTTTCAGGAGCAGTAGAAGATTCTGACGGCACTATCTGGTTGGGTACCATTGGAGGAATATCCAAATACAACGATGGGGCTTCCTTCTACAGAATTATCCACTCTTCCAAGGTCTTTCCTGAATTGGAAGAAAACTGGAGAATTACTTGTATGGCACAGGATCCAAAATCTGAAGATTGGTGGGTAGGCTCTGCTGATGGGTCTGTCTATATTTATAATTCCACTAAAAATGAATGGACAAAAAATAACTTCAGCCAACAAGCAGGCATGAAAAATCTGTCCTATCTCACCGACATAGAATTTGTGGACCATAGAGTCATTTTCAGTTATGGCTCCACCCCACCCTATCAACTGGACATGCGAACTGGCCGATTTTCAAAATTCGAGGGCTTACAAGCTGCCTTTGCCAACCACAAAACGCAATTGATGGTCGCAGAAACCGATTCTACTTTTTTAATTGGTAATACCGTACCCATTTTGAGGTGGAATGCCCTCAGCAATAAAATTACACCTATCTCATTTTATAATAAAAATCCTGGCGGTTCAGCTCCAGTATCTACCGGCTGGCTGAATGCATCTAAAAATCACGGTGCCTGGCTTGCACTTTCCAACGAAGATGTCGGTTATCTCCATCCAGGTGACACTGTTATCTACAGCATCCCTCTACCCATTGGCAAACATGCCAATCTAAGTGGATATTTCAATGCGCTGTCTGTCGACAAGAATGGAGATGCCTGGATCTCTATTGCTGCACAAGGCATTTTTAAAATTACAAAAAAAATTCCTGCTATAAAAAATGAAAATGACATTGAAGTCACTCAATGGCAGGTTTCTGACGGCCTCACTTCAGAAAGCATACTCACTGCATTACCCGACGATTCCAGCCGTATATGGTGCGCGTCATTCAATAAGTTTTCGATGTTGGATCAAAAAACCGGTCAGTTTAAAAATTTCAAAGTCAACTTAGCCGAATACAATCCATTCTACTACAATTATTCCACGGTCCTGAAAAACGGCCATATTCTCACCAATGTACGGGGAGATCTTGTAGAAATTATACCTGCTGCGATGTCTCAATCTATCCCTTCCAATCCCCTGACCATAAGCTACGTTAAACTTCAGAACAAAAAAATTCTCCTCTATGATGATCTGAATATTGTGCTGGAACCACATGAAAATTTCATCAATATCGGTTTCGGTACATTGAGTTCAACAGCAATAACCCCTTTCCAAATCCAATACATGCTGGAGGGCATCAATACAGAATGGGTAGATGCCAATGAAGATTTCGAAGCCAGTTATACTGATTTGAACCCTGGTAACTATACCTTCAAAATAAGAAATACCTCACCTGACCACGAATGGACGTCAGCACCAACAACACTGAAAATTTTTATAAAAGCCCCATTCTATAAAACCTGGTGGTTCATCAGCCTGGTTGCAGTAATCAGCTTAAGTTTGTTGTACTACATCATATCGTCGAGATTGCGCACCATGAAAAACATGGCCATGCTGAAATCAAAAACCCAATTGCTGGAAAAAGAAAAAACCACCGTCATGTATGAAAATTTGAGGCAACATCTCAATCCTCATTTCCTTTTCAACTCGCTTACGTCCTTGAGCAGTCTGATCAGAATTGACCAAAAACAAGCCGGAATATTTCTCGACAATATGAGTAAGGTTTATCGATACATTCTTCGGAACAAGGAACAGGAAAGTGTTGCTTTAAGCGAGGAACTTGGGTTTGTAAATCTGTATATTCAATTACAAAAAACAAGACTCGAGGACGGGCTTGAAGTCATCGTCAATATTCCGGATGAATATTTTCACCGCCGTATTGCTCCCGTCACCTTGCAAAATCTTGTGGAAAATGCCATCAAACACAACATTGCTGATGCCGAACAAGTGCTGACCATTCAGCTCTACATAGAAAATGATTACCTCTTTGTTGAAAACAACCTCCAGCGCAAAAATTTTGTGGAAACCAGCAATCAACAGGGATTGAACAGCATGATCTCCTTGTACAAATTCCTGAGCAGCAGACCTGTCTTTATTGAAGAAACAACTCAGGTTTTTAGGGTTGGCATCCCTTTGATTTAATTTTGAAAATTCCAAAAAAGCTAAACACATGTACAAAATTGTCATTATCGAAGACGAAAGCCTGATTGCTAAAGAATTGCAGTATAAACTCAAAGACATTGCCCCGGATTTTGAAGTCATTCAGACTTTGCCCAGTGTCAAAACTGCCAACCGATGGTTTATGGAAAACGCAGAACCAGATCTCATTTTCGCAGACATTCAGCTGGGTGATGGTGTAAGCTTTGAGATCTTCAAAAACTTCCAACTCTCATGTCCGGTCATTTTCACGACAGCCTATGATGAGTATGCGCTCCAGGCTTTTAAGGTCAATGGTATTGACTATCTGCTCAAGCCAATCGATACAGATGAACTCACTTCAGCCATAACAAAAGCCCGTACCATCCTGGAAAGCAAATCCCACTATCCCCGGGACTTGCAGTCATTGGTGGACATCATCCGCCAACCTGATGTACTCAGGCAGTCTTACAAAACCAGCTTCATCGTCCAATCACAAAAACAATGGATTCCCATCCAGGTCAGTGACATCGCATGTTTCAGCAAAGATGCCCTCAACTTCATTTATACCCTTTCAGGAGAAAGATATGTGCTTGACTTCACCACGCTCGAAGAAGTCGAGGCCCTGCTCGATCCACACAAATTTTTCAGAGCCAATCGCCAGCATATCATCAATTACGACGCCATTCTCAAAATCAAACCCCACGAAAACCAAAAACTCACCGTCACACTCAAAGGACCTCAAAAGCTCGAAACAGACATCAGTCGTGAAAAAGCGCCTGTTTTCAAAAAGTGGCTGGAGCGGTAAGCCTTGCCCTTATTTTAAACTTATCGAGTAGAGCAAAGTAAAACAATATTTTAAACCTACGGATACCGCAAAGGATATTGTTTTACTTTAGCCCTCTCACACCACCGGACGTACGGTTCCGTATCACGGCGGTTCCTAGAATTTGTTCAGCTGTACTGCGTGTGTATCTTTTGCAATGACAGAAGACCTGCGGTTTCAAAATACTTCTTTGGGTATGCCTCATTCATGTGGCTTGACCCAGCGTTCCACCATGCGCCTCGTTGGTTAAAGCTTCCCTGTACTGCTCTCTCTTCTTTTATTCCTCTTTTAAGTAAGGCCTGTAACCTTGTCCAGTTCCTCTTGAGCTGTTGCCATATTACCTTGCGCAATTTC
>JAGQWX010000039.1 GCA_020436935.1 Saprospiraceae bacterium
GAGTACGTAGAAAAAATTAGCAACTTTTGTTTTCCTTTCTACTATCTATTCGCTGGGACTTTCAGAAAAAAAAGCGAACCAAATTGATTCGCTTTTTATGGTGCGGGTGGAGGGACTCGAACCCCCAAGCCGCGAAGCACTAGATCCTAAGTCTAGCGTGTCTACCAATTTCACCACACCCGCATTTTTCGTAAAGTGGCGCAAAGATATTTTATTTTTAGAAACTTGCAAGAGGTTTTTTGCAATTGTTTAAAAAAGCAATTTGAAGGCAATGCAGATCATCTCAAACTCTATTTTATCATTATAACCCATGCTTTAAGGAGTTAAAGCTATTTGTCGAAAGGTATAGTTTGCTTGATTAATGGCTTATAAAAACTTGTAACTCACCTGAAAAGAAAATTGAAAAACAAAAAGTTTCAAATCAAAATTTGATCACCTTTAGCGTATTCCCCTTACCATTTCTCTGGTCAATTCTAAGCAGGTATTGGCCGGCACTTATCCCATTCACACTTATTTCTTCAGTTTCGCTTTGTGTATTTTTTTGAATTAGGAGCTGACCAGATGCATTGTATAAGCTCAGCCGACAATTTGCTGACAAGCCGGTTACCCTGAGTGTATTGTCATAAAATTGGGCTTTTGGATCGACAGTTGGTAATGTCAACTCTTCGTTTGAGACCAATTGACTGCAAGACTCGCAAGGTGAATTTTCAAATGGGCCCACCAATTTTTCGTCGAGCGACAAATAATTGAGTTCTTTCGGCGGGTCAACTTTTAAGAGTGCTGTGTTCTGTAAAAAATTATAAGAAACTTTCTCCAGGTCCAGGTCAGGTGACCATTCATTGACCGTACCAAGACCTTCAACGAAAATGAGATCCCTGTAATTCAGAATACTAACAAACTGAACTGTTCTGGGCTCTCCAAAAATCGAAACCACTTCTACTGATTCTATAACTGCTTTCTTCAGGTCGGATTCTCCAAACCCGAGTTTGATGCTGTCACCTGCACTGAGACCAAAATCATAGGCCAGTTCACCATCAATCCATACCTTTTTACCATGCTGTTTTACAGGTAGCTTTACATCTGATTGCTTAAAGATACTGACAAGTGTATCATTTGATGAAAAGCTGCTTTCGAAATGCTCCATAGTACATTTGTATCTGTCCTGGAAAAGATCCTGACAAAAATACCACTTCGTTTCCGGGTCAAAAGACTGAGCATTCAGACTAAAAGCTCCTCCGGAAAAAATAATGACAAGAAATAAGATCGCCTTTTTCATGGTTTCAAACTTTTATTCAACAAAACAAATAACAGGTTTTCGTCAACGATGCATTTGATCATCTAATCACAGCTACCTTCATTTGCGACAATGATTTATTGTGATGCCTGTTTCACAACTTCACAACAATGTGCCAATTTACAAATAAATTAAATTATTTAGGCCCATTTCGTAATGTCTTTACCATAGAAAACTGACTGAAAAATATATTTTCAGAAGAAATTTATATCTTCTTCAACCAAAATATGCCTTTCACATTAGTTTGGTAAGTGAGTCAGGAACACAGTTGTTTATATTTGTTGCGCGCAATCAGTCATCCGCTTTGCCATTAAAATCATCAGGATTGAACACAACCATGTCCTATAAACTACTCATAAATGTCATTTTCATATTTCTTGCCTGGCAAGGCCGCGGGCAAGTCTCCTTAAAAATACCCGATCGCAGTGAGTGGGCAGAAACAGGAAGCGTTTTCATGAAGCGCATCACCACATTGAGCCTTCAGGATAGAGAATCTGAAATTTTCAAGGCCTTGTCAGAAGGAAATGTACCTGGTTTTGTAAGAAGCATGGTAGAAATAAATTACCGTGTCGAAGATGGGCGGGGTCAACTGCGAGAAGTCACCTGCTGGGTAATGCCGGATTACTTATCCGTAGGAAGTGATGATGATTTCTGCCGCATACCAATGAATCCTTACACCGCACAACTTTTGGCCGATCAGTTTGAAGGATCGCTCATCACCTCAACCCTGAGTGATAAGATTTATGAAGCAGCCGTTCAAAGACCATCTCCATACTTTTACAAACCGGTAGAAAGAGAAAATGAAAGCGTTGCCAAGTTTGTAATCCACAACAGTCAGATTGAAAATCAATTGTTGGAATTGGGAGCCATACCTGGCGAGCTGGTAGCCGGCATCAAAAAAGATGTGATACTTTCAAACATGCTCGACAGCACAAATAACAAAGTGGTCATTTATGGCTGGCACAAGCCCGATGGCAAAGCTATACAGCCCGTATATGGAAAACATGTGGACTGGTATGTTGATTACAGCCATGGCATAAGGCTGATGCACGAGCAAGTATTGATTGACCAGCAAACCTACAACATTCAGGAGGTGTTGAGAGATCCGGTACTCTTCCGGCTCTTTAGCAATGAGGCCAAACCCATGCATAAGGCCAGGTATGGTTTGTAATTCCGGAAAGAATTTAATTCCCTGCCGTCTGTATTTGTAAGTCTAAATATTGCCTTTGTTTATAGCAAGATCTGGGTTACAAGGAGACTGCTTTCTTCAATGGATTGCTTATTTCCTGGTCGCCACTGCAGAGGCCTGAGTTGTCACATAATATTTGGCCAGCATATTGGGCACTTCCCATGCCGGCATATTGCCCTCCTTGTAGTACTTGATAAAATTCTCAGTGACCTGAGCAAAGTGGGCTTCATGGCCATTTCTCCATTTCTCGGGAATGGTGATTTTATATTTGTTTTCTCCTGCCGGCTCGGATGCCAAATCCCCATACGTGGCTGTCAAGGATTTTAGCGCTTCATCCAATGCAGCCTTATTTGATGTTACTACATACAATTGAGGTATGAATGATTCTGCCTGACCCTGGGCAATGATGAGGCTGGCTTTGGTGCCATTCATTTCGGAATAGTGGGTATCTTTTGAACCCGGAGGGGCTTCAAAATCCCAGATGACCGAGGCTTTCGCCCAATGACCTTTCACTTTGAAAAGTATTTCACCATTTGCATCCACATTGATGCTGTTTTTATCAGCACTAAGTACGCCGCTTAGATATGCCGGGAAGCTGTCCAGCTTTGTAGAACGCAAGTATTGCTCTTTATTCACGGTGGTCGCCCATTTTTTGCCGCTGATGTCAGCCAGGTCGCTGATCTGGATGGCCTGATCAGGGAAACAAGCCCAAAAAATAAGGTCGACCAGATGTGTTGTTACGTCAACAATACCTTCACCTTCCTGGGTGACGTCATAAAACCAGCCTGGCCTCACAAGGGGTTTGCCGGAAACTTCCTTAAAGAAGTAGTGGACGCTTTCCTTGGTGACTGCGGGCTTTTCAGGGCTGCCTTCGACCAGGCTTCCAAACAAATCTTTATTTGCAGCCAGCGATTTCTGCAACATGGAAGTGATTTCAAATCGCTCAGTCATGATGTCGTATAAAAGCAGGCCATTTTTACCTGCTGCATCAAATGCTTGTTTCAATAGTTCGTAATCGGCCTGATTGATGGCCATAGGCTTATCAGAATAAACACTCAATCCCGCTTTTATAGACTCCAGAATGTACTCCGTTTTATTGGCATTGTTGCCCGCAAGGACGACTACGTTTCCAGGTTTTTCAGAAATCATTTGAGACAAAGCCTGATCAGACAGATGGGTTTCGAGCTTCCATGCTGTTGGAGACTCGGCCTGGCTGTTATAATCCAGGATTTTTTCTTCATAAGCCTTGAACTCCGGACCATCTGCTGCGTATACGTGCACCATGCTGTCCACATCCGGATACATTGACTTTTGCACCAAGGCAGCATGAAAATGGCCTGGTTCCAGGACCATGAGTTTTATTTTATTGTCCGGTGTTTCCAATGTGGTATCATTAGATTTTTCTGATTTGCACGACAGTAATAATCCTGTCATGATGCAAAAAATGGCTAACTTCTTCAAGATCAAAAATTTATTTATTTGTTGCAAGGTACTTGTTGTATGCTGCTTCGGCCATATCAAAGTCATATTTGCCGTCAAAGACCAGCAATTTATAACCCAGGTGATATTTTTTGCCTGGTTCGAGCAGCCAATCCATGTTTTTGGTGGGGCTGAAATTGGCAAACATATCTCCTCTTCCATTGCTGTTTTCGGGCCAGATGCGGATGGGTTCTCCCTCATTTGGAACATGGTTGTAATTGGATGGGTCTGACATCATCAATATGCCGCCATAACCATCCCCGAGTGTGCCTTGAACCAATATCCATTTGGCCCGCGTGCCGTCAGCGCCTTTACGCTCAATGTTTTTTGAAGTGAGAACCATGCTGTTGTCCTTATTCCATTCCTGTGTGCAACGCCAGCCAAAACCAGCATACCTGTATTCCAGAATTTTGAATGCCTTATCGGTTCCACATTCATAATAGGAATCAAAGTTGACCAGGTATTCGTCCTTACTGATGGGTTCGATAAGAATGCCCTGCTTCTCCACCAATGCGGTCTCTTCGCTTTTCCTCAGCCTCACATGGTCGTGAACCGCTTCGTAAGACAAGCCATTTTTCTGCTTTTTGATAGATGTAAATGCTTCCCATTTTACGGTTCCCTGCTTTCCGTTAAGGTTCCAAAAATCAAGCGTGTCTCCGTCATATTGTACATGGGTCCAGGGATTCCAAATGCCATAATGGTGGTAATGATCGGGCGCCTGAATCCAGGTGAGCAACTTGCCCGAGGGAGTTTTGACCGGGTGATTGAATCCGCTTCTTGCAAAAGCCGGATTTACACCTGCAGGAGGAACCATGACTTCATACTGGTGACCCCAGATCTCTACGCCATTCATCATGACTTTCAATCTTCCATCGCTTTGTTCGTACGACAATACTTCCGCCTTGCTGGTGGGATATTTTTTGTTTGTACTACATGAAATGAAAAAAATAAAGGTTAAAAAGGTGTACAAACAATATTTATACATGTGGTGTGGATTTAAGGAAACAAGTTTAGGAAATAACTGGCAGATTTTTATCTTCAACCTCAGTTAAAACCTAAAGGAAAAATTTATTGAAATGGATCTTCAAAAATATGAAATAACTACCAGCGACGATTGGTTAATTTATGAATTTATAAGTAAAGGGCCCAAGGGGCAAATCAAAAAAGTTGTAATTTATCAACACATCATTGGCAACTTATATAACTTGGCCTTCGGGGACAAAACTGGTGAATTTGGGAATCTCGATGATTTAGTAATATCAAATAACGAAGATACAGAAATTGTACTTGCCACTGTTGCCTCAACGATTTATGCGTTTTTTGATCACCATGAGGGTTCGATTGTCCTTGCTAAAGGGAGTACAAAAAGTCGAACCAGATTATATAGAAGACACTTATCCCTGCTTTTGGATTTAATAGAAAAAGATTTTCTCTTGTTCGGAGAACTCAATAATGAAATCGAACGTTTTGTAAAAAATAAAGAATATTCATCATTTATAATCTCAAAAAGATAAACCGTTGATTAAAACAAGTAAAAAGACATATAATATCAAAGTTGATTCGTCTCTAAAAGGGCATTACGAAAAAAACAAGATATTTGAAGATAAATATGCTTGGGCTGTAAATCATGTAAAAGGAAGAGATTTAGAAATGGAAATCAAGCAAGCCATTGAAAAAGCGGATAAGTCCAAGGCAGCACCACATCAATAAACTTCTCGTATTACTGTCTATTCTCTTTTAACAAATTTCAAAATAGCCGTTTTTCCATTGCTTTTTTTGCTTATCCTCAGTATATATAAGCCCACAGGAAATGATGAAGCGTCAATTTCAAATGAGTCATCGAATATTTCCATTGATTTTACCAGCTGGCCTGACGTAGTAAAAAATTGAATCAATGCGGCTTGCTCAAATCCAGAGATTTCAATCCTGTCACCAATTACTTCCAATTTATGATGGTTGGAAAGAGCTGGCTTTTCTATGGTAGAAACCAATAGTTCACAGCTGTGACACTCCAGATCTTCAAAGGGTCCAAAGAGTTTTTGTTGGATTCTTATATACTTCATTACAGGTTTTGGATCAACCACGTAAGTATATGCCAGATTTACATCAAAAAAATAGGACTTCGTAGAAAGTGAAGTTTCATCAATATAATATTCCAGTGCGCCCAATCCTTCCACCAGTACAATGGGAAATGGTAATTCTTCTGAATGACAATATTGAACTACCCTGTTTTCATCAAAGAGCAATCTGGTTTCTATTGAATCAATTTTTACAGTAAAATCCTGCCAGGTCAAGCTGTCGTCGGGTTTCAGCGCAAAGTCATACCACTTTTCACTGTCAACCCATACTTCTTTTCCAAATTGCAAAACATCAATTCCATAATATTTCGCTTTCATGGTATCGCCTTCTAAAATAACATCTTGCAATTGGTCTATAAAGCAGCTCTCGGGATTGAGCGGAAAATAAATGCTGCAATATATCCACTCCATATCCGGCCCAAAAACCTGGGCTTCAGCCTTCGGTATATTAACAGTCAAAACAAGTATGGAGAATAGGATAATGCTTCTCATCGCAAAGGGTCTTACCTGTAAATTCAAATTCAATTTATCACTTGAAAATTAAGGGCCTGTCGGTTGCCTGCTATTTGCTCATTTTCAAAGATACAAAACTTACCTCTTACCCAGCCTAAGTTTTTGAAGCAATACACTGAGATCAAACAATGGCTGTATGATTTTAAGTGCGATGAAAAGGTAAAGGGCAATTCCGGCCAAACCAAAAAGCGTTTTCCACAGAAGACCCATTGACAATACATCCCTGATCAAGTATGCGACGGCCATCAATAACAAGGCCGTCAGTATCAGCATAAAAATTTGTTTCACGGGATAATGGATGATATAATGTCGCTGTCCCTGGTAATAAGAGGTGACCAGCATACCCAGATAACAAACCACTGAGGCTAAAGCAGAGCCGAGGACTCCAATCACAGGTACGAGCAGTGCGCTCACTCCAATTGTCAAACCAACGCCCAGGAGGGAAATCCAAAGCCCAATTTTGGTATTGTCTGAAAGCTTATACCAAATGGATACATTGTAGTAGAGGCCCAGGAATACGTAGGAGATCAATAAAAATGGTACTACATAGACTCCGCTTCGGTAGTTGGGGCCTATGATGAAGAGAAAATAGTCTATAAACAGGTAAATCCCTATGATGGCGAAACAAGAGACAACGGTAAAGGCCAAAGAAGCCTTGCCGTACATCGTTCTTTCTGTGTCTTTCGATGAATTATTGAAAAAAAATGGCTCTGCAGCATAGTTATACGCCGTTGTGAACAAATTGAGCAGGATGGCAAGTTTGGCAGCAGCTGCATAAATTCCGACCTCGCCCATCACATCTTTCACGTTTCCTGCCAGCAACCATTTTTGCAAAGGTGCCGCAAACGCCTGGTTGATGTTGCCGGCAAGTGCCACCACTGTGAGCGGCCAGGTATATTTTAAAATGACCGGAAGTTTCATCTTGTCAAAAGAAAATTTGACCTTGACCAACTCGGGGATCATGCCAATAAAAACCAGACCTGAGGCGACTACGTTGGAAAAAAAGACGTAGTCAAGGTCTTTCCCGTCACCCAAAAATTGATCCATATTCTCCTTGAGTCCGGGCATAAACCGCGGCATGATTTCAAGGAAGAACAGCAGAAAAGCTACAGATGATATGACGTTGAGAAATCTATAAAATAAAAACCGATAAGGCCTGCCATCCAGACGGAATTTGGAATACACCAAGGTGGTTGCGGCGTCAAATATGAGGATCCAGGCAAAGTATTTTACATAATGGTCCTGCCCGGGATATTGCAGCCAGCTGGCTATCGGACCTGCAAAAAGCATAAGGATCAGAAAGACCAAAATGCTATTGAACATCATGGGCACAAAAGTCGTGCTGTAGACCTGGTCTCTTTCGGCTTTGTCCTTTCCGTTAGCATAGCGGAAGTATGCGGTATCCATGCGGAAAGTCATGAAGGCCAGAATCAATGCCGTATAAGAGTAAAATTCTGAATAAATACCATAGTCACTGGGATCTTTCAGCCTATTGGTAAGGTATGGGGTAAGAATGATGAATTGGAGAATTCTGGGCAGAATATGGCTGATGCCATAAATTACTGTTTCGCCTGCAAGTTTCCTAAGTGTGGACATTTGTCGCTCATCTTAAATCGGGCACAACTTAGGGT
Organism: Saprospiraceae bacterium; assembly: GCA_020436935.1. Taxonomy (GTDB): domain Bacteria; phylum Bacteroidota; class Bacteroidia; order Chitinophagales; family Saprospiraceae; genus JADKBO01. The sequence goes on from JAGQWX010000039.1 coordinate 8,185, forward strand.
TTTTTTGGGATATACCATGTGGAATAAGGTTTGAGCATTTTAGTTGCACAGATAAAAAATTTAAGTTCAAGGCATGAACCACGTTATAAAATCATCGCAAATGATTTTAGTGGTGAACTGTGATCCCCCGATCACAGCGTAAACCAATTCTTAAGTGGAGACTCTGGCGAGGCTTTCCAACGCAGTCCCTACATTGTGTAGGGATTTGCAGCAAATAACTGGTCATTTCATATTCCACTTGGTATAAATGAGGACATCAATTTTTACTTACCTCACGTCCCTGAGCTTCCTTGGTGCGGTAGGTTGTTTTTTTGAGCTTGTCCATTTCTATCATCAATGCCGCGTAGGCACTACCTGAGTTCGTCCGGTATACTTCATCTCCGTAGGTAACCAGCCCATATCCCTTATTCCACTCTTTGGCGAGCAACTTATATTGTCCATTGGAATCCTGTGAAGGCCCAAACATCAGGAATTTATCTTTGCCCGTTGCTTCGAATGATACACCAAATCGGTCATAGACTGGATTATAGACCAATGTACCCGGCGTTCCATGTCTGATGACAATCCTGTCAATTTCTTCTCCATCCCTGATCACTACCTTGCCATCCACAATTGCACTTTCACCCTGCTTGCTCACTTTGTACAAAATGATGTCTCTGGAAAGGTAAAACTGTATGGAAGAAAGCTCTCTGTCGGACCATCTGTATTCTCTCTTGAGATCTTCGGTAAATACGGTATATTTTGGTGTGGTGCATGATGATAACAACACCAGCGTCATTCCAATAATGAATAAAGTTTTCTTCATGGCTTATAATTCTATTTCTAAAATTATATCACCAAAATCTATCGTTTTGAATTTTAAGGCTTTTTAACCTGAGGATTAACTTTTTGTTTGTAAAAACTAGAAACCATAACTCATACCTGGAAAAGCAAGTTCTCAAATTTCAAGTCTCAATTTTCAACTTTCTAAAAAAAAAGGCTCTGCCACACCCCCTGCGACAGAGCCTACTCAAAGTTAATATAACACTGAACACAAATAGCTTGTTCTGGACCTGCATCAATCCACCACCAACAATCTTTGATGGCTCGTTTGGCCTGTTGATCCTGATGTGATCACAGCCTCATAAATGCCTGCTGCAGGAATATCGTTTCTGTCAAGTAAAATTTTGTTTTGTCCGGCAAGGGCCGATACATTTTTTTGTACAATCATCTTGCCATTGAGGTCGTAAACCCTGATGACGTGCAATCCGGCCAGACTTACATTAAATTCAATGGTGGTGCTGACCGCCCATGGGTTGGGATAGGCTACCGTGGCCATTGGTTGAATGGAAGGAGTTTCTTGTTTTTCATATACGATGCTAAAATGCACTGGCTTTTCGTCTGCATCATATACTACACTTTGGGTGAGTGCAGAAAATACCTGTCCAAGGGCGATATCTGTAGATGTGATGACCTTCAGCTTAAGCATTGAAGTTTCATTTTCTGATTCTGGTATCGCTATAAACCTGATGCTCCTTCCGTCGTTGTGACTGGCTGACCAAAGTCTGTTATCGCCGGAAGTGATGCTTTGGACCTGTGCTGCATTGCCCATCCATTCGATGGCAGATATGTCATCTGGAATGGTGATCATGTGTTCATAACTACCATCTGCCAGTCTCGTCATCGTTGCATGAAGCTCCAATGCTGATCTGTTGCTGGTGACCTCCTCACGCACATTTTTGACGTAACTGCCATTGACATCTCCCATTTTTACAGCGGTGAAGTTGATTTCCATATCACTGGTAAATCTGTCAATCTCGTATGACGTTGGGTATCGATGCTCCAAAGCTGAAACTGGTTTTGCAAATACATAGCCTGCATCAATTGCTTTCCAGCTGCTCACAAATTTAAACCTGTTGGTTCTGCCCAGAACCAGGTTTTGGATTTCAACCATATCGGCTACGTTGATATTGCCATCTTCATTGACGTCGGATGCAATGTATTGATGCGGAGTGATGAAGGAAGCAAGCCCCTGGATATGCCTTTTGATGTGCAGCAAGTCGAGGGTATTGACACCAGCGTTGGCGTCTCCATCTTTGGATGGCTGAATCATGATGGAAGAACCCGTTTGTTGCATGATCTCATAATGCCCTGAAGCATCCGTCATCTGGAAGTTTTGCTCTTTTTCACCGTCGGCAATCACCTTGAATTCCGAAACACTTACTCCTTGTGGAGTGCTCAATGTCCCGTAAATCATGGCCACCGGCGCCATACATTGATCATTTCTGTCATCAACGAAAACAATGGTCTGGCATACTTCGATGAGGCTGTCTACTCCATTCTTTGTGTTGTAGAGTTCGATGCTGATCGTATCTGCCAACAATCCTCCTGTGGGAATATCTTCACAAACATATCTCTTGGTTGATGTCGTATCATCTGCTACTCTGAAGACAATTTTTATATCAAATGAAGAGGTATCACAAACCCCATAAACTCCTGCAAAGTCTGATGCTGTAATGTCTACAAAGCCCTCAGCTCCAATGGATACCGTATCACTAAGACAGACCAGTGCCGGGCTTTGGAAAGTATCTCTCACTTCAATGGTGATTGTATCTGTACTGGCATTACCACATTTGTCTGTGGCGTGTAATATGATGATATGGATTCCGATTGGATAAAATCCTGATGGTGCAAGTACGCTTGTATCAAGGCCTATTGAGTTTTGATTGCTCACTTCAGGATTGAGGTCACAATCCATGATGGTGATGGCAGTCAAATCAACAAATGCTCCACAGCTACCATCGTTGAACAACAACAAATCGCGAGCGCCCAGGATGACCGGAGGCATGGTATCATTGACCACAATTTTCTGGATATAGATGATCGGTGCAAATGAATTGCATTCGTCAGCTATGGTCCACGTTCTGGTTATGGTATCGTTGCACACATTGGAAGATGCGTCTGCGTAGGTTATAGATATAGAACTGCAACCTTCATCAACGCCTGCCTTCAACATCACACCACCATCCATTTCTTCAGGATCCAGGTTGATGCAATTGTCGACAGTCACCAATGCAGGTGGCAGGTCAAAATCACTCAGACTCAGTGGATTGTCATTGACCACTCTTACGATTTGTACACAAGTAGCAATTATGGCTCCACTTGGATCAAAAAGTCTGTAGGTGCGCGTAAAGGTATCTATGCCGCATTGTGTTGCCAACTTGATGATGGTTTCTTCCATTTCGTAACCTTCTCTGCCACAGCCTGTCATGACAGCTTTGGGTACCGTTTCAGGAATGACGCCTGTATATTCTGAACATGGTATTGTTATTTCGTCCGGTGGGCAAATCAAGGTCGGGATCAAAGTATCCAGCACAATGACCATTGATGTACACACCATGGTCTGGTTATTGACAGGATTGGTAATGGTCAATATGACAGGTACACTGGTATTGACATCGCTACACGTAAATGATGTTCTGTCTATGGTAATGATGGGATCATTTCCACAACCTGTGCCGCTTCCATTATCGACATCCTCAGGGCTGATTGTTGCCATGCCATTGACGTCCAGATAAACTGTGATGTCTCTGGCTCTGCAGACAGGATCAGACCCATCAATAAGGAAAATGGTCGTGTCACAAGTGGTGACATTTCCCGCAGTATCCGTTATGGTGATGTTCACCGTTTGCAATCCCAAATCTTCGCATGTAAATGTTGATGGGCTGATTACAAAAGATGCGATGGTGCCACATGGGTCAAAAGATCCTCCATCAACATTTTCCCGGCTTACTGTAACGCTTCCCCCATTCACAATAAGGGTATCTGATTTAAGAACACATACCGGTTTGATGCGGTCTCTAACACTTACTGTAGATTCGCACATGCCGGAGTTGCCCATTCTGTCTCTTACGACCGTTCTGATGGTTTGAGTGCCCAAATCCAAACAATTGAAAAATACTTTGCTGACGACTGTGTCCATCAGACTGCAATTGTCTCTGGCTGAAAATATGACATCTCTCGCTGTGATGACTGCAAATGGTGTCTCATCAGTCAGGTCAAGGACCAGATTATTGGCCACACAAATTGGCCTCATGGTATCTGATACGCTGACATTTGCAGGACATGTGGTCGCATTGCCTGAAGCATCTGCCACTGTTACTATCACCGGAGTTTGAACATTGAGCTGATCGCAGTTAAAACTTGTTCTGTTTACAGAAAACTGAAGCGGTAAGTTGTTGCACTCATCGAAGGAGCCATTGTTGAAAATGCTCGCATCGCCGATATTCGCAATGCCGTCATTGTTTAAGAAAATCGTTACATCTCTAACCCTGCATACAGGTGGTGCAAGATCTCCAGCCACAACTTCAAAAGAACAGGTTCCGGTATTGCCACAAAGGTCTGTAGCAATATAGGTAATGGTCGTTGTACCCACCGGTACTACGCCTGTAGCCTGACTTCCCTGAATGACTGGTCCGTCGCCAATTCTGTATGCTATCGTAATTCCTGTATGGCATGAATCATCAAGAATGACCGGCGATGCTGCAGTAAAGCTCGCTTCGCAGCCATTTACCGCATTGACCCTCAATGGGCTTGCAGGACAGGAAACGATAGGTGCTCCCCTGTTGATTGCTTTGATGATTTGTATATTCCTGAAAGCAGAGGTAGTCCCGTTGCAATTGAAAGTCACTGTAAATGTTCTCTCAATGGTCGTACAGGCTCCTGAAGTAATGATTCTGTCTGTTTTGGTAATGTTGAAATTGTTACAAGAACAATCAGGTCTTACTGTTGGTAAACTTCTTATGGTAGCAGGCTCCAGATCAGAGGTACACGCTGTTATCAAGGTGTCAGACGGCCAGGTAATGCAATCTGCAAAACTCGCACAGATGTTCTTGTCATTGTTGTCCTGAACCTCTATGACCACTCTTGCTGATCCTGTTATGCCATTTTCATCTATACCAAATATGTCTATATTGTTGAAGCCTATGTCGTTGCAGTCAAAACATCTGATGGTGTCGTTGACATCGTCCCTCGAAAAGCTGTACCTCACAGCAAGACCGCATGGATGTTCACTTTTAATGATCAGTTGCTTGACATTTACGCAAGACATCTCTACGTCTATCATGGCTGTGAGTCCTGTTGCAATGGTATCATAAGCGTACACCAGTGGGCCCTTGGTATTGATGACTTTTACATATTTTGTAATTTCAGCAAAGTTGCCACATCCATCCGTCAGGGTATATAAAATGGAATACAGGCCCACTTCAAGGCTTCGCGTGAAGCTCAGCTTACCTCCGGTTCCGGTTCCTGAAGCCACGATTCCGGTGCGTGCGGTATTTTTTATTTGGTAATTCCACCTCAATTGCTCAAGCGGGGTACAATCATCGGAACCTGCAACAGAAAAGGTTGTTGCTCCTGATATACAATCCAAAGTTTCGACGATGAGCGTATCCGGTTCTGTTGAAGTAATGACAGGTTTAACGTCGTTGGTGATTTTGATGATCTGCTCGTGTTGCCATACCACTTCAGTGCCATTGCCCCTGCAGTAATTGATGACCTTCCAGGTTCTTATTATCTTTTTGCAGTTGTTCTGGACCTGGTCAACAATGGTGTATTCTTTGTCTGAATAATGGAGACCTGCCAAATCACAACCGCCATAGATGATAAGCGGTTTACCATATCTCGCATCTCTAAGTCCAAGAGAATCAGGATGAAGAGCAGTAATTCTGCAATTGTTGAGGATTACAGTGTCCAGAGGTGCTATTACTTTAAATGATGTATCGATATCGTTCTGAACGACGTAAATGATCTGGCTTTTTGAAACGCTTTGATTTCCTGATGTAGCCGTAAACGTTCTGGTTATTTTTCCGACGTGGCAGAGATTCAGTGCTGAATCCACCGCTTCTGTCAATGTCACGTCACATTGATCGTATGCCACGGCCTCGCCGTATGCTTTGATGTCTTTGTTGTTCAGCCATTCATTGCAAAAGATGGTGACATCATCGGGTACCATGAGGATTGGTGGTGTTTTGTCCTCTACCTTTACAGAAGTCATACAGATATTGGTATTGCCATAAATATCGGTGACCTGCAGTTGAATCAAGATTGATTTTCCGACATCTTCGCATGTCACGTGTACCGAATCCTTAAACTCAGGTGAAATGGCAATTTTGTCCATTCTTCTGACTTTTTTTGTTGCCAGACCACAAGCGTCATAGGATTGATTGTCGAGCATTGCGGGATAAACTGCAGATGAAGCATGTCCAAGGCTCACGGTGATGCTGTCTTTGCAAACAGCAACCGGTGGTGTGCGGTCTGCAACCATTACGGTAAAACTACACTGAGCACTGAGTCCTGCCGCATCTGTAACTGTGTATCCTATGGTATGATTGCCAATGGGTAGATTCCATGTGGGCTTTACCATGGTCAAAATGTTGGCGAAGGATCCTCCGTCGTAAGCTGCTGCCACCTTGTAGGTTCCGTTGCAGTTTTCTATGATATCAGATTCTGCCGGAATGGGCAATACAAAGTCTGCTGAACAATCGTGTGCTTTGGTAGAAAGCTTTATATCTGAAGGGCATTTTACAAATGTTGGTGGGGTTTGATCCTGGAGAATGATAATTTGTTCTTCAGTGACATGATTGCTGCCTTCGCAAGACCACTCATAAATGGTCCATGTCCTGATGATCTTCGTTTTACCGGGCAGGTTGATGATCTGATCCTTATAATCTATAAAGATCTTGCACGATGGATATTCCAATTGATCGAGAATGGTAGAACCTATGACTGGAAAGCCTGTGATAGCAGGAGGAGGATTTTGAGAGAACAAAGCGCAATCAAATGCTGTATCCGCCGGGAAAACTACTTCTTCCAGTGGAAATTTTCTGACATGGATGCGCTGAGTGCATGTGTCAGAGCTGTTGCCGTATTCATCTATGGCTATGTATTTTCTTGTTATGGTTTGAAGGAGTTCCGGGTCACAATTGAGGTTCACCACCTGATCTGGACCGACCCCAAAAACCTGGTAATCGCTGCATTCTTCAGTGACAAAAGGTCCGGGGTAATCGCCCATGTTGTAGCAATTGACCGTAATATCGCTTTGGCAAACAAGGACAGGTGGCTTTTTATCTTCAAGAAGCAGTGTTCCCCAACATGAATTGCCTCCACATCCATCTATGACTTTGACGACAAAAGTTTTGCCAATGTGTGAAGCATTCAACGTGTTGCCGGGTACTGGTTTGCCTGATGCATCTTCCAACAATACAGCAAGAGCACTTCCTTCAGGAACGGTTCCTGCAATAATTTCGTCGATAGAAGGGATGTACAAACACTGTTCGTCCAGTGATACATTGATGGCGTTCTTACAGGCAAAGTCTTCTGTATAAGCGGCACCTGCGGTAACATGGTAAGTGATGGTGTCTCCACATTGTCCGTTGACTGGAACTGCTTGTATGGTTATGTTCTGAGAAGCGTTTGGAAAAGACACGAGTGCAGACTGGGGTGTAGCGCTTACAAGAGAGGCGTTGGTCACCAGCCAGTCAAAGGCAGCAGTTGGTGCAGCAGCTGTGATGTTGTAGGTGGATTGACTACCTGTACATACGGATACCGATCCTGATATGGCAAGGGACTTGTTTTGACAAGATGTACCTCTGATGGTGAGATAATCCAATGCTGAACTGCTCAGGTTGACTATGTAATCCTGGTCTCCGTCCTGATTGATGACCAAAAGATACTTGCCGCTGGAAAATTCTGAGATAGGACCATCCAGAGTCGCATTGCTCGCTGAAAATAAATTCCAGGATAGACCTGACTGCGCCATGATGACGACAGTGTCCTGATATGTGCCGTTGTTACAGTTGCATCTTGATGCGAATTGCTGAGTTACCTGAGCAGACAACTGCCCATGAAAGCAAAACGCGAACCATGCGAAAGTAAGAAGTAGAATAGACTTACTGCTTACCTCCCTTAGGATTGAGCTTTTCATTTGACCTATTTGTGTTTGTGTTCGTTGTGTTCAAATTCACAATAGGTCTATTAATACATGTAGGTCTGGTTTATTAAACTGAGTATAACAAAAGTCAGCGCTTTGAGTACCCGCTGGCTTGCAAACACAAATATATATTAAGATAATTTAATATAATAACATATTAGAGAAAAAATATATTTATATAGACATGATAGCCGATTGATTACAGTTTATGCTTTTGTGTAATAATATAGATGAAAATTTTGTATAAAAGAATATTCTCTATATAATATATTTATTATCAATTGTTTGAGTCGCCGAAATAGTGAATTATTTTGCGAATCAGCAAATCTTCCTGTTCTTCAACGCCCTTAATATCAAACTTTTTAATGCTTCTGAAGTGGGGCCAACCGTCCTGATCTCTACCTTCAAACTCATAAAATTCACCTTCGAGGAGGGTACAAACAGCCACATGCATCAGGTCTTGCTTCTCTTCTTTGGTAAATGTCGACTCCGGAAACCTACCCAGTTCCTGAATACCAATGAGAAATAATACGGTCTGCAGGTCCGGCAACTTTTCCCTTTTAAATGCATCTTTGACAAAGTGCCTCACCCTCAGCCATTCAAACTCTACCTGCCAACTTTCCATTTTTTTAAAATTTTAGAATGCAAAAATGATGATTTATTGAAGTATTCAGACAAAATTGAAAAAGTACCTTTCGGGGCCTCTGAAAAATGAAATTTTTTCTTGAAAAAACTTGACTAAAATAACACATATATTAGTCATTGATACCTCATGTTTTATGTCGAAAAAAACAAATTAGAAAAATGTATATAATACTGATAATGTGCTCATTACAACAAATTAAAATATTGTGTAATGACTTCAAAATGTGGAAAAAAAGTATTTTGAGATGTGAAGATTACGATTATTAAATGTCTATCTTCGCCGACAGACTTATAATCCCTACATGATCTAAATATGGAACAACGAATAAAGCGAGATGTCAACCTTCTAAACCTTGTATCAGACTTCGAAAGCAAGTACGAACAAGGCAACCTAGAGTATCTTGACGAGAAAACCATAAACCAACTTGTTGACTACTACGAAAGAGAGCTTCAGATAGACAAAGCCATGGAAGTAGTTGACCTTGCTATAGAGCAATTTCAATACCGTGCAGAATACCTGATCCTTAAAGCAAGAATGCTTTATATGGAAGGCGAACTCAAGGCAGCTCTGAAAATTTTGGAGAAAGCTTCATTGATGGCGCCTGGTGAAAAAGATATCCTGACCTTAAAAATTAAAATCTACTGCCAGAAGAAAGACTATTCGACAGCTAAAATGCTATTGGATGATCTGAGAAGCATGTGCTATGGTGAAGATATGATTGAAGTGTATATAGCAGAAGCCATCATTTTTGAATGTGAAAAAAACTTCGAGATGATGTACATCTGCCTCAAAAAAGCACTGAGGCTCGACCATTCCAATGCGGAGGCACTGGATAAGTTCTGGAGAGCGGTAGAATCTTCAAAAAACCACGACGACAGCATTGCATTTCACAAGTCTCTCATTGACGAAAATCCGTACAACCACATAGCCTGGTACAATCTGGGCATGTCTTACTCCTTCAATGGTGATTATGTGAAAGCGGGAGAATCTCTGGAGTTTGCATACATCATCCAACCAGACTTTGAGCAGGCTTACACCGAGCATGGTGAAGTTTGTCTTCAGAATCAATGGTTCGAGCAGGCCTTGCAAATATTTACTGAAGTCAACAATAAATTTGGTCCTGATTCAGACCACATGGTGACCATAGCCATTTGTCTTTTGCACCTTGGCAAAGTCGAAAAAGCCAAACAAGTGCTTCAGAAGGCAATGAAGCTGGATCCATACAACGAAGAAGTTTACTTCAACCTGGGCAAATGTTTTGAGGCAAAGGGCAACTGGTACAGTGCCATCAATGCTTATCTCAAAGCAATAGAAATCGACAATGGCACAGATAGTTTTTATCACTCCCTGGCCAGAGCCTATGTAGAAGTTGAAGATTACAATAAAGCAACCATCAATTACCACAAAGCTACTCAGTTGGGAAGCGACAATCCTGCGCTTTGGGCTGAATACGCTTGTTTCCTTATCCGATTGGGTCTTTATGACGAAGCCAACCAAATTTTGGACGACGCAGAGGACCATACTTATGGAGCTGAGCTCTTGTATTGCAGGTCTATTACTTACTTTTTCCTCAAGATGAAGAAGGATGGATTGGATATTTTAGAAGAAGCTTTAGCAGAAGATTTCGAAAAACATACGATTATTTTCAGTTTGGCACCAGAATTGGAGATAGATAAGGAAATTAATGCAATGATCAAATACTACGAAAGAGAGTATAAAGAATTTGCTTAATTAGGGCATTACTCAATTTTATGATCAGGCAATCTGTTTTTCAGATTGCCTTTTCTATTTTTAGGAACTTTCCATCGATCATTTCGCAGAGAAATTAAGCCTCATCGAAACAATAAAAGAAACATTTTACTCAGACAACATGAGGGCACCTTAGTCTCTGAACAGGTCCCGCAACACTATTTGCTTTGTTATTTTTTCGCCCTTTCTTTTGATGACTATTTCGAGTTTTTTACCCGGTTTTTTGGCAAGCAAACTGCTGAGTCCTTCCAGGTCATACCTCCAGGCTCCCCAAAAGCCGATCCGCACAATTTCGTCACCTGCTTCGAGACCAATTTCCTGTGCAGGACTATTGTCGAGTACGGCTTTGACAAAAAAATGATTGAGTTTTGGTCCAAATGCATGGAGGGTCATACCACTGAGGTCGTATTTAAAATCTTTGTTGTACTTTTTGGAAGCTTTAAAAAACAAACGGCCTCTGAAGTAATCCACGAAGATCGTAAAACGAGATAATACCTGTGTGCCCAACAATCCGTTGCGTTGGTCTACCCGATCACCTACGATGATATAACTGTCGTCCTGGAAGTAGGTCAGCATGTTAGGAAAATTGAATGTGTCCAGATTTATTTGGTCGACTTTGCCAATATATCCAAGAATTGGACCACCGAGGCCCTGACCTAAGATGCTGGGCAGCAATTTATCAGGCACCGTTAATGTAGTGTCTGAATTGGTATTGATGAGAAATGACATGGCTGCTCCAGTATCCAGCAACAGTCTCAGGTTTTTGTATTCGCCATTGTTGTTGATGCGCACTCTCGAATTGATGTAGAACTTATTTTCCAGGAATTCGCAATCTACTTCTTCAAAACCCTTTGTGACCTTATCCGAGAATTTATTTGGATTGAAAACCGTAAGGACATGGCGGTCGAAATCTATTTTTACAATGGTGTTTCTAAAAAATTCAGCACCAATGATGCCAATCACATTGACCCCAATGATTTCTTCCATCTTCAGGAAATTGGTAGGCAGAACCAAAATGTCTCTTTCGACCATCTTGCTTCCTTCCAACTTCATGCTGATATTTCTGACAATGTTTGCCTGAATGTTACCAATCAAATCTGCCCCCCTAAGCGTAATGGTCCGCTCAGCCTTGATGCCGAAAACATCCACATAACTCTTTTCGAATAACACAACATTTTGAGCGCCTGTGTCAAAAATGAATTTAACATCAAAAATGCCCTGGAAATTTACGTCCAGAACTATATGGCCGTTGATGAACTGGAAGGGGACTTCGATGTATTTTTTATCCTCCAGCAAGTCAAGACCCGTAATGACATAGCCTTGAGACTTCAAGCCAAGCCAGAAGCTTAGGAAGAACCATATCAAAACAATCTTTAGACGCATAGATGGTATTTGGCCGGATTTTGGGGCTGGTGATTCCATATTAAAATAATATCGGCAACGTTCAATTTTATATTTCCCGATATTTTTTTATTCTGATCAGAAAAAGATTTGAACCCAATTAAGTCATAAAAATTAACCGATGTTGATCGCACCCTGTCCCCTTCTATTTGATAAGTTGACATAGGCCTCAGACCAGATCTGTCCCGCTCATCACATTGACTAATTTTTGCAATACTCTTATAAAGGCCATTCCATATTCCAAACAATACATAAAAACAGACCATCAGCTCTTCCAAAGTTAATATGAATTAGTAAGATATACTAAGAATAATCAACAATGGTTGCGCATGGTTCAGGCAAACACCAATTTTAAGTAAAGAATCACAAACCGTATTAGCTTTTGTAAAATAGAGCATCGTTTAGATATTTTACCATTACCTTTGACAGGTACAAATAAAAATTCGCTGAGCATTCCATTATGAAGTTTCTGATCATAGAAGACGAGCCCAACTTACAAAAACTTATATCGTATTTTCTTACCAAAGAAGACCATCTAACTGAAGTGGCGGGAACTTTTTCAGAAGCCAAAGGCAAGCTCCATAATTTTTCGTACGATTGCATCATTCTGGACCTCAACCTTCCTGATGGCAATGGGCTCAACCTCCTGCCCATCATCCGTGCCGACCATAAAGAAGCTGCAGTGATTATAGTGAGTGCCAAGGACAGCATTGATGACAGGATCAAAGGACTTGATCTGGGTGCTGATGATTACCTCATCAAACCATTCCATGTATCTGAACTGAATGCCCGCATCAAAGCGGTAACACGTAGAAAACTTTTTGCCCAGGATGATAAAGCTGTCTTTGGAGATTTTACTTTCTACTTTGAGGGCAGGAAGGTGGAAATCAGAGACAAAGAAATCGACCTGACCAAAAAAGAATACGAGATTTTGATCTACCTGTACCGAAATAAAAACAGGGTGATTACCAAAGACAGTCTTGCAGAACACCTTTGGGGCGATTATATGGAAGACAACTATTCCTTTGATTTCTTGTACGCTCATCTCAAGAATCTGCGAAAGAAACTGGCCAAAGAGGGCGTAGAAAACTATTTGCAAACACTGTATGGCGTTGGATATAAATTTGCCATTCCTACTGCTTAAACCATGACCTACAGAACAAGGGTAGCAATTTTGATACTGATCATGGGCTATGCTGCCCTGGCTGCCCTTATTACCAATACCCAAAGCATTTGGATTTTTTTTCTGGGCATTGTGTGCTTCTTGTTGATAACCTTTGTCTTGTGGCTGGAGTCCAGAAGTGTGAGGTGGCAGCTGAAGGTCTATAAACGAAAAATATACGAGGTGCTTCGCAATCTCAACCGGTTTGAGGATCCGCGAGACAAACACAATGCCTCCAAAATGGAAAGTGAAATTGCTGACTTTTATGGCAACATTGGAAGACAGATCAAAAAAAGCTTTCAAATCGAAAAACAGTTTACCCAAAATGCCAGCCACGAATTGCAGACACCCATTACGGTCATAAAAACCTCACTGGAGTCATTGCTGCAATCGCCCAATCTGCAGGAAGAAGACTATAAAGACATAGAGACCATCCTCAAAAATACCAACAAGCTTTCCAGAATCAACCAGGCTTTGATCCTGCTCTCAAGGATCAGAAGTTATTACAACGACAATGTAGAGAAGGTCAACGTCAATGACATGATCCACCACATCATCGGCGAATTCGAAGAACGTCTAGATCATTCAGGTATCAAAGTGGAGTTTCAGGAAGAAAATGAGCTCATTTTTGAGATGAATAAAACACTGTGTGAGATCATGCTCAGCAATCTGGTAAGCAATGCCATCAGATACAACCTCAAAAAAAATGGCTATCTCCTGATCAAAGTCAAAGGCAATGCGATCAGGCTTGAGAACCCCGGAAAACATCTGACCAAAAACACCGAAGACTTGTTTGACAGATTCGCCAGGGACAACGATAATCCTGATTCCCTTGGTCTCGGGCTCTCCATTGTAAAGTTGATTTGCGAATATTCGGGCTTGATGGTGGATTATTATCACAAAGAGGGGGTTCACGAGTTGGTAGTAAGAAAAAAGTAATGACCGGGCCGCATTTTGACGGTCCAATAGATAGGGTCTACCGATTTACATTTTCCACAAGTTCAAATTAAATTCAGAATAGGTGCATATCTTGCGCCCTCAATGGAGCAAATTCAAAAAGATATAAAGCGCTTTGGAGCCTGGGGCTCTGAATTGAACGAGGCCGCAAAACCAGAGGTCAAGGTCAACCATAAACCACAACCGCTTATTGGAAGGACCAAAAGGCAAATTCTCCGCATTTTCATCTCACTTCGCAATAAACTTCAAAGCCTGTTTCGTTGGCATTGATTTTGAAGTAATTCCTCAAACGACTTCTTTCCAATTCTTCTACTCACATCGAAGGTAATTGATTGATTACAACCAGGGTAAACCCTTGAAAATTGATTACGTTGTCTTTTGTAATTTTAGACCATGAAAAACCGCTATCTAGTTTATAAAGTTTTTGGCCTGCTCTCTGCTATTCTGATCATGAGTTCTTATTCCACAGGGCCACCGGAAGGCAATACCAATGCGCCGGGTGAAGGTTTCTGCGGTAATTGTCACGCACCGACCATGAGCAGCAGCATCAACGGTACAGTTTTGTTTTCATATCCAGAAATTATAGAGAAGGACAGCACTTACGATATTTCCGTGACCCTCATCAGATCATCTGCAAGTGTTGAAAGAGGAGGTTTTCAGTTGGTGGCGCTCAAACCAGATGAGTCAGATTTTTCAGGTCTTGGCAATGCGGGGGAGTTTATGGTGATACCCAATAGCAATACCTCAGCTAATCCTGAAACAGGAACTTTTGATACACGTCAATACCTGGGGCATAGTCCAGCCATAAATTTCACCTCTGATACCCTCGTCTATCAGACCAGATGGAAAGCTTCTTTTGTAGATCCGGCAAAACCCACGGTTAACTTCTACCTGGCAGCCAATTTTGCAAATGGCAACGGCTCAAGTTCCGGCGACAGACCAAAGGCGTTGTCATTTACGTCTACAGTTCTGCCTTTATCAAAACCTATATTGTCGTGCTTTGACCATGATGTCAGAGCCGGTTTGAGATTGCAATTGATGGGAGAACTGGATGAAATCAAAAGTGCCACCATCGAAAATGCAAGTGACGCCCTCCGCTGGATTGAAATAGGCACCTTGCCGCTGAAATCAAAAGAACAATACTTTTCTCCGGGCAGAGCTTCCTTATATGGCAGTTATTACCGGGTCAGATTGGAGTCATTTGAAGGTGAGGTCCTGTATTCAGATGTGGTAGAATGTAAAAATTCTCCTGTTTCCAGGGCATACCCGAGTCCTTTTGTGGATGAAATATTCATTGATGATTTGGAAAAAACGGATCAAGTCCAACTTTTCAACGCTGCTGGTCAGATGATGGATTTCACCAGATCCGGCTCAGGAATTGCAATAAAAGGCGAATACAGAGGGGTGGTATTTTTACAGATCAACGGAGAGGTGATGAGGCTATTAAAGCTGTAATAATTTTGGTTTTATCAATTGTAAAAATTCATTTATCAACTCCTAAATCTATCTGGAGATAATAGAAATTATATTGGTTTGAGAAAATGGATTTTTTATCCTGAGTTAAAATTTCTGGCATTGTTTTTGAATCATCTTTGTTAAATGTCTAATGATGAATAGTATCCAAAAGCAAATTGTCAGTTTGATATTGATGCTTTTTGTAATCCTCAAATTATCAGGCCAGAATTATAATATGAATAATACTTCTGTTACAACTACTACAGGTAACTTTTATGATAGTGGCGGCAGTGGAAGTAATTATGGGAACAATCAAAACTTTACAAAAACATTCTGTACGGGGAATGCTAATTCTATAGCATTTAATTTTTCTTCCTTTAGCTTACAGAGTTCAAGTGGGTGTGGGAGTGACAGGCTGGTAATATACGATGGTCCCAATACGAGTAGTCCTTTGATAGGTACCTATTGTGGTACAACTTCTCCGGGATATGTAGTATCTTCCGGAACATGTATGACTTTTGTATTTATCTCAAATGGATCTACGAATTCATCCGGATGGGCTGCAAGTATATCTCAATATGTGACTGATTGTCAGGGGTCTATGCAGGTGGTACCGAGCAACCCCACCAGTTGTACAGGAACCAACGGATACCTGGAATTTGTAAACTACAATGATACCAGATATGAAGCAAGTATCAATGGAACAAACTGGGTTGCTCCAGGAAATAACATTACCGGCCTGGGTGTAGGCAACTATACTGTGACTATCAGGGATAAAAATTCAAGGCGTACATGTCGAACTTTACCCATTACTTTGACTTATACCGATAATACACTTTACTCCAGTATAACTGTAACAAATGCAACAGGATGTAATAATGCAAACGGAAGCATAAGAATTAACGGAATTAGTGGTGCATCAAAAGTTTCATGGATTTCGGCGATTAATCGCAATTACGTAAATGCTTCTACACTTTCTGGTGCAAATACCATCAATGGTCTATTACCTGGTGAATATTATCTCAAAGTGACCACTTCGGGTTCTACTTTTTGTGTAAAGGAAGAAAAAGTCATAGTTGGAAACAGTGGAGCTGCATGCCCTGTTCCCACACTTTGTATTAACCCAGTTGGAGAAAATAGATTTCCCAATGGAGACTTTGGTTCTGGGAGCGCACAAACTGGACCTGCATTGCCTGTTTCTGAAACATCTTATGGATTTGTAAACATTACTTGTCAGGGACCTGATGATGGATTATACTCTATTGTAAATCAGACCGACTGTGACCCGAGTACTGCCGGTGGTCAGCAAGTATTCTCCACTTGGGATATTCTTACCGAAGACCATACAGAAGGTGACGTGGGTGGTTATATGATGCTGGTAAATGCTGCCTTTGCTCCAGACATTGCTTTTGAAAAAACCATTCCAAATCTTTGTCCGAATACAAGGTATCAGTTTAGCTTTTACATCAGAAATATTTATCCTGCCGGCCCCATCAAACCTAATCTCACTTTTTTAGTGGATGGTATCGGACAATATTCAACAGGGGATGTTACTGCCGGTGGATGGCAAAACGTTGGGTTTACTTTTAATACGGGCAACAACACTACAGCTACATTTTCTGTAAGAAATAATAACACCGGTGGTGATGGAAACGACTGGCTCATTGACGATATTTTTGTTGGAATTTGTGAACCTTCAGTAGTTGTAACACCTGGTAAAGTATGTATTGGGGATGAAAATGCTGTCCTCAATGCTGTTATAACCGATGATCTTAAACAATACAGCTGGTACAAATGGCAATTTTCAACAAATGGTGGAAGTTCATGGACAGATTTAACATCCAGTGTTCAGGGAACATATCCTAGTAATGGAAATTCATTTTCAACAACCTATAATATGCCAAACCCCATCCCTTCCACATATTCAAACAGAATTTACAGGATTGTGGTAGCTACTTCTTCCGGAAATTTAACCGATAGTAATTGTAATGCAGTGTCAGGAAATGTTGTCACAATTGGTAATACCAGCATTAGCAGCCAACCAGGCCCAATTATTGAATGTCAGGGTGATAACCAATCTCTTAGTGCAGTAGTTTCAGGAAATACCTCTGGAAATGTATATCAATGGCAAGCAAGTAATAATGGGACAACTGGCTGGGCTGATGCTTCTGGACCTGGAAATGCTACATTAAATTATACTCCACCATCGTCCACCATCGGCGTTAAATATTACAGACTATTTGTGAATAACCCTACAAATGGTTGTACCAACGTCTATTCCAATGTTGTTGCTGTCAATGTGCAGGCACCCCCTACTGCTTCAATAACTGGAGACTTAACCATATGTGTTGGGTCTTCAACGACTCTCACAGCCAGTGGAGGCAGTCAGTTTTTATGGAGTAACGGGTCCACAAATGCGAGTATAACAGTATCCCCTATTAGTAATACAACATACTCCGTTACGGTGAGTAACCCTTCTTGTTCCTCTACTTCTATGGCCACCAAGTTAGTAGAAGTAAACTCAGTTTCAGGGGGAGTTCTTGGAAATAATCAAACTGTCTGTAATGGTGGAGATCCGGTTATTATTAGTGAGTAAGCATTATAATTTATACTACCGTAAATTAAAGGATAGCATCAATACGTGGGGTCGTATTCCATCTCTTTAAAAAAGGCGTCCAGGTCAGCAGGTTTGGGAGCTTTTGCCAGGCCCATTTCATACAATTTTTCAGCGACGGCCACTGCTATGCGGTGAGAAATCTCTCTCAACCTGAGCAATTTGCCATATACGCGTCCTTCTGAAAGTTCGTCCTCTGTAACACAAGAAGCTAGTGCTTTGGCTGCCACAAGGAAGACTTCATCAGGGAGATATTTGGCTTTAGCGGTGATGGCTGCAAGCCCTACGCCAGGGAAAATGTAGACATTATTGCCTTGTGAGGTGATGATTTCCCTGCCTTCATAAACAAAATTATCAAAAGGGCTACCACTCGCAAATATGGCCTTCCCTTTGCTGAAGGTATACGCCTGTGCTGCCGTACACTCTGATTTTGAAGTCGGGTTGGACAAAGCAAAAATGACCGGTCGCTCATTGATGGCACTCATGGTCTCGATTACTTCCTGCGTGAACGTGCCCCCTGCGCCTGATGCACCAATCAAAATATTGGGTTTCAGGGCTTTTATGGCTTCTATCAGTGGCAACTGATCATATTCGTGGGCATATGGGATATTGTGAGACATCAGATCGTTCCTGCCTTTGACAACGAGTCCGTTGATATCAACAAACCATAGTCGCTTATGCGCTTCTTCTGATGTCAATCCTTCATCCATAAAGGCCTTGACCATCAGGTCAGCAATGCCTGTTGCAGCTGAGCCGGCACCCACAAAAAGTATGGTACTGTCTTTGAAAGCCTTTCCACTCACTCTTGCAGAAGTCAATACACCGCCAAGGGCCACGGCAGCAGTTCCCTGAATGTCGTCATTAAAACAAAGGATCTGATGCTGGTATTTTTTGAGAATGGCATATGCATTGGGCGTGAGAAAGTCTTCGAACTGTATCAATGCGTCAGGAAACCTCTTTTGCACGGCCTGTATGAATTCGTCCAGGAGGTCAAAATAGGCTTCGCCCTTCAACCGATGATGAGGATATCCCAGGTAGAGCAAGTCATTGAGGTATTCTTCATTTCCTGTACCAACGTCAAACATGATGGGCATACAATGTTTTGGATGGATGCCTCCTCCTGCCACATAAAGCGATAGTTTTCCAATGGGAATGCCCATGCCATTTGCTCCAAGATCTCCAAGACCCAAAATGCGCTCTCCGTCTGTGACCACAATTACTTTTACATCTTCTTCCGGCCAGTTGCCAAGAATATCGAAAATATCACCTTTGTCCTCGGGTGTAATAAAAAAGCCTTTGTCGTTTCTGTAAATCTGCGAGAATTCTTTGCAGACCTGACCGACGGTGGGAGTATATATGATGGGCAATAACTCCTTGATATTTTCCATTACGGTTTTATAATACAACTTCTCATTCCTGTCCTGGAGGGCGGACAGAAAGATGTATTTTTCAATGTCAGATTCCTTTCTACGTATGTTGGCCATTACCCTATTCATCTGGGTTTCCTGAGAGCCAATGGCATAAGGTAAGAGGCCTCTCAGCCCAAAACTTTCCCTTTCTTCTTTGGTAAATGCTGTTGATTTGCTGATGGTGCGATCCCTCAATACTTCGACTCCTCTTTTTCCGGACTTGATCGGCATATATGACTTTGATTTGGTTTAGGTGGGGCAAAGGTATATAATTTATACGCTATGTTTTTCCAACAAGACAATTTGCCCCAAAGTGGTAAATCAATATTGAATACTTTATGTAATCAAATCAGTTGGACTTTGTTCGAATATTTTAAGTAATTTTAGTACCTTATACATGAAAAATTTATTGAATGAAAAGCCTTGTATTCAATTTATTGCTGCTCTTTTTAACCACCAATTGGCTGATTGGACAGTTGGCTACAGAACGCAATTACTGCGAGATCAATGGTTTCAATGGCATAAATACAGTGATCCGCAATACTTTTCTGAAAGACTCTTTAGTCGAGGGTAAGAGGTGTAGTGTTTTTAAAATTAACAAAGCCATCAACTCGCTCTCCAGCAGATGGGAATATACAACACAGATAGATTTGATAGCGGAAGAAGGTGATAGTCTATTTGTATGGGACGATGACAAATGGATACTTGACCAGGATTACAGCAGGAATGCCGGCGATACTATGATCATTGATTATTACCTCAACACTTACCTGGATTCATCCGAATTTGAGGAGTTTTACTTTATCATTGACTCTGTATACCAGCAGGAATATTTTGGCACTTTGAGAACGATTCAGGAAGTCCATTCCTTCATGAAGCTAAAAAACAATGCAGAAAAATTTTCCAGGAAAATAATCAATATCAAAGGCATTGGTAGTTTTCTCCCGATTGAAAATTTGGCGATAGAGGACTATAGATTTGTGCCCGACCGAATGGCATTTTATCTTCCGTGCGAGCTTGTTCCGGCTCACTGCGGTCAAAGTTTTAATCTTTGTAATGTATCATGGGCCGACGAGATCTATGAGTTGAACAATCTGTGTGATTCTTTATTATCCACTTCAATCTTTGATCAATCAACGACAATCACATCCATTCTGAGCAATACATTGGTTGAGTCAGAATTATATCTCAATCCAGAAGTCCGCCAGGTTGGAACTCTTGCAATTTATGATATGGGTGGAAGGCTGATTGCTTCCGTTCCTACAAAAACATCGGTTGTTGATGTTTCAAATATTAAACCCGGAATTTACATTTTATTGTTCAGAGACGATTCTGGTTTTATTAAAGCCGAAAAATTCTTGAAGCTGCCAAACAAATAAAAATTATGGGCGTATCGTAAAAATCCTCCTGGAATTCTAAAGGGAATTATTACGATCTTCATTGATGATGAAAGCAATCCATTCATGTATTCGGGGTATGGTATAATAGGGAAGATTGACCAATAAAAACACAAACTATACCCTGTTTATGACAAATCATGACACAAACTATACCCTGTTTGTAAAATTTGAAGCCTTGATGGCTATGCCATTCAACCACAAAAGCCTTACTGCTTCACAAAAGCTTTCACAGCAGCGCCTTTATCCGTCAGCAATCGGATGAAGTAATATCCGGCATTTAAATCTTCAATCTGAATGGCGTTTCCCGAAAAGTTGTTGTTGATGTCCACCAGTTTTCCCTGAAAATCAAAGATGGCGTAGGATTGAAGTCTGAGCGCTTGCGGCAACTCCAGATAAATGCTTGCTGTTGCCGGGTTGGGAAATAAGGCAATTTCAGCAGACAATTCTGTATCCACCTGATCGAGGGTAATGTCGGGCCTCATAATGTTTCTGTCAAAATAGACCCGGTATTCTCCTGCTTTAAAAGGAATGGCCAGGGTACCGGCTGCAGGAACTTCAACAGTCTGGCCACTGTACAATTCGTACCAGGTGCCTGAGTGTGTAAAGCTGATATTAGGTGTGGTATTGCTCAATTCAAAGCTGGCTGCCATAACCACATCCAGTGTGTCGCCGTCGAGTCTTACCTGCTTGAAGGCATCTCTGGCCGTGACCGTAAATTGGCTGGTATGAAATACTTCATGGGTATTTCTCAGCTGGAGCATGGTCGCAAAGGTTGAATACACCCTGTACCGCTCAATATCATCCAGATAATCCCATCTTTCGGGTTTTTCTGATAATCTACAATCGTTGTTGATCGTGCCATTGGTACATCTGTTGATGGAATATTCATAACCCAATTCACCAAATTGCCAGATCATTTTTGGACCGGGGATGCCAAAAAATATGGTGGCTGCACCGCCTATTCTGAGTAGCACATTTTCCTTTTCTTTTGCACTATAATTCGCTGTTGTATTGCCAAACTGGACTCCTTTGTAATACTGACGCTCTTCATCGTGGCTCTCCATATAGGTCACCTGATGGGCTTTGGTAAACGATCTTCTGCGATAGTCCAAGCCATTTACATCAGAATTTCCATTGTTGGTATATCCCAGAATGGCTTCCCCCATAGCATGGTTGTAATTGGACCACAACATCATACCGTAATTGGATAGCTCCTGCTCTTCCAGATTCTCAGCAAAGTGTTCCAGAATGACATAGGTCTGTGGATCCACCTTCCAAAGTTCATCTGCCATTCGCTTGAGAATGGCTATCCTGCTCGCGTCGTATCTTCTGAAAACTCCGTCGTCGCTTGACTGATTCTGCGTAAATCCTTTCGACAAGTCGAATCTGAATCCGTCAATGTGGTATTCATTTACCCAATAAGCCAGTACCTGATCCATAAAGGCTTTGACGTATTCGCTTTCATGATTGAGGTCATAACCTACATTGAAAGGGTGTTTGGCATCAGGGTTGGCATAGATAGCAGAAGCAGCCGGTTTTCCGGTATTGCTGTCCCAATACATTTGCACGAGCGGGCTTTGGCCAAATGCATGATTGAAAACTGCATCGGTGATTACAGCTATTCCACGTCGGTGACACTCATCTACGAGGGCTTTAAAGGCTGCCGGTGTACCATAATACTTGTCGAGTGCCATATGAAAAGACGGGTTGTATCCCCACGAAAGATTGCCCTCAAATTCGTTGACCGGCATGAATTCAATGGCATTGATGCCGAGGTTTTGTAGATAATCCAAAGTATCTATCAAGGTCTGGTAGTTGCGCTTGCCGATGAAATCGCGGAGCAACAGCTCATAGATGACCATTCTTTCCTGCTTAGGTTTTTCAAAGTTTTGATCTGACCAGGTATATTCTTCCGGCGATGTATCAATGAGCGATACATATCCCGTGGCTTTTCCCTCAGGATAAGCCGGCAGGTCCGGGAAAGTTTCTTCCGGTATGAATCGGTCGTTGTTGGGATCTAAGACCAGGGTCGAAAATGGATCAGCAATTCTTATTTTGCCATCTACAAGGTATTGGTAGGTGTGGTAGCGGGTACTATCGTCAAGATTTACGCTTATCCAGAAATATTTTTCGTCGGGGCTTTGTTTGAGGGCATAGTTGTTGTCTAGTTGCCAGTCGTTGAAATCCCCTAGAATGTGTACATATTTTTTGAGTGGAGCCGTCAGAACCATAATGGCACTTGTTTTTGACATCAGGTTCAATCCGGGTTTTACTCCTTCAGGTAAAGCTTCCTTCACCACATCAGGTGCAACAATATATGTAAATGAAAATTCCTGTTGTTTATCCCCTTCACCAACCAGAACCCTGACATTTTTTTTCAGCTTATCTGTAACAAATAAGGTGTAATTGAGGTCTGTCCCTGTCGTCTCAAATTTGAGGGTATCATTCACCAAAACCTGAATTTTGCTCGACAGTGAAGCCTGCAATTTTACAGGGATGACTTGTCCGGGAGCGGCAACAAAAAGTTTTTCCACAGGCGAGATGAAGTTCACGACCAATTCACCTGAGTTTTCTGAAAATGGGAGATAAATGTCCTGATTGTTCGCCGTTTTGCCTTCTTTTGATCCATCCACATTCCGGAAAACAAATGTCATTTGCAGAATTTTTTCATTGGCCGGAACGCCATAAAATTCATTGATTTTGACCTTTATGGTGTGCTTGTTGTTTCCAATGTTGGTCATTTTTACTTTTGGATCATCTGTACCCCAATTGCCCTGCACATATTGCCAGCCTTCCTTGCCTTCTATAATGAGTCCCATGTGTGCATACACCTGAGATACGCCAACCAGTCCTCTGCTGCCTTGTGTTGCATCATAGGTAATGGTCACTTCTTCTGTTCTGTTTGGAAATGCCGGATCGAGGGTGACAATTTGGGCACTTAATGTTGAGATGGCTCCGAAAATGGAAAGCAAAAGGGTCAAAAATCGCATGGCTCTAATGTTTTTGAATCTAAATAATCGGTAAATGAAGACCAGCCCTGAAAGTATTTGTACCATTTGAATCAGATTTTGTTCATTTGGTAACCATCCATAAGAAAATAGAATTGTCTACTTAAAAATGGACATTGCATACTCTCTTCAATAAACAAAAATAAGGAAAGTACGGACATTAGTGTTAAAATGACACTATGTATTTTTTTAAAATTGTCAGCCATATGATCATGTTTTGCAAAACTTCCCGGAAAATCAGCATGAATGAGCCTGCAAAATAACCTTGTTTGCTGTCCGTTGAAGGCTGATTTCGTTGAATTGTAAAGGTTTGTTTTTATTTTGTTTCGCCAAATCCACATGTTATACCTACTTTTGGCGAAACATAATATAATTTAGTCTTGCCAAATCTATAATATATTTGTACTTTTGGCGAAACAAAATGCAAATGGAAGTCATCGGAAGACATGAAGCCAAGTCGAGTCTGGACAAGATATTGCAATCACAAAAGCCTGAATTAGTTGTAGTTACAGGCAGAAGACGCATTGGTAAAACTTTTCTGGTGAGAGAATACCTATCAAAACACATCATTTTTCAATTCACGGGGCTTTATCAGAGCAATTTGCACGAACAACTGGAAAGGTTTTCTGCTAAACTGTCTCAAACAATGAATCTTTCCGGAGAACTCAAAACGCCTAAAAGTTGGTTTGAAGCATTTGACATGCTCAAGGCATATGTGCAAACTTTAAAAAGTACAAAACGAAAAGTAATCTTTCTGGACGAATTCCCATGGATGGCGACAAACCGGTCGAGGTTTTTAACGGCCTTCACTGATTTTTGGAATACTTTTGGTGCAACGAGGCCGGACCTCATCATCATTGTATGTGGGAGTTCGGCATCGTGGATGATCAACAATGTACTCAGAAATAAGGGAGGTTTGTACAACAGAGTCACCAGTCGCATCTTTTTACCCGCATTCTCACTGAGGGAAGTCAAAGAGCTCCTGGTGCATAAAAACATTTCCATGACTGAGATGGATATGATAAGGTTGTACATGGTATTGGGAGGCATACCTTTTTATTTGGATCTGCTTTCCAAGGGTGAAAGTCTTGTTCAATTTATCGACAGGGTGTTCTTTGAAAAAAACAGCATCATGCAGTTGGAATATGGAGAAATCTTCAAAAGCCTATTTGATGATTCGCACAAACACCACAAAATTATTGAACTGCTCAACACCAATAAAAAAGGGCTTTCCAGAAACGATATTCTCGAAAAGACAGGATTGAACAGTGGAGGAGGCTTGACCAGCATTTTAGAAGATCTCGAAGCCTCTGATTTTATTTCGGGTATCAATTCCTATGGGAGGAAAAACAAGGACAAGATATATCGGATTAAAGATCACTACATTCAATTTTACCTCACCTTTGTTGAAAAGTACAAACCCGGCCAAAACAATGTCTGGGAAAAAATCTCCAATGCACCCTCATTTGTGAGCTGGAGCGGACTGGCCTTTGAGAATGTCTGTTATGAACACAGTCGTCAGATCAAAAAAGCCCTTGGCATAGAGGGCGTTTACTCGGAAATATCTGCGTGGTCAACTTCGGGAAGCGAAGTAAGCAGCGGTGCGCAAATCGATATGATCATAGATAGGGAAGACAATGTCATCAATATTTGTGAAATCAAATTTTCAAATGCGCCATTTGCCATAACAAAAGAATACGCACTCAATTTGAGGAATAAGATGCATTCATTTCAGCAGACGCTGACCAGGAGAAAAGCTTTGTTTCTCACCTTCATCACCAGCTATGGCCTTGCTGAAAACAAGTACGAAAAAGAACTGGTCCAACAAAGCATAAACATGGAGCAGTTGTTTTCTTAATTCCATCTTGTAAATATTGTTACCCAATCAGATCCAAAAACTCCTGCTCTGTATAAATCGTCACTGAACCCAAACTTTGCGCTTTCGTCAACTTGGATCCTGCATTCTCTCCTACCACCAAAATGTCCAGGTTTTTGCTGACTGCGGATATGTTCTTCGCTCCGTGCTGCTCTGCCAATTCTTCCGCCTGTTTTCTGCCCATGGTGTGTAAAGTTCCTGTAAAAAGGATGGTCTTGCCGGCAAGTGCGCCTTCTGCATTGACCGCTCTTGGCTTGTCTTCATCCGTTTGCGTGAGATTGACACCAAAGGATTCCATTTTTTCAAGCAATCTGATGTTTTCCTCGTTGGAGAAATATTGGTAAACGTTTTCTGCCACTACCGGACCAATGTCCTTGATGGAGGTAAAGTCTTCGTGTTTCCAGTTTTTGAGGTCTAGGACATGTCCTATCTGCTCTGCCACTATTTTGGAAGCCTTTTTGCCCAAATGGTGGATGGTCAGGGATTGCAACAAGCGGCTTATGGGATTCTTTTTGGCTTTTTCAATGGAGGATCTTAGTTTTTCAGCAGATTTTTTGCCGAAGCCTTCCAATCCTGCTATGGCGTCATAATCCAAATTGTAGATGTCTGCCAGGTCTTTCAGCCAACCCAATTCATAAAATCGCTCCACATAACTCTTGCCAAAACCATCGATGTCCATAGCCTCCTTACTGACGTGGAAAATCATTTTCTGCAGGGTCTGGGCACCACAGACACAATTGGGGCATCTCCATGCGGCTTCTCCTTCAACGCGCTCCAGCCTGATGGGTATTTCTGTATTGTTGACCGGGCAAAATTCCGGGAAAACGATCGGTTTTTCGCTGCCATCCCGCAGCTCTTCCATGGCTTTGACGATGTAGGGAATGACATCGCCTGAGCGTTCTACCAGAACTGTATCGCCAATGTGCAAATCTTTTGACGTGATGAAGTCTTCGTTGTGCAAAGAAACTGAGGAAACGGTCACACCAGCCAATTGCACCGGATTGAGTTTTGCCACCGGAGTAATGGACCCGATTTTACCCACCTGATATTCTACATTGATCAGCTTGGAGGTTGCCTGTTTGGCTTTGAATTTATAAGCGATGGCCCATCTGGGGTGGTGAGAGGTAGAACCGCATATTTCCTGGAGCCTAACATCATTGACCTTGACGACCATACCGTCGATCTCATACCTGTAATCGTCTCTTTTCTCTTCCCAGTGGCGGCAAAAATCGATGACTTCTCCGATGTTTTTACAAAGCTTCTTTTCTGCATGTGGAATCTTGAAGCCAAGTTGACCAAGCATTTCAATACTCGAAAAATGAGCTTTTAGGTTGCGGCTTACTTCGTTGCCATTGTTGTCTTCTGCATAGCCAAACTGAAAGATGAAAGCTTCCAGGCCACGGTCTCTGGTCTCATTGGGATTTTTGGTCCTCAATCCTCCGGTTGCCGCATTTCTGGGATTTGCAAATAGTACGAGGCCTTCCTTTTCTCTGGCTTCGTTGATGTTTTTGAAACGGTCTTTAGGGATCAACGCTTCTCCCCTGAGTTCTACCCGCCTGTAGCCATATTTTGAAAATGGTGCTTTCAAGGGTACGCTGGCCAGCGTTTTTATATTGGCTGTGATTTCCTCACCCATGATGCCATCTCCACGGGTAGCTGCCCGGATGAGGTAATCGTTTTCGTAGAGTAGAGCTATGCTTCCACCGTCAAATTTTGGTTCAACTGCATATTCCAGATCACCCTCGATTTCAGTGAGTTTACGCACCTGCTTGTCGAATTCAAGAAGGTCTTCGGCATTGTATGAGTTGTCCAGTGACAACATCGGAATGATGTGGGCTACCGTTGTAAAATCCGTAATGGTATCCTGTGAGAGCCTTTGCGTTGGTGAATCCACAGTGATCAACTGCGGATTTTCTGTCTCCAGCTTTTGCAGCTTTTTAAACAACTGGTCATATTCAAAATCAGATATCACAGGATTGTTTTCTACATAATATTTCCATTCGTGGTATCTGAGTAGGTCTCTGACGTCCTCTATTTCTTCGACACTGATTTCTGAAGTTAAAAGGGCTTTGGTTCTGTCAAATAATGCCTTTTGTTGACTTTGGTCGTACATAGTAATAAGCAGCGTTACAATAAAAGATAGTTTTTATGACTTTTGATACAACAGTTATGATATGCGTCTTCAACTGACTGCTGCACAAATTTTATAATTGTAAATGTACTTATTTTACCTGACTACGATAAATGGTTTGGTCAGCAAACTGGATTGATCAGTGACGCGCAACTGATACACTCCTGTTTCCAATCCTGCAGTGGAAATGTATCCCTGAGGTGCTTGTTTGTAAGTGCCTATCCTTTTTCCGGTCGCATCGAGAAGCTCTAGAGTCAGGTCGCCGGAGAGGTAACCAGTAAAATCATAGTTGAGCTGGTCTGATACCGGGTTTGGAAAAATTTTACCGTCGCGTTGTGACAACACTTTCAAACCAACGACATCCGGGGTAAGAATGACATCATCCAGAACATGTAAAATACCATTGTTGGTCAAAATATCGCCCTGAATGATTTTTGCATTGTTGATATATGTAACATTTCCGAATTTATACACCCTTAAATCTGCATTTGTGATAGATTTAAATGAAAAACCTTCGGTCAACTCAGAAAGTGAAAGTGGGGTTGGAACTACGTGATAACCAAGAATGGTTGCCACTTGGTCCAAATCTGAATTCAGGATGGTGTCAATCACCTCCTGAGGCAGTTTGCTGAATGCATCGTCGGTAGGAGCAAATAAAGTCAAGCTGGCATCTGGTGAATCCAAATCTTCCTTCATTCCCAATAAATTCACCAGCCCTTGTAGTATCCTATGATTTGAAGATTGGACAAGAGATTGGTAAAGTGTATAATTTTGTATTGGTGAAATGACTGCATCTATTACGTGGACAATACCATTATCAGCCTCAATATCTTTAACCGTAATATTTGCCAGAGGGTATACCAAATCTCCTCCAATGATTTCGGCTATAGATAATTTATCCTGGTTTCTATAGATGATGAACTCAGAGCCATCAAGCATAACAATTGAAGAAAAATCTTCTAAACTGTCACTGTAAACTTTTCCATTTGTAATATGCCTTAATAATACTTTGGCCGAATTTCCACCAAGTAAAATATCTTCAATCAATCCTTGAGGCATTGCCTCAAATGCAGCATTTGTTGGCGCAAAAAGCGTTATGGGTCCTTCACTTCTCAAGCTTTCGTCCAGGCCATTAAGTGCTATGGAAGCAAATAAAATGGTGTGTTGTGGAGATCTTGCTACAATATCCAGAATGGTATTGCTTTCATCCAGTTCAGGAATCAGTACTGTATCAATCGAGTGAACTACCCCATTGTCAGCAATGATGTCCTTTACCGTGACAGGTATATTGTTGACCATCATGATATCGCCATCAAAAGTGATGGTTACCCTTTGTCCGTTGGACATAAGGATTTCCTGATTGTTTGTCAAGGACGATGATGTGAAATTGCCAAAGGTGATGTGATACAAAAGCAAACTGCGCAATTTACCGGCCTGGTCAGCAAGCAATTCCTGAACAAACAATGGATCCAGGGCATTGATGGCTGCGTCTGTAGGTGCAAAAACGGTAAAAGGTCCCTCGCCCCTCAGGTCATCTTCCAGTCCGCTTGTACTTAGGATAGAGGCGATGGCCTGGTGGTCGGGTGAAGTAGTAATGATGTCTGCAATGGTATTTCCTGTAGCCGTGGGATTGATAAATTCATGTACTATGTTGAGTACGCCATTGGAGGCGGGAATGTCCGCTGTGATGACTTCTACTCCATTCACTGTGTATACTCCATTGGTCAGCCCCACGGTCAAAAGTTCAGAGGTGATGGTCAACATTTGTTGGCCGTCCATAATGTTGGCCGCTGTAAATTTACCTATCACCACATGCCTGCCAAGTAGTGCACCGATTTCTTCCTCAGGATTCGAAAGAATGCTGATCAACTTATACGGTCCCAGTGTAGTAAATGCTGCATCAGTTGGAGCATAAATAGTCAGTGGAACAGGGGAATTGATCAGGTCATCATCATATCCATATAAGTCTATTAGCAAACTGAGTATCCTGTGTTCCGGTGAGGCTTTGATAAGATCGTACAAATTGCTCTGGGCAGTAACGGTTTGAATCAAAATAAACAGAGCAGCGCACAATGAAAGTAATTTTCTTACCATGGCTTAAAAGATTATGGGTTAAGCTGAATAAATGTTTCACTGTAAAGCTAACTGAAAAATCTTTGACCAACGGAAGAAAAGATACAATATCTTCTTATGCCAAATATAATTATTATGGATGAGGCTCAGGGATCAGCCAGGCATTACATTACTCAACCAGTCCAGGAACATTCACCTGCGGTACGGGACTTGTGGTCTTGTTTCTGTTTTTGATCAATCTATCCAGCCAGTAGACCATACCCAAAGCAATGACCATGCTGACTATGACCACTATTCCCAGCGTATCGTATCTTGTCAGCATGCCGTCAGATTGTTGTACGACAATCAGGCCTGCAACACTCGATGCGATACCTCCAGAAACTTGTTGTATAGATGCATTGATGCTCATATAAGCACCTCTGTCTTTAGGCTCAGGGATGGCAGAAGTCAGCGCTGAGATTGAAATAATGCGCGCATTGATGCCTATAAACAGGATGACATTCAGGGCGATGCATATCCACAGCGGCGTTACTCCCAAATTGGTATAAATACCTACCATAAAAATTGAAATGGTGGACCCGATGGCAAACATATTGAACTTCCCGATTTTGTCCGAAAACCTGCCAATGACCGGACCTGCAAAAATGGTAAACAAGCCAGTGATGAGATAGAGCAATGGGAGTTGATCCAGCGTAAGGCCGAGATTGTTGGTGGCAAAGGCGCTACCAAATGGCATGAGCATAAATCCTCCCGTTGCCAGTAAGATGGTGCTCAGGTAACCGTTGATGTAGAATGGATGCGATAAGGTGGAGGTAAGGTGTGAAAATACATTTCTGTCCTTATTCACCGCGATGTGTCCTTTGATGGGCTGGAGGTATTTCCAGATGACCAGACCAATGATGATACCTACGCCTACAATCATCCAAAATGGGGCATGCCATCCGAAGGCATTGGCCAGATAAAGGCCGATGGGCAATCCCAGCACCTGACTTGCCCCGAATGCCATTTGGACATAGCCCATGACTCGGCCCCGCACTTCAAGGGAAAAAAGGTCGGTGATGATGGCAAATCCAACAGAGCCAATGACTCCCCCAAAAATACCGGTGATGATGCGGGCAGCGAGCAAGGTCTCATACGTGGGAGCCATGGCACAAAGCAAGGTACCAATGATGAAGCCTACATAAAAAAACAGCAAAAAAGACTTTCTGTCGTATTTATCTGCAAATCCTGCGGCGAGAAAGCCCGAAGCACCAGCGCTGAAGGCGTATGCTGAAACCACAGTGCCAAATTGTGCTGTCGAAATATTGAGGGTCGGCAGTAAAATGGCGCCAAGCGGTGACAATACCATAAAATCCAGAATGATGGTGAACTGCAGTATCGCCAGGATGGCAATGACAAATGTCTCGTAGGGCGTAAATATTTTTTCTTTTTTCATCTATGAATGTTCTTAATGTTTAAGGTTTTAGGGCTTTAATGACGAGTGACAGGGTTTGTTCCATGATTTCATCGCTCCAGGTGAAAGGCTTTCCACCTTTGCTCTGACCTTCAAAATGAAAGCGGATGAGATTATATAGCGGGGCAAAGGCAATGGACCAATACACTTCAAAGGGTACTCTGACCAGTTCATTTTTCTCCACAGCATTGCGGCCAAATACCGTCATGACTTCGCGGAAGCGGTCGTTCATTTTCATGGCGATGACCTTGTGATATGGCGTATGGGACAACAAGTCAAAAAATTTAGCTTCCATTGGATTCTCCAGCCAATAGCGGGCTCTGTTCCTCCACTGCAGCCGGAGACCTTCTTCAAAACTCATGTGTGGGTCAAATCCTTCCAAGGTAACATCTACCATTTTGGTGCCGTGGATCATGCCCAGCTGGGTGATGAGATCTTCTTTGTCCTTGTAGTAGATATAAAGTGTTGCCGGAGAGACATTGGCAGCTTTTGCAAGCTTCTGCATGCTGAATCCGTCAAAGCCGTGAGTGACGAGCAACTCGAGGGCCTTTTCTTCTACCAGTTGCTCCTTGTGTTCGTTCCTTGTTCTCATCTGTGGGGCAAAGGTAAAAATAATTTATAAATGAATGTTTGTTTATTTATGGAATAATGGAAAATTATTTCCTGATATGAATGCCAGCGACTGAAGTCGCTGGGTATTTATGGTTGTGCCTAAAGGCACATAGGACTTGGTTTGCGACTGATGTCGCTGTGAATTGGTGGAGTGGCCTTATTGTTTTGTTATTGGGAGGCGACTGAAGTCGCTGCGTATTAATTATTGTGCCTAAAGGAACATGGTTTTAGGCTTGCGACTTAAGTCGCTATGAATTGGTGGAGTAGCCTTACGGCTTTGGCATTGGCAGGCGATCGAAGGCGCTGGGTATTTATGGTTGTGCCTAAAGGCACATAGGACTTGGTTTGCGACTGATCTCGCTGTGAATTGGTGGAGTAGCCTTATTGTTTTGGTATTGGGAGGCGACTGAAGTCGCTATGAATTGGTTGAGTAGCCTTACGGCTTTGGAATTTGGAGGCGATCGAAGTCGCTGGGAATTATTGATGTGACTACAGACAGAAATTGACTGGTTAGAATTTAGGGATGCCTGAGTTGAAGCATTCTGCGATGTCCTGGTATGCGAAGCCACGCTGGACGAGGAAGCTGATGATTTTGCGTTTCAATACCGATTCGTTGTTTTCTTTTTTCTTAAGGATGCGGCCTTTTTTGATGATTTCATTTTTGATGACGCGCTGATATTCTTCATCGTCAATTTCAGTGAGGGCAGCGGTTATGATAGAATTGGGGATGAGTTCAAACTTGAGTTCATTGACGATTTTGTTTTTGCCCCAGCTATTGTATTTGAATTTACCTCTGACGAAAGACCGTGCATATCGCTCATCATTGATGAAGTTTTCATCGATCAGCCGGCCGATGATTTCTTCCTGGAGTGCTCCATATATGGCGTGTGTGATCAGTTTTGTTCTTACGTCCCTGGCAGATCTTTCCTGATAGTTGCAATACTTTACGGCTTTGTCATAGGCGTCTTCTTTGGTCCATGGTTTGGGTGATTTTTCTTCGAAGTCGTTTTGCATGATGGATGGATAAGTATTTCAATTTTTGAAAATCATTGATTGAAAATTAATAGTATTATAAATAAAAATAATATGTAAACAAACATATATATTTGATATTCAAATAATATTAAAAACTCGAAAATGTTGAAGCCCTTTTTTGTCTTGTTTGCTTTACTATGGTCAATTCAAAGCATAGCTCAATACCATAAAGGGTATATTGTCACCTCAAATTTAGATACTATAGCATGTAAAATCCATGAAAAAAGCGGAATAAATAACAAAAGTACATGTCTTGTAAAGTTGGCCGATGGTACCAGGATCAAATATAAAGCCGATGAATTGCACAAGTTCTTTTCTCAAAAAACGGGTAGCTTTCTGGGGCAAAAGATTGAAAAGAGATTTGTCAAAGAAATAGTGAGCGGAGAGCTAAGCTTATATAAAACTTTGGACTGGAAGCCAAAATACATTTTTAATAAAGACAGCATTTTGGTCATTTCTTCAAACCCCAATGACGATGTCATCTTTCACGAAAACAATAAATTACTGGTAAAATACGACCATAAACTTTCGTCCATTTTAAAATATATTACCCAGGAGTGTCCACAATTAAATATTCCTTCCTTTGTAAAATCCAATGATTATTCAGTTGCCGACTGGGTAATGAAATACAACAATTGCATGGATCAAAATTCTGTGTTTTTGCTGCCGAAAAAGAAAAACATTTCTGTACATGTTTTGGCCAAATATGAGTACAGTTCTGTTTCTACTGATTTTATATATAAGACTGTAAGTGTAGACAACGTCGCTACGGCTTTTGGGATACCCTACAGCAAAGCAAACCCCTCATCGGCATTTGGTATCGGTCTCGAACTTGGTTCCCCGATTATTATGGACAACCTATTCCTTCAGTTTGAATTTGAAAGAGAAAAATACCTCTTTACAGGTGAGGCTCAAAGGGAATTTACAACGGGCATCAGGTACAATGAATACAGATTGAATCAAACCATTTATACCATTCCTATCTTTATGAAATTTAGATTGATGAAGCTTCCATTGGAGGTCTATTTGGAGGGAGGCTATATTCATTCGATCAATCAATTTTCCGAATCATACCAGAAGGAAAGATTTGAAGCCTTTCCACCCTTTATCTCCCGAGAAAATGAGGGGGTCCAGGACCTGGTTTTTCCCAAAACTTATACCGGAATTATGGGAGGACTGTCCCTTGAAAAGAAGATTGCCGGCAATTTATCGATTGGTGCTTTTTATAGATACCGTTCAGCAAGAACGGGCGAAAGCAATTTGTCCGGGAGGGTTGTTCAAAGCAATCTCGTTCATTCCGTTGGAATGTTTTTAAAATATTGATGAGATAGGTCTGTGGGAGGGGTTGGGTGTTTATGGGGATGAGGTCCCATTAGCAAGAAACGAATTAAGATCATTTGAACCAATATCATATGAAAGTCTGCAATATGGTATTGAATTAAGTCATAGCACAAGGCATGGTTTTTTATGTCACCCATTCAGGGTTTTTAATCTATCGCTTTCTGCTGTTGCTATAATCATGGCATCCCTTCGGGATTATTAATATTCCTGATTTTGAATAGATTTTCTTGATGAAATACCAAAAGTTTGAATCGATTGTTGGTCAGATAAATGCATATGCTCTCCAAGGTACCGAGGTATTTTACGATTAAAAACAATCCCGAAGGGATGTAATTATTATAGATAAATCGAGCCACCATCAGACAAAACCCTGAAAGGGTGATATTGGATTATGGCATTGCAAAAGGCAGGGACCTTTATTTCACCCTTTCAGGGTTTTTAGCTTTCTCTTTATGCTGTTGCTATAATCATGGCATCCCTTCGGGATTATATTATTGAATATCAAAGGCCATTATTTCAAATTCAGACGTATAAATCCTAGCGCATTCCCATGCATAATGCCTCGAATTTCTTCTTCTTTATATCCCCTGTTTTTAAATATTTCCGGCAATTTTTGGAGATCGGCGATGGTGTCTATGTCATAGGGACATTGCTCTTTGCCAAAACCTCCGTCCAGGTCACTGCCGATCATCACATGTTGAGCATTCCCGGCGATTTGGCAGATGTGGTCGATGTGGTCGACGACTTTTTCGAGGTTGCAGGCCATGTCAATGGGCTTTGACTTGCCTCTTTGCCAATCGGGTACGATCATCCAGGCATCGAAGGCCGCACCGATGACTGTTCCGCGTTCTATGAGGACTTTGATTTGTTCATCCGAGAATTGGCGGTTGTGGT
Source organism: Saprospiraceae bacterium (assembly GCA_020436935.1). Classification (GTDB taxonomy): domain Bacteria; phylum Bacteroidota; class Bacteroidia; order Chitinophagales; family Saprospiraceae; genus JADKBO01. The sequence continues at coordinate 43,370 of JAGQWX010000039.1, forward strand.
TGACGAGGCTGCGGCACATGTTGTGGCTGGCCCAAACAGGACCATGAAAATGATCCAGGGCTTCCCAAAAACTCACATCGCACAAATGGGTAGCGTCGAGGATGATACCAAGGATTTCCATTTCACGCAACAAATCTTTCCCGGCCTGACCAAGCCCTCCCGAACTGTCGGTGCCAAAAGCGTACCTGCCCGGTCCATAATGTGCAGGACCAAGTGCCCTCAATCCATAGCCATAAGCGCGCTCGAGATACGATAAATCTATAATGGAATCTGCGCCTTCCAGGCTGAGTATGTAGCCTATGGGACAATTCGCCTGATCAGCCTGCCAATCCTGGAGGTGGTTATCCAATTGTTCCTTGTTGGTGATTTGCCGCAAAAAACCTCGATCCTCCATGACGCGATACCATGCCAATTGGGCCTGCGTTTGCGCCCAGGCTTGTTCCGGGGATTGCCAGCCGGGCAATGGATTATCGGGCGCTACAAACCTGGCTATTTGCGTAGCAACGACCAGACCGATATTCCCTTTGCGCAGCTCGCCAAATGTCACGGTATTGCGACCTCTGTCGGGTTGGTCAGTTTTTCCCTCCTCTCTCAAACGCAATGCTTCGATGGGCAGGCGTATATCCCGATTCCAGTCAATGGCATTCATGCTGAGATCGAGGTGGGCGTCGAAGATGAAAAGCATATTTTTTTCCATAAATTATCTCTTTCTAGCTACCACCTTCCACTTAGCGCCTGTAATATCTCCGTCCTCCATGATGTACAAAACTTCGTGCAGGGCGATGGTGGGACACACATGGATGGGGCAAGCCAAAACATAGTCACCTATATTCAGCTGGTCTTCCCGGCTGTGTTCTACCACGAGGTGTTCTTCTGATTGGCCAACGACTTTCAGGGTTGGGTGATGGGGGAAAACCATTCTGCGGTGAAGGGGGTTTTCTGCGGCCACAGCTTTGTGCCCAATGTCCAGACAAAGCCTGTCCTCTGCGGGGCGCGAAACGACGCTGCCCAAGATGTAGACTGCAGGGGAGAAAGCTTGTTCTGGAAAGGACTCAGCATATCCTGCATCCCAGAACACAAAAGTGCCGGGGCTACAGATGACATCATTTTTTCCGGCATAGATCGGGAATGTGGGCGAGCCTCCCATGATGGGTCGCTCCATGGTTATGCCTTTTTTGGCGAGATGGTCTGTGATGGTTTTGATGCGGCTGTAAATGAGCTCTGCCTTTATGGTTCTTTCTTCAAGGTCCGGCATGTACAAATGTCCGTCATAAACATGGAGTCCACGTAAGTGTAGTCCTTCCAAGCCATTGATGTACACCGCCAGGTCTTCCACATGGTCGATGTTGATGCCCGTCCTGTTCATGCCCGCATTGACATCAATGAAGACATCGAGCTGGCCACTGCTGTATTTGAGGTAATCGGCCAGATGAATGCAAAATCCGGCATCATCAACCAGACAGGATATTTTCGTTTTTGGAAATCGCTCCCGCAACTCCATCAGTTTTTTGAACTTAGCTCCACTGGGTTGCATGGCGAGCAGTGCATCGCTGACCCGGCACTCGCAAAGCAATTCCATTTCACTCATGGTTGCTGCTTTGAAACTTTGGACGCCCCTGGCCTGACAGAGTTGGATGACTTCTTTGGTCTTGTGCGTTTTGATGTGGGGTCTCAAGCGTGATGCGTCGTTGCTTACCATTTGCATGGCTGTAGTGATGTTATGACTCACGATGTCGGGATAAACCAATAGACTTGGGGTATCGAGCATGGAGACATTATTGGGCATTTCGATCATTATGAAAATTGTCTTGAATAAAAACAAATCTATTCCATTGGGTCAAATCTAACTGATCAGAATAGTCGTACAACCTTTATACTTTTTGTTTTTCCTTTTTTAATATTTTACGTTCCGAAGACTTCAAAGGCTTTTCTTTTAATTGTTCAATAAACCTGCTGATGGCAAGTTCTTCCTTTATTGTCAATGATTTTTCTTGTTCTCCAATAAAATCCACATCCAATTCTATCATTTTCTTTCTCATGTTGGAAAGTATTTGTTAATCAATTTTAGTGCACCACTAGTATCAATAAGCATTATTCTACCTCCGACATGAAGGGCTCCCAAACTTTCAACATAGTGTTGTATAAGTTGCGTTTTTGAGATGAATGCAACATTGCCTTCATGACCTCTTTGGAAGGACAATTTGCATGCAAATGCTACAAGATTTCCAGGGACACCTGAGTATATTTTATTTTTTCCCTTGTTAAATGGCGCACTTTCAACAAGGTGCATATATACATGGTCTATTTTGACTTCAAGGCTAATAAGACCTTGAATTACGTGAGCGTTGTTTGCAATAAACAATTTATAAACATCCCTTTCAGCCTGTTTGAATTCATACTTCCAATCGAATTGCCAATTGTTCTTTTTTGTAACAGATTTTAGATCTTCCTTTGAAACCACTGAAATTTCTGTAAAAAATCTATCACCTGATACAATATTTTCGATGGAGTTTGTCAGTTTGTCAACCAAAAAATCCAAGCCTGATTTCTTTGCTCTTTTCACTGCCCTAATTTACTGAATTTTAGATTGTAATGCAAGTTGTATACTGAACCAAGAAAATCCTGATAGTGTTATCCGGCATTTATTTAATAAGACTTGAAATACTGAGGTTTGAGGGATTGACAAAGTGTTTATAAGTTTTATTTTTTAATGAATCAAAAAAAGCGCTTCGATTTCGACGGTAATGTTTTCAGGAAGCGAACCCATGCCAACAGCCGACCTGACGCCGATACCATCTTCTTCACCCCATATGGCTGCAAAAAGTTCGCTACACCCATTGATAACGTAGGGGTGGGCACCGAAATCCGGTTCTGCGTTGACCATACCAAGCACTTTGATGACTTTTTTGATACGATCGAGTGAGCCCAGTTTGGTGACGATGGATGATAAAATGGTAAGTCCTGTATGGAGTGCCGCATTTTTTGCATAGTCTTTGTCTACCTCCGATCCTACCCGACCGAAAATGAGTGAACCATCTTCGCGAACGGGTCCGTGCCCCGAAACGTAAAGGTAATTGCCGTCGATGAGGCATGGCTTATACACTCCCTTGGGAGCCGGTGGCGGGGGAAGCTTATATCCCAATGCGTTGAATTTCTCTGTTGGTGTCATAGTAAAATTTGAGATTCGAAATTCGAAATTTGAAAAGTGCGATTTGAAATATTTTATCGTTTGAGCGCTGAAAGGTAAGGGATTTTGGGGAACTGGGTTGGTGAAATTTTAATGGATGTGTAAGAGATAATTTTGGTTATTTGGTTATTTGGTTATTTGGTTATTTGGTTATTTGGTTATTTGGTTATTTGTCTTGTCCTGAAAAAAGTTGACACTTTTTAGTATATAATCCTGCTGCAGCTTTACATTTTTTTCATAATCCTGGTATTGCTTTACTTTTATATTTTGATCTTTGATCC
>JAGQWX010000003.1 GCA_020436935.1 Saprospiraceae bacterium
AAGAAACTTTACCACATGAATTATAAGCGGTTCTGATGCTTAACTAAACGACATTGGTTTATAAACGTTTAAAAACGCTTTTAGTCATTTTTGAAGGGAAGAGCTGCTTAAAAAATGGCTTTTGTCAAGCCCGTCTACTTTACCTTCCCCACCTTATTGATGAGTTCAGCAAGATTTTTGGCTTCCATTTTTTTCATCAGATTGAAGCGATGGGCTTCTACAGTCCTGACGGATTTGTCTATTTTTTCTGCAATCTCTTTATTGGACAAACCGTCCAAAACCAGATCGAGAATTTGTCGCTCCCGCTTTGTCAAATCTTCAGGCATTTCAACGGATGTAAATTCCGGATCTGCTATGGTTTCAGGTTTTGTCTTTCCCATGAGCCTGTCCACAATGTACTCCGATACCGCTCCGCTGAAGTATTTACCACCTTGAGCAATAGATTTTATCGCTTTAAGAAAATGATCCTTGCTGGTGTCTTTGAGGATATATCCTGCGGCACCATAATCCAGTGCTTTCATGACATACTCTTCAGATTCGTGCATGCTCAGGATGAGACATGGAGTGAGGTCGCCTTCTTCCCGCAATTTTTTTAAGGCATCAAGACCATTGAGGTTAGGCATATTGATGTCCATAACCAAAAGGTCGGGTTGGGTTTCATTGTTGACCTGTATTGCCTCTAATCCATCAGAAGCTTCACCGATGATTTTGATGTATGGTTCAGAAGAGAGCAAGGCTTTAATGCCATTCCTTACAATGGCATGATCGTCAACGAGTACAATTCTGATGTCTTTTTCCATGTTTAGCTTAGATTTGAAAGTGGTAGATTGATTGTTATTTTGGTTCCGGTTCCTATTTCTGAAGAAATAAAAAGTCGGGCATTGATCATAGACGCGCGCTCTTTCATATTGGTAATGCCTTTGCCACTCCCAGCAACGTGTTTGTTGGCCATATTCAGGTCGAAACCTGATCCGTCATCGATGATGGCAATGCTCAACATATCTTCACTTCTGCTGATTTTGATAAGTATGATAGATGCATGACTGTATTTCAGCGCATTGTTGACTGCCTCCTGAACAATTCTGTAGAGATTGATTTCCAACGCCGGGTCAAACCTCAAATCCTGAACACCGTCAGCACTGACCATGACCTGGTGTCCGGTGATATTCTGGAGCTTAACAGACATTTTTTTAATGGCTGCAACTATGCCATAATCAGTCAATTCCGGTGGAGTTAGGTTGAAGGTAGTAGTCCTCACTTCCTGGATAATGTTTTTAGCGAGTGCATTGATTTCCTTTAGCTTCTCCCCATTTGGATCCCCATTAGAAACGGTGATTCCCTCAACGTTAAACTTGAGTGCAGTCAGCATTTGACCAATTCCATCGTGCATATCACGTGCAATACGTTTTCTTTCTTCTTCCTGGGCATTGAGGATTTGCGAAGACCTGCTCTTTTGTTCCTTAAGCTCATCTTCATACTTTTCTCTATTGAGCTTGTTGAGTTCCTGCGTTGCCAGCACGCGTTTGGTGATGTCAGAACAAATGAGGAATAATTCAAAACGCATCCCGAATCTGTAGACCGGAACCAATCTTACATCCAGATACGTTTTTTGCTGCCCGGCTTGACTTACTTCGATTTCATCATACCAGACCGAGGATTTCATGTTTTTGAATACGGACATAAATCTGTCGACATCACTTTGTCCGTTAGCCAGGAATTCAACAATGTTTTTGCCGACAACGTCACCTTTGATATTGAGCAGGTTTCTGAACTTTTCACTGATGTATTTGATCTTGCCCGCATTATCGAGTGATGCGAACATGGTAGTGTGATCCAGTGCATAATTCATGGCTCTGAGTTCTTCCGTAGACAACTCAAGGTCTTTGAAGAGCTTAGAGTTTTGAGCTGCCAATGATAAAGCCTCATTCTCAGCAGTAGTGAGCTTGTTGATGATGTCGCTGGCATAATTGGACGCTGGTCTGAAAATCAATAGAATCTCAAGCACGAGCACGATGATGGAAATGATCAAAAAGCTTATTTCAAGTTTTTGAAGTGCGTTGACTCTTTGATTGGCCTCTGCATCATAAGTAAATACGATGCTGTCCATCTTGTCCAAAAAGGTTTCAGATAATTGATACATTTCTCGGTCATCGACATCCTTGCCATTGACTACATTCAATATTGAGTTTCTCAAAGCTTCGAAAACAGGTTGAATGTCTGCAAATTTAGCGCTGATATCTGCAGAGTTGGAGCCCGATAATCCCATAGATCCATTCCTGTTTTTCAAGGCAGTATGGGATGTAGTCCAGGTTTCCAGGTTTTTTGATATTCTCCATTTGGTTGAATCATCCGGTGCAATGGATGATTTCAGGTAAAGTACTTCTTTAACAAGTTTTTGACTGAGCATCCGCTGCCTGCCCGCAATATTAATGACTCTTGAGTCGCTGTTTTGCTCTTTGAGGTGATTGAAGATAAATACCTGAGAAGAAAGAATGGTCAACAATATGATACTGAGGGCAAGGAAATAATACTTCCTCAGCATGGTGATGGCCTCGTGCGGTGCGCGGGCCTTGCCATTGGTCTCCTGAATTTTATTCTGGTTGTCCATTCAATGCTTTTCCGACCAATACTTTGCAAAGCGGGGAGAGTGCTAATTCGAAAGCCAGATTTTTGGCTTGCTCTGACATTTTGATCCAGGTTTTCTTTATGATGTCAATGACTTTAGCTTCCTCTGTTTTACCGGCAAATTCATCAAAATAATATTGGAGAAACACCAAACATGCTGCATCTTCGATGGTCTGAGAATCTGCATCTCTCTTAAAATCCTTTTTTTGGACAAGAAAAACCACCCGGTCTACCAAGGCTTCTTCACATCCCTTGGAATGAAGCAGGTCAGCAATGATGATGGCATGCATTTTTTTCAGATCATTCCTCCATCTCAAATAGCCTTCTCTGTCATCACTATAAGATGTTCTTGCAATTTTCCAACGTTGTATGTGTTGCGCCCTTGCTGCAATAAGAAGAGCGTGATCAGCTTTAGGCTTGAGTACCTGGACTATGTCGTACATGCGTTGACCGTAAATCAGTTCAGCCGGCAAATTTTTACCATCCACGAGAATGGTATTCGGGTCCTCGCCGTTATAGCGGTCAATTTCTTCGAGAATATTTTCAAGATGATCTACGTACATTTTCTGAATTATGATCTGCTGAACTGTAAAACTAAGTATTTTTCACGAGGAAAAAATGGGCCATTCTCATAAATACTCACTAAGTACCCAGTAAAATGGTGGAACGATTGGGTATAAGTACCATTCACTTCATCTAAATATTTGGTTAATCTTATAATAGGTATGATATTTGCCCGCCCCAAATAAGGCAAATAGACAAATAAAGAGCATAGACCATGAGTTATCATGAATTGGATACCGCAGTCATTACCATGCATTGCGAAGATGAGAAGGGAATCATTTCTGCAGTCACAGATTTTATATTGACCAATAACGGGAACATCGTAGAGTTGGATCAGCATGTGGATGTTGCTTCCAATAGATTTTATATGCGGGTAGAGTGGGAAACCAAAGGCTTCGGTATTAACAATGATAAAATAGGCGAATACTTCGAGACCCTCATCGCAAAGAAATACAAAGACACGCATTGGGAAGTCTCATTCAATCACCAAAAGCCTCGCATGGCCATTTTGGTTTCTCATTATGGGCATTGCCTATATGATCTGCTGGGCAGGGTAGATACAGGAGAATGGAACGTTGAAGTGCCTTTGGTCATCAGCAACCACCGGGATTTTGAAGCATTGGTAGGGAAATATAATATACCATTTCATTACTTCGATTTCAAGAAGAAGGCCAAAGAAGACATTGAGTCAGAAATGATACAACTTTGCGAAGACCATAAGATTGACCTGATCGTTTTGGCCAGATACATGCAAATCTTATCCCCGAACTTTGTATCAAAGTTTGAAAATAAAATCATCAACATCCACCATTCCTCTCTGCCTGCTTTTCCGGGGGCCAATCCTTATAAGAATGCATTCAACAGAGGGGTGAAGTTCATGGGTGCAACAGCGCATTATGTCACCTCTGACTTGGACGAAGGTCCGATCATCGCCCAGGATGTCATTCCGATTTCACACCGACACAGTCTCGAGGATCTGAAAAGGCGGGGTAGAGACATTGAAAAAATCGTATTGGCAAATGCAGTATATGCACACCTATCCAGAAGGGTGCTTACATTTGCCAATAAAACAGTAGTGTTTGAATAGTGTCTACAACAAAGTTTTACCCCCTTATTCAAGTATTGCATTCCTTAAATTCCAGGTGATGATTGGATAAGTCCCGGGGATTTTATCCTCGATTCTTTTATTTTACCCTAAACGTATCCGGTGTAGAGGCTGAAATATCATTTTGTCTAATCGATTAATCCGTTGTTTTTCCAAATATTCTTCTGAAAAGCTGCAAAAAGCTTGTGGTTTGTTTATTGGCGTTGCGCCGGTATTTACTTCATTTTATGCCATGTCGACTTCAAATTATCCTGGGAGCTGTCAGAATTGCTTTCAAAACCTTCGTATAATCAAATGAAAACCAATAAGATAAGTATGATAAATATACTTATAGAAAATGTTCTAATATTAACTTAATGTAAACAAAAAGCAAAAATCCTTAACCTACAAGTAACAATTCGCTAATTTTCTAGACATGGCCCGGTTCTACTTTTGCGCTGTAATTAGAACACAAATAAAAATTAATATGAAAAAACTTAATTATCTTCTGATGTTGACAATTGCAATGGTGACATTGTTTTCATGCCAGGAATCAGAACCATGTGACGGATCTTGCCCAACTGGTACAGAATGCGTGGGCAATCAGTGTATAGCTATTGATCCTTGTGTTGGTGTAACTTGCCCTACAGGACAGCAGTGTGTAGATGGAACTTGTAAGGATATAGTTTTTGAAACAGTCAATGTTACTGGAAACATTACATCAAACACAACTTGGACGGCAGACAAAATATATGTTTTAAATGGTAAGGTTTATGTGACCAATGGAGTCACCTTGACGATTCAACCTGGTACAATTATCAAAGGAGGAGAAGGTGCTAATACCTTGGCTTCAGCACTTGTAATTGCTAGAGGCGCTAAGATTTTGGCCGAAGGTACTGCTGAAAAACCAATCATTTTTACGACCGTTGTTGATGGAATCAAACCGGGTCAGATCAATAGCACCCTAACCAAAACAGATTTAGGTAAATGGGGTGGGTTGATTGTGTTAGGCAAAGCTCCAGTTTCAGCTGCTAATGGCGATGTGGAAACTCAAATTGAGGGTATTCCTGGTGATGTAGTTGAAGGAAAGTTCGGTGGATCAGATCCTGCTGACAATTCAGGCATTATCAAGTATGTCTCTGTTAGATTTGGCGGAGCCGTTATTGGTGACAACAATGAAATAAACGGAATCACCCTTGGAGGCGTTGGAAGCGGAACTGTGATTGAAAATATTGAAATAGTAGCCAATAAAGATGATGGCTTAGAGATATTTGGTGGCACAGTAAATGTTAAAAACGTAATCGTTGCTTATCAGGATGATGATGCTATTGATTTGGATATGAACTATTCAGGAACAATAGACAACTTTTATGTCATTCATGGAGGTTCAGGTACAGACGAAGCATTAGAAATAGACGGACCAGAAGGTTCTACCAACGTTAACGGTCTTTTTATCCTGAAAAATGGTACTTGTATCGCCGCAGATCAAACTGTTACATCCGGTGCTGATCTTAAAGCTAAAGCGCAAGGAACAATTGAAAATGTTAGCTGGGCTGGATATAAAGATGGAAAATTCATATCTGTTGCTGCAGGTTTCAATGCTGATTGTTCAGAAAAATCTGATGCATGGACCAATGCAAAAAATGGAAAACTCATTGTGAAAAATTGTGAAATTATTTCAGGATCACTAAACAATGCATCAATTGCAAACCTCTATACAGCATCAGCTACAGCTAATTGTCTTACAGCAGAAATGCAGTCAGCCCTTGATACGGCTGTAAGCACATTTGGAAATAAGGTTTCTGCTGCTGCAACGATTGGAGCGAACAAGACGGTATTCAACGCCTGGACATGGGCTGCTTTAAACAACGAAATCAAATAACAAATAAAAAATAAGAGAAAGAAGGAAGCTTCCCAAATCCCACTTCCTTCTTTCTCATTTCAACTAAGTAAAAACTAAAGATTTAACAATGAAAAAGTTTCTAACTTTTATCCTCTTTTTGAACGTCCTTTTCCTCCAGGCACAGAATGGTACCTTGAGAGGAAATATCACAGATGAAAAAACCGGCGAGGTTATCATGTTTGCCAATGTTATCGTTGAAGAACTCTCAACGGGAACTACCACTGACCTTGACGGAGCCTATTCCCTTGATCTTCCTTCAGGTACGTACACTGTTACCTTCTCTTACTTAGGTTATGCTGATTTGCCGGTAAAAGAAGTGGTAATTCAGGCAGGTAAAGTAAATTTACTCGATATTAAACTCAAAGAAGCCACAGAATTGTTGGACGAAGTTGTTGTCACAGCAAGTCAACTCAGAAATACTGAAGCAGCTCTGGCGACCATCAAACAAAGATCCGTAAATCTCATTGACGGTATTAGTTCACAAAACATCAAAAGAACAGGCGATAGCAATGCCGGTGAAGCATTGCGAAGAGTGACTGGCGTTTCTGTTGAAGGTGGCAAACACGTTGTGGTCAGGGGATTGGGTGACAGATACACGAAAACCATCCTCAATTCAGTAGAAATCCCAGGTTTGGATCCAGACAGAAACAGCGTTCAGATGGACCTTTTCCCAACAAATCTCATAGATAACCTTATCGTGTACAAGACATTTTCACCAGATCTTCCAGGAGATTTTTCTGGTGGAGCTGTCAATATTGTGACTAAAGATTTTCCAGAGAAGTTTACATTAAACGCAACTGCCAATTTTAGTTACAATCCGAACATGAACCTTAGAAATGATTTTCTTTCTTATCAGGGCTCTTCAACCGACTGGCTTGGATTTGACAATGGATCAAGAAGGTTGCCTTTCAACAAATATCTCGTTATTCCTGATGTGTCAAGAAATTTGACCAGCATGAGCAATCTTACTGGAGCATTCAACAAAGAATTGGCTGCAAAATCAGTAAGAAACGATCTTAATAAGAGCTTTGGATTGTCCGTAGGAAACCAATATAACGTGGGCAGACATACTTTCGGCTATTTCGGTGGTTTGAATTATTCAGAAAATTTCAACCATTATTCTAATGCTATTTTCAATGAATACTATAGAGAAGCTGACGACAGTGGCTACCTTTTGAGCAAGACGACCAATGGTGTTTTGTCAGAGACCATCAACCAATGGAGCGCTTTGGGAGGTTTGTCCTATAAATACAAAAACCATAAAATAAGCCTGCAAGCGCTGAGGGTTCAGTCAGGCGAAAAGAAGGCGGGCCAATTTATTCAGGAAGAAATTGTCTTCAATAATGCATTGATCTCAAGAGACAACCTGGAATATTATCAAAGGTCTATTACCAACTTTAATCTTACAGGTAACCATGCTTTTGGCAAAGGAAAACTGGATGTTAGCTGGATATTGTCACCAAGTTTTGTAAATGTTGATGAGCCAGATATCAGAACAACAGGATTCGATAATTTTGATGGTATTCCTCTTATCCGACCTGCAGTAGGTGCAGAAATCAGCAGGATCTACAGATATTTGAATGAAAATGACTACAATGGCAGGGCTGATGTGACCTACAACTTTACCGTAAAAGGTATGGATTCAAAGATCAAAACAGGAATTTATACTTCCTTGAAAGAAAGAGATTTTGAAATTTTCAATTACCTATTCTTACCTAGAAATCAGGGAGAATTAGACATCAATGGCAACCCTGATCAAATTTTGGCACCAGAAAACATCTGGTCAAGAGAAAACCAGTCAGGAACTTATTTGATTGGTAACTACGAACCTGCCAATACTTTTAATGCAAGACAGCAAGTTTTTGCAGGATATGTGATGAACGAGTTGCCTTTGACCAAAAAGTTGAAGCTTACTTACGGCGCCAGAGTAGAAAAGGCAGATAATTTTTATACAGGACAGAATAACCAGGGTACCATAAAATTGAAAGATGCAAAAATTCTTGACAATTTTAATGTATTGCCTTCTGCAAACTTACTTGTAAGTCTGACCGACAAGACCAACCTTAGGGTTTCAGCAAACAGGACAGTAGCAAGACCGTCTTTCAAAGAAAACTCAGTTGCACAGATTCAGGATAGAATTTCAGGAAGAACATTCCTTGGTAACATAGACCTTAAACAATCAACCATCAACAATGCAGATATCAGATGGGAGAGGTTTTTTGGAAGCGGACAATTGGTTTCTGCGAGTGTTTTCTTCAAACAATTCATAGATCCTATTCAGTTGGTTGTGTTTGATGCAACTACACCATCCAACTACCAACCTAAAAATCTGGAAGACACCAACGTATATGGTTTAGAACTGGAGATAAATAAAAACCTGGACTTTGTTTCTGCATCATTGAGTGATTTCAATGTTGGATTGAACTACACTTATGTGAAGGCTCAAATTCCATTGGTTGGTTTGTCCCCATCGATTTTCAACGCAAATCTTTCTTATAACAACAGACCTTCAGGTCTTGAAGGTTCAGTCTCTTTCAATGTTCAGGCAAGAAGACTTTCGATCGTAGGCGCAGGAAGAATAGAGGATGTTTATGAAAATCCATTCCCAACTTTGAACTTCAGACTGGCGAAACAGTTTGGCGAGAACAAACAATACGGAGTTAGTGTAGGTGGTGAGAATATGCTGAACTCCAAAAAATGGAGAACTTACAATACCAACGATGGTTCTGAAGCAATATTTGACAGTTTTAATCCTGGCAGACAATTCAATGTGTCTCTCAGTTATAAGATATAGTAAAAAACGCATGCTACAGAGTGATCAAAAATAAAAGTTTCATACGAAGCTCTGATTAAACTTTAGTTTTTACACTTTTTTTAGCCTCTGAGATCGGGAAGTCTCGGAGGCTTTTTTATTGGAGGAGTTTGGATTGGAGCTTATTAAAGTTTGAAGCATGGTTTTATGGATTTGGGTGTAGTATACGTGACATATACGTCATGATATAAGTTCCGGCTTGAAAATGCCAAATTCGCCCATTGGTTTGGTGCTTGCTGAGGGGAAGTTGGTCTTTGGGAAATTCCATCGCAAAAGTTGAGGGATTTTATGAAATCCTATGGAGGGTAGGCACTATGCATTTTGTGAATGGTATTATGTCGTGGCCGAAAGAATCTATTATTAGGCTTTAAGTATTTATATATAAATAACTTATACTACAGGCGTTTTGTCAGAAAGTGGTCAGACACTTGTCTGACCACTTTCTGATACAAATGTGGAAAACTCATTTATAATATTGACTATCAATATATATTTATTATTTTACTAATTAATTTTATTTAACTCACTCTTATTTCATCTTCTTCTCCTAAAATCCCCCAATTTAGAGATGCCTCAAACCTCTATCCATATGACCGACACCGCTTTATCGCTTTCAAAATCTCATCATCTTTCCTTAGTTCAATTTAAATTCCCAGGCCATTCTCATTTTGGGTTTGATGACTTAGGATTAACTCAGAATTTATTTTAGTTTTGCAATGTAATTGTTGTATGTATGAACCGAAGTGGAAATTTTGTATTGTTGTTTCTCCTGATTGTCTTGGGTTGCAAGAACGAAGTAGAGGTTTGCAATCTCGAGGGCATGTGGTATTTTGACACCGTTATGCGCAATGACAGAATTACCAATACTTTGCAGGAAGGTTATTTCGAGTTTAAGGCGGGTTCAAAGTTTACCTCAAATATTTTTGAAGAGGGCACAGACTACGACTACGTTGTGACTGACAAGAGCATCGCAATAAAAACGGATGAAAACCTGGAATTAACCATTGAATACTGCAGTGCTGACACTTTGATTTTGACCGGCGAAATGTCGATGTTTAAAATGGACTTCCTATTGACCAAAAATAAAAAAGTTGACTCTCTCGACCTGAGGAGCATCAATCCTGTGGAGACTGAAGAAAGTGCAGACGATGAGTTGTACTGATTGGTCTTTTTAACCAAAGCTTTGATATGCAATACCAAAAGAGATTATTCTTCCTATGTGCTTCTTTATTTCTGTTTACCAATGTTCTGATTTCTCAAGCAACCATAAGAGGAAAAGTTTATGATGCGAAGACTGGCGAACCCATTTCCTTTGCAGACGTTTTCATAGCCAATACCAATCAAGGGACAACGACTGACCTTGACGGCTTTTATAACATTACCGGAATAGGGCAGGGTACCATTGTCATCACGGCCAGCTACCTGGGTTATCAATCTATGGAGGTGACCAAAGAAATTGGTGGCGGCGGTATTTACAATCAAAACTTTTTGTTGGAATCCAGCGGAATTCAGCTGGAAGAGGTCAACATCAGCGCAAAGCGCGAAAGCGCAAGATCCGAAGTACAGGTATCCAAACTGACGGTAACCAACAAACAAATCACCCAGCTGCCATCTTTGGGCGGAGAACCAGACATAGCTCAATACCTCCAGGTACTACCAGGGGTGGTTTCTACCGGTGATCAGGGTGGACAGCTCTTCATCAGAGGTGGCTCGCCATTCCAAAATAAAATATTGCTAGATGGTTTGAATATTTACAACCCATTCCATTCGCTTGGCTTGTTTTCTTCTTTTGAGACCGATATTATCAAAAATGTGGACGTCTATACAGCCGGATTTGATGCCGAATATGGGAGTCGTACATCTGCGGTCATTGACATCAAAACCAGGGAAGGCAATAAACAAAGATTCGGAGGATTTGCTTCAGTAAGTCCTTTCTCCGGTAAGTTGCTGCTTGAAACTCCTTTGAAGAAATTTGACGATGAAGGTTCAAGTATTTCAATGGTGCTTACGGGTAAAAAATCCCTCATCAACCAGTTTGACCAGAATCTGTACAAATATGCAGGTGCAAACGATACTATAGGGTTGCCATTTGATTTTACAGATTTGTACGGTAAAATATCGGTGGTTTCGTCCGGAGGCAGTAAGTTCAACTTTTTTGGATTCAACTTCAATGACCAATACACCAACCCACTCATTGCCAGCATAGGATGGGCCAATAGCGGCATAGGTGGCGATTTCTTGTTGATCCCTGAAGGCAGCAGTCTGATCATTGACGGTATTGTAGGATATAGCAATTACGTTACTTCGATTACTGAAGGCGACGGCAACCCAAGAGAAAGTGGCATTCGTGACATCGGAGGTAACATCAACTTCAGGTATTATGGCAACAACAGTGAAGTGAAATATGGTTTTGACTTCAGAGCCATCAGAACAGATTTTGAGTTTACCAATCCATTCAAAATCATCCTGGCACAGAATCAGAATACTGCGGAGTTGGGAGGCTTTGTAAAATACAAGTACAAGACCGAACGATTGGTGGTTGAGCCATCTTTCAGAATGATGTATTATGCTTCTCAAAGGAAGTTTTCGCCTGAACCAAGAATCGGTCTGAAAGCCAATATTACCGACGATTTCAGGTTTAAAGCGGCCGGAGGATTGTATTCTCAGAACATCATATCCACGAGCAACGACAACGACATTGTCAACTTGTTCAATGGATTTCTGACAGGACCTGAGGAACCGGTCAACGATTTTGAAGGAAATGAACTCAACAACAAACTGGTCAAAGCAGCTCATGCTGTTGCCGGATTTGAAATGGATTTGGGTAGGTGTGCTACTGTCAACATCGAAAGTTATTACAAAGATTTTTCTCAGATTCTGGTCATCAACAGAAACAAGCTTTCAGCACAGGAATCGGATTACGCACTCGAAAAAGGATGGGCTTACGGGGGAGACGTGAGCCTGCAGCTGAACTATCCAAGATTTGATGTCTGGACGACTTATTCTCTCAGCTGGACGAACAGGGACGATGGAAGACAAATTTATCCTACTGTGTTTGACCGAAGACACAATGTAAACTTTGTGTTCAATTATTATCCTGATCAAAAGAAGAATACCAATATCGGCTTGCGGTGGAATCTTGGAACAGGATTTCCGTTCACTCAAACTCTGGGATTCTACAATTACCAGGTTTTGGGGAGTGCGACTTCTGATTACGTAACCTCGAATCCTGACATCATAGGTACCATATTTTCGCCAACGAGAAATGGTGGTCGTTTGCCGAGTTACCACAGATTGGACCTTTCTATATCTCATAAGATCACCTTTACGGAAAAACTCGGACTTGAGTTGACTGCGAGTGTGGTGAATGTTTACAACAGGGAGAATATCTTTTATTTCGACAGGTTGAGGTACAACAGGGTCAATCAATTGCCGGTGATGCCGTCGGTGGCGGCGAAGTTTACGTTTTAGGGGATAGGTATTAGGTGTTAGGTATTAGGTTTTAGATGGAGGTTATTTGATGATGCCAAAGACCAACGAATTATGAGATGCACCGGTTTTGCTGAGGTTCTGTAGCCTATTATTAGAAAAAAGTCATTTGATACTTTCAAAAACTGATAAATATTCTTACATTTGCGCCGCGTTAAAAACCCGAGTAGTTTTTTGTAAAAAAGTAGTCGGGTTTGAATTTTTATCAAACTAAAATTTTAACAAACATGGCAGTAAAATTAAGACTGGCTAGAAGGGGTAGAAAACAAGCTCCATTTTATCACATCATTGCAGCTGATGCAAGATCTCCAAGAGATGGTAAATTCATCGAAAAAATCGGTACTTACAATCCTTTGACTGTACCTGCAACCATAGAACTTGATCTCGACAGAGCATACGACTGGGTTATGAAGGGTGCGATTCCTACAGACACAGTAAATGCAATCCTTAAGTTTAAAGGTATTCTTTACAAAAAACATTTGCAATTGGGTGTTGCTAAAGGTGCGATCTCACAAGAGGCCGCTGATGCAAAACTTGCAGAATGGATGAATGCTAAGAATTCTAAGGTTGAAGCGAGAAAAGCTAAAATCACTGCGGACAAAGAAGCTTTCAGAGTTTTGGTGTCAGGTGCACCTAAGGCTCCGGTAATGGCTGCTGCAGCTGATGAAGACAGAGAAGCTTTCGTGGTTTCTGATGAAGCAAAAGGCGAAGAAGAATAATATTTATTCTATCTTAGCGTTTTAGCGAAGAACAGATTTTAATCGTCCGGTTTCCCGGAATTTTATTACTAAGAATTATTTTTAAAACCTGGTAAAGGCTTGTAACTTTACCAGGTTTTCATTTATAAAAACTAACAGATATGATCGCTTTGGATAAAAAATACGAAGAGGTACTTGACAAAATAAAAGAAGATATTCAGGCTTCTGACAATCTGGCTCAGTACCTTGAGGAAGAAGAAGAAAGCTTCTACCACGACCTCCAGCAAGAATTTGAACCGCAAATCGAAGCCCTCTATAATGATGTGGCCAACCACAGCCCACTGCAGTTGGAGGCATTGGAGAATGCATTGCTTGATACATCACTTGAAGGGCTGTTTTTGCCCAGAATTCTCGGATATAATGTGTTGAGGGGAGAAATTGACAACAATTACAAATACCGCAAACCACAAGACCATTTCAAAAAAATCCTTCAGGCCATCTGCGATTCTGCCAACTTTGAGCAACTCAGAAAAAGAATCGGTCAAACCATCCAGACAGGTTTTGCTTTGAGTTCTGATATTTGGATCACCAATATCATTGAGTCACAATCCAATAAAAGGGTAAGACAGTATTTGACTTCACTAAAAAATGAGAAATTCCGCGAGGCCAAAGCAAGAAAGCAAGCGTATGACAATTACGAAATGCAGTTTGAGCACGCCAATTATAAATCCGTTGAATTTCCTAAAAACGAAGTAGAGCTTAAGAGTAGTTTCTACGCGTTGAGGACTTTCATCATCCACCGTGCAGTTGAGAACATGGACAACCAGAGTCTTATGAAGCACTTGTCTACGTTCATCAGCAATGAGTCTTTGTTTGACAGCAAACAATTTTTGGAACTCCTGATCATCATCGGTCTCAAATATCAAATGAGTGACGAAACATCAGCGGCTTACAAAAAGTCAATCAACGCCATCGCCAAAAAAGACACCAAATTCGCTCAAAATTTCTTTGAGATATATGACAACCTTTTCACAGGAAAAGAAGTGAAAATTCTTCCTGAAAATGAGCACAACATCGGTAAGTTGTTGATCGACATCAAGGATGAGCAGATCATCGAATATTTCAAAACAACCAACGAGCTTCACAGCAAGGGATTTGTCAATGTGGATGCTATTGAGTCGGTGAGAAAGTATTATGAAAAACATCCGGGTATGTCTCTTGAAAATGAGTGCCTGAGATCATCGGTTCATTCCTACATCTCCAAGTTTTTGAACAACATAGGACCTGAGCACTACAATGATTATATTGAGATCAATAAGATCATTACTGCATACATCGGCATCTTCAACAACGAGCGTTTTAACCAGGAGGTGAAGAATGAGAGCATGGATTATGTAGCCAGATGTTTGAAAGTGTTTACCGATAAGAGAGGTAAAGACTACCAGGACATCAAAAAATATGTATCTACCACTTTCGTCGATCTTGGATTCCTTCGTGAAAAGGAGGTAACTGAACTCTTCAAATCAAGAAGGAAAAAAACTACGGCGTAAATTGAATACAAAAATGGTACCCTTTCAGTCATGAGTGTTGATCGAAATGGCTGGTAGCTTCCAATGTTAAAATAATAAGAAGGCAGGAAATTTCCTGCCTTTTTTTATACCTTAAAGTCCGGGAATTTGATTCAAGCCATGACTGTACAGGAAATAAATGATACGCTAAAAAGGAATGAAAAATCATTGATGGAATTTTATGCTTCCATGCCTGAAGTTTTCTGGATCAAACAGCCGGATGGCAAATGGCAAGCAGGCCAACATCTTATTCACCTGATACAAAGTACCAATCCTTTGCTTAAAGCGCTGCGCAGGTATCCTCGTTTTGTGCTGCGGTGGAAATTTGGCACGAATAACCGTTCCAACAGAAGTTTTGCTGAGGTGGTCAGCCGATATCTTGAAAAGCTGGAGAAATCTAGGGGCGCGGTGTCACCTTTTTCGATGAATATGCCGACCACCCTGGTCGGAGAAAGGCCTCACTATCAAAGTGTTTTTGAAAAGCTCAACGATCAACTCATCAAACAAAGTCTACTGATCAAGGAACAGGACCTGGACAGCATTTTACTTCCGCACCCGCTGATGGGTAAAATGACACTCAGAGAAATCTTGATGTGGAATGCTTACCATACAGAACATCATCTCAACGTCCTTAAAGAAAAGTATTAAATTACTGGATTGCCGGGCTTTCTATCATTTCGGCAAGAACCCCCTCCTTCAGTGCGTATGGGCAGACCTCTATGAACAATGGATCAAACAATTGGATCGCAGACTCGATCAGGAGCAATCCGACGACGATGAGTTTAGTACGCTCGTGTGGCAAACCTTCTATGCCTCTTCTGGTTTCAAAATCGGCATTGACAACCTTTTCTATGATGTCAAGGGTGTCTTTTATGGTGACCACCTGATTGCTGTCGGTACTCACTTTGAGGCCGGTCATGGACTCTAATACTTCAAATGAACCCGATGCTCCGATGAGCTTGGGCCTGACTCCGTATTGATTTACAATAGATTTGACTTCGCTCAACACATCTGCGAGATGAGACAGCAATGCTTGCCTGGTTGCATCACCAATGGGCTCTGTCTTGTGCCATTCTGAGTGGAGAACTCCCACTCCTAGCTTATAGGATTTGCTCCAGATTTGTTGATTTTGCTTAACTATGATGAATTCAGTTGAACCACCGCCGATGTCCATAATGATGGAAATGCCTTCCGACATATCAGTCAGCAGCTGTATGCCTTTAAAAATATAATCTGCCTCCAGCAATCCATCGATGATCGTAATTTTTCGGCCCATCAATTCTTCTGCCGGCTCAATGAAATCAAGACTATTGGTTGCCGTCCTCAATGCTGCTGTGCCGATGATGCGGAATTCGCTGCATGAATGCAATGTGAGCAAATCTTTGAACTCTTTTAATGCTGCAAGGCCTTTCTCAATAGACTGATGCTTGAGCACATCTATGCCTCCATCGCCAAGCCCGACAAAGTTGCGCTTCCTTGCCACTTCGGCAACAATTTGTGCTCCAGACACTTCTACAATAAGCAGGTGAAAGGTATTTGAACCCAGGTCAATAACCCCTAATCTTTTGTTCATAAAATGGATTTGCGTTTTATTGTTGTTGCTGTCCGCCCGCAGCCTGAAGAATGATGGATTTATAGAAGTTTAAACCCTGATCTGTGATTTTGGTTCGATAAGTGAGTTTACCGTTTTTATAAAAGTCATAATGACGGCAACCCGGAGAAAAATATACCTCTGCCTCCATGTAGATTTCTGTGCCGACATTAAAGATTTTTCTGGCTATAGATTGACAAGCTGAAGCATCGTAATTAATGGCTTCCATACTTGCAAAAAATATATTGGTTTCCAAGCCCTCATTTTGTGATACTGAAAGGGTGATGGGTAAGGTCTTGAAGGTATATTCTATAGAAGTGCAATTGAATGCAAGTGCACGCAATTCCGATTCGGGTAGTGGTGGAATGCTTTCTGAAATGGCTGTTTGAGTTTTTGGGGCTGTTTTGTTTCCATTTTGACAGGAAATAACAGTGGAGATCAAAACAAATTGGATGAATAGTTTTACCATAATGTTGCTGTATAAAACAAAGGTAATTATTCAATATCGGTTGATAATGCTCTATGAATAGTTTTTACGTTTAAATCAGTTCCGTTTTGCAGGCACTAATTTTGAGTATCAAGTAAAAACACAATGATAGAAGCCATTTATGAAAAATGATTGATGAGTACATAGTACAAAGGCATACCAACAGTGATGTTGAATGGGAATGTTACCCCCAGTGCCATGGGAACATAGAGGCCAGGGTCAGCTTTTGGAGCTGCGAGTTTCATTGCAGCGGGAACAGCTATATAGGAAGCGCTTGCGGCCAGAATGGTCATGATAAACCGATTGCCTATGTCCTGGGTTAAATATTGGCTTAAAAAAGCAACTACTATTCCATTGAATGCAGGTACAAAAATCGAAAACATGGTTACAAATTTTCCATAGCTTATGAATGAGCGGAACCTCTTTGCAGTGACCATACCCATTTCCAATAAAAAGATGGCAAGAAATCCTTTAAAAATATCTGTTGTAAAAGGTTTAATACCTTCTGCCTGATGAGAATCCGAAATGTAACCAATCAACAAACTTCCTAAAATCAACAAGACACTTCCATTGGTGAATGAATGACGGATAATGGATTTGAGGTCAATGGCTGGTGACTCTTTGTCATTTTGAAGTATTAAAATCACACCCGCAATGATGGCAGGTGCTTCCATGAATGCCATGACAGCAACCATATGCCCTCCATAAGTGATATTTTGCATTTCAAGAAAAGTAATGGCTGCAACAAAAGTGACTGCGCTTACAGAACCATAAGAAGCTGCAATTGCACCCGAATCGCTAACACCTAATTTCTTTCTGAGTATCCAGAAAGTATACATAGGAATGAGAAAAGAGATCAACAATCCAAACATAAGTGCATACAGAATTTCTGAATTGAATGGACTGTGGGAAAGCTCTTGGCCTCCTTTAAACCCTATAGAAAAAAGCAAATAAAGTGAGATAAACTTACTGCTGCTTTCGGGTATTTTTAAATCAGACTTGACACAGGAAGCAAAAATTCCTAAGGCAAAAAACAGCAAAGTAGGGTTGGTAAGGTTGGTAATTAAAATATTAAACTCCATAAAAGATCTTTAATGACTTTTGATTTCCTCAGTTTATTTAATGTCTTTTATTCTCGCTTATGGTCTTTAAGAATCCTAAGAAAGTTGAAAAAATAAAAGAAGGTTTTTTGGGGTATACTCAGCGCAGTTTAAGAATCCTGAAGAACTTCAGCTTCAACAGGCACGATTTCAATTTTACAATTGATTTGTAATTTCTCTGCATCTTCAAATTGATCAAGCCATTTCAGTAATTGTTCTCTTTCTGAAGAAAGTTCTGTAATTCTTTGCTGGGAATGCTCATGATCATGATTGAACCTTTCTTCGTTGCTGAATTTTTTTAACTGATGATAGCTGATCTTGTCGCCAATAAGTTTGAGCAAAACAGATTTTGCATTTTCTTTTGTGAAACTGCCATCAATTAGTTTGGTCGTATGATTGTTCATTGTTTATATAATTTATGTATTTAAAAATTTGGTTAAGCAAAGCCATGCTACTCATTGTTCAATAAGTAGAGGGGCATTCGAAAATGCCGGATTGAGATTATGACTTAAATGGGTTTGAGGCTCGGATGTAGCATTTACCGGGAATCAATTCACCTAAAGTCAAATTGAACCCTTTTCAGCAAATTAATGGTTGCTACGCTGGATGCCCGACCTGGACAAATATTTAATGAATAAAATCACCAATACCAGCATCAATCCTTTATAAAGCTCATTGGTGATAACATCTTCTGAATGATAAGACAAAAAGATAAGGGTAATGAAGAGCGAAATGAAGGCACCATTTACAAGTAAAGATGCTCTTTTTTTAAACAGGTCGAACTGCTTTTTAAAGTGTTCATTTGAAGTTTTTGATTGAATTGAAACGTCTGCTTGTTCCTGAGTGAGTGTATTTTCCATCTTAATGATTGTTTGAGTTGTTTTAAAATATGCCGACCCTTTGAAAAGATTTCTAAAGGGTCGGCTATAAACTACTGACCTTGTCCAAGTGAGAAAGCAGGTTGTCCGTCAAAAGTGTATAAGTTTTCTGTTTTGATAACATCTATGCTCTTATCATGTGCGTCACGGAGGAGCTGTACGATGTGTTCATTGTTGATTTTTACTCCACCTATTTGTTCGAACCGGCATCTCCAGTGATCTGTACAAAAGGTTTCAGGAAATCCATCGGGATACACCTTTATCCCACGGTTGGTGATCATTTTGAGCTGCATGTCCGATGTGTTGAGATTTTTAAGTATGGCAGCCAATTTTTCCCCGTTATCACCGCCCCAGTGGACGAATAAATCTACTCCTTGAAGTTCTTTTCTCTTCTGTGCTTTTCTTTGATATTTTGGTAGAGAAAGCTGCACATTATTGGAGTAGGAAACAGGACTTAGTAAGGAAGGCTTTTGTCCAAGATTGGCGATAACTGCTTCGGCAAATTCCTTTGTTCCTACGCGCTTTTTGCTGGTAGCTTCATTATAAATGTCAAAGGTATGGATACCTTCTTCAATGGTTTTTAGCCATGCATTTTGTATACGTTCTGCCACACTTGCCTGACCAATGTGCAACAGCATAAGGATAGCACCTTGCAATAATCCTGAAGGATTGGCGATGTTTTTGCCGGCAATGTCTGGTGCGGATCCATGGATGGCTTCAAACATGGCACATTCTTCTCCTATGTTGGATGATCCTGCCAGACCTACTGATCCAGCAATTTGGGCAGCGATATCGCTGAGCACATCTCCGTACAGATTGGGCGTCACTATGACGTCAAAGGCTTCCGGAGTATCAGCTACCTTTGCAGCTCCAATGTCAATGATCCAATGCTCATTGATGATGTCAGGATATTCTACTGCAATTTCATTGAAAACCTGGTGGAAGAGACCATCCGTTTGTTTCATGATATTGTCTTTGGTAAAACAAGTCACTTTTTTACGACCATAATGTCTTGCGTATTCAAAAGCATAGCGGATGATTTTTTCGCAGCCTGGACGTGTGATTAGTTTTAGACATTGCACGACCTCATCTGTCTGTTGGTGCTCTATTCCTGCATAGAGGTCTTCTTCATTCTCCCTGAAGATTACGATGTCCATTTTTGGATGTTTTGTCTCGACAAATGGGTGCAAACTGACACATGGTCTTATGTTGGCATATAGTCCAAGAAATTTTCTGGTACTTACATTGAGGCTTTTGTAGCCACCTCCCTGAGGTGTGGTAATGGGAGCTTTGAGGAAAATCTTATTTCTTCTGATGATGTCCCAGGCCTCTTTGGAAATGCCGGATGAATTCCCTGACAAATAAACTTTTTCGCCAACCGAAATTTCATCAAATTCGATTTGAGCTCCTGCATGCATAAGAATTGAAAGTGTAGCATCCATGATTTCCGGTCCGATGCCATCACCTTTTGCAATTGTTATTTTTTTCATCATATTTTTTGTTTGTGATGCAAAGGTGATGTATGTTTATTATAAATTATTATTTAAAAAATCAATCCGAAGCATAAATATTATTTATGAACTATACTTTACATCAGTTGAAGATTTTTCTGGAAGTTGCTAATACACAAAGCATTACGAAAGCGTCTGAGGAGCTCCATCTTACCCAACCAGCAGTGTCAATTCAGTTGAAAAACTTTCAAAATCAGTTTGATTTACCGCTTTTTGAGGTCATCAATAAAAGAATTTATATCACTGACTTTGGTAAAGAGATAGCTGAAGCGGCAGATAAAATACTTGCAGAAGTACATTCTATCAATTATAAAATGAATGCCCACAAGGGTGAACTTGCAGGTAGGCTTAAGATATCAGTTGTGTCCACAGGTAAATATATTGCCCCATTTTTTCTTGCAGATTTTATAAAGTTGAATCCCGGTATAGACTTGATCATGGACGTAACCAATAAGGCCCAGGTTTTGATGAGTCTGGAACAAAACGAGGTTGATTTTTCGCTGGTGAGCGTTTTGCCCGAAACCATTGGTTTGGAAAAACTTGAGCTCATGCAAAACAAATTGTTTTTGGTGGGCAACGCCGAAACAAAAATCAATAAAAAGCAATACAACAAGGATATATTTGAACAATTGCCCATCATTTATAGAGAAAAAGGTTCAGGTACCAGACATGTAATGGAGAGGTACATCAAAGACAACAATCTTCCAGTACACAAAAAAATGGAATTAACCTCCAATGAGGCGGTAAAACAGGCAGTTATTGCGGGGCTGGGTTGTTCTATTATGCCTTTGATTGGAATCAGAAATGAACTCCAAAACGAACAATTGAAGATTATTCCGGTCAAGGGTTTTCCCATAAGTTCAACTTGGTTTCTGATTTGGCTTAAGGATAAAAAACTGTCTCCAATTGCTCAGGAATATGTTTCTTATTTGAAATTGAACAAAGCACATATCATTGAAAAAAAATTTGATTGGATAGAAAAGTACTGAAAATCAATGTTTTGAGATTCATATTTCTTTTTTATTGAAAAAGATGCTATTCATAAAATGGAATATCTATACTGCAAAGTTGTCTGGTTGTAAGTTTGGAACTTAATGGGAGAAAACAAAAATGTTTTTAGCATGTTCGAATTATGCGTTCATTGGATTTTTCCTTGGATAGGAGTTGGGTAAAGGTATAAGGAGTGAAAGAATTCTTAACAAAAATAACCATCCCGCAAAAAGGGTGAAATAATATATAAAAAGAACCGTGTTAACATGTCAACATATATTTTTGTGTGATGGATAGAAAAATATCTTTTTATAAATATCATGGGACGGGAAATGATTTTATCCTGCTCGACCAGATGGAAAATGAATTTGATCTGACCACTCAGGAAATTGCTGATTTATGTCACAGAAGATTTGGCATAGGAGCTGATGGACTGATGATGTTGAGAAAAGCGGAAGGCTATGATTTTGAAATGGTATATTACAACAGCGATGGCAATAGAAGTACCATGTGTGGCAATGGTGGCAGGTGTATTGTAAAATTTGCTTTTGATTTGGGTTACATCGGTAATTCCTCCAGTTTTCTCGCCGTAGATGGTCCACACAAAGCTGTCGTAAAAGGTGATGAGGTAGAGCTTGGGATGATCGATGTTGATAAAGTTACACAAATTGAAGTTGACAATGTATATGAGTTGTTTACCGGCTCACCGCATTATGTGAAATATATTGGTAAGGAAGCTGACCTTGATGAAATAGTTCAGGTGGGAAAATCTGTAAGATATTCACCTGTCTACTTGGATGAAGGTATCAACGTAAATCTGGTTTTTGAAAATGGCAATTCCCAAATTCATATGGCAACTTATGAGAGAGGTGTTGAAGATGAGACTTATTCATGTGGGACAGGGGTTACCGCAGCTGCCATATCACAAGCCTTGAAACGAGACCTTAATGAAGAGGTTTTTGTAAAGACAAAAGGTGGGAACCTGTCGGTCACTTTTGACAGGTTAGACGATAAGTTCACTCATGTGATTTTGAAAGGCCCTGCATTGTTTGTTTTTAAAGGAGAAGTAAGTATCTAAACATATGGACAGCAACAACTTTTTTTCTAAAGTCAAAGAAGGAGACAATTCCATAATCATGTATGTTTTGGGAGTTGTGTTGTCATTTGGCGGATATTTTATTGGTCAGGTTCCATTGTTTTTGGTCAGCCTGAACGCTGTCAGCAGTGAAGGTATTGGCTCAGAAAGGTTGAATGACTTTATGAAAACAATGGATTTTTCCATCCTTGGAATTGATAAGAACTTTGGACTTTTTCTGCTCATTTTGATGTTTGTATTTGCCATTGCAGGTCTTTGGTTGGCTTTGCGCATCCAAAAGAAAAGGATTCAGAACCTGATCAGTCCAAATGGAGGCATTGACTTCAAAAGGATTTTGTTTGGATTTGGAATTTGGATAGTTCTAGGCCTTGTGACAGAACTGATCAATTACCTAACCAATCCCGGTGATTATACCCTTCAGTTTTCATTTGGCCCATTTGTGGTCTTATTACTCATCAGCGTGCTTTTACTGCCGATTCAAACCAGTTTTGAGGAGCTGTTTTTCAGGGGCTATCTCATGCAGGGCTTTTCATTGCTGAAAAACAACAAGCTATTGGTGATGGTCATTACCTCTGTATTGTTTGCATTGGTACATGGCACGAATCCTGAAATCAGTGAGTATGGCGCGCCTATCATGATGACTTATTACGTGCTCGCAGGATTTTTCCTGGCCCTCATAACTGTGATGGATGGGAGATTGGAATTGGCCTTGGGCATTCATGCTGCAACCAATATGTACGGCACTGTCATTTCATCTTATGGAGGAGGCGTGCTGCAAACCGATTCGTTGATGAAAACTTCATCCATCAATCCATATTTTATGACCTTGGCTTTCCTCATCACAGGAAGTATAGCATATTTTATTTTCGCCCGAAAATACCAATGGCCAAATATTTCTGAAATTTTAAAACCTATAGACATCTAGATATGCATCATTTTAAGCAATTTTTGATCATGTTCTTATTGGGGACAGGTGTGAGTATTGTCCATGGCCAGCATGGATATTGGCAGCAGAGGGCCAATTATAACATAGAAGTCGAACTTGATGATAAAAAACATAGCCTTGAAGGAGAGGAAAAGATTGAGTATTTCAACAACTCTCCCGACACGCTAAATAAAATGTACTTCCATTTATATTTTAATGCTTTTCAGCCTGGGAGTATGATGGACATCAAATCACTGCATGTGGCAGATCCTGACAGAAGGGTTGGGAGCAGGATTTCGAAACTCAAAAAGGATGAAGAAGGTTATTGCCATGTGACCAGACTTAAGGTTAATGGTAAGAGCCAAAACAGTATGATTGTTGAAGGTACCATCTTGGAAGTCACCCTCTCAGAGCCTTTACTTCCCGGTAGTAATAATGTTATACAATTGGAATTTGAATCACAAATCCCGATACAAATCAGAAGATCGGGAAGAAACAATGCTGAAGGTATTGATTACAGTATGTCACAGTGGTATCCTAAGTTGGCAGAGTATGATTATATGGGTTGGCACCCTGAACCTTACGTAGCGAGAGAGTTTTATGGAGTTTGGGGAGATTTTGTGGTAGAAATAGAATTGCCTTCAAAATACGTTGTCGCCGCGACGGGAACTTTGGCTAACGCTGATGATATTGGATATGGATATGCAGATAAGGAGCCTTCCCGAAGACCCAAAGAACTAAAATGGAAGTTTAAGGCGCAAAATGTACATGATTTTGTGTGGGCAGCTGATCCGGATTATGAGCATACAAAAATTAAGGCGGACGACGGAACTGTGCTGCATTTTTTCTATCAGGGAGGAGAGAAAACTGCAGCCTGGAAAGATTTGCCACCCATCATGGCCGAAGCACTCAATTGGATGAATAAAAGATATGGTAAATATCAATATCCCTCATATTCTTTCATCCAAGGAGGTGACGGTGGAATGGAGTATCCCATGGCTACCTTGATCACCGGTAATAGACCACTCAGAAGTTTGGTTGGGGTAGCTGTACATGAATGGATGCATTCGTGGTATCAGATGATGCTCGGTACCAACGAATCGCTTTATGGTTGGATGGATGAAGGATTTACTTCGTTTGGTGAAACAGAGACTATCCACTACCTGATGAGTAAAGGAAAATTGCCCGGAACTGTGCCTGAGCACCCATTCAAGGAAACCCTGGAGGCTTTCAATGACTTTTTGAAAAGTGGCCTGGAAGAACCATTGACTACTCATGCCGACCATTTTATTACCAATGCAGCATACAGCAGAGCTTCCTATACGAAAGGTGAGATTTGCCTGGTTCAATTGGAATATATCGTAGGCAAAGAAGTTTTCTCAAAATCACTGCTGAGGTATTTTGATGAATGGCACTTCAAACATCCAACTCCCAATGATTTTTTCAGAATATTTGAGAAACAAAGTGGTATGGAGCTGGACTGGTTTCAGCAGTATTGGGTGAATACCACACATACCATTGACTATGCTGTGGATACCTTGATTAACGACGTAGTTTATTTGTCTAACAGGCATTATTTTCCAATGCCTCTTGACGTTGTTGTGACTACAAAGGATGGTAAAGAACACCTATATTACATCCCTCAAAGTGTGATGCGCGGAGAGAAGAAGCCTGACATCAAATACGATAGTTATACAATTGCGAAGGACTGGAATTGGACCAATCCAACATACGAACTTAAAATAAAGGAAAAAGCATCAGATGTCGAATCAATAAGTATCGACCCTTCGTACAGGCTTATGGACACAGACCGAACCAATAATGTTTATACACACAAAAAAATTGAGTAGGGTAAACAACCAAATTCAGCGAAAAGTCAAGTAGGAATACAACATCGGAGTCCAAAAAGTCTGTTCATAGTTTTGTGAACTGGTTTTTTTGGATAATTTTGAGAGTTATCTGAAAAATCTCAGTGTATAACCATCATTAATTTCTACTATGACTTTCATTAGAAAATCAATGCTTGTTATGATTTTTACCATGTTCACGGTGTTGTATGGTAAAAATGTCAGTGTACTAATCACGCCGGAAATCGGCGAAGTATGTGAAGAGACGTTTAGCGGACATTATTTGTTTCATAAGCCCGCAAATTTGGGTTATTTGGAGTTTACGAAGGCTCCTCAAATAGAGAATATGTGTTTCCTCGGAGATGAGGGCAAATATGGTTTAGCCAATTGTGACGGACATACCAGGACTGTTGGAATTTTTATGAGGGCGCTGAGGTTTGAGAACATAACAACAGCTGTTGAAGAAAAATACGGTTTACCAAAGTATACTTTATTGGCCATGTTAATGCAGGAATGCAACGGCATCAATTATTTGCCTAATGGTCGAAATGATGGTGGCATAGGGCTGATTCACATGCAACCAGCTCTGGCTTCTCAGTTTGGATTAAAGACATATGAGGGTTGCCAGGACCTCGTCTGTTTTAATCATGGAAATGAGTTGAGGTTGTTGATTACAGAGTATCTCACCAGTCCGGAAATGCTTATTCATTTTGATGATAGATTTCATCCTGTACTCAACATCGATGCAGCAGGAAGAATGCTAAAATATTACAGCGAGTTGAAATGTATTGGAAAGGATGCCTGGGATTCTGCACACAAAAGATATGCAGGAAAATACAATTACAAACAATACACTACCAATTTGAGATATTTTCAGGCACATCTTGCTGACAGTACCTTCTTAAAAGAGGTGGAAGATAGGTTCAATGAACTCAATCCTGATCTTAAAATAAATGGGGAACCTGCTGATTTTAAAGCATTCATAGCTGCCAATAATGAATACAATAAGAACTTTGAACTGGATAAATACAAGGACCTTTTCGTAAGTAACAGACCTTAGAACTTCTTATCCGCTCATTAATATTGATTGGCAAACTTTTCTATTTGTTTGTTGATGCCAAACAGCACAAGAATATCATCAGCCTCAAACAGGTATTCTGAACCAATCTTGCCGAGTGTCTTATACTCATTTACATTTGCTTTAAACAAGTTTTGTTTTACACCTTTTTTGATGACAGTAATGATTTGCAAACTTTCGAACCTGCTGATATCAATGTCTGAGAGCTTGCGCCCAATCATAAAGTCGGGCATGGGAATTTCAGCAATTTCATAAGCCCCTGGCAAACTCATAGACTTTATCACTTTTCTTAAGGCTATCCTTTTCGCTAGTTCATG
This sequence comes from Saprospiraceae bacterium, assembly GCA_020436935.1. Taxonomy (GTDB): domain Bacteria; phylum Bacteroidota; class Bacteroidia; order Chitinophagales; family Saprospiraceae; genus JADKBO01. The sequence continues at coordinate 26,564 of JAGQWX010000003.1, forward strand.
TGCAAATTCAGCTTCAGGCTCTACGATTTCATCGATTTTGATCGTTTCGAGAATAGCGTGATGAATCTCGTTGATAGACCTCGCAATGATTTTACCATTAAATATTTTTTTAACCTGAGCAAGTGCAGTGATGGAAGCTCCAACGTCTTCACCAATGGCAATGATGGCCTGATCTGCGAGATCAAATGGCAGATTCCTCAGAGAAGACAATTCGGTGGCGTCCAGTTTTACACAGTAGGTTATCCTGTCCTGAAGCTTCTCTACTTTATCCAGATTGGTATCCACGCCTATAACTTCGTGGCCCTCATCCATCAATGCCAATGCAAGGCTCGATCCAAAATTTCCCAATCCGACAACAATGATTTTCATCTTTTAATTATGATGATTAGTTAATAAAAATGGTTTCATCAGGGTAATAGACATTCGCTTTTCTGGTTTCACCATAAATTTGCCTATACATCCCGATTAGAAAAGTGAGAAAACTCACCCTGCCCAAAAACATTGCAAAAATGATGATTACTTTAGAGTCAAGTCCGAGAGAAGGCGTTATGCCCACACTGAGTCCCACGGTACTAAATGCGCTGACAGTTTCAAATAGTATATCCAGAAATGGAAGGTCCGGTTCTGTGATCGTTAGCGCAAAAGTTGCAATACCTATGCCAAGAAATGAGAGCAAGAGGGTGGCGCTCACCTGGTTGAGCGCCTGACGAGGAACTAGCCTCATTTTGATCACCGTATTGTCTTTGCCTTTGATTTGATTCCACAAATTCAACACTGCCAGAGCAAAAGTACTGGTTTTAATTCCTCCTCCCGTAGATCCGGGAGATGCACCCACCCACATTAGAAATATGAGGATAAAGAGTGTTGGGTTAGCCAGATCTGCCATATTGATGTTGTTGAAGCCTGCTGTTCTGGGCGTCACAGCATTGAATAAAACAGAAGTAAACAAAGAAAAACCGCTGTCATGGCTCAATACTCCATTTCTTTCCAAAAGATAGAACGATACACACCCAAGAAAGGTCAAAATCAAACTGGTTCTTACAACCAGCACCAAATTGATATCCATGGACTTCTTATGGATGATCTTTGCATTGGTAATAATGTTGAATTTGATCAAAAGCTTTCTAAATGCTGCCTTGGTAATAGAACTATGCCGTATGATGATATTGTATCCAATACCACCGGTAATGATCAACCAAACCACGACCAGCTGCATTTGGTAATTGAATTGAATGGATTCATCTGCCATGCCGGCCGAAAGCGTAGAAAAACCTGCATTACAAAAAGCTGAAACGGCATGGAAAATGGAGAAGAATATTTTTGATCCTTTAAGACTTGTATCATGTATGGAAAAGTAAATAAGAGCTGCACCAACTGCTTCAATAAAGAGTGTTACACCAATGATTCTACTCAAAGTTGTGTATACTTTCGCAGTACTGTTTTCATTGATCATACTGCCAAGAATAAAGTGATTTTTAAAGGATGTGGTGGATTTAAAGAGTAATGAAAACAAGTTGGTGAACGTCAAAATACCAAGTCCTCCCAATTGAATGGTCACCAAAATGACCATCTTTCCAAAAAAAGTGAAGGTTGTTTCAGTATCTAAAACAGCGAGCCCTGTTACTGTTGCAGCACTCGTGGCTGTGAACAGGGCATCTATGGCCGAAATCCCGCTTACAGTGGAAGATGGTAAGGAAAGAAAGTAGGCAGATATCAAAATCAATACTACAAAAGAGAGCACAAAGAGTACAGCCGGATGGATGTTAGAAGTCCCAAGATTATTGATTTTATGGGAAAAGCTGATGAATGCTGTGCCCAGAGATGCTATAAGTATGAAATATTTCTCCTCAATGCCGATAAAGTTTAAAGAATAATTCCACTGAAAGGCAATGATGAGATAAATGATTGAAATGATAAGCAGACCGATCTGAAAAATACGCATCCAAATATTGGTCTTAAAGAACAGTAAAAAAATGGAGTACCCTAGAGAAACGAGGGCATAGATGATGGTAGTAAACTGAAAAAGTTTATAGAAGAAAACCGAATGACTAATCCCAATGATCTGAAATCCAATGTACAATATCAGGAATAGAAGGCTGTAGTAAAAAAAGAAAGAACTAAAAGCGCTGATGGTCTCAGCGGGCAATTTTCCTCTTTTGGAATTATTCCAAAGTTTCATGTCGATTCATTCTGCGCACAAATTTAATGGCTTCGATGGTGATAAAATGAATTATTTTTGAAATATAATTTTTTCGATTCAAATATTGTTTTACTTTTGCGCTTTCATCAGCCGAAGTGGTGGAATTGGTAGACACGCTGGACTCAAAATCCAGTGCCTTCAAAAGCGTGCGGGTTCGATTCCCGCCTTCGGTACTCTTATCTTCTTCTCATAATTTTCCTCACGTAAGTCTTTTTTCTCAAAGTGAATGATCAGTTTGTTGGACAAAAAGATGTGTTCCATTCTTCAACTTTCGTGCGTTGAGTTACCTGATATTCATTAAAAAAATATTTTTACAAATTTGTACCACTGATCTAAAACTGTAGTACATTTGATGTCGATTTTATGAAGCATCTGAACAATATATTATTCGTTTTATTTATTTGCATTGGTCTGAAAGCCAGTGCAACGCAAACTTTTGTTCCGAAGCTTTACGATTCCGAGGATCATGTTGAGGCCTCTATTGCTCCAATGCCGATCCAGGATGTCAACAACGCAGAGAAAGTTGAGACACCTTTGGTGACGAATAACTATAAAAACGACCTTAATCCTACCAAAAGGTTGTTTAAAAAGCCATCTGTGCGAATGCCGGAATTGAACGATAGTTCTTTTCCTTTTTTCAACTTATCAACAGGTGGTGCTGAAACAGTATTTTTCTTAAGTAGAGACATTCCGGTCCTTTTCAAAAAACTTACCATTTAGATTTCATTTTTCTGTTCATTGTTTTGAGAGTACCAAAGGGTACTATGGTTTAACGTATGATAAAATGACATTTAAAATGAAAGTATTTAAATGGGTGCTTGACAATAAAGCGCTTGCATTTATGTTGTTGTGCCAGCTTGCTGCGGTTGTATATATAGTCGGCTACCTGGTTTACACAGGAATGCAGGAATAAAAGAGATTCCGTTTTCTAATTGTTGGGGAGGGGTAAGATTCGTTCTGCCCCTCTTTTTTTTAAAATCCAGCAAATTAAGAAATGGTGCTTCACTTTACAGAAACCCTCTGTTTAGATATGTAGGTCGAATGCTGTTTGATGACTCCATTTGACTTAATAAAAAAAGGATCATAAAGTTCAAGAAGACTTAGGTGGTTTCAATGCTCAAATATTACCTTAGACATATGAAACCAATAAGTATGCGATGGATCTTGCTGATTTGCGTGCTTATTTCTGTCATCGATGCAGACGCCCAGCGCATGTACAATGGCAGAAAAGATAAATTGCCAGATAACAGATTCAGGTTCGGTGCCATTGGAGGAACACTTGTTGGTCAAATTGACGGTGACTATTATCTGGGCTTTTATAAATGGGGATGGTACGGCGGGCTAAAAGGTGAAGCAATTATCAATAAGACGTTTAGTCTGGAAACCAATCTTGCTTTTGTCGAATCCGGATCACAATTTGAACCTTGGCCTATAGAAGATCCCCTGGATACAAGACCCGACCGTTCGATCAATTTGTATTATGTGGAAATTCCTGTTATTTGTAAAATAAGATGGCCGATCGGCAAATGGAATGCAGGTCTTGAACTGGGCATGAGTTTTATGACATTGTTCAATAGCAAGGTAGTAGAAGATGATATCAGCAGACGATATCTGGTATACACAGAGCTTCAGGAAGATTTTGACAGCAGTATGCAAAGCATTCTCCTTGGGGCAGAAATGCAGTATGAACGTTTTTCTGTATCACTGAGGCTCAACAATGCACTGAAGCCTTTTTATCGGAATGAAAACTTTACCAATCTGTATGATTACGAAAATGGGCGCTATGCCATCGAAAAAATGCGTGCGTATTACATATCGTTGGTTGGAGCGTACACTCTATTTGGAGATTTTTCAGACAGGAAGTAATTGTTTCCCTCATGTCCATTCCTATTGTTGTACTGATCCAGAGCGATCTTCAGACATTCTACTGCTGCGCTCAGGTCATGCTCATTGAGAATATATGCAATTCTTACCTGATCCAGCCCATATGCTTTATGTTGGTAGAATCCTGAGCCCGGAGCCAGCATTACCGTTGAACCTTCATAGGTGAAATCCGTCAGCAACCATTTGCAGAAATCGTTGGCATCTTTTACTGGAAGTTTGGTCATATTGTAGAAAGCTGCCTTGGGAAGATAACATTGTACTCCTTCTATCTGGCGCAAAGAATCATATAACACCTTACGTCTTCTGATGTATTCGGCCCTGGCCTGAGGTATGTATTCATCCGCATGGTCGTAACATACTTCCGCCAGTTTTTGGCCATAATATGGAGGACACAACCTGAGCTGGGCATATTTTTCTACTACTTTCTGAATTTCCTTATTACGTGTAACCAAAAAGCCCACCCTTGCTCCACAAGAAGAAAATACTTTAGAAATGGAGTCAATGACTATGACGTGCTGGTCCATTTCTCTGAAAGAGAGCACGGACGTAAACACTTCGTCGTAGCAAAATTCTCTGTATACCTCGTCGACAATCAAAAACAAGTCGTACTTGAGAACAATTTGCATCAATTTGGTAAGCTCTTCTTTACTGTACAGACAGCCTGTTGGGTTGCCCGGATTGCACAAGAATATTGCCTTTGTATTAGGAGTAATCAATTCTTCAAACTTCTCTGCATTAGGAAGCTGAAATTCTGTATCGATGCTGCTGGGTATAGGTACTATTCTAATCGAACTCGTGTGTCCAAATCCAAGATAGTTGGCATAAAAAGGCTCAGGGATGATGACCTCATCAAACTCATCACAGCAAGAGAAGAGTGCAAAAAGTATCGCCTCAGATGCTCCGGTCGTCACAAAAACATCGCTGTAGGCTATATCGCCAGCAAAGGATTGATAATAATTTGCAACCCTTTCTCTAAGTCCTGGCAATCCTTCAGAAGGACCATAGGGTATGATGGTCTCTTTGTTGTTCCTGATGGCTTCCAGTGCTTCAGGAGGGGTCTGAATATCAGGCTGGCCTATGTTGAGATGATATACATGTGTGCCCGCCGCCTTGGCCGCTCGAGCATAAGGCATCAATACTCTTATGGGCGAATGGCTCAGGGTTTCTCCTCTTTTCGAATGTACGGGCATAACTTATGTGTTGTTTAATAATTATATTCTGCAAAGATGGCTAAAAAACGTTATTTGAGGGTGTAAAATTTGGCAGGAGTAGTGGTTTGTGAAATATGTAACAAAAAACCATAATTTTAATATTCAGTCCTTAACTAGTAAGCGGTTGCCGGGAGGTTGGAAGTTTTACAATTCTTATAAATGCTTAAAAAATATCAATGTACGTTTATCATTGTCATTTTGAATAGGAGTAAAGTGAGCAATGAAAAATTTCGACCTCCGCCTTTTAGCATTGGAATATTATCCCGACCGAATTAAAGATTTATATATTTGTTGTTGAAATTTTACTGTTCCTGGACGAAGAAAGGCAACAGTTGTTTAACAAGAACAATAAAAAGAATATGCTGAATATTGCATTGATAGCCCACGATGGAAAAAAACCTGAGATGGTTTCTTTTGTTATGAGACATAAGAGCATCCTGGAAAAATTTGAGATTTATGCTACCGGTACCACCGGAAGTTTCATTGAGAAAGAAGGCTTTAAAGTAAATAAATTATTGTCCGGTCCAAAGGGTGGGGATGCGCAGATTGCTGCCTTGCTGGCAGAAGGCAATATGGATGTGGTGATTTTCTTCAGAGATGCCCTGGAAAAACACCCCCACGAACCCGATGTGCAAATGCTCATGAGGCTGGCAGACGTACACAATATACCTTTGGCCACCAACCCTAAAACCGCATACTACATTCTAAAAGGAATTGAATCCGCAATGGAGGATCGTTAAATGACTTTCGAAGACTTCAAAAAAATATCCGACAGTATTCCCCACCTTCCCGGGGTATATCGCTTTTTGGACGAGGAAGGCACCATCCTGTATGTTGGAAAGGCAAAGGATCTGCGCAATCGTCTGAGCAATTATTTTGGAGACAAAAAGTTTATTCCTTATAAAAGCCGGGTACTTACCAAAAATTCAAGTCATATAGAATTTACCATAGTAGATTCTGAGCATGACGCATTGCTGATGGAGAATACCTTCATCAAAAAATTTCAACCCCGGTACAATGTGAGTTTAAAGGACGGCAAGTCCTATTCCTACATTGTCATCAAAAACGAGCGTTTCCCCAGGGTCTTTTTCACCCGGCGTGTTTTTAAAGATGGATCCACTTATTTTGGTCCCTATACTTCAAAGGCAAGGCAAAAGGTCATTCTTGAATTGATCAAAAAGATGTTTCCTCTCCGTAACTGCACATTCAATTTGTCGGAAGAAAACATCATGATGGGCAAATTCAAGGTTTGTCTGGAATACCACATCAAGAATTGCAAAGGGCCATGTGAAGGGCTGGAGACTGAAGAGTCCTACAATGAAAAGATTGAGCAAATCAAAAACATTCTGAAAGGGAATTTTGGGGAGGTAAAACAATATATTCATAAGAACATCGCCATCCATTCAGAAAAGCTGGAGTTTGAATTTGCACAGCAAATGCTTGAGAAGCTGGAGTATTTCGAGGATTATCAGGCCAAGTCAACTGTAGTCAGTGCTTCCATTAAGGATCTTGATGTATTTACCATCCGTAGTGATGAAAAATGGGCCTACGTCAACTATTTGAAAATTGTCAACGGTGCTCTTATCAATACTGACACCCTCGAGCTGGAGAAAAACCTCGACGACGATGAGCAAACCATATTGACTTACGCCATTCCAAAAGTAAGAGAGACCTACAACAGCATTGCACCTGAAGTTGCCACATCCATAGAAGTAGCCCTGGCTGACAACCTTGTCAATACGGTACCACAGCGAGGTGAAAAATGGAAGCTGATCGAGCTCTCTCTCCGAAACCTCGACTACTTTATCGCCCAAAAGAAGAAATCAGAAGTCAGTCATAACAACAAACAGACCCCTGCAGAACGAATCCTCAATACGCTCAAGGGGGATTTGCACATGGATCGACTTCCACTGCACATCGAAACTTTTGACAACAGCAATATTCAGGGCTCACATCCTGTGGCGTCCTGCGTAGTTTTTAAAAACGCAAAGCCCAGTAAAAAAGACTACAGGCATTTCAATATCAAAACGGTTGAAGGCCCCAATGACTTTGCGAGCATGAAAGAAATTGTCTATCGCCGCTATTCAAGAATGCTCAAAGAAGGAGAATCTTTACCACAGCTCATCATTATCGACGGAGGTAAAGGCCAGTTGTCCAGCGCAGTAGAGAGCCTTGAAGAGCTGGAAATCCTGGACAAAGTGACAGTTGTAGGTATCGCCAAAAAACTGGAAGAAATCTTTTTCCCGGGAGACAGCATTCCCTTATACATCAACAAAAAAAGTGAATCTCTCAAGCTCATCCAGCATTGCAGGAATGAAGCCCACCGATTTGCCATCACTTTTCACCGCGACCAGCGCTCCAGAAGTTTCCTCAAAACAGAATTGACAGAAATTGAAGGCATCGGAGGGAAAACAGCGGATAAACTTTTAAAAGCATTTGGCTCGATTGCATCTTTAAGAACCAAGACGGAAGCAGAAATAGCAGAGGTGGCGGGCAAGTCTATTGCTCAGAAACTGGTCGAATATTTCAACGCAAAGCAGGGGTAGTATATCCATCAGAAGTGGCGGAGATTTGTAAATTTCTTATCTCCACTAAAGCCTGTTTTCCAAACTTTATTACCTTTATTCTGCTGATAAGAAATCAAAATTCAATAGCGTTAAAAGTCAATTATGGAGCGAAGACAAGCCATTCGGGGTATCACAATTTTGGCCGTGGGCAGCAGTTTGTTGCCATCATGCAACTTCACCGGAGATCAGAAAGCATCTTTTTTCAGTAATAAGGAAGCAAAACAAATAGCTGCGATTTGTGGTGCCATTTTGCCGGTTACAGATGAAAAATTCAAACCAGAAATGAGCAGTGAAGCTTTCACCATGATGGCAGTTGAAGAATGTTATTCTCCGGAAGAAAAGGAAAAATATAAGCTCGGACTTCAAACTTTTATGAACAGCGCAACTGAAGATTTTACCAAACAAGGTAAAGACCAACAACTGGAAGTTTTGAAATCAGCGTTGTCTGAAGGTGCAGATGAAAATGTACGATATTTTGTGTCGCAAACGCGAAGGCTGATACTTAGAAACTTTACTACGACCAAATCTTTTATGGAAGGGCAGCGTTCCTACAGCATGATCCCCAAGCCTTATAAAGCCTGTATAAAAATATCTTAGGCAGCAGTCTTATTTTAAATTCATTAGGTAAAAAAAGGAAGAAATTGATGGAGAATTACGATGTAATCATAGTGGGAGCGGGTATGGCCGGAAGTTATGCTGCCAAGGAATTTTGTGACGCAGGTTTAAAAACGCTTTTGCTCGAGCGGGGTAGGGATGTTGTGCATTTGCAGGATTATCCAACCACCAGTATGAATCCATGGGAATTCAAGTATAAAGGTGATTTGCCCTGGGAGGTCAAAAAAGACATTCCCATCCAAAGCAAGTGTTATGCCTGTCGGGAAGACGCTGCCCATTTTTTTATTAAAGATACCGACCACCCATATATTCAGGACAAGCCATTTGACTGGTTGAGGGGCTATCAGGTAGGAGGTAAATCCATCATGTGGGCGAGACAAACGCAGCGATGGAGTGATTTTGATTTTGAAGGACCGGAGCGCGATGGTTTTGCGGTGGACTGGCCCATCCGTTACAAAGATCTGGCGCCCTGGTATGATAAAGTAGAGCATTTCATCGGCGTTGCCGGCAATAAAGATGGACTCGATATGCTCCCTGACGGTGACTTTTTGAAGTCGTGGGATCTCAATTGCGTGGAAGACCATTTTAAATCCAGCATTGAGTCAGCCTATAAAGACAGGCATGTGATATTTGGTCGTTGTGCCCATCTTTCTGAAGTCAGAGACATCCATCGCCAACAAGGCCGAACACTCTGTCAGTCCCGTACACTGTGCCAAAGAGGATGTCCATTCGGAGGATATTTCAATGCGAATTCTACACTTATACCCTGGGCACAACGCACCGGAAATCTGACCTTGAGGCCTTTCTCGGTCGTCCAGTCCATCACATATGACGAAAAGATGGGTAAGGCCAGTGGAGTAAGGGTGATCGATGCCAATACTAAAGAAGAAATGGAGTATGGAGCAAAGGTTGTTTTTGTTTGCGCAGCTACCATCAACACCAATATTCTCTTGCTCAATTCAAAATCCGACCGTTTTCCCAATGGCCTGGGCAATGACAGTGGTGTGTTGGGTAAATATGTAGCCTTCCACAATTACAACGCTACCATCTCTGGCAGACATGATGGTCATCTCGAATTTACAACTGAAGGGCGAAAACCTACCAGTGCGTATCTGCCGAGATTCAGAAATCTTCGAAGACAAGAGACCGACTTTCTGCGTGGCTATGCTGCTACATTTGGAGCCAGCAGACCAGATGTTGGCAATAGCGACGGAGCTGGAGATGAACTCATGGCGAATCTGATGGCGCCAACCCAGCCAGCAGAAGCATGGGGCGTATACAGCCAAATGATGGGCGAAACCATTCCCAAAGAGTCAAATTATGTAAGTCTTGATGCAACTGAAAAAGATCAGTGGGGCATGCCACTGGTACACATCAATATCGACTACGATGACAATGATCGTAAGATGGAGCAGGACTTTTTGGATCAATTCTCAGAAATGTTTGAGAAGGCAGGTTTTAAGGATATCAGGACAGCAACCAATACGAGAGTACCCGGCAATGACATTCATGAAATGGGAGGTGTCCGTATGGGACGTGATCCTAAGACTTCAATGCTCAATGGCAACAATCAGTTACACGCGGTTCCCAATGTTTTCGTGACTGATGGGGCGTGCATGACTTCAGTTTCGACACAAAATCCTTCACTAACTTTTATGGCATTGTCTGCAAGAGCTGCAAATTTTGCCATAGAAGCCATGAAAAAAGCAGAATTATAAATTTAACTTTTATATATTTGACGTAGGCGTGGGTATTTGGATTGATTTGGAATCGTGTAATGAGGATCCTGGATCTGCAAGATGGCCACGCTATTAAGATTCTACTACCATTGCATCATAAACAGCGTTATATGAAATTCCTCTACAAAAATTTGCTTCTGATTTTATTGCTTGTTCTTACTAAAATGGTTAATGCCCAATTGGTGGTCACTGAAATCAGTTACAATCCACCTGAATCAGGCACAGATAGTTTGGAATATATCGAAGTTTATAACAATACAGGAACAACCTTAAATCTGGACGGTTTCAGTATAAAAGACGCCGTTGTTTATGACTTTACAGGTACACTTGCTGCAAATTCATATTTGGTGATCACAAAGAGTGCTTCTGCGATGCAAGCAGTTTTTGGCATCAATGCTTTGGAATGGACGGATGGTTCGCTCAACAACGGCGGTGAGGCGCTGACCATTCTTAATGCTTCGGGAGATACTATAGATCATGTTAATTTCGATGATACGGGAGCATGGCCTAGGCAGGCAGACGGTACTGATGGCAATGGAGGATCTATAGAATTATGCGATTTGAATAGTGACAACAGTTTGGGCGAATCCTGGAAAGTTTCAAAAAAGACGGCAGGAGTTTTGATCAATGATTTGGTGGTCTTTGGCAGCCCGGGAACATCCAATCAATGCGAAGTAATCCCAGTAGCCATCGTCACCTCAGATTTTGATTTGAAATTCACGCCATCTGACATTACCATACATGTTGGAGAAACCGTAAGATTTCAAAACAAGGGTGGCAACCACAATGTTAATGGTTCCATTCAGACCTATCCTGATAACCCTGTTGGTTTTGGTTTTGCAGATCCTTCTTCTGAGAACTGGACATATGATTATACCTTCATCAAAACTGGTGTGTATAAATATGTGTGTGATCCACATGCTTCATTCAATATGGTAGGAACAGTTACAGTTAAGACCCTGGACATTACTTCTTCTTTCAGAGAAATACCACAGTATCAGCAACTGGTGGTCTATCCCAATCCTACAACAGGCAAAATCATTTTGGAAGGGGAGAGAGCGTATGACATCATTCAGGTATTCAATACCAAAGGTGAATTGGTGCAGGTTTTGAAACCTAATCGGAATTGGGATTTACAAGTTGATTTATCTCAGGTGCCGGTTGGTGTTTACTTTGTCAAGGCAACAGCCGGAACAAAAGCTTATCTAACCAAAGTAGTTAAAGAATAAGCTTAGTGCTGATCTTCTTTTACACTTTGGATTTGCAAAAGATGAGCCATTTTCCATAGATCAAAAAGTATACTGCCACCTTTGTCATTCAACAATTTATTTTCCATGTGCTTTTCGACGGTAATAAACAGCCTTCGGAACAATGGAATTTTGTCTACTAGTGTTACATACTTTATCAATGGTGTTTTTCCAATTTTTCCTTGATCAGAAAGCATCGTTAGATTTTGCAAAGCCTGTTTTGTCTTAGTCAAAAAGGAAGCATTGTCGGATAATCCTGTATGAACTACTGGGTTGTCAATGTGAAATATTTTGATCTGCTTCCTAAACAAATCATAAGCCCAGGCTACGTCTTCATATCCATAACCTTCAATGTTTTCGTCGAAGTAAGCGGAGTTTAGAACATCCGCTTTTACCATGAAATTGGCTGTAAAAAGTATAGGTGGAAAGGACTTGTTTCTCTTTTTTGCACTCAGGGCTTCTTTTTGCCTGCCGATTTTCCAATGTAAGAGACGCCCAGCTTCAGGTGCTTTTTGTTCATAATCTATTCCTCCGCACACCACAGGCTTATCAAGATGCTTCAAGTAATTGGAGATAAAGTCTTCATTGTCAATCCTTACATCACAGTCCAAAAAAATCAGATTTTCATAACGAGCCAGCTTCATCAGCTTGTTTCTTATCCTGGACCTGCCCACATTTTCTGAAGATTCGATATAAGAGACATTAATCAATTCATGCAATTGGTGATTCTCCGCTTTGCTTGCTGGATCGTCAGAGCCATCGTCAATGACTATGATTTGATAATCCCGGACCGATGCCTCCAACAAATGTTGTACTCTATTTACAAGAGCCCTTACATTTGTATTGTACACCGGAATCAGGACTGATATCATCAATTAAAATTTTGAAAGCACTTTCTCCATGGAAGCGACTATTTCATCATTGCACAATCTGAAAACTGAGCCTTCGTGTGCTTCTGATTCATTGATGCTGAGATTGGGCTTCTTATAAGTGCCCTCATTGACCGCATTGCCCACAATTTTGTAAGCGTCTCTGAATGGTATTCCTTTGATCACCAGTTCATTTACAGAGTCTACGGTAAACAAAAGCTTGTACTGTGGGTCATCGAGGATGCCTTTTTTGATTTTGATGTTTTCGAGCATCAACACTGCCATATCGATGCAAGCTTTGAGTTCTTCTATAGCGGGGAAAAGCATTTCTTTGGTCAGTTGCATTTCCCTGTGATAGCCTGAAGGCAGATTGGTCATCATCATGGTAAGCTCATTGGGCAATGCCTGGATGCGGTTGCATTTGCCTCTGATCAATTCAAAGACATCAGGATTTTTTTTGTGCGGCATGATCGAACTCCCGGTGGTGAGGTGGTCAGGAAAGCTGATGAAGCCAAAATTTTGATTCATATAGATGCAACAATCCATGCTAAGGCGGGCGAGGGTAGCAGCAAGGTATGACAATGCAGTTCCTGTTGCCTTTTCTGCTTTGCCTCTTGTCATTTGAGCATATACTGCGTTCCAGTTGAGGTCTTCAAAGTCCAAAAGCTCAGTCGTTCTTTTTCTATTGAGTGGAAAAGTTGACCCATATCCTGCTCCGCTTCCCAAAGGATTTTTATTGACAATCCTGTACGCAGCTTCCAGCATTTCCAGGTCGTCGATCAATGCTTCTGCATAAGCTCCAAACCATTGTCCAAAACTGGAAGGCATGGCCAATTGCAAATGCGTATATCCCGGAAGTCCATAATCTTTGAATGCATTGCTTTGTTGGATGAGGAGCTGAAACAAGCTTTCCACCACTTTTTTGATCTCTAAAATTTCAGACCTCAGATAAAGTTTGATGTCTACAGCTACCTGGTCATTTCTTGATCGACCACTGTGTATCATTTTACCAGCTTCACCTATGGCAGCAGTCAATTGCATTTCCACCTGGGAATGCACATCCTCCACATCCTCCTCGATTTTAAAGTCGCCATTTTCAATGCTTTCAAGAATGTCTTTCAAACCTTTGACTGCAAGGGCTGCGTCATCTTTAGACATCAGTCCGACCTCACCAAGCATGGTCACATGTGCGATGGAACCTTTCACATCATGCCTTGCCAGCAAGATGTCAAACTCTTTGTCTCTGCCGACTGTAAATTTTTCAATGCTGTCGTTGATGTTGTGTCCGTCCTTTTGCCAAAGCTTCATCTTTCTTATTGTTTCTTTTTGAATGTCAGTATTTTATGCAGAAATACCCTGCAAAATATGAATGTAATCGTGGATTCCCTGCCTGATTTCATCGAGGTAAATAAATTCATCGGCGGTGTGAGATCTTGCACTGTCTCCCGGTCCCATTTTTAACGCTGGAAATGGCATCAAAGCTTTATCAGAAGTGGTAGGGCTGCCATAAATGCTTTTCCCCATTTTTTTACCTGAAATTATCAAGGGATGGTCTTCCGGAATGATGCTCGATTTGAGTCGCATGCTTCTCGGTTGAAGATCAGCATGGAAACATGTTTTCAAGCTGCTCAGCACTTCCTCAAATGTATAACATTCGTTGATACGACAATCCAACACAAAATTGCATGTCGCCGGAACTACATTGTGGGCCTTGTTGTCTGTCGAAGCAACGGTGCAGCTCACTTTCACAGGCCCCAAAAATGGAGACACTTTGGTGAAAGTTTTTGCTGCATCAAAGCTTTCCAAGTCTTTGACAAACTTGAGTAATGCACTTTCTCCTTCTTCCCGGGCTGCGTGGCCTGCAATGCCATGGTATACACCATCAACTACCATGAGTCCGCGCTCAGCTATTGCCATTTGCAACAATGTTGGCTCACCTACTATGGCGAAGTCAATTTTGAGTGATGCGGCAAGCGTTGAAGCAAGGAAGAATTCTATTCCTCCTTTACCACTGATTTCTTCTTCAGCACTAGCCACCAGAATAATGTTGAACTTGGGTAGTGGATGTTGTTCGAAGAAAAGATAAGTGACAATCAATGTAACCAGGCAGCCACCTGCATCGTTGCTTCCTAATCCGTAAAGCTTTCCATCTTCAACCAATGGTTGAAATGGGTCTTTGGTATAATTGGGATTGGGCTTGACAGTATCGTGATGTGAATTGAGTAAAATGGTTGGCTTGTCCGGATCGAAATGATGTGGTACAGCCAGAATATTGTTGCCAACGCTTTGAGGTTGTGCGCCATGCTTCTTTAGAAAGTCAGATATAGCGTTTGCTGTTTCAGATTCTTCTTTGGAGAAGGAAGGTATAGAGATGAGCTGTTGCAGCAAATCAACGGCCTGATCATACCAATAATCAATGGAGGATTTATTTGATGAGGGTACCGGTTTTGCCACTGGTCAATTCTTTTATTTTTTCTGCTTTACCAATGATTACACCATCTATGCCCCTTGATACGGCACTGAATGCATTGTCAAGCTTTGGAATCATACCGGCGAATATCTTACTTTCTGCCTTTAATTCTTCATAATATTCAGAAGATAAATGAGGAATGACTGATGCGTCATCGTCAACATCGAGCAATACGCCTTCTTTTTCGAAGCTATAAATGAGCGTAGTTTTGAATTCTTTGGCCATAGCGGTTGCTATTTCCTGAGCTACTGTGTCCGCATTGGTGTTGAGCAATTGGCCTTTGCCATCATGGGTTATTGCAGAAAATACAGGAACAAGTCCTGCTTGGAGCAAGGCCGAAATCACTGATGTGTTGACCATATCAACATCTCCAACATATCCATAATCCAAAAGTGCAACAGTTCTTTTATGGCTCAAAATGGTATTGCCGTCTGCACCGCTCAATCCTATGGCGTTGCAGCCATTGGCTTGTAATTGTGCAACGATGTTTTTATTGATCAGGCCAGCGTACACCATGGTGACAATTTCGAGCGTAGATGCGTCGGTAATTCTTCTGCCGTTGACCATGGTTTGTTCTACTCCCATTTTATCTGCAAGGGCAGTAGCGATTTTGCCACCTCCATGAATGAGGATGATGCGGTCTTCGATCGAAGATAAATCGCTTAAAAATTGAGCCAGCTTTGACTCATTATCAACGATATTGCCTCCTATTTTGATGACGAATAATCGACTCATGCCTTGAGAATTTCTGATAAAACCGCTTGAGCAGCCCAAACTCTGTTGCCTGCCTGGTGCGTCACAATGCTGTTGGGACCATCCAGTACCTCGCCGCTGAGTTCGATGTTGCGCCTTACAGGTAAACAATGCATGACTTTGGCGTCATTGGTATTTTCCAAATGGGCATTGGTCAGCATCCAGCTGGTGTCTGTGTTGAGCACAGCCCCATAATCATTATAGGAAGACCAGTTTTTTACATATACAAAGTCTGCCCCCTCGAGTGCTTCTTTCTGATTGTGAGTGATTTGTGCTCCCGATGTGAAAGAGGAATCCAGATCATATCCTTCAGGATGAGTTATGACAAAATCTGCCTTGTCCCATTTGTTGACCCATTGAGCGAAGCTGTTGGCTACACAGTGTGGGATAGATTTGATGTGGGGTGCCCAGGTCAATACCACTTTCGGTCTGCCAGCGGGCTTTTTTTCTGTCATGGTGATGATGTCAGCCAGACTTTGAAGCGGATGAAGGGTCGCACTCTCCAGACTTACTACAGGAAGGCCGCTGTATTTGACGATCTGCTTCATGATGTGCTCTGAGTAATCGTCTTCCCTGTTTTTAAATGCCGGGAAAGCCCTTACTGCGAGGATGTCAAAATACTGCCCGAATACTCTGGCTGCGTCTTTGATGTGTTCTACCGTGGTGCCATTCATGATGGCGTCGTCTTCAAACTCCAATGCCCAGCCCTCGCTGCCCGCGTTGAGCAGAATGGGTTCGATACCGAGATTTTTAGCGGCAATCTGGGTACTCAACCTGGTACGCATGCTGGGATTCATGAAGATGCATCCTATTCTTTTACCTGCACCGAGGCTAGAGTCGCTTAAAGGGTTTGATTTATAAAACAGGGCTTTGTTGACCAGACTTTCTATGTCTGCAACATCATGCGCCGATAAAAATTTCTGCATTTTGTTCAATGTTTAATTCAATGGCCATGGCCTGTAAAAATTCATTAACTTCTGTGGCAGAGAGCGCCAGTGAGGGCAGTAGTCTGACCACGTTGGGCTTTGAAGTACCGGTGAAGACTTTTTGATTATTGAGCAATCGCTTTCTGAGATCTGCATTTTCTTCATCGGGATCAAAGCCAATCATCAATCCCTTACCTCTGACATTCTGGATATGTGGCATTTGTCTCAAAACACTCATCAGATGATGCCCTACTTTAGCGGCATTGGCTATCAGGTGATTGTTTTTAATCTCTTCAAGCACTCCAATAGCTGCAGCACATGCCAGATGATTACCACCAAATGTTGTCCCTAACATGCCGTGTTTCGGCTTGATGTGAGGAGCAATAGAAATGGCACCAATGGGAAATCCATTGCCCATACCTTTAGCCATGCTGTAAATGTCTGCATTTACACCGGCACTGTCATGAGAATAAAACATACCGGATCTGCCGTATCCGCACTGGATGGCATCTGCTATATAAAGACTTCCATATTGATCGCATAAGTTTCTGATTTCCAATAGGAATTCGTCAGTCGCTACATTGATACCTCCAACGCCCTGAATGCCTTCAACTATGACTGCTGCAATCTCATTGCCATTGTTTTTGAAGACTTCCTGTAAAGCCTGGATGTCATTGAAAGGAGAAAAAATGATGTTGTCAGTCTCGTTGATGGGAGCCACAATAGAAGGGCTGTCTGTAGCCGCTACCGCCAGACTGGTACGACCGTGGAACGATTTAGAAAACGCTACCGCTTTTTTTCTGCCGGTATGGAAAGAAGCCAGCTTCAAAGCATTTTCATTGGCCTCTGCACCACTGTTGACCAAAAATAATTGATAATCTTTTTTACCTGATACTTCACCCAATAGATCTGCCAATTGGTTTTGCAGATCGATAATGACAGAGTTGGAATAGAATGCAAGTGTTGCTACCTGGTCCTGGATTTTTTTGACCCAATGGTCATTGCTGTGACCTACACTGATCACGGCATGTCCACCATACATGTCCAGATACCTGGTGCCTTCGCTGTCCCAAACATAGGACCCTTTTCCTTTTACAATCGTAATGGGATTGAGTGGGTAAACATCGAAGAGTTGCATGATCTATTAGTTTTTACTTGAATGAATATAAGTTAATTATTTATAAAACAGCTCATTAGAAGGCGTTCCCCTTGAGCCTGAGTCCGGTCGATTCGTCAAGGCCAAAGATAATGTTCATATTTTGAACAGCCTGTCCGCTGGCACCTTTTACCAGATTGTCAATGACAGAATGTATTACCAAAGTTCCTTCGTTCTGCTCCAATTGAATCAAACAATGGTTGGTGTTGACTACTTGTTTGAGGTGGATGGGTTCATCGGAGATTGAAGTAAACGGCTGGTTATGATAATATTCTTCGTAGAGCGTTTTCAGCTCTTCAAGGCTTTTGTCACATTTCAGGGTAGAGGAAATAAATATGCCTCTCGTGAAATCTCCGCGCCAGGGTATGAAGTTGACGGATGCATTTTGATTGCCCTGTAGTTGTGCCAATGACTCACTGATTTCCCCAATGTGTTGATGACTCAAACTTTTGTAGGCCTGGATGTTGTTCTGTCTCCACGAAAAGTGGCCTGTTGCCGAGAGAGATTGACCCGCTCCGGTAGATCCGGTGATGCCCGTTGTGAACACATCTGTTAAAAGATTGGCATTGGCCAATGGAAGCAATCCCAGTTGAATGGCCGTTGCGAAGCAGCCCGGATTGGCGATACTGTTTGACGACTTGATGCGTTCTTTATTCAGTTCAGGTAAGCCATAGACAAATTTTCTTCCTTTTGCCTCTGATTTGGATGCGAGTCTGAAATCGTGGGATAAATCGATGATTTTCAATGATTCAGGCAGACTTTGTGCATCTAAAAATTTAACTGCTTCTCCATGCCCTGCGCACAGAAAGACAACGTCCATCTCTGCGTAGTTTTCCTGGTCTGAAAATGTGAGATTTTCTGAAAACAAGTCATGATGTACAGCGCCAATATTTTTGCCGGCGTTGCTTTTGCTATTGATCAAAGCAATGTCAACATTTGGATGGTTGACCAATATCCTCAGGAGTTCACCTCCAGTATATCCGGCTCCTCCAACTATTCCCACTTTGATCTTGCGCTCTGTCATGATTGTTCTTATTTACTTTCTGCGTCTGCTTTAATTTTTTCGTAGATGCTCGTTTGGTTGCCAAAGATTTTGGTAAATCCTCGGACATCATCACCTGTCCAGCCTGTATTCATTTCACCGTAGCTGCCAAATTTTTTACTCATCAAATCGTAAGGAGAACTAATGCCAATGACCTGATAGCGGTAAGGGAAGAGTTGAATGTAAACTTCACCTGTAACATTTTCCTGAGAGCTTTCGAGGAAAGCCTCAATGTTTCTCATTACAGGATCAAGGATTTGGCCTTCGTGCAACCAGGTACCATAGAACTGTGCCAACTGATCTTTCCAGCTCAATTGCCATTTGGTCAATACGTGTTTCTCAAGTGCATGATGACCTTTGATGATGAGCATAGGCGCTGCAGCTTCAAAGCCCACGCGGCCCTTGATGCCGATGATGGTATCACCTACGTGAATATCTCTTCCTATACCGTATGGACCGGCAATTCTTTGTAATGCTTCAATAGCCTCTACGGGGTGATTGTAGCTTGTACCGTTTACGGATTTCAATTCTCCCTTTTCAAATCCAATTACTACTTCTTCAGTTTCGGTCTTGGTTACTTGCGTTGGCCAGGCTTCTTCAGGAAGCATTCCTTTGGAGTTGAGTGTTTCTCGTCCGCCCACACTGGTTCCCCACAAACCTTTATTGATGGAGTAGGCAGCCTTGGCGAAATTCATCTGTACTCCACGAGCTGTAAGGTATTCTATCTCTGCTTCTCTGCTCAATTTCAGGTCCCGGATAGGCGTGATGATTTCAACATCCGGAATCATTATCTGGAAGACCATGTCAAACCTTACCTGGTCGTTTCCTGCTCCTGTACTCCCGTGTGCCACTGTTTTGGCTCCAAGTTTCTTTACGTGTTCGGCGATGTGAAGTGCCTGACTCAATCGCTCTGCACTCACACTGAGCGGATAGGTTGAGTTTTTCAACACGTTGCCATATACCAAAAACCTGATGATGTCATTGTAGTAGGATTTGGTTGCATCTACAGTGGTATGGGTTTTTACACCAAGTGTGTAGGCGTGATCCTCAATTTTTTTCAACTCTGCTGCATCAAAGCCTCCAGTATTGACAATGATGGAATGCACTTCAAATCCTCTATCTTCAGTGAGGTATTTTACACAAAATGAGGTGTCGAGCCCTCCACTGAATCCCAGTACTATTTTTGGTTTGTCTGACATCTAATTTCTAATTTGCAGGTATTAAATAAAAAGTGATTTCGCTGCTTTCACCGTTGATGGGCGCAGACCTGTGCTGTTTCTCATGTTCTTGGCTTTTGGAGCTCCCGCCTTTTTGGTGAAAGGTCTCAAAAGTCTCATCTTTTTCAAACGCATAAATCTGTCATAGATTTCTACGTTCTTTTCAAAATCCTCTTTGGTCTCCTCGGGCGTGTAATGATCTTCTGGATCGTAAAGCATAGCTGTACACATGCAGTTCTTGTGCTCTTTGGATTTTAGAATTTCATAGTTGACGCAGCTTTTGCAACCATCCCAGAACTTGGAGTCTTTGGTAAGTTCTGAATAGGTGACAGGTTCATAACCCAGGTCGCTGTTGATTTTCATCACGGCCAGACCGGTGGTCAGACCAAATATTTTTGCTTTTGGATATTTTTCTCTCGATAGGTTGAAAATGCGTTGCTTGATGGCTTTTGCCACACCGGTTTTTCTGAAGTCGGGTGCAACAATCAATCCTGAATTGGCAACGTAGTCGCCGTCCCAGGTCTCGATGTAACAAAACCCTACCCATGTGCCGTCGTCCTTCAGTGCAATGACAGCCTTGCCTTCGTACATTTTGAGTTGAATGTATTCGGGAGACCTCTTGGCAATGCCAGTACCTCTGGCTTTTGCTGACGATTCCATTTCGTCTACAATGGTTTGTGCATAATCCAAATGTTCAGGAGTGGCAATTAAAATATTTATATCCTGGTGTCTCATTTAATTTATCTAAGTCTAAGTTTTTTATAAAATATGGTGAAAAAAGTAAAAGGTGACCACAATGCAGTCAGAAGATGAATGGTGCATCTTATGTAGGGAATCTACTAAAATCGCCTATACCTGATGGTAGCGGGCTTTAAAACAAAAACTGTATTGGGAAATACAGAAAAAACCCCACGCAATATAGTGCCAGGAAGACCTTGCACATCAGCGATTTTAATGGTGAGATTTTTATTCATTATCTTAATTGATAAATTGGTTGAAAATTTTGGCAAATGTATAAACTTTATTCAATTGAATTTAGTTTCAACATGAATGATTTTTTATAAATGTAAATATTTCACATTTAGAGCGCAATGCTTATAATCTTGTGAAATTTTCATACCTTTTTCCTTGTTTTTTTTATCATTCTTTAGACGTAAAAATTGGCTGACGGTTACATAAATTACGATATCATCATCGGAGGGGGAGGAGCGGCCGGTTTGAGTCTTGCATATCGACTTGCAAATCAGGAGTTTAGTCACCTGAATGTGCTGCTGATTGAGGCAGAAAATGATAAAAAAAATGACAGGACCTGGTGTTCGTGGCTGCCTCCTGACAGAATATTTGACGAGATGGCTTTGACATGTTTTGAATCCCTCGAAGTTAAGGATGGATATGAGACTTTCATCAGTAACATTGGCCCATACCGATACCGGATGATCAGATCATCTGATTTTTATCATGCGGTTCATAACAGAATGAGTGAGTCGAAAAATGTAGTGGTTTTAACCGAGAAGATTACGTCTGAAAGTGAAGGAAAGGAAGAGGTTTTGATTCAAACTGAGCATGGTGGGAAATTTACAACTCCGCTTTACTTCAAATCTTTTGCCAACCACCCGGACCTCAAAAGTGCCAGACTCTACGTTGATCAGCATTTCGGAGGTTGGTTTGTAAAGTTTAAGACATCTGTTTTTGATCCCCGGAAGGCATTGTTTATGGATTTTTCCATTGAGCAGGGCAAGGATGTGAGGTTTATGTACGCCCTTCCATATTCCCCGACAGAGGCCCTAATAGAATTGGCGGTTTTCTCCAATGATATTTGGAATACAGCAGATTACGATCAAGTGCTTCAACAATACATTCATCAAAATTATTCCAACCTTGATTACGAAATTGTGGACACAGAATATGGCGTCATCCCTATGACAGACTACAATTTCACTGTGCACAACACATCAAAAATCATCCATATCGGAGCCGCGGGTGGAGCCATCAAACCCAGTACAGGCTTTGCATTCTCCAGAATCCAGCGTCAGTGCGATTACATCATCACTCAGCTGCGAGACGGCAAAGACATCCAAATGAGTGAGGTATTCTCCAAACGGCACAAGCTCTATGATAAAACCATGCTGGACGTCATTCTCTCCGGAAGAATTATGGGCAAGTTTGTATTCATGGACCTTTTCAGAAAAAACAAGATGCTCGACATCCTTCGATTTCTTGACGAAGACACCAGCATTTTGGAGGAGTTGAAGATCATGTCAACTTGCGATGTTGGAGCATTTGGGAAGGGGTTTTGGAGAAGTTTGCGGACCTAATTTCTATTGTGGTATTTATTGAGGGCTTCTGTTTTGTTGGTAACCTGCAATCGATCATAAATTCTATGGATGTGCTGTTTTACAGTTCCTGTAGTTAAGCCTACTTGATCTGCTATTTCTTTATATAGCAAGCCTTGAGACAGTAAGTTGAGGATTTGTATCTCTCTTTCACTCAAGGGATGTTTTGTTGATGGAGGGGTTGTAACTTCAGCTTGCGCAAAAGCATCAATCACTTTTCTGGCTATCTCTGGGCTCATTGGAGCTCCTCCATTGTACAGCTCAAGTATCGACGCTACAATACTTTCAGGAGTCGAGTTTTTTAAGACATACCCTTTGGCACCTGCTTTAATGCTTTCAAAAATTTTTTGATTGTCTTCAAAAACCGTAAACATGCAGAATTGTGTTTTTGGGTGACATGCTCTTACCTCTGAGATAACCTGAATACCACTCATACCTGGTAAGCCAATATCACAAATGACGATATCGGCAGGAAAGTTTTTCAAAAATGCAATTGCAGATTCTGCGTTGTGGTATACCTGGGTACATTCAATTTTACCAGAGTCATTCAACAATTTTTTTAGGTCGTATGCTATGTTTACTATGTCTTCAATAATTGCAACTTTCATCATTTAGTTGGATTTTTATAAGTGGCTCTATCATACGTGAAAACCAAAATATCAACTTCCCGGGAGCTTTATTTATAACTTTAGTTATAAAGGAATTGATTTTTTCTCTAGTGGAATCGTCAGGATTATCTTTAAACCAACAGAGTCATTGGTTACAAACTGTATATTTCCGCGCAACTTTAAAGCTCGTTTTTGCATATTGATAAAGCCATTCCCAGCATGATGTTGCAGCTCTTTCATCCCAATGCCATAGTCCGTTAATTCGATTGTTAAAGCTTCAGTGATTTCAAAAACAAGTGAAAAATTATTAGACTTAGAATGTTTAACAGCATTATGTGTTGCTTCTTTTATGATCAGAAAAATATTTCTTCGGGTTTCTCCTGATAAAGGTATATTTTCAATATCACCGTGAATGGTTACTTTAACTTTAATCTTTTGATCTTCAAGAAAACTTGTTACATACCTTCTGGAATAGGCAATCAAACTCTCTATCGTATCAAATCCGCTGTTCATGGCCCAAATTATTTCACTCATGTTGAAGACAAGTTCCTGCGCGTGGTCCATGATTTTTTTGGCTTGATCCTGATAAATTTTTTCAGGAATGTTGTTCAATAGATTTTGACTCAAGTAACGGATATTTGTAAGGCCGCCCCCTAAATCGTCATGCATTTCTGCCGCAATTCTGCTTCTTTCATCTTCAATGGCTCTTTGTTGTTCCAGTAAAAGTTTTTGCTCTCTTATTGTAGCGTTTACCAAATCAAGTTCGTGTTGATTTCTTTTTTTTTGGTAGGCATACATAAACCAAATGAAAATAGCCGACACAACCAACGGCATGACGAATGAGAGAACAACGATCCAGTAGTTTATATCTCCTTTCTCATACATATAGCCATACCTAAATAGCCCAAACTCAAAATAATGTTTCCTTTCTGGAGGATTTCCTTGATTTCAGTGGATGCATTTTCATTGGCAACCATAAGGTGTATAAAATTTAAAATCAGAAATGCTGAAAAATAAAACAAAATGATTCCTAGTGCAAGATAAAATAATGGTTGTTGAAAAATATTTTTGTAGGGTTGAATGAAAATCAAGTCATAAACATACCAAAAAGCAAGACAAGCACTCAATAAAAGACCAATGTGATATGCCCGAATGTTGACCTTTGTAGGATCAAAATCCGCAAAGAAAAAATAAACTGATGCGATCAACCACATGAGACAAATTGCCAATGCAAGATAAAAGTAGGGGTGTTTGCGAAAGCAATTCAGGAAAAAGTACATATAACCAACACATACCAATATTGTATAAATGTTATAGGCGGGGTAATTGGTGGGCCAGAAATAGGGCCGCGCATAGTATGTAAATATCAGCTCACAAAAGAAAACCATAAGGATAAAAATCACATAATCGTACTTGATCCATTTGCCATTTTTGGGCAAAACAGTCAAAATTGCACTTATAATGATGATCCATTTATAAAGTTCTATTCTTTTAAATATTTCTATAAGTGCGGCCATATTAATCTCCACCATCTGGGCAAGGTGGACACAGATCACCTAAGTTAATAAATGTAGCTGCTGGGGGTGTAACATCTGGTGAATTCTGGTTAGAAGTTGAAATTTCTATTACTATTGTATTTTGATGTTCTCCTGAAGCCCCAACTTGTTGAGGTGGGTTAGAGCCATAATTGCCAAAATGTACACCAAGTTTGATGTTTTCCCAATCCTCAAGTGTCATTTGATCAATACTTTTATTTTTAAGATTAGCCATTTCATACAAAATTTTAAAAACATTAAATGTAACGTAATTGGTACTATCATTGTATAGGTAATTTCTGCTCCCTGGAAAACCTTGAGGTGATCTATTATTTATAATATTTCTCCTTCTCTGATATTCTGTTATTAATCTATCTTTTGTTTCTGCTGAAATCCGGTCAGTTTTATAAGATACATTGGGAGCAATCAACTTCCTGAAAGCCTCCATATCAATAATTATAGGATTAAGCTTTAGTCTCTCTTTACATCTGTCATCAATAGTTTCACCTGAAGATCCTTGTTTGTTTGTTTCTTTGCATTGGATCAATAATAACATCGAACAAAGTGGTAACACTGAATTTAGGAAAAGTTGTTTAATTTTAGATTTCATGTTATTTAGTTTGGAGCTTGAGTTAAATTTATAATTATTTATTTTAAGAATAGGAAATATTTGCAAATTAATTTTAATTGCCTGTTCCCCGTCCCGAATGGACGGGGAACAGGAGTCATTCTACTTGAGAATTACTACCTTTTCTACAATATGAAAATCTTCTTTTTTGATCCTTAAGAAATAGGTTCCACTATCCACATCTAGTAAATCTATCATGCCATCATTAGCTGTTAAGTCTGATTTGATGGTATTTCCAAAAGAGTCCAAAACATCAATTTTTATTCCCGGGTTTAGCCATTCATCATAGAAGATGCCTTCGCTGGGGTTTGGAAATAACTCTTGCCCGACAGGGGTTGGCACTCTGGATATTGCATTGATTCCATGATATTCTACATTGATGCCTAATTCTTCGCCTAGATCATTTTGGCAGGATATCTCCAAGGGGAAACCAGATATTTTTATAAGTGTATCCTGAAGTCTTGGATTTCCATAAAGCAAGACTTTAAAAATGATTTCATTATTGGCAAGTGTCACTCCATTCGGACTTGTCCAATTGAATTCAGTCGTTCCGGCATTTGAATTGTAAAAATTATCTTCATTTAAACTGAGGTTCTTGTTTGTTGAAGGAATGTCAGAATAATGCATCTTCAGTGCGTCCCATTCAAAAGTAAACTGGAGTGCTTTGATTGCCGTAAAATCTTTGACTTTTACATCAACCAAATACTGGTTGTTTTTTGTTTGCCTTGGTTCAAAAATTAGTGTAACAGACTTTTTTGACTCTTCTTCAGCCAAAAATCTTTTTGGATACGATTCAAAATTTTGCGCTTTGAGTAAAGCAAAATTTATTATGGACAGGAGGAGTATTGAAAAATAAATCTTCCGATTAAGTATCTGGTAAAGTAAAGAATACATGATGTTGAAATTTTGAAGTAATTAATGCCTCAAAACTCCAGACAAAACCGTTATCGCAGATTATAACTTTGGTTATAATGCATCCAAAACTTCGATTTGTGGTGTTAAACTACGTACACTTTTGTGGGCGCATTTGAAAATTATTAATGGTTAATGGTTAATGATTAATGATTAATGATTAATGATGGTTTTATTAATGTGTTGGTTATCATTGATTTAATTTTGAAGTTTTCAAAATTGAGGTAACCAATTTTAATATTTCGATGGCGTCTCTTGAAATATTTTCATGTTCTTCCAAGGGTATGTAACCAGTTTCCTTTAATAGGTCAATCCAATATATGGTTTCGTTGATTTCTTTTTGTGCTATTGCCATTTTATGCCTGAAATCATTCTTCGTTTCAGCGTGTTCTGCTTCCCTGATCATTGCTCCGACACTGGTGCCTGATCTTAAAAATTGTTTTGACATGATGGGCTCTCGACTGTTGTTATAGATGCTCTGATAGGTTTTAACTACCGATACTGCAAATGCAAAACTCTTTGACTTAACAACATTTTCCTTCATGCCCTATCAAATCAATATCAAAAAATTAACCATTAACCATTAACCATTAAAAATTATTCCCTACGCTTTCCTCACCCTCTTTGCCAAATCATCCCTGTGTATGACCAGGGCACGTCCCACAGCTTTGCCATCTTTGATGACCTGTACATGCAGCCTGAGGTCACCATCCGGCACTACTACAGGTCCCGTATAAACTTTACCCATGATTTCTGCAGGGTAGGTGTTGTCAAGGGTGTATCTGATTTCGGCGCCCGGTATGTCGCTCGACAATGAGAGCATCATTTTGTCTCCTAGCATGTAAGTGTGAATGATCGGATCATATACTGCTTTGGAGATGGCTACACCTTCTTTGTCAAAGTCATTGAAGTGGGCTTCGAGGCGGTTGGTGAATGAAGTCCAGTCCTTCGCATCAGCACTGCTCCACATGGTTTCACTGATGGAAAGTGCTCTTGGATAGGTCATGTACATAGCAAAGGGCAGGGTAGACACCATTTCTGTCCATAGATTGGCTTGTCCTCCGAGGATGAATTTTGGATCTACTTCATCTGGGACAGGTTCGAATTCATACGTCTTTTTAAGGCTGAGGCTGGCGTAAATCGGATTTTCTACTGAAGCGTCGCCCTGGGTATAGTCGATGTATGCATAGGTAGTAGGACTCATCACCACTTTGTGACCTTTTTTGGCGGCTTCAATGCCTCCCTTCATGCCTCTCCAGGACATGACTGCTGCACCTTCTGCCAAATGGCCTTCAAGAATCTCATCCCAGCCAATGAGTTCTTTGCCTTTTGCACTGACAATTTTTTGCATTCTTTCTACAAAATAGGCCTGGAGATGGTGCACATCAGGAATTTTATTTTTCTTCATGAAAGCCTGGACATTTTTGTCTTTTTCCCAGAATCCTTTATAGCATTCGTCTCCACCCATATGGATAAATTTTCCGGGGAAGAGCATGGCCACCTCAGTCATGATTTTGTCCATTGCTTCATATACTTTCTCATCTGCCGGATTTACAGTGTTTTCAATCAACATTTCAAAAGTACCGTTGCCGTACCATTCAGCAAACTTGCTGCCTGGATTGACGAATTTGGGTTCCTTTTTGGTGCTGAGTTCTGGATAGGCAGCCAGCAATGCCATGCTGTGACCAGGTACATCGATCTCAGGAACAATAGTGATGTTTCTTGCGGCAGCATAGGCCACCACTTCTTTGATGTCTTCATGGGTATAAAATCCGCCGTAAGTAGCTTTTTCACCTGGTTGAGGATAAGGTCTTCTGGCACCAAACTTTCCATCTCTCTCTACACGCCATGCTCCAACTTCTGTCAGTTTGGGCATTGATTTTATCTCAATTCTCCAGCCTTCATCGTCAGTAAGGTGCCAATGAAAAACATTGAATTTGTATTCTGACATTTTGTCGATGTATGACAGCACCTCCTCCTTGGTGAAGAAATGACGGCTCACGTCCAACATCAAACCTCTCCATTCAAATCTGGGATTGTCTTTAATGATGGCGCCCTCAATGGCGTAGGATGTTCCAATTTTATCGGCATGTCTCAACAACTGCAGCACTGTCTGCAAACCATTGTGCACACCTCCTGTGCCACCTGCCTTGAGCACCAAACCTTCGTTTTTGACATGGAGTTCATATGCTTCCACTCCACCATTCATACCTGAGATGATGCTGATTTCGAGCTTTTTGCCGGAAATATCACTGCCGATAGAAAAACCTGCCTCGTCTGCTTTTTCTTTAAAAATCGCTACAACAGCAGCCACTTCCTTACTGCCGGATTTGTCATCCAACATGAAATTGCCATCGCTTTTGAGCAACTCGTCTGTAGATTGATAACTTTGTGGAATGGGGATAAGACTGTGTCTCTGACCCATGAGATAAAAGGTACATAGTGTGAATACCAGCGAGAAAAATTGTTTCATTTTGATAGTAAATTATAAGGAAAGCATGTGGACTTTCCGGTTTCATAAAAATTGTATATGCTGGTTTTTTTGTGGCTAAAACGATTTTGAATTATGCCTTCATGGCTGCGTAATGTTTGTAAAAATAAGGAATGGTTTCTATTCCCTTATTGAAATTGAAAACGCCATAATGTTCGTTGGGTGAGTGGATGTCATCAGAATCCAGACCGAAGCCCATCAAAACAGATTTCACGCCCAATACCTCTTCGAACAAGGCTACAATAGGAATACTACCTCCCCCTCTTACCGGTATGGGTTCTTTACCAAAGCCATCTTTCATCGCAGCAGCCGCAGCAAGGTATTCTGGCGTTGTGGTTGGGGTGATATAAGGGGCTCCTCCGTGATGCGGCTTTACAGTAACCTTAACTGCTCCAGGGGCTATGGATTCAAAATGGTTTTTGAAGAGCTCAGTGATCTTTTCGTGGCTTTGATTGGGCACTAGGCGCATGGATATTTTGGCGTATGCCTTGGATGGCAATACCGTTTTGGCACCTTCACCGATGTAGCCACCCCAGATGCCGTTCACATCCAATGTTGGCCTGGAAGAAGTTTGTTCTATGACAGAATATCCTTCTTCACCTTGTGTGTCTTTTACTTTTAATTCTTTTTTGTAGGCTTCGAGATCAAATGGGGCCGCATTCTGAGCGTCTCTTTCTTTTTTGGAAAGTTTGATGACATCATCATAAAATCCCGGAATCGTAATCCTGCCTTTTTTGTCTTTCAATGAAGCAATCATGTCAGCCAGAATATTGATGGGGTTGCCGACCGCACCTCCATATACACCACTGTGCAAGTCTTTGTTGGGGCCTACCACTTCAACTTCAACGTAACTCAAACCCCTTAAGCCAACGGTGACCGAAGGTATATCATTTGCGATGATGGATGTGTCAGAAATCAATATCACATCACATGCGAGCATTTTTTTATTCTTTTTACAGAAAGGACCAAGGTTGGGGGATCCAACTTCTTCTTCGCCTTCGATCATAAACTTTACGTTACAAAGCAGTTCTCCGGCGGCTTTCATGGCTTCAAAAGCCTTGATGTGCATGAATACCTGGCCTTTATCGTCGCAAGATCCGCGTGCAAAAATGGCACCTTTGGGATGGTTTTTAGTTTTTTTTATAACAGGTTCAAAGGGAGGACTGTCCCATAGATCGACGGGGTCTGCCGGCTGCACATCGTAGTGCCCATATACCAGGACTGTTGGCAATTTTTTGTCGATGAGGTATTCTCCATAGACAATGGGATGTCCTTTGGTTTCATGAACCTCAGCTTTTTGGCACCCGGCTTTAACGAGGTGCTCTTTTACAGCTTCGGCCATTTTTTTGGTATCCTCCTCGTAAGCCGGGTCAGCGCTGATGGATGGAATCCTTAAAATTTCAAGTAACTCGTTGAGAAATTTGTCTTTGTTTTCTTTGATGTAGGATTGTGTGCTTTTCATAAATTAATTTATGTATTGATATCAAGATTTGATTTGGTAGGTTTGACCGGGTCCTTCGAGCTCGATAACATTGTTTTGCGGGGTTTTAAGTCTCACATTATCGATGAAAATGATGCTGTTTTCGGGTAGGCTGATGATTCTTTTGATGGCCTGATCAGAAAGTTTATTGTTGAAACATGGTATGGTCTCAGGGTTTTTTCCAGGCTGAACCAATTTCAAATTGTAAGAATAAATCTCCAGATGAAGGTCTTCGGTATAGGCTGTTGGTATAGAGGCTTGTAATGCCTTAATGTCTGCCAATCTTTGTTTTGAAATCGCGCCTTCCTCTGCGATGCTTAAAACCAAATTTGAGGCCGGCATTTTTTCAATTCTGGCATCAATGATGTCCACTGGAAGGTTTTTGTAATAGAGCTTAAGTCTAACAGCGTCCAAAGGGGCATTTACAAATATAAAGACGGAGGAATCGGACTGGGAAATATTCACACCCCGTGGAGCAGAAAATCTGATTTTGGTTAGGTTGGGTTCAGTACCGTGGAAATTTATTTTTAATTTTTGGTTGAGGTTGTAAAATACAGTAATTGTGTCAATACCACCATAATCAAATTCAGGAATGGTCTGTGATTTCAAATGAAGGCTTGTAAATAGTGCCAATAGTAATATGATGAAATTTTTGATCATTCGAAGTTTGCTGTTTTTTTGACTGCTTCAATTTCTGCGAGATTTTCTTCGCCGGGTTCCCATAGTTCAACAGCGCGTCCATCCACATCTCGAATGTGAACAAATTTTCCATAATCATAGGTCGCTATTTCATCCAGTATTTCACATCCAGAGGATTTTAAATTGGCAACAAGGGTCTCGAGATGTTGTACGCGATAATTCACCATAAATTCCTGCTCCTCAGAAAAGAAATAGGAAGTGTCGTGCGGAAAAGGTGACCATTGCAGGAAAGACAGGCTGTCCTCAGAAACTTTTCTTTGTACAAATGATGCGCCCCATTGATCAGATTTTATTCCACAATGATCGCCGTACCATTTTTTAGTAGCAGCAGCATCTTTACATTTAAAAAAAATTCCTCCGATACCTACAATTTTACCTTCCATTGATTGATAATGACAGTTTAGAAAAAAGGATTTTGTTTGTGAGGCTAATTTAAGGAATTATGACAAACCCTTCAATATTATCTTGAACGTTGATGTTTGTAAAAGATTTGATAAAGTTGATGACTTTCTTGGGTTTGAAGGCATTTACTTCAAATACTATGGGTTCATTGAAGTGAAGTTGAATGGTTACTTCGATGGGGTGGAACTCAATTTTTTCACCTTCAATGAGCAAGTTGCGCAATACCAGATATTCTTTGGAGAACAGGCTTCCCAATTTGTAAAAAGGGTTGGATGGTGGTGCGATGGTGTCCAGATCTTTGAATATCTTGATATGGTCTATCTCCTTCGCTTCCAGGACAAGTACATGATTGACATCTGTATTTCTGAAGTATATCCCCATACCAGAACGAAATTTTTCCAATGTGACATGAACCGGTTTATCATATACATTGTCGTAGTTGAGGGCGGCAAGGCCTCGCAAATACTTAAGACCTGCAGTGCCAACTCCTTTGACCTGCAGTTTTTCAGAAATGGAGTATCTGCCGCCGGCTTTGTTGATTGCAGGCATAAATTTATGTCGGGAAGCTTCGTTCAGGTTGAGTAATTGCATGTACTGGTTTTACTTCATGTGTTTTTTTACCTGGGCAAGAATCAGCCTGTCCATCCAGGACGCAGGTAATATTCGTAGAAACACCTTATAGAAAAAAACGTTTCCGGTAGATAGGAATTTAGTTTTTGAAGGTCTGTTTTTTATAATTTTAGCGGCAAGCCTGGCAATTTTTTCCGGAGGTTCTGCAATTCTGACTGATCTTTTTAGAATCATATTGGCAGATGGCATGAATGGGCCATACCGGGAGTTGCTATAATCTTTCATCTCCTGTCCGGCTTTTTCCCAGATAGGAGTTTTAATCGGTCCGGGTTGAATACTGTATACTTTGACATTCCACGGCAAAAGTTCTCTGCGGTAAGCGTCGGTTGCTGCTTCCAGTGCATATTTAGAAATGGAATATGCTCCCAGCATCGGAGAAGTAAATCTTGCAGAAACACTGCTGATGTTGATGACAGTTCCTGAGCAGGACTTAATTAATCCCGGTATAAATGCGTTGGTAATCCTGATGACAGCCTTAAGATTTACATCAATTTGCTTTTCTATATCTTCATCAGAGAGGAGTTCCATAGGGCCGGATACCGCAATGCCTGCGTTATTGATGAGCACATCCAAGTGGTCGTCCACATGATAGACTTGAGACGCTATTTTTGGTAAGCTTTCTATATCACAAACATCATATAGAATGGGCCTGAAATGATTTGGGAAAGCTTTTGATAACCGCAGGCCATCTTCAGTTTTTCTAACGGTCCCATAAACAAAGTGCCCTGAAGCGCATAAGTTTTCAGCAATTGCTGCGCCAATGCCGGAAGAAACGCCTGTGATGAATACCTTAAGTAGCATTTTAAAACATGATGAATTTTGACCGGGCACCACATTTAGCCCTGCCAAAGTATCCTATTCCCCAGTTGAATTCAGCGACAATTCCTGCAAACACCTGATGGCTAGATTGATAACCCTGATCGTAGATATTGCCAAGGTTTGTAGGAGCGTTTTCTATTTTTCCTGCCTTGCTTACAATGTCTGTGAATCCATATTCCATTCTAAGGCCAATGATTCCACTGAATGCTCCCTCGCCTCCGATCAGATTGACCCCAAATCCAAGAACTGCTCCATAATTGATATTGTTGAACTCTTCTTTCACATCTGTCGTTCCCTGGGCGTCAGTTCTCTCCATTTTATTGAGGAGCGAAACCTTAGGTCCAAGCTCCAGGTATCCAAGATTTCGCGCATTTCTGAACAAAGGATAAACATCTATGGCATTCCAATTGTGTTTGATATTGCCATCCGGTTGGCCACTCCTTGTGAAAATATTGCTTCCGGTAGCATACATAACGTCAATGGCAAGTCCACTATATTCAAAATTGATGCCCAGCTTACCTCCAACACTATAGCCTGAGGTCAGTCCCAATTCATAGTTGACGTTTTCAGCATCATATACAGCCTTATTAAAAATGGAAGAATTCCCTATTTGTCCTTTCAAACCAGCATCGAACCAAACGATTTTCTTTTGAGCGGTGGCTGAGTTCAATGCTAACAGAATAAGCGAATAAAGAAGGGCTTTTGTCAACTTCATATTTTGAGATTTAGGATTGTAGTGTTTTATTTGTGTGAGTCCACTCCAAAAGGCCTTCATGTCTAAAAATGGCTCTTTTCGAGGTGGACTCATGAATTATTATGCAAATATATGACCCGTGTCCGACTTTATACATGCGTTATTCAAGATATCAGCGTGAGGTTTTTAAAATCTGATATATCCTTAACTGTATTTTGGAGAATTTTGTGTTGTGTGAACTTGCTATTTTTATAAGATCCTGCAATTATTTCTATTGCTGCGCAGCCTTTTTGGCTTATGGGTTGTAATTTCATTTCAGAGAGAGTATTGTACGAACGAAACGCATGAACCAAGAAGAGCTAATTGCATTCAAAAATGTAATTTCTGGCTGCCTGAAGGAAGACAGAACTGCACAAAATCAGTTGTACAGGCTGTTTTTCTCTTATGGTATGAGTATTGCCATGCGATATGTCGATACAAAAGAAGATGCAATAGAGATATTAAATGATGGTTTTCTCAAAGTATTTACCCACATCAATTCTTACAATGATACCTATGATTTTAAACCCTGGTTTAAAACCATTATGGTGAATACTGCGATAAATTTTGTTAGAAAAATGAAAAAATTCAAAGTGGAAACAGATCTTGAGGAAGCCCGCAATCACCAATTGAGCGATCACATCCTGGAGAAAATTGGGTATAAGGATCTTTTGGATCTGGTACAGGCCCTTTCAACATCATACAGGACAGTTTTCAACATGTATGTGATTGATGGGTTTAAACACGAAGAAATTGCTGATAAATTGGGTATAACTGTTAGTACCTCCAAGTCCAACTTGTCAAGGGCAAAGGAGCGGCTCAGGGATTTGATCATTAGCAAAGAACTCATTTAGAAGAATGGCAAAAAAAATCTCGGACGAGGACATAGAAAAACTTTTTCAATACAAAGCTGACCAGGGTGAATATGAATATATGCCCGAGGCCTGGGCTGCCATGGAAAAGCTTTTAGATGAAAAAAAGAAAAAAAGACGTGCTGCTCTTTGGTTCTGGACTGCACTAGGACTGGCCGTAATTGCTGCCCTTATGATGCTTTATACCCTCACAAAATCTGGAGAAAAGGAACCATCAGAGAAAAATCAATATGCCCTGCAATCACCCGATAACGAACCTTCCATATCTCCCAATGACCAGACTGATGTGAATACTCCTGGCATTGATGCTTTGTCTGACAAAGCATCAATGCCAGGAGTAGATAAAGAGGGACTGATAGAAAATGAAACCGATGGAAGTTCATCTACAGTCAATAATGATGCATTAAAAAACGGCGTAGGACAAGTAGGGGATTCAGATTTAAATGAGAGAAGAAAAGGACTTACTGGTAAAGATGAAGCCCAGAAGCGTAAATCCAATCTTGGTCAACTGCGGAACACTCCTAAACAAAAAGACCTCAAAAAAACAATTGATGGGGTGGTCATAGAAGGAGAAATTCAAAGACCAAAGCTTGAAAAAAGCGATACTGAGGTGACGGCAAATGAGAGGAATGAACCAGCTTCTTTGAGTGAATACGCTTTGAGTGAATTATCATGGATTCCATCAAATCAAATTTCCTATGCTCGAGAGGTACCCGAATTGCAAATGGATTTGATACCATCACCACTCCCTGAAATCAAATTCGTCCGGCCCATAATGGCAGATGTTTTATTGGGTTCGCGGGCGTCTGCCACTCCATCCTTTGGGTTAAAAAATCTGGACGGCACGTATGGTCTTGGTTTTTCAGGCTTTATCACCCGTAAAATTGGCTTCGGTATCAGTGCTGTATATACTAATGATTTCTACAATGCCGGACCGGATGATTATCATATTGGGAACGGGTATTGGACCTACGGAGTAAAACCAATTCTTACAAATGCTCAGTGTGCCATTCTTGAAACAACCATCAAAGCGTCTTATTTCTTTAAGGGAATAGATAAAAATGGTTTGTTTTTAGGGATGAATACTGCCGGTTCTTTTATGCTTAGAGAGCGTTATGACTACATTTATGAAAAGCCAAACTCGCATCTCAGACAAAGCTGGTCGGGTGTCAATGCCAGTCAACACTACTTCAATAGTATTGGTTTGAGCGTGGGTTATTTGCACCACTTACCTTATAATGTCTCTTTGTCCATCGCTCCTTATTATAATCAGCCTTTGAAGTACATTGGCCACGTTGAGGTCTTCTTAAGGAGTTCGGGCGTCAATCTGGGAATTCACTACAATATGAACAGGTAATTACCTGATAATTAATAACTTATATTTGCGTGTTTTCAGGAAAGCTTTCAGCGATTTTTCTAAGGTATGGTGAAGCCTCAGGCCCTAAACAAAAAACCAAATCCAATATCGATGCTCCTTGAACAAAACCCAGTCGGTCTTCAAAAACCTGTGGAAAATAATCTTGTTGCCATTGTGGTATCTTGCCCCTCAAGTCCAAATATTCTAGATCATAGTTTAATTCAAAACTTAAAGTTGACTGTAAATTTATTTTGGTTTTCAATGACTTTTGAAGCCAAGCAAAAATCGAAGCATTGAATTCTATCAAAAGATCTGCCTTTTGATTCCAGACTTTTTCAAAACCGGGGTAATAAAATTCAAAGTATGCGGATTTGCCATATGCAGTCCTGATGGTCTTGATGACCTGATATTGCCAATCCGAATCATAGGAAATCTCTACCTCACTGATGGGCATTTGTTCGTGTTTTCCTTTTTTCAAAGGGATTGAAATGGATTTTAGCCCCTGGTGATCGATGATTGAAAACCTATTTCTGCAACTCCTCTTTTGATAGTGTTCATGATGCTCTACATATACTTCATCCGATTTGAGCATCAATGCCATGTGGTGAATGCCAGGGATGGCAAATGTTGGCGTAATGATTTTCACTGCTGATCTTCCTTTATTTGTTCCTGGGGTTTGATTTCATCTTTTCGTATGATGAAAGAAGGGCTTCCTTTGCTAAGTTCATATATCCGCCAAATATATTCTGCAACAATGCCAAGGGAAAATAGAATGAGACCATTGAACAAACAAATCAGAACAATAAGGGTGGCCCATCCTGGTACCGGTAGACCGAATAATGAGCTGTTGCTGAATATTTTAAGTCCTATAATTAAAAGTGTCAATGTAAATGACAAAGTAAAAATACCAAAGCCAAGGAAAGTGATGAACCTGATTGGCAAGCTAGAAGCCGAAAAGAAAGTGTCTGCCGCAAGCCTAAGTTTTTTGGTCAATGTCCACCTCGATTTTCCTTTTTGAGGAGGCCGGTCAAAAGGGACGAATACCGGATCAAAACCAAGCTTCAAAACCTCCATGATAGGAGTGGTAGAGTTGGTCTTAAGTTCATTGTTGATGATGTCAATGACCTCCCGATCGATCAACATGCCATCTGTACCTCCATTGGGAAATTTGACGAGTGAATATTTATTCATAACACCGTAATACCACCTTGCGAACAAATTGGTCATAAATCCGTCATCACGACTTTCCCGGTTGCAGAAAACAACTTTATGGCCTTTTTTCCACTGTTTGTACATGGTAATGATGACATCCATAGGGATTTGTCCATCATCTACCATATGGGTCGCACAATCTCCTTTGGCCACCTTCAGCCCGGCAAATAAGCTGTAAGGACTCGTAAAGTTTCTGCTTAAGGTGAAAGCTCTGACATTTTGGTTTGAATCTTCGAGTCTTTTTGCAACCGCATACGAGTTGTCCTTAGAACCATCATCCATGATGATCAATTCATAATCAATACCCTCAGCACGCATTTGCGTTGCGGTCCGGGCAACCAGATCTGGCAGGACCTTGCTGCTGTTGTAAGACAAAAGTATGATACTCAGCAATGGGTGAAAGCTTTTAAAAAGATGAGCAATCTAAGCTGCAATTTTAACAAAAATCTTTGGTATTCTTTGGAAATGGCATTTTTGACCTTTTCCTTAGAATGCATTCCATCTCATTTTTGAACAACTTCTTTCCAGGCGCATGAGAGATGTTGAATGATGTCAGAGGCGCTCATTGCATACTGGCTGAGTTCATCAGCAGCCAGATCTCCAGCAAGACCATGTAAAAATACACCTAAAATAACGGCATCCTCAATACTGTATTCTTGCGCCAAAAGTCCGGTAAGCAGACCTGTAAGCGTATCTCCGCTGCCGCCACAAGCCATACCCGGATTGCCTGTACTGTTGAACCAGGCCTTGCCTTCAGGATTGACATATGTCGTGAAATGACCTTTCAAAACAATGTGAATCTTGTACTTTGTCGCCATTTCTACTTGTTTTTTGAAACGCTCCAATCCAGTAGATGATGACCCAAAAAGACGATCGAATTCGCCGGGGTGGGGAGTAATGATGGCATATTGTGGAATCTCAATTTTATGGGCAGCAATGGCATTAAGAGCATCAGCATCCAGAACTAGTCTGCTTTCTTTGAGTAAACCCATATTTTTTCTTAGCCAATCAGTAGTATCAGGGTTGACACCCAGGCCACTACCTATGCCCACAGCTCTATATTTTGTGTCAATGCTGATGTTTTTGATATGTCGGTCATTGACATCGCTTTTACACATGGCTTCGGGGCAGGAGATCTGCATGATTTCGTATCCGCATCCCGGAATATAGGCCGTGACCAGTCCGGCACCACTTTTGAGTGCGCCTTTTACAGAGAGAATCGCTGCGCCCATCATTCCATCGCTGCCACAAGCCAGCGCCGCATGACCGAAAGTACCCTTATGGCTGAACTTATTTCTTGGTTTAAACAATTTGCGTGCTTCTGCCAGTTCAACAAAAACCCTGTCCGATGGATTTTTTTGCTCAAATTTTGATGAAAGGTTGATGTTGACCACATGTGTTTTGCCATAATATTTGCCTCCCTCGGGAAATAAGGATGAAAATTTGACAGTTTGGATGAGTAGGGTATGGTCTGCCTGGACCACTGCCCAATCGGGTAAGGTGTCTGTAGGCATACCACTGGGTAAATCAATGGAAATGATGGTCAGGTTTGAATGATTGATGGCCCGGATGGCTGATTCATATTTGTCTTCAGGTGCACGATTGAGGCCACTTCCGAAAATACAATCGATGATGATGCCTTTTTTTGGTGCTTTTTGCTCAAATTCTTTTAAACCGGTAATTTGAATGCCAGACTTTGATCTGATGAGGGCCATGTTTTGTTCATAATCAGGGCTGCCTTCATTTTGGAGTAAAATTACATAGACATCCCGAAACTGATCGCGGAGCATGCGGGCCATTGCCAAGCCATCGCCACCGTTGTTTCCGGGGCCAACAAAAATATAGAAATTGAGGTCGATGTCAGTAAACAAATCAAGGACCTTTTCTGTGAGCCTTTTGGCTGCTCTTTCCATCAGGTCCCACGAAAAAATGCCTTGATCTTCTATTGTAAATTGATCCCAAAGCCGAATGGTTTTTCCATCATATATGTTCATCTGTGGACAATTGTTTTGTGGATTGGATACTAAGCAAAACTAAGTTTGTTTTTTCAAATTAGAAAAAAATATACCAATATACTTTGTGTGTGGAATGAACCAATTCTTCAATTAGCTGAATTATAAGCGATTGAGGCTGTAACTTTTTAAAAATGTGGTAATTCACTACTTCATCCAAAGGGGAAGATGGCAAAAATGGTCATTTTATTTACTTGGCCTATTTCGTAAATTGGTGGATACCATCTATCAGACATGGGGCAATTAACCAAAAATATGAATGAAATAGCGATTTAACTATTCATCGCATCGTCCAATTTTTTCGTATCCACGTATTGTTGAAAGGCAACGATTTTCCCGTCCTTCAATGACCAAAGATGTGCCACCTGAGCATCATATTCTGCTCCATTCTTCTTGACTTTTCCATTGTATCGGAGAGTGGCTAAGACCTTATCATTGTCCATATTATGAGTTTCAATGTTTGTCAGATTGAAATACTCATGGTCCTCCATGATTCGTCCAAATACTCCTTGCAAAACAGCATCGGGGCCTATGTAAGGATTGCGGTCGGCATACATGTTTCCTTCAGCTTCATACCATACAATTTTTTCATCCATACTGCCTAAAACGACAGGTATATCCCCAATGGCAAAAGCTTTGTACAGGTTATCAATTACATTTTTGTTTTCCATGATTGCTTAAGATTTAGTGTTTATAAAAAATATGTCAAGTATTTGATATTGCTTCGGTTTTACGTATCAGATTGTAGGTGATCCAATGCGATAATGGCTTTTCTTCGACGTCCTCCCCTCACCGGATGCGTTTGAGATTGAAGCAAACCCGTCAATTTTAAAAAAGAGAATCAGTACAGTATTTGTAAATATTGGTGTCTTTTAACAGAAAATGATAACCTTTTCCACGCAATAAATTGAAAAACAATGTTTTAAGTCTGGTAATTTGAATTTGATTTCAGGCGTCTTTTGCACTGAGCGGAACTAATATTGCTACCCACAATGAACCAATAATTGTGTAATGGCGACTGTGCCTGGTATGAATCATCTTGTATCTTTATTTATGGGCAAAAAAAAAGCAGTCAAAAAAAATTGACTGCTTTTTACCTGGTTGAAAACCTACTCCAATCTTACTTGGTCTTGTCTTCTATTTCCTCAAACTCAACATCTGTTACATCACCGCTGCCCTGGTCTGCAGATTCGGAACCTCCGGCATTTCCAGCTGTGTTTTCACCTCCGGCTGCTTGCTGAGCGGCATAAATGTCCTGACTTGCTGCCTGCCACGCCTGTGTTAACTTTTCAGTCGATGCATCAATGGCGTCGATGTTTTGAGCCTTGTGTGCATCTTTCAGTTCATTCAAAGCAGAGTCAATTGCTGATCTCTTGTCTGCAGGGATCTTATCGCCAAACTCTTTCAATTGTTTGTCGGTCTGGAAGATAAGGCTGTCAGCGCCATTGATTTTCTCTGCATTTTCTCTGGCTTTTTTATCAGTTTCAGCGTTGGCTGCAGCTTCAGCTTTCATTTTTTCGATCTCGTCTTTTGACAGGCCTGTTGAAGCCTCAATTCTGATGTTCTGTTCCTTACCTGTCCCTTTGTCTTTTGCGTGTACACTCAGGATACCATTGGCATCCATGTCAAAAGTTACTTCGATCTGTGGTACCCCTCTTGGTGCAGGTGGTATACCGTCAAGGATAAATCTACCAATAGGTCTGTTGTCCCTTGCCATTGGTCTTTCACCCTGAAGGATGTGAATTTCAACACTTGGCTGATTGTCGCTTGCTGTTGAATACACTTTTGATTTTTTGGTAGGAATGGTTGAATTGGCCTCGATGACGACGTCATACATACCTCCCATAACTTCGATACCCATGGACAGAGGAGTTACGTCGAGCAACAATACGTCTTTCACGTCTCCGCTCAGTACACCACCCTGGATGGCTGCACCAACTGCAACAACTTCATCCGGATTTACTCCTTTGTTTGGTTTTTTACCAAAAAATTCTTCTACCGCTTGTTGGATTCTTGGGATTCTTGTAGAACCACCAACAAGGATTACTTCATCAATATCTGACTTGCTCAGGCCTGCATCTTTCAATGCATCTTCACAAGGCTTCAATGTCCTTCTTACAAGGCTGTCTGCCAATTGCTCAAACTTAGACCTTGACAATTTGACAACAAGGTGTTTTGGCACTCCGTCAACAGCTGTGATGTAAGGCAAGTTGATTTCAGTTTCAGCAGAAGCTGACAACTCGATCTTTGCTTTCTCAGCAGCCTCCTTCAATCTCTGTAGAGCCATTGGATCTTTTCTGAGGTCCATGTTCTCCTGTGCCTTGAAAGTGTCTGCCAAAAAGTCAATGATGACCTGATCGAAATCGTCACCACCGAGGTGAGTGTCACCGTTGGTAGACTTTACCTCAAATACACCGTCTCCAAGCTCAAGGATGGAGATATCAAAAGTACCACCACCAAGGTCATAAACCGCTACAGTGATGTCTCTGTCTTTTTTATCCATACCATATGCCAGGGCAGCTGCTGTGGGTTCGTTGATGATCCTCAATACTTTCAGACCTGCAATTTCACCTGCTTCTTTGGTAGATTGTCTTTGAGAATCGTTGAAGTATGCTGGAACTGTAATGACAGCTTCTGTAACTTCCTGGCCCAGATAATCTTCAGCAGTTTTCTTCATTTTCTGAAGAATCATAGCAGATATTTCCTGAGGCGTATATGCTCTTCCGTCGATGTCAACTTTAATGGTATCGTTGTCACCTTTACTGGTTTGATAAGCTACTTTGCTGGTTTCGCCAACTACTTCGCTATATCTTGATCCCATGAAACGCTTGATGGATGCAATGGTGCGTTTAGGGTTGGTGATTGCTTGTCTCTTTGCCGGGTCTCCTATTTTTCTTTCTCCGTTATCAAGGAAAGCAACAACAGATGGGGTAGTTCTTCTACCTTCTTCA
Organism: Saprospiraceae bacterium; assembly: GCA_020436935.1. Classification (GTDB taxonomy): domain Bacteria; phylum Bacteroidota; class Bacteroidia; order Chitinophagales; family Saprospiraceae; genus JADKBO01. The sequence goes on from JAGQWX010000003.1 coordinate 68,134, forward strand.
TTTGGAATTACCACTGGATCATTGCCCTCCATTACCGCTACACACGAGTTGGTAGTTCCTAAGTCTATACCTATTATTTTTCCCATGTCTTATTTAGTTTTTGTTAATTGATTACTCTATTGAGGTATCAATTGATATGCCAAGGCTCATATTTGCCTTTTTTGCATAGGATAACTGACAAAATGGTGTTTATTATCCAGTTATATGAAAAAATGGTATGACAATCTTGCAGGTGACGAACTTTTGTCTGGGCAATTTTCAAAGAAAAAGGGCCACGACTGTTGATCAGCGCGGCCCTCCTGGCAATTGTTAAAACAATTTCATCATTTGTCCAACAGCCAAAAATTGCGAATGTCTACTCAGTTAATTCAAAGGCATGGATCAATTCCAACCCCCGCCTAAGGCATGGTACAAATTGACAAGCGCACTCAATTGTTGCTTCTTGGTTTCTACCAATTCAAACTTATATTCCAAAGCATCTCTTTGGGTAAGCAATACTTCCATATAATCTGCTCGTGCAGAAAGATAAAGGTCATTGGATATTGTAATCGACTGGGACAATGCATCAACTGCCTGTGACTTTAAGGCATAACTATTGGCAAGGTTTTGCATGTTTGCTACCTGTGTGACCACCTCAATATATGCCCTTAATACAGTCCTTTCGTACTCATAAATGGCCTGGATCTGGGAAGCATTGGCGTTGTAGTATTGTGCCGTAATGGCGTTTTTATTGACCAAAGGGCCTACCAAATCGCCGATCACAGATGCCAGCATAGATTCAGGCAATTTAGCCAGATACAACGGATTGAATGATTGCAGTCCCAAAGATGCAGACAAATCCAATGATGGATAAAAGTTGGCTTTGGCGACCGCAATGTCAATTTTAGCAGCCTTGAGTTTTAGTTCTGCTTCACGGATGTCAGGACGATTTGCAAGCAATTGATCAGGAGTACCAATGGAGGGTACAACTGGGACAACATTGCCAAAATAAGCAGTGTCTCTTTCGACAGATTGAGGATTTCTACCTACAAGGAAATTGATCATATTCTCAGTCTCAATAATCTGTTGTTGCAGATCAAATTCAAGGCTTCGTGTGCGTAGGACCTCGGCCTCAAACTTTCTGACTGCCAATTCTGTCGCCCGACTTCCTTCCTTTTGAATTTTTACAATTTCAAGCGCGTTGCTCTGAATGCTGATGTTTTGTCTGACCATCTGGAGTTGTGCATCCAATGCCAGCAATTCATAATAGGAGTGTGCAATTTCTGCAACCAGATTCGTTACAACAAAGTTTCGGCCTTCAACTGTAGCAAGATACCTGTTGTATGCAGCATCTCTTGCATTGCGCAACTTGTGCCAAATGTCGACTTCCCATGAGGCAAAAAGTCCTCCCATAAAATCAGGCAACGGCTCAGGGGTTTTCCTTCCCGGCTTGATTTCTGTTGTGGCTTCACTTGCGCCAATATTGGTATAACGGGCTGCTTTTTCGACTCCTGCTCCTGCTCTGTAATTTACAAAAGGCATGTATTCCCCTTTCCTGGCAAAAACTTCATTTTTTGAAATTTCTATTTCCTGAGCCAGGATATTGAGTTCCTGATTGTTGAAGAGCGCGGTATCTATCAGTTTTACAAGATAAGGATCTTCATAAAACTTCCTCCAAGCGATATTTGCTGCATTTACCGTATCCTTAGACATGGCATAAGTGCCTGGCAATTGTGTGTTTACACTTTTTTCAGTGAGCATTGGAGTTTTACATGCCGATATCAGCACGGCGAACAACACAATGCCACACCATTTATTAATTGGTTTCAGTAACATGATATTCGATTTCTTCTGTTAATGGATTGTGATATTCGTCTCTGATCATTTTTTTACCATCCGCCAGGGAAGCAAAAATGAAATAAAGTCCGGGAACGATGATGACACCGAAAATGGTACCAAACAACATCCCCCCTGCAGCAGATGCGCCGATGGTTCTGTTGCCAATGGCTCCAGGTCCTGTAGCAAAAAGCAATGGAATCAGACCCGCAATAAAGGCGAAAGAGGTCATCAGGATGGGCCTGAATCTTACCTTGGCACCTTCCACCGCTGCATTGAGAATGGACATTCCAGAAAGCCTTTTTTGCACGGCGAATTCCACAATCAAAATCGCATTTTTACCCAACAAACCTACCAACATGACCAGACCTACCTGGGCATAAATGTCGTTGGCGAGACCCATCATCTTGAGTAGAAGAAATGACCCGAACACTCCAACAGGTAGTGATAATATTACCGATAAAGGAATGACAAAACTTTCATATTGGGCTGCAAGCACCAAATAAACAAATGCCAATACAATCAAAAAGATATACAAGGCTTCATTGCCACGACCTACCTCATCTTTTGATAATCCCAACCAGTCAATACCATAACCTCTTGGCAAGGTTTTGGCAACTTCCTGGATGGCTGCAATGGCTTCTCCACTACTGAATCCCTGTGCAGGAGCACCATTTATCGCTGATGAAGTGTACAGGTTAAACCTCGTGATTTCATTCAAGCCTTGCTTCTTAGTGATTTTCATAAAAGAAGAATAAGGCACCATTTCGTCGTGGTCATTCTTAACGTACAATTTCAACAGGTCTTCCGGTAACCTTCTGTGTTCAGGAGCAGCCTGTACATACACTTTGTAGAAACTACCGAATCTGATGAAACCTTGTTCGTATGTACTTCCTATCAAGATACCGAGGTTGTCCATAGCTTTGGCAATCGATACTCCTTTTTGCATAGCTGCCTGATTGTCAATCTCAATTTCATATTGAGGATAATTGGCACTAAAGAAGGTAAACAAACCAGTGAGCTCCTTTCTTTCTTTTAATTTGGCCATGAAATCATCGTTGATTTTTTCAAAGGCCTTGTAATCCCCACTATTGGTTTTGTCCAGCAAGCGCAGAGAGAAACCTCCGGCAGCACCATAACCTGGAACTGCGGGTGGCTGGAAGAATTCGATGGTAGCGCCAGGTATTTCTTTGGCTTTTTCTTCCAATTCCTCAATGATCTCCATCGCATTGTGCTTTCTGTGCGACCATTCTTTCAGGTTGATCAAACAGGTACCCGCATTCGATCCACGACCTTCGGTCAAAACTTCATAACCCGCAAGTGAAGATACCGATTGAATACCTTCAACGTGTTCTGCAATTTCCTGGAGTTTTGTGGAAATGTCGTTGGTTCGTTCGAGTGTTGATCCGGGAGGGGTCTGAATGATGGCGTAAATCATACCCTGATCTTCAGCAGGAATAAAGCCCGCCGGCAATGTGGTATTGACCTGATAAATTCCATAACAAAAGACCAACAAAATCGCATACGTCAGAACTCTTCGATTTGCTATCTTAAACAGCAGGCCTTCATATTTATTGGTTACTTTCTCAAATCCTGTGTTGAAAGCCTGCAGAGGCCGGTTCAAAAGATTCCTTGATTTTTTCTGCGTATGCGGATTTTTCAAAATCATTGCGCAGAGGACTGGTGTCAACGTCAATGCTACTACACCTGAAAGAATGATAGAGGTAGCCATGGTAATGGAGAACTGTCGGTAAAATATACCTACGGGTCCGCTCATAAAAGCAACAGGCACAAATACCGCTGTCATCACAAGAGTAATGGCGATGATCGCACCCGAAATTTCATGCAAAACTTTGACAGAAGCCTGGTAAGGCCCCAGATTTTCATCATGCATTTTGGCGTGCACCGCCTCCACCACAACGATGGCATTATCGACCACAATACCAATGGCGAGTACCAGTGCAAACAAGGTAATGAGGTTGATGGTCAACCCAAACATCTGCATAAAAATGAATGTACCAATCAGCGAAACGGGTACTGCCAGGGTAGGGATGAGGGTAGACCTCCAGTCCCCCAAAAAGATAAACACCACAAGAGCCACAAGCAAAAATGCTTCCCCAAGGGTATGCAATACTTTTTCTATACTGGCATTCAGGAAGCTGGATACGTCATAACTGATCTCGTAATCCATACCAGGAGGAAAGGAAGCTTCCTTGATCTCGTCCAGCTTTGCTTTTACTTCTTTGATGACCTCACTTGCATTACTGCCATATGTTTGTTTGAGAATAAGTGCCGCCGAAGGATGGCTGTCCATATTGGAATAAATGTCATAAAATTCACTACCCAATTCTATTTCTGCCACATCCTTCAACCTCAGGATTTCTCCCTCAGGGTTGGCGCGCAAAATGACATTTTCGTATTGTTCGGGTGAGTTGAATCTACCTGCATAAGTCAAAACGTACTCCAATGACTGTGAACGCTTGCCGGTAGCCTGACCAAGTCGACCCGGGGATCCAACAATGCTCTGCTCCTGTAAGGCTTCCATTACTTCGTCTGTTGAAACGTTGTATGCCCTCATTCTATCTGGATTCAACCATACACGCATTGCATATTGACGACTACCAAGGATTTTTGCGCTACCAACACCAGAAAGTCTCGCCAATTCAGGAATGATGTTGACGCTGGCATAGTTGAACAAAAATTTCTCATCGGCATTTTTGTCCTTGCTGTAAAGGTTGACATACATCAACATGTTGGGAGACGTGTAACTAACGATAACGCCTTCTCTTTGAACCAGTTCAGGCAACATGTTGGTCACCTGTTCAATCCTTGTTTTTACATTGACAAGAGCGAGGTTGGGGTCTGTTCCGATGTCAAAGACAACCTGAATGGTGGCCTCACCGGCACTCGTAGCATCTGAAGTCATATACTTCATGCCCGGAGTACCGTTGATGGCTTTTTCCATCTGTATCAATACCGAGTTTACCAATACATCAGCACTCGCACCTGGGTAGGCTACAGATACTACAACCATGGGAGGTGCGATATTCGGGAATTGTGAAATAGGAAGCGTTTTGATGGCCAGCATACCCATAAAAATAATGAGTATGGATATCACAATAGACAATACAGGCCTATGAATAAAACTATTAAACATTTTGTTCTTTTTTAGGATGATAGAATTTATTCAGCATGTAGCTTTAGACCTGATACAACCTTGTTTGGATCCTGGAATGCATACTTTATTTCATCTCCGTCGGTTACTTTTCTGATGCCTTCCAATAGGATTTTTTCATCAGCTTTGAGGCCACTTGATACGATGTATAAGTCAGAAAGTTCCGCAGCAATTTTTATTTCTCTTGTTTTTACCCTTTTTTGCTCGTCGATGACAAATACATACTTTTTATCCAATACTTCAAAACTTGCTTTTTGAGGAATGATGACCGCGTCTTTAAAAGGCACAGGCACCTCAATATTTCCTGTTTCACCATGTCTTAGCAATCCGTTTGGATTGGGAAAAGTAGCTCTGAAAGCAATGTTACCTGTTTCATTATTGAATTCACCCTCGATGGTTTCTACAATTCCTGGCTGATCAAACAATTGATTGTTGGCCATCAGCAAATTCACTTTGAGCATCTGACCAGCAGATGTATTGGTTTTATAATTGAGGTATTCTGCCTCCGGTACATTGAAGTAGACCCACATTTTACTGTTATCAGAAAGAGTAGTGAGCAATTCGCCCTCGTCCACCAATGAACCCTGCCTTACATGAAGACGGTCCATGATGCCTGAAAACGGGGCCCTGATGGAGGTAAACCCAAGGTGCACTTTGGCCATTTCGACTTCTGCCTTTGCCTTGTCAAGCATTGCTTCTGCGAGCGCAAGTTCATTTTTCGAAATGACATTTTTTTCGGTCAGTACTTTTGCGTTGAGCACTTCGATTTCCTGGGCGCGCACCTCGGCTTCTGCCTTATGGAGTTCTGCCTCATAAAGATTGGGCATGACCTGGAACATGAGTTGCCCTTGTTTGACAAACTGACCCTCATCCACAAATATTTTCTTGAGATAACCTTTTTCAAGGGCTCTCATTTCTATATTTTGAATGGAATGGATCTGACACACATACTCCTTAATGATGGTGGTGTCTTTGATCAAGGGAGAGGTAACTGCAAACACAGTTTCTTCCTCTTTCACCTCTTCTTTTTCTTTGCACGAGGCATAGCACAGCATTAAACCCACGCCGGCAAGCATGAAAATTTTCTTCATCTTTGAAATTTTTTGAATGAATTGAAGGACAAATGATGTGAATCGGGATGCTTGTCAAACAAACATTAATCCGATCTGAATAACTAAAATTGAAAAAGTAGTAGACATTGCTTCAGAACTGAAGCTTAGATGTTTTCGATTTAAATCCTAAAGACCTGGAAAAAGATAAACTTCTTGGCAGAAGTAAATTGATGACTATTAGGTCTAAAGAAAGTGGAGTATCCCGCACTTAAGGTTTTAAAAAGCTGGTCGGCAAAACAAGGGGCCCAAACCAGAAAATGCAGTGAGGATTCATTCCCAATTTTTACTTCTTCATCAAATTCTCCTTCTTTTTCTCCGGAAAACAAATCTGCAAAATGCTCATTGTCCGCGTCAATGCCATAAACGGCATGCAAAGATAAATTTGAGTTGGTAAGAGATGTACCTGTTGATGTTTCTGTGGCAAAGTGGATGGACTTGATATCTCTGCTATATCCCCAGGCCTGATTGGACAAGAGGACTGCCAAAAAGCATAAAGCGATGAAATATTTAAAAATTGTCTTTGCCATACAAAACACAAAACTACCTCTACGACAAAATATCAGCAAATAAAATCTCTTAAAATTTAATTAAACTCAGAATTTTTTCAAAATTCAAAAGAAAGAGATATTATTTAACTGACAGATGGACAGGAGATTAGATATTAGATTTACTTTAATGCAATACTGGCTTTGTCTGTATTCGCTTCATATTATTTCGCGGTAATGGTCAGGTTGAAATATTGTGTCAAAAAGCAATCTGAATTCAGAATAATAATCGGCGAAAGCTTATTTGTGGTTTTGAAATAATACTTATGCAAATGTGCGGTCATTCAAGTCTCCCTAAATATACTTCTGTAGGTCTTAGATCGTCTTTCCGAGGCTTTTTGCGTACTCTTTCAGCAGTTTGGTGGTTAGATTTTTCACCTGGCCTGAGAATTCTTTCTCCTGAATCCAGTGATAGTATTGTCTGTCTTCGTACAAAGTTTTTCCAACCGGTTTGCCAATATATTTACCAAAGTTGAATACAATATCTCCTGTTGGGCTCATGCGCAATTTCTGGGTTACATCCAGCATATTACCGTCGCTGAGAAATTTGGCGATGGCAGGCATATCATTTTGAATGGGTGCCGGAGTCGTAAAACCATCACCATCCACATAGTCTACATCTTTGTACATCTCTAATTGGCCGCCCAGCACTTCCACAGTAGCTTTCACATCAGCCATTGCATCGTGTGCATCTTCAAGGATTTTGCCGCAATAATGGGCATATGCCGCTTTAAGCGTTCGGGGTTCCATTTTGTAAAATATCTTCTGGACGTCAATGAGGTTGCGGTGTTCGATGTCAAAATCGATGCCGGATCTGTAAAACTCCTCCATCAACATCGGCACGTCAAAGCGGTCTGAATTGTAACCTGCGATATCGGCATTGCCAATAAAGTCAAATATTTTGTGGGCGACTTGCTCGAAAGTAGGTTTGTTGCGTACCATATCAGGTGTGATGCCGTGTACTGCCATAGCCTCGTCAGAAATTGGAATACCCGGGTTGATGAGCATTTCCATCTCTTCAGGTTCTTCTTTTCCCGGAACGAATTTGATCAAGGCAATTTGTACGATACGGTCCCTCACAACGTTGAGCCCTGTAGCTTCGAGATCAAAAAATACAAGAGGTTTCTTTAAGTTGAATTTGTTCATAAGTTTATTTTGGATATGCTTAATTGGTGCTTTTTATTTCGATGAATATAGAATGATCCAATTTCTGGTGGTCTTTTGGGTATTTACTTTATTTTTCAAAGGCGTTTTTCGGAGTGTGCTTTGAATTTTAATTGAAGGCTAACTCTATAATCTTCCGGAGAAAATAGATCCTAATTTCAGGTCACGAAGATAGTTTTTTGACCCTAATTACCAAAACAATAGATGGAAGCTCCATTCCTTATTGCTGTACTCTATTGCTGGAGCAGGCATTTTAAAGATATTCAAACCATTAAAAATACCATTGACGAGGTGATTTTTGGTGCGGATTTTTCTCCAGTTGATGTCTAGACTGAGGTAGTATTGGCGATACCTTGGCATCACTGAATTAAGGTCGTATGTGGCATCGCCTTCGGTCCATTTATTTTCAAATCCGCCGTAAAGATTCTGTGCTCCAAGCCCTAAAGCAATATTCAGCCATGAAGGCCAGGCCTTTATGTGTGTCAAACTTTTTATGTCAATGCTTGCCCAATAAGTCTGCACATTGTAATCCTTTAATGCTCTTTCAAGTAAGCCCGGCCCAAAAAGCTCAGTCGCCCTTCTTTCAAGCGTACTGTATGCTCCACCTCCAACCGCGTTGAGGTGGCTTTTATCGTAGCGGACTGGCAGACTTGACTCTTTTATAAATACTATCTGCTGGTCCAGCCACCATTCCTGTCCAACAAAAAGTGCTGCACCTGCCAGATTGGCACTTATGTCTCCTATAGAAAATCCCCATTGAGTACTAAAACCATCCATCACTTCAATAGTAGTTTGGGATAGCAAGCCAATGGCAGCACCTGTGATCAAACTGTGTTTTTTAGATAAACCTGTCCATCTTGCAACATCACAGCTATAAGCAGTCTGGAAATAGGAAGAAAAAACATGTCCGGCTTTATCCATTTGTAACCATTCGCGATTATCATTGAACAATCTAAAGTCTCCCATAGGATAATCGCGGTACCAGCTGTTGTACAATGCTACCGTCGCAGTACTGTAAGTCGCCACCCCAAGTGCAGCCATACCATAAAACCGGGTTTTATTGAGATATGGGCTAGGTTGGAAGAAAGATACTTTAGAAGACACAGAACTATCGGGTGGAACAGAGGCCTGACCCATCAGGCAGGAATAGAAAAAAAGAAGATATGCGAAAAAACCGAGCTTCATAATAACAAAGGTAAGGTGGAAATTTAAAGACGCTCACTTTTTTCTGCAATTACCTGCTGTGGCAATAAAATAGAGATAAAAACCAAGTCGAAATTAGTTACATCCAACCTATAAGTATATATTGCATGTTTAAATGGCTGAATTACAGTCATGTATTTTATAAAATAATGGAACTGCAATTTGTTTTTGTTTGCAATTTTAAATTTAAATGTATGTTTGTGGCCTTTTTTAAGACAGTCGGTATTGAAAAGACTTCAGATGCTTTCATAGCGTAACATTATCAATGGTACATATGTAAGAATCTTAAAATTCTGATAATGCCATGTTTAAAAAGAAACATTCATGCTGTTTTGAACTTTATAATATGAAAATAACATTGTGATTTCCAAGGTATTAAATTTCGCATTGGTCATTCTCACAGTTACGCTCATTGGTAACTATTTCTACAGACTGCCAAAGTATTCTAGAGGAAATGTGATCCCAGACATTGCTCTACACAAAATAGATGGTAGCAATGTCAGTCTGGATAGTCTCGCAGATAAAACTTTATTGCTTCATTTTTGGGGTTCCTGGTGTACCTCTTGCAGACGTGAAAACAAAGAACTTGTAAAATGGTACAGCAATTTTCAAAACAAAAAAGATTCAACAGCGCTCAGTAATTTTGAAATTATAAGCATCGCTCTGGAAAGAAAGGAGGGAAATGCTGTTCATGCCATAGCAAAGGACAGTTTGTTTTGGGACAACCATATGGTAGAGTTGGGAGGTTTCTCCTCTCCAATTGCAGAAGAATACGGAGTAAAAAAGATACCAACTACTTATCTGATCGACAGCAGCAGGAAGGTTTTGCTCATCAATCCCAGCATCAAACAACTTGATAAATATTTTAACTCACTATGACAATTGGTAAGTTCAGGACATTTTGACCATCAAAACATGTGAAATGTTGACAAAATGACGGCATTTGGCACTTGGCAAGACAATTGATAATATTTTAAAGTTACCTGGTACTTATTTAATATTGGGTTTAATCATGCAATTCATTGAACAATTTATTTTCAGAAATAAAAAGGATATTTAAAATGACTATGGATCATCTTACAGACGAAAAAGAAGAGATGAATGAACTCGAGGATGTTCAGCAAGAGACAGTAGATATAGAAGAGAACAAAGGCCAGTCTGACGAAATAGCTGACTTGAAGGCTCAGGTGGAGGAGTCAAAAGACAAGTATCTGAGGTTGTTTGCGGAGTTCGACAATTACAGAAAACGCACCATGAAGGAGGCTTTGGATGTGAGACAGACCGCAGCAAAAGACACCATCATTTCCCTACTTCCTGTGCTTGATGATTTCGAAAGAGCCAAAAAACTTTCTGACCATGAGAATAGTACAGAGGTTTTTTCAGAAGGTGTAAGTCTGGTGTATCAAAAGCTTTTTTCTACCCTGGAAGCTAAAGGCCTTAAGGCAATGGAATCAAATGGTGAGGTTTTCAATCCCGAGTTCCATGAAGCAATCACAGAAATACCAGCCCCAAATGAGGACATGAAGGGCAAAATAATTGATACTGTTGAGAGGGGATATTTTCTCAATGGCAAAATCATTCGCTACGCTAAGGTAGTGGTCGGAAAATAAAACATACCAATGGCAAAAAGAGATTACTACGAAATTCTCGAAGTAGATAAAGGTGCAGATGCGGATGCGATCAAAAAAGCATACCGCAAAGTGGCCATGAAGTATCACCCGGACAGAAATCCGGACGATAAGGCCGCAGAAGAAAAATTTAAAGAAGCAGCTGAAGCATATGAGGTGCTGTCAAATCCAGATAAAAAAGCACGATACGACAGGTACGGCCATGCGGGCGTTGATCCCAATATGGGAGGTGGTGGCTTCAGCGGTGGTGCCGGCGGATTTACCATGGAAGATATCTTCTCCAACTTTGGCGATGTATTTGGTGGAGAAGGCAGTCCATTCGAAAGCTTTTTTGGTGGCGGTACCAGAAGATCTACAGGTGGTGGACAGAAAGGCACCAACCTCAGAATCAAAGTCGCTCTGACGCTCGAAGAAATCGAGGCTGGAGTTAAAAAGAAAATCAAGGTCAAAAAACAGACTTCATGTAAGACTTGCGGTGGCACAGGAGCAAAAGACAGCAACAGCATTTCTACCTGTACAACTTGTTCGGGTTCGGGTTATGTGAAGATGATCAAAGATACCTTCATGGGGCGTATGGCGACCACTACGGTTTGTCCAAAATGCCAGGGCAAGGGCAAGATGGTGACTTCCAATTGCGGCACATGTCGTGGTGATGGTATCGTCATGGACGACGAAGTCATCGAACTCGAAATCCCGGCAGGCGTTGAAGACGGAATGCAATTGTCCATGAGGGGCAAGGGCAACGCCGGTAAAAATGGTGGTCCTGCCGGGGACTTGCTCATCACTGTTGAGGAATTGCCGCACGACCATTTCTCAAGAGACGGACAAAACCTCATCTACGACTTATACCTCAACTTTGCCGACGCAGCTTTGGGTATTTCTGTGGAGATACCAACCATAGACGGTAAGGCAAAGATAAAAATACCTGAAGGCACGCAGAGCGGTAAGCTGCTCAGACTCAAAGGCAAAGGGCTTCCGTCTGTACAAGCCTATGGCAAAGGAGATCAGCTCGTTAATGTGAATATCTGGACACCAAAAGTCCTGGATGCAGAAGACAAGAGATTACTCGAAGCCATCAGACACAGAGACAACTTCCAGCCGAAACCCACCAAAGAGGACAAAGGTTTTATTGACAGGATGAAAGATTTCTTCAAAGGACAATAGAAATATGCTGATCAGAAAATAGAAGATAATGATCGTGAATAAACGAAAACATGGTAAATTTGGGTTACAGCTAGTAAAAAGGAATGTCTACAACAGAGCTTAAAGAAAGAGTCTTAAAAAAAATTGAAACTATTCAAGACGATTATCTGCTTGAAGAGCTTTTGGATTTCCTGGATTTTGAAACCATGAAAGAGCCATTCGTATTGTCGAAATCTCAAACTTCCGCCATTAGAGAGGCCAAACTTCAAATTGCTAAGGGGGAAGTTTTTACCAACGCGCAAATTGATGATGAAATTGACCAATGGTTAAACAAATAATCTGGTCCAAAAGAGCAAAGGAAGATAGGAAAGAGATTCTGGAATATTGGCTTGTTAGAAACAAATCCAACATTTATCCATTAAAAATAAATAATGTATTCAAAGAGGCAATCTAGTGGATTGTAGATCATCTCTTTGTAAGAAGAAAAACAGATTTTCAGGGGTTTATGTAAAACGTATTAGAGACTACTTGATACTTTTTGAAGACACAGATTCAAAAATAATTATATTGATAATTTGGGATACCAGGAGAAATCCTGAAGATCTTGAAGACATTATCGATGAAAATCAAAAACCAGAACCTGAATAGCCAAATTCAAAGTACATATATGCAAAGTAGAAAACATAGTTTCTTGAACCCACATAAATTACTGTCGAGTTGGTTGTGGCTGATTGCCGGACTCAGTTTGATTTGGTCCTGCAACAGCGATGAAATATATGCTGAGCGCCAAAACATTTCAGGAGATTTCTGGCCCTATGGCCAGTCCATTGATTTTGACTTTGAAGTCAAGGATACAGTTCCGTTGTATGACCTCAGGCTCAATGTGACTTACGACCAGTCCAATTATCATTTTGAAAACCTGTACTGTAAGGTAAAAACGAGCTTCCCTGACGGCACCCTCATTGAAGACCTCATCTCATTTGAGATGCAAACACCTTCTGCCCTTGAGAATACAGTATGCAGAGGCAACAGCTGCACATTGCCGATATTTTTACAGGAAAACATTGCCTTCAACCAGGTAGGCAAGTACAAACTCAGCTTCGAGCAATTCGGCAGGGTAGATAGCCTTGGAGGTGTGGAGGCGCTGGCTTTGAGTGTGGTGAGGAAGTGATCTAATCCTATAATTATCTAATGGTATAATGATCTAATCCTATAATTATCTAATGGTATAATGATCTAAAGGTACAATGATCTGATTCTGAAATTTACTACGTAAATTATCTTAACTAATTATGGTGCAATTTTCCGAAGCCATTTTCAAATATTGCATATTTGTGATATATATAAATAATTGAAATTTAGATGATCTGGAAACTGTTACATTAAATCTTTTGAGCATTATGCTCTTGATTTCACAACATGGAATCTACCAGAATTAGATCATTTGAACATTAAGCTAATAGACCATATCAGGGGTTATACAAAAATTAGATCATTAGATCATTTGAAAATAAGATTATTCAAACATTGATCTAAGGATTTCATAACAAGGAATCATCCAATATTGGATCATTAGATAATTAGATAATTAGATCATTTGAACATTAGATCCTTCAAACATTGATCTAAGAATTTCATAACAAGGAGTCATCCAATATTAGATCATTAGATCATTAGATAATTAGATCATTTGAACATTATTTAGCCCAAAGTTCCTCACAAATCTATTGGCCGAATGGTATATTTGCGGACCATATAAAATAAACTGAATGCGATTTTCCAAATCCTACATTGCATACCTGGTCATACTGGCAGTTCTCGTTGTCGATCAAATCCTCAAAATATACATCAAGACCAATATTCCCTATGGAGGCGGCTTTGATATTTTGGGCTTATCGTGGGCCAAAATCCATTTTGTAGAAAATGAAGGCATGGCATTTGGTTTGAGCTTTGGAGGCGTCATGGGCAAGTACCTGCTCAGCATTTTCAGGATCGTTATGGTGGGATTTTTGATTTATCTGCTGCGGATGATGATCAAATCCGGTGAGCCGACGGGGCTCATCGTCTGTTTTTCGCTCATCATTGCCGGCGCCATCGGCAATATTCTGGACAGCATGTTTTTTGGCCTTATTTTCACTGAATCCTACTACCACGGCGGACTCGCCACCTTTGTCCCATTTGGTACCGGTTATGCTCCTTTTCTCCAGGGCAGGGTAGTGGACATGCTCTACTTTCCCATGGTAGACACGAGGCTACCTGAATGGATCCCTTTTAAAGGCGGCGACAGATTTGAGTTTTTTAGACCTGTATTCAACATTGCTGACAGCAGCATTTCTGTGGGAGTGGCATTGATCATTCTGTTTTACAGGAAGTTCTTTTTGCATGGGATTGGGAGTGGGAAGTAGAGGGGAGGCTTTAGCTCTTAGCATTTAGCTATCAGCCATTAGCTCTTGTTTATAGCTCAAAAATATTTTGAGCTTTTGATTTCAAATTTTTGTATATCCACTTCCCAAATTTACCAAACATGCCGTAGCAACCAATACGGCAGATCCACCTATCCATTGGTGTCCGAAATCATTCAGAAATTTCCCCAGCTCAAGGGAAGTATAACGGCTTCAATCATTTAAACTATTTTATTTTTCATTTTTTGACCACAAAAGCGTCAAAGAAGCTGCAAAGAACATCTTATTGAAAATGAAGAGTTTGTAAGATGGCGTATCTACTTGGCAAATTCAGGTTATTGTTTTCTGTGTCTTTCTTGATTATGCTATCAATGCATTTGTTCCAGTGCAAAACTGATAAAGTCAAGCATGGATATTTTGTCCTGGAAAAATTCAACCAAAAGTTTCGGGAGAACCCAATTAAACATCCGCCGCAGTCATATTATTCAGGAAATACCATTATCGTGCGTGAAAAATCTAATATTTTATATTATCACAAAATGTCATGGTGGAATTGTGTAGAAATTGATCTAATTCCTCCTCCCTTTGATTATGAAATTGCTAACATGCAGGAATTTACCTCTATTCATGAAATCATGGACTCCTTAAGGTCAAATGAACATTTAAAATGGATAACCCTCTCTTCGGATTCCTACACAGTTCGAAACTTGCTTTTCTTCCAACTTCGAGACAGCCTTAAAACCCTCCCTGATACATATTTCACAACTCCCCGAATTTGGACACCTGACGAAATGATAGCCCTACAATTATTCGAACTTAGGAGATAACATGCACTTTTACTTCAAACAGAAGATCCCATTCTAAATGCAAACTGCTAGAAAATATTTCTCTAAAGTGAAAAATTTAATTATTGTTAATGAATTGTGTTGTTAATAAAATTTGTCTTCCTCCCATTTTAGAGGATTGTTGATGATATATTTCGATATGGTTTGATAAGATTGTTCGTCGCGGATGATGTGTTCATAATAATTTCGTTGCCATAATTTGCCATTAAATGGGGCCCATCCCAACGTTTTTACACCCCGGATGTATTCCACCGTAACAATTGATTGAAAGGCCCCCAACATATCACCAACGGTTTTATTTTTGTGCGTATCCGTAGGGGCAAACCCTTCCGGTTGCCCCTTTTCTGTGTTGCCGTCAATTTGGTTCACGCCATGATTTTGGGTATTGTCATCATTTTGGTTCATTCCATGATTTTGGTTCATGCCATGATTTTGGTTCATTTCATCATTTTGGGCGACCACGAGGGTCGCCCCTACGATTTCCAAAATTGCGTGGAAATGGTTTGGCATTACCACGTATTCGTGTAATTGGATATTTTTAAACCGATTGGGTAATTTTAACCATTCATGTTTAACCATCATACCGGCATCATTTAACATCATTTCCCCATTGACCACATCACCAAACATACACGCCCTGTCCTGACAACAAATGGTAATAAAATACAATCCCGCCTTTGTATAATCATAACCTTTTAATCGGATAGACCTTCGGTGGTGTATCCGTGGGTTGAATTTATTCATTTACTATTAAAAATTTATCAATGCCAATTATTCTAAAATTGATATTCTTGAATGTAACAAATCTCTCAGTCCAATTAGCATATTCTAATAGTTTTACCTCTGTGAAAATGAGACTGGTATAAATTTGCGAATTCCTTCTGCCATTTGGTTTTCAAGATTGGCGTATGGTGTTCGCCAATAGCTTTTGGTTTCTTCCGTTTCACCAAGAACTACAAATACATCTCCAAAGAACTTATGTGGTGCCTAAAATATACTTGGCTTCGCTATTGGAACTCAGATCATTGAGGCCTTCGACTCCTTTCAGCCAGACCAGCATTTCAAAGTAGCTTCCATCCCTCACAGCCACCCTTCATTTTTCAATCATTAAACGCTAACAAATTTCCATTTCGGTAAGCGAAAAACACCCCCTAAAAACTAACCGCCAACCAAAAAAAAGCTTTTAACCTTTAACCTTTAACAATTAACATTTATCCATTGACTTTCAACCTAGAAATCGTGCCCGGTCTTTCAGTAGCTATATAAATGTATCCGTCTTTGCCCTGGTGAATGTCTCTCAGACGGCCAACATTTTTGAGCATGATTTCACGCTTTTCCACTTTTTTGCCATTGAGGACTACTCTGTCGATGTAGTTGAAACGGAGTGAGCCAACGAGGAGGTTGCCCTTCCATTTGGCGAATTTGTCGCTGGTGACGAAGACCATGCCGCTGGCTGCAATGGAGGGAACATAATACGTTGCAGGTTGCTCCATGCCTTCCAATTCTGTAAGGTTGGTGATGGTGGTGCCATTGTAGTTGATGCCGTAGGAAATCACTGGCCAGCCATAGTTTTTGCCGGGTAGGATGAGGTTGACTTCGTCGCCGCCGCGTGGACCGTGTTCGTTCTCCCAAAGGTCTCCGGTCATTGGATTGAGGGCCAGACCTTGAGGATTTCTGTTGCCGAAGCAGTAGATGGATTTGACGACATTGTGGGCATTGACGAAGGGGTTGTCTTCTGGAATACTGCCATCTATTTTGATGCGGTGGATCTTACCGCCATGATTGTCAAGGAATTGAGGGTTTTCTTTTTCGAATCCCCTTTCTCCGACGGAGATGAAGAGGTATCCGTTTTTGTCGAATTCCAGCTTGCATCCGTAGTGATGGGTTGTAGGACGATAGGGCAGTGCTTCGAAGATTTCTTTGACCTGGGTGAGTTCATCGCCCTGGAGGATGGCGCTGATGACTGCTGTGGTTGACAAGTCTCTGCCGTCAACGGTTTTCATTTTGGAGTAGGAGAGGAAGAGCATCTTGTTGGAGGTGAAATTGGGGTGGAGTTCTACTTCCAGCAGACCTCCTTGTCCGCGGTTTCTGACAGCGGGCACGCCTTTGATCTCTACTTTTGTTTGATCGGGTTTGACCATTGTGAGCGTTCCCTTGCGTTCTGTATAAAACATGGTGCCGTCTTTGAGTACCTGAATGCTCCATGGCACTTCCAAATCGGTGACTACGGGCTCAACGAGGATGCTGTATTCTTCGGTTGGGCTTGGGTTTTCGGCGAGTTTTTCGCCTGATGGTTTGTACTTGTCAACATTGGCGATGCCGGTTTGGATATAAGCTACGAGTTCATTGACTTCTTCGTCGGTGAAGGTAGTGTCGTAGGAAGGCATGCCATCGACGGTGATGCCATTTTTGATGGACGCGAATATTTGAGATGCCTCGCTGCCGTGTTTCCATTGGCGGTCTACAAACGCCTGCATTTGTTCTCCGTGGCAGCCGGAGCAGTAGTTTTTATGGTTTTTCTCGGCACTGGTAAAGTCGACGGCTGCTACAGCAGGTGTTTCAGTTACTTCGACAATAGGGGCTTTGGTTTTGCAAAATACGAAGGTGGCGGAGATGAAAAGTACGAAGAGGATGTATCTCATGATGGCTCTGATTTTAAGTCGTCAAACTTAAGTCCTTGCGGGGATTTTTTTATAGCTATTGGCTATTCGTCATCAGCTGTCAGCTTCTTTTTTCCCGATTTTTTACATTTTTGGCTAAAACTTAGATTTTTTGAGCTCATTTTCAACAGAAATTCGTAGTGGTATTAGGAAAAGATCTTGCCCGCGGAAATCGCAGAAAGTTGCGCAGAAAATCGCTGAAACGAATTCAAGCAACTTGCGGAAGCTTTTGCGAACTTAAAACTCAAAAGAACTTTGCGTCTTTGCGAGAGATGAAAGATTTGCCCGCGGAAATCGCAGAAGATTTTGAGATTTATTTCCCGCTGATTTTCGCAGATACTCCCGCTGATTTTCGCAGATTTTTTAGGAAAGTAATGCTGAGACCTTTGAGCACCTTTTGCGAACTTAAAACTCAAAAGAACTTTGCGGCTTTGCGAGAGATGAAAGATTTGCCCGCGGAAACCGCAGAAAGTTGCGCAGAAAATGGCTGAAACAAATTCAAGTATCCTCCAGAACCTTGTGCGAACTTAAAACTCAAAAGAACTTTGCGACTTTGCGAGAGATCAATGAAGTAAAAGGCCCTAATGATAAAGGGCCAATGCGCCAAAACGCTAACAAGCCAAAAAGCCTGTTTTTAATTTTCCGCCTTCACAAAATTCAATGATAATCCATTGATGCAGTATCTCAGACCTGTGGGTTTTGGACCGTCGTCAAAGACATGGCCGAGGTGGCCACCACAACGGGCGCACATGAGTTCTGTGCGAGCGTAACCTATTTCGTAGTCGGTGTCTTTCATGATGTTGTTTTCATCGGCAGCAGCCCAAAAGCTTGGCCACCCTGTGCCGGAATCAAATTTTTCATTGCTGCGGAAGAGGGTTAGGCCACATGCAGCACAGGTGAATAAACCTTCTCTTTTTTCTTTATTGAGAGGGCTAGTAAATGCTCGTTCGGTGCCTTTTTCGCGCATAACGTAATAGGTGGCATCGTCGAGTTCTTTTTCCCAGACTGCGTTGCTCTTGATGATGGTTTTGATGGTGTCGCCCATGCCGTTGATGAAGTAGGGTGGCATATTATCGGCGTCGTATTTGTTGGTTGAAGCCTCAGCAGCTCCACCCATTTGTTTGTTGTCTTGTTTCTGTGACTTGCAGGAGATGGCAAACATGAGAAAGCCTGTAAGTATCAATAAATGTTTCATTTAAATGCTTTTTGTAGATGATGTTTTACTAAATCTTGGCTCAGGTTTACTATCCATTGCCGAAGCCAATTCCTTTGGGCTTGTAAAGGTATTCTCCTTCGCCCTTAGGTGCCTTATTAACATCTACGATGGTGATAGTGTTTGCGGATTTAGGACTTATTTCCTCTTCATCGGCAATGCGAAGGTTTTGGGTCCGAATAATGCTTTGAACAAGTTTTCTGACCGATCTGGCATTGCCAAAATATTTGTCGCGACCTTTATAAACGTCCTGAATGATGGCTTCGAGCTGCTTTTTGGCCCCGGAGCTGAAATTCATGGAGTATTCTGATGCGATGTGGATGGCTATTTCCATAAGCTGGTCATTGCTGTAATCCACAAAGTTGAGGATGCGGTCAAATCTTGATGAAAGCCCGGGATTTGCCTTGAGGAAGTTGTTCATATTGTCGGGGTAGCCTGCTGCAAATACAAAAAACTTGCCCCTGTCGTCTTCCATGCGCTTGAGCAAGGTTTGTATGGCTTCGTTGCCAAAATCTCCCTGATTGGTGCCAGGGTTGGACAAGGCATAAGCCTCGTCGATGAATAAAATGCCGCCCATGGCCTCATCGATCTTTTCTGATGTCTTGATGGCGGTCTGGCCGACATAACCCGCGACCAATCCCTGACGATCCGTTTCTACCAAATGACCGCGCTCTATAATGCCCAGGGCTTTATATATCCTGGCCAGAATTCTGGCAACGGTGGTTTTACCTGTGCCGGGATTGCCAATGAAAACGGTATGCAGGTTATATGAACTCAACACATTTTTACCAATGCTCTTGTGGTATTTCACAATTTTGACGATGTCCCTCACCGATTGTTTGACTGCATCTAGTCCTATCAGTTCATCGAGTTCTTTGAGGGCGTTTTCGAGTAACTCGGCATCGATGGGTATGTTAGGAATGGAACTTGTAAGTTTATCTGAAGGACTGGTGACGTCGGAAAACAGAACCGTCTGAAGGCGTTTGCCCGAAAACCGGTGCACATTGGGGCTTTTCATCAACCTGATGCCCATGTTCATTTTTGCCTTTTCGAGCAAGTCATTGACAAATCGCGCATTGCCAAAGCTGGAATCCCTGTTGCGGTAAGCCTCAACGATGATTTCCTTGATGCGTTGTTTTGCGGATTCTTCCAGTACAATTTGTTTGCGTCTGGCTACTACCTCGGCAATTTCT
Organism: Saprospiraceae bacterium; assembly: GCA_020436935.1. Classification (GTDB taxonomy): domain Bacteria; phylum Bacteroidota; class Bacteroidia; order Chitinophagales; family Saprospiraceae; genus JADKBO01. Next base: position 88,232 of record JAGQWX010000003.1, read on the forward strand.
TCCAGTTCCTGTGGCAGATAATCTCTGAACTCGTAGTAGTTTTTGAACCTTGACTTCAAACCTGGATTGCTCTCCAGGAAAGTTTTCATTTCTTTGGGGTATCCGGCCACAATGACTGCAATGTCCTCTCCATTGTCCGACATTTCCTTGACCAGTATTTCAATGACTTCGCGGCCAAAGTCCTTGGTATCCTCAGGCGACCTAGCCAGGGCATATGCTTCATCGATGAAGAGTACGCCTCCACGGGCTTTTTTGATGGCTTCTTTAACCTTCGGAGCAGTCTGTCCTATGTATTCACCTATCAGATCTGACCGGTCAACGGTATGTACATGGCCCGAGGACAAAAAGCCCATGCGCTGATAAATTTTTCCCATAAGTTGGGCTACTGTTGTCTTGCCTGTTCCCGGATTGCCCATGAAAACAGAATGTATTTCAAACTGATCGTTTTCTTCAAATCCTTTCTCGGCCCTCAATCTCAAAAACTTGAGGTACTGAGCGTGTTCCAACACCTTTTGCTTCACCGCCTCGAGCCCTACCAAATCGTGCAACTGGCGGAGTACTTCTTCGAAACTGCCATTGTTTTCCTGAAGGATCTTTTTGGGGATGAGCTGATTGGTGTCCGGCAGAAGTACGACGGGCACACCTTTGACTTGCTTGTTGGAAGCTTCAAAGCTGCTGATGGCTATGATTTTATTCATGAAGGATAGCTCCACACGATACTTGCCACTGTGCCATGATCCGGGAGTGTTGGCCCCGTATCCCGCAAGGATGGAAAATTCTTCTTCTTCGGGTTTGACCAGTTGTAGCCTGGTTGTGGAAGCCTTGAGTTCACCCGCCTCGTTGTAATACCTGAGGATGACTTCGCAATGCCATTCACGGGACCTGAGTTGATTTTGAAAGACACACTCTGTAAAAATGTACTTGGTTTCTTCTATGTCAAATTCAATGAGGTAGTTTCTTGGGACAGTCATCATTTCATCGTAATGTCCTTCGTAAAACTTCATCGAATTGATTCGGGCATATTGTTCAGGGCTGAAATTGGTCAGACCGCTGTCTTCAATATAAAAGTATTTGGTGCCAATCATTTCACCATTGACCCAGGCTTGCCAATAGTAGGTTCCTTTTTTCCAGAATGAACCTTCTTTTTTGTTGCCCCAGCCTTCTCTGATGTATACAATAGGGTCGAACTTGCTGATTTTTTTTCTAAAGGTGAGGTTGCAAATGGGTTTCTGTGGCTTGCTTACATCAAAACACCGGAAGACGATGTCGACATCCCATGAGTCAATATCAAAATACTTGTTGAACAATGAAAGCTCAACATATATATAATCTGTCTCCATCCGGTCATAGACCTGTCTGTACTTTTTTCTATTGTCGTACAGCCATTCTACCGAATTGTAAACCTTTAATTCTTTGAATTTGTAACGGCTGCTAGAAACCGAACTTTCATTGAGGCTGTTTTCTTCCATGTCAACAAAGGGTGGTTAATACAGGGTAATATAATATAAAACCTTAATCTCACAAACAATGGAAGGGTTTTTTCTGGCTTAATTTCACACTATTTTTTATGAAAATAAGAAATTACTGAGGACTGATGGTTCAGAAAAGATTCATTTTTCTCCGAAATAATGGGGCTTTCAATCGAGCTGTACCCTGAGCAGGAAGGATTGAGTAAAATTTGTTTAAAGTCCGAAAGAAATGGTCTGCGTTTACATTTGAAAAAGACAGGGCCAATTCCTTCGGACTTCAATGCGAAGGTGTAATCACCATTTATCTATAGTCATCTTCATCGTCCTCGTCTTCATCCATATTGAAGATGTCTGAAATCGGATCTTTGAAGGATAGGGTATTGTCCAGGTAGTTGCGGCCTATTACATTGTATTGGGCCAGGCCATGCAGCACAATTTCCATCATAGGTACATGGAGCGACTTGTCAGTTATGCGTTGTGTCACCAGTCTCAAAAGCCCCGGGATGGATTCCAGTGTTTTCACATAGTTTTTATCCGACGATGCCAGCAAAAGGTTGACTTCATTGCCATCCTGGAACCACATTTTGATCGCACCGTAAGGATCCCCGTTTTTACCAGATTTTTCCGGATTGGGGAAATGGGCATTGAAGGTCGATTTGATCGCCTGATCCAGGAGCTTAATGGCTACATTGTAGACCCCTTCCTGCTCACCTTCATACACTAGTTCAAGTTTTCCAATGATGGCGGGTATAACCCCCCAAAAGTCAGAAAGCCTGGTGGTAGTTGAAGATTCATTGTTGAGGATCATTCTTCGCTCGGCACTGCTTACCAGATTTTCAAGAGCAGTGATGCTCATCCTGGCAGAGACACCCGATTTTTCGTCGGTGTATTCGCTTTCGCGGGCATTGATGACCATGTTTTCCAACAAGTCACGGTGGATCTCCGGTATACTGACAGCCTCTCTTTGCAAGGGATGCAGATTGGCTTCAGCTCTTGTGATTTCTTTAGCGATGTCCAGCGTCTTCGGATAATGCGTAAGAATCTGAGACTGGATCCTGTCTTTCAAAGGGGTGATGATTGAACCCCTGTTGGTATAATCTTCAGGATTGGCAGTGAATACAAACTCTACATCCAATGGAAGTCTGAGTTTGAAACCACGGATCTGCAGGTCGCCTTCCTGGAGAATATTGAATAAACTCACCTGTATCCTCGGTTGAAGATCGGGCAACTCATTGATGACAAAAATACTTCTGTTGGCTCTCGGCACCAGTCCATAATGTATCGCACCCTCATCTGAGTAGGCCAGTTTCTGGTTGGCAGCTTTGATTGGGTCGATGTCACCGATAAGGTCTGCAACAGACACATCTGGTGTGGCCAGTTTCTCCACATATCTTTCTGACCTGTGTAACCAGGTAATGGGAGTATGATCTCCCTTCGCTGCTATAAGGTCTTTGGCAAATTTAGACAATGGGTGTAAAGGATCGTCGTTGATCTCTGAGCCTTCTACCACCGGAATAAATTCATCCAGCAGGTGAATGAGCAGTCTGGCTATTCTGGTTTTGGCCTGACCGCGCAATCCCAGCAACAAAATGCTGTGTCTTGAAAGTATGGCCCTCTCCAAATCCGGAAGGACGGTGTCATCAAATCCTTTGATCCCCTGGAATACAACTTCACCTTTCTGAAGTTTGCTGATGAGGTTTTTACGCATTTCTTCCTTGATGGAAAGCGATACATACCCCGCTTCTTTCAGGCGGCCAAGGGTATCGATTTTTTCTATCTGCATACAGTGTTGTGTTTTATCTTTTGAGTTTTCTTTTGTTGGTTTTGTAGTCCATGAAGACAAATTCTCCCAGACCTTGTAAGGAGCTGTAAAACGCCTTACCTCCGTTGGCCATGGTAAATTGATCAACAAAATTGACCAGATATGGGTCTCTGGCGATCATAAAAGTGGTGACCGGGATGTGCATCTTTTTGCATCTTACTGCCAGGGCAAGTGTCCTGTTGACGATGCTGCGGTCCAATCCAAAACTATTTTTGAAATACTTTTTTCCTTTTTTGATACAGGTGGGCTTGCCATCTGTGATCATCATGATTTGTTTGTTGGGGTTTTTTCTTTTGCGAAGGATTTCCATGGCCAGTTCCAATCCCGCAACAGTATTGGTATGGTAAGGACCAACTTCCAGATAGGGAAGGTCTTTGATTTGCACTTCCCATGCATCGTCGCCAAAAACAATGATGTCCAGCGTATCTTTTGGGTATTTGGTGATGATGAGCTCAGACAATGCCATCGCTACTTTTTTAGCTGGAGTAATTCTGTCTTCGCCGTATAAAATCATAGAGTGAGAAATGTCAATCATCAGTACCGTGCTGGTCTGCGACTGGAAGAATGTTTCATGAACGGTCAGATCGTCGTGTGTGATTTTAAAGTCATCAATGCCGTGATTGATGTGTGCGTTTTTGATGGTCTCTGAAATCGCTATATTGTCGAGTTTGTCACCGAAAACATAAGGCCTCATTTCACTGGTGAATTCATCTCCCTGCCCGGGGTTTTTTGTGATGTGCTGGCCTCTTTTTGATTTTTTCAACTGATCAAAAATGTCATCCAATGCTTTGCGCCTCAAAGCGATTTCCATCTTTGAGGTGGGAACAAATTTTCCTCCTGAGGCCTGATCCTGCTGGCCAATATATCCCTTGTCTATGAGATCTTGTATGAAGTCTGCAACACCATAAGATGGGTCAGTCAGCTTGTACTGCTTGTCAAGTTGAGTGAGCCATGACAAAGCCTCTCTGACGTTGCCTGAAGTGTGCAACAACAGCTCTTTAAAAATATCGAGCAACTGTTCAAAAGGTGCTTTCCCTTCAGACGATGATTGAAAACCGGTAAAATTCCATCCTATCATTGTAGTACAAACTAAAGTCTAATCGAATATACAAACAAAATGCTATACGAATGGTTGTTGATAATTTTTCATCCATTGAGCCGGACCACTATATTAGCCATTCAGAGCCAATGAAAATCTTTTTACAAAGCTCTGATTTTCTTTATTGATCAGCAAGTCGAATGGCTCTTATGCTTTCTTGACATATTTGGTCAAAATGACAATTTGTTGACCTTCCACCTTGCCTTCGATCTGTCCGGCATTGTCTTCAACCAGCCTTATTTTTTTGACCATGGTTCCTCTTTTGGCAGTAAAGTTGGCGCCCTTGACATTGAGATCCTGGATGAGAGTGACACTGTCACCGGTTTCCAGCACGTTGCCATTGCTGTCTTTGTGGATCAGCTGGACATCAACATTTTCTGCCCAATTGAGCGTCGTGTCATCCAGATAAACCGAATTTTTCAGATCATCGGCCCAGTTTATTCCTTCGAGTGAGCCAAGCAGCCGGTAGGCCACCACTTTTACTTCTTCTTTTTCAGACCAGATGCTTTCTGACAAACAACGCCAGTGATTGACATTTTCTTTTGGGTCGTCCATAGCTGCGAGACAGTCTGCACAAATATTGATGCTTATTTCACTGGGTGCGACTGTGAATGATTCGTTTCCCTGGGCTTGATTACACAATTCACATGACATGATTTTTTATTTATAGGTGGGCCGCAAAGGTAAAACTATATCCCACAAAATTGAGACAATAAATACAATGAGCCAGGTTGCTGTAGGAATGTTGTTTTTTCTTTCAATATTAAAACACAAAACCCCCATTTGGGGGATGTACAGCCTTTGATCCGGGCATACATTCGCGAATAAATTTCACTGTCATGAATGCACGCCAAACCTTACGCGAAATAAGTTTATGCCTGGTTGCCCTGGCCTTGCCCATATACTTGTTTTCTCAACAGAATGTAGGCATCGGAACTTCAAGCCCAGATGCCAATGCTGTTCTGGACATAACCTCCTCCTCCAAAGGTGTACTTATTCCCAGAGTTGCATTGACGGCAACAAACTCTGCATCGCCCATGACCAATTTTGTAGCAGGCATGATGGTATATAATACAGCAACCAGTGGGGCAGCACCCAATAATGTCATCCCCGGTTTTTATTTCTGCAATGGCATTAAGTGGGAAAAGGTTGGTGAAGGTTGGGGACTCCAGGGAAATTCCGGCACCAATCCCGCCACACATTTTATGGGTACCACCGACAATCAGGACGTGATCTTGAAGAGAAATAATGAAAAAGTGGGAATATTGGGCTTCAATAATACTGGATTAGGGAGGACTGCCCTAAATGCTGTTACAACAGGAACAGGTAATGTTGGCGTCGGAATGCAGTCATTATTTTTGAATACCACCGGTAGCAGCAATACGGCCATTGGCTTACAATCTCAAAGAAACAATAATATTGGATATAACAATACTTCTATAGGTGCCGGATCTTTGGCCAACAACATCTCCGGATCGGGAAATACAGCTCAGGGTTATGCGGCTTTGGTTGCAAACACAACAGGATTCAGTAATGTAGCCATTGGGATTTCTGCACTATCCAAGACTACAAATCAAAGCAATCTTGTTGCTGTCGGTGATAGTGCTTTATATAACAATGGTTTAGGTGCTTTTTTAATTGAGTTTGAATCAAATAACAATACCGCAATAGGCAGTAAATCTTTGTTTTCCAACACTACAGGGTCAAACAACACAGCAGTCGGATTCCAGGCAATTTACAGCAACACACATGGCAGTTTTAATACCGCCTTTGGCTCCCAGGCTTTGTTAAACAGCACAGGGCAAGGTTTTAATACTGCAATCGGGGCCAGTGCACTTAGGAGCAATTCGGAGGGTAATAATAATGTTGCAGTCGGATCAGCTGCTCTTAACATAAATTCGGTTGGACACAACAATTCGGCTGTGGGTGCTCAAGCTCTCTTAAGCAATATAGACGGCAGTAACAATACTGCAAATGGGTATTTTTCTCTTCGTTTCAATACATCAGGAAGCTTCAATGTAGCCATGGGTGACCGTTCTCTGTATAACAATAATACGGGTTCTAATAATACAGCCCATGGTCAGAGAACTCTTGGTAATAATACTGTGGGAAATAACAATGTGGGAGTTGGCAGCTATGCCTTAGGCTTAAATCAAACGGGAAATTCTAATATTGCCATTGGAGTTAATGCTTTAGCTTCTAATGTAAACAAAAGCAATTTGGTAGCAGTGGGGGATAGCGCTCTATTTTTTAACGGATTAGGATCAACTGAATTTTTTCAATCCGTAAAAAATACAGCTATGGGAAGTAAGACACTTTTTTCCAACACGAGCGGTTATGAAAATACTGCAATTGGATTCGAAGCCCTTTATTCAAACACAACAGGATTTGGAAATGAAGCAATGGGCAGCCAAGCCCTTTATTCAAATTCAGGTGGCTTTTTTAATGCTGCCTCCGGATTCAAGTCGCTTTTTTATAACATTTCAGGAAATTCAAACGCAGCCTTCGGTACACAATCTCTTTTTTTCAATACCCAAGGATCTGAGAATACAGCAATTGGATTTAAAAGCCACTTTAACAATGTTTCTGGAAATAAAAACACTATAATCGGCTCAACTGCTGGTTTTAACAATGCAGCAGGCAATGGGAATGTGTTCATTGGATACAGCGCAGGGTATAATGAATTGGGATCCAATAAGTTGTATATCCATAATGAAAATCATGATGCTGATAACGCCCTCGTTTATGGGGAATTCGATAGTAAAAAATTGCAGGTCAACGGAAGTTTAAAAATCAATGCCGGTGATGGGCTTGGATTGAATCTATTCGGCGGTGGAGACATTAGGATTGAAAATGATCCAGGCACAGCCGCAGTCCTGATGTATGCCACAGGAGGTACTTCAGATTTCAATTCAGTTTTAGCAATATTGAGTGACGGTAAAGTCTTTTCATTCAATGGAACAGGTGGTGCCGTTTCCTCTGATGCGAGATTGAAAAAAGACATCGAGCCCATCAACAACAGCCTGTCAAAAGTTTTGGCACTAAACGGTTATGCTTACAGATTCAAAACAAAAGCAGATGATACCCCCAAGGAATTAGGTGTAATTGCCCAGGAAGTCAAAGCAGTCTTGCCAGAGGCTGTCTCTACCAATGAAGATGGCACATTGTCTGTAAGTTACAATGCATTGGTGCCTGTGCTTATCAATGCATTGAAGGAACAACAGGCAATCATTACAGCTGAAAAAGCAAAGGTCAGGTCACTGGAAGAACAAATGAGTGCAAATCAAGCCAAATTGACTGGTATTGAATCTAAATTGGCTGAACTGGAGACTTTGATCAAAAACAATTTTCATAAGTAAAACCAATGAAAATCGTAATTATTCCAGCAAAAGTTATTGATAATATAGGAGGCTGAGTCCTATTGGAATTGATGTATATTTGGATTGTCAATCCAAATACATGCGCATCCTCTGTTCCTTTTCAATTTGCTTGCTATTTATCCAGATTGGATGGAGTCAGGAATTCAAATTTATTCAGTCACAATATCTCGTTGAACGGGTTAACCTGAATATTAAAGAAGATATCGGTAAGCTGAATGGCATCATGGAAGACAATTTTGGATACATCTGGATTTCATCCGAGCATGGATTATCTGCTTTCGACGGCAATGGTATCATAACTTATACCAACATTGACGAAAAATATAAATTGACAGCATCAAAAAACATCTTACCAACGTACAGGTTGCTTCAGAAAGATAAGCACATAATGGGTTTTGATGAAGGTCATTCGAGTTTTCATTTTTTTGATGTCAAAAAAAGAAAAGTAGTATCCAGCATATTACCAGGCGACATTGATGATGACAAAATTGCATTCAGCTCGAATGATACAGCGGGAAATATATATCTGTGTACTTCCGATTACCTCAAAAATTCAATTGGAATCTGGCGCAATTCAGGTAATAAGTTTGAAAAAATTTATTCCATGGAAATGGATTTGTCCGCCACACCATACATGTTTTATGTTTCCGCAAAATACCATTGGATAGTAACCGAAACTCAAATCGTCAGGGTGGATATTGATGGAAAAACCGAAAAAGTATTTTCGGTCAGGCTCAACCTTCGTTACATCATGGAGGATGCAGCAGGTCGTGATTTTTATTATTTTGACCTAAAGACCAACACGATCAACATGTGGGATGAAGCAAAAGGTGATTTCCGTCCTTACTTCAAAATGCCTCCATCATTTATCGGAAAGGGGGAATATTTTTATTTTTTAGAAGATAAATTCTTTTTTGGCGACAATCTTTCACTGTTTGTAGTTGACATGCAAAATCGGACCATACAGGACTTATCACAAGAATTTTTAGATGTCGTTAAAAAAGAATCTCCCGGTAGCCTTGGTGCATTGTTCGTAAAATTTTTCCAACGGAGGGACAAGGCAATGCTGATGTGCAATCAAAGAGATGTTTATGTGCTGAAAAGAAAGTTTTCAAATCAATTTCTCGAATCAGTGGTGCCTGTGAATAAAACATCGCAGTTGCTGAGTTTCAGAGCATTGGCTGAGGATAAAGAGAAAAATGTTTATGCCAGCTATTATACAGGCTTATCCAGAAAATCTATTTCTTCATCGGGTTTCGTGCCCATTAAACTACCCCCTTCATTGGTGAGTAATGCCATATCTACCTATAGCCTGAACATCTGGAATGACCATTTGCTTTGGAACAACATCGACCTTAATCTTTCCAATGGCAAATATGAATTTGTCGGCTTGAATAAATTCGGAAAACATTGCACTCAATACCTCCACCAGGATACATTGTGGTTGTTCCCGTGGTTTAATAATCAACTTCATGTTTATGATCTTAAAGGGAAAAGGATTGCTACTCATGAGCTCGACCGGGCAATCCTCAATGAGGATGGCCAAAATATATCTGAAATGAACGATATGACGGGTGATCCATCAACACAAAGTCTCTGGATCAGTACGACAGACCAGGGACTGATTGAAATGACAAAGCAGGGTAAGTTATTGCAAAAATTTACTGCTCGGGAACTTGGACTGGTAGACAATAATGTGACAGATTTGGAGATCATAGGCGATGAACTTTGGTTTGGGTGTAAAGAAGGATTGGGTGTATTGCACTTGAAAACAAAGAAAATCAACATTTATAAAAATCCGATTACGGGCAGCAACGGTTTGGTGTCCAACAGAAAGATATTTTCAATCATTTATGACAAAGTGGGCAGACTCTATCTGGGAACCGACCATGGACTGGTGCGATATGATTTGGCTTCAAGAACCTTCTACAATCTTGAAAAAGATCACCCCCTCAGCAAGCCTGAATTCAATAGAGGATCGGCATTTAAATCGTCAGAAGGACGCTTTTACATTGGAAGTACAGATGGGCTATATTCATTCAAACCCGAAGAAGTTGAATTCAGAAGAGATGTTGATAGTTTGCCAAATATCAAATTGGTGGGCTTGTCTACGTATGATTATCGCAAAAATTCGCGCCATCACCATTGTGCAGGCCTGGATAGTATTTCTTCGCTCTCCTTAAATCCATATGAAAATTATCTTGAAGTCAACCTGAGCTTACCGGAATTCAATGATGCAGTTTATTACAGTTACCGATTGAAGGGGCAATCTGATATCTGGTCTGAGTACGACACCAAAAGTACCATTGAGTTAAATGGTTTACCTACAGGGAGTTTTGTTTTGGAAATAAAAGCTTCAACGGGACTTAAAGAAGAGGCTTCTTCGTTTTACGCCTTGCCGATCAACAAATCTGAGATATGGTACAAAAAGGCCTGGGTGGTCTTTTTAATGGCCATCGGAGGTGCAGCAATAGGGGTCGCGTATTACAGAAATTCTTTCACCAGGAAAATAAAACAGCATCAGGAACTGGAGATGCTAAGAAATAAAATCAGCGCTGACTTGCATGATGATGTTGGATCCATTCTTACCGGGCTTTCGATGCAAAGTGAGATTTTGGCTTTGCATGCCAGTGATGACCAAAAAGAATCCCTGACAGAAATCAGTGCCATGAGCCGAGAAGCCATGGAAACAATGAGGGACACGGTCTGGTTCATAGATTCACGCAAAGATAAATTTGAGAACCTCATTGATCGAATGCGTTCTTTTGCTGAGCAACAATTTCAGTTAAAAAATATTGCTTATAAATTCGAACAAAACAATGTGATTGGAGATGAACAAATTCTTCCACACATTAGACAAAATGTTTATTTTATTTTCAAGGAGGCCATTACCAATGTGATCAAACATTCAGATGCGGATGAAGTGAACATTGGTTTCTTCCGGGAAAATGGCAGTTATACGCTGCATATCTGTGACAACGGTCATACAATTTCAAATACCAAATCAGATGGTCTGGGTTTGAGCAATATGAGACAAAGAGCCCTGAGTATCAATGGCGACCTAAAAATAGATACTAGTGATGGTTTTGAAATTAGGCTAACATTTTAATCTCAAAAATGATGGAGATCAGAATAGACATCGTTGAAGACAATAAGGTGATCAAAGAGAACCTCATTAAATATATCGAGTACCAGAATGATATGACTGTAAATCTCGTTTCTGGCACAGTTGAAGATTATCTTTTACAGCAGCGTCATCAATTGTCAGGGTCTGATATTGTTCTTTTGGATATTGGACTTCCCGGTATGTCGGGATTGGAAGGCATCCCTAAAATAAGGGAATTAAACCCTGAAATAGACATCATTATGCTGACCACCTACGAGGAAGAGCAGGTGGTCGTAAAAGCATTGTGCTCTGGCGCATGCTCATACATTTCAAAAAAAACCAGTCTACTGGGCATTGTTGAAGCAATAAGAATTGTAAAAGCCGGTGGTTCTTACATGTCGCCATCAATTGCCCGTGAAATTGTAACCTATTTGATGGGAGGTATGGTAAGCAAGGCAACCATGCTGACAGACAGGCAAAGAGAAATATTAAAATTACTTGCAGAGGGGAAAAAATATTCCGACATCGCAGAGCAACTCTATTTATCTGTTGAGACAGTAAAAAGCCATATTAAAAAATTGTACCAGACCCTTCATGTCAATGGTAAGTCTGAAGCCATTGCCAAATATCTGAAAGGTGAAATCAAATAATTGCTTTCTCTTTTATTTTTCTGCAAATTTCAAAAGAAGGGGATTTTTGCTTGCGGTAGTAATTCCGAAACCTTATTCTCCCATTTAGTCATTTTGTGATCTTCTTAACACACGATTTGACTTCGAGGACGTTTAATCCTAAATTGCACCGCAGAAATTTTTTCATGAAGCACTTATTTCTCTTCTTTTTTTCAGCCCTAATTGTAAATACAGCAATTTCGCAGAACGACTTTGTAAAATACCGTGACCTTCAGGACAGATTTGAGATTTCTGTTCCGGGCGATTTTAAGTATACAGAAAAAACCATCATCACGCCCATTGGGAATGTCACCAACGAAAGCCTGAGCCTTGAGACAGACAAATCCCACCCCAATACCTTGTATATACTCAATGTCGTGACTTATCCCGAAGCCATCTATGACTTTGACAGTCTTGAGTCCATGGAAGAGAGCTTGCTCAATGCACTCAATGACGTGGCACGAGTCAACCATTCTCCGGTCATTTATAAAGAAATAAGCTATGACCCTCATGGCCTCCCCACCATCATATTCAGATTGATGGACAAGAAGAAGCTGCAGTCGATCAAAGGAATCATCAAATTGAAACCCGATCAAATGTATGCTGCATTGGTCTATTCTTCAGTAGAAAGAAGTCTCAATGAACTGGCAGATATCTACCTCAAGTCCTTGAAAATACTACCAGAATAGTGCATAAATAAAGGCCAGGATCAACAAAATGGTGAAGGCCATAATGTTGAAAGTTCCACTGGTTTTGAAAGTGCTGGATGACAGTTGAATTGCGTTGGGATCATCTTTTCCTTGTCCGGTTAGATGACTGATACCTGCAATCAAAAGCAAGGTGGTGACAAATACGATACCCGTTTCGTGCATCCATGGCAAATTCAATCCTGAAAATTTGAGCCCAAGCGCCAGGATAATTGAAACAAGCACTCCGATGATGGCTCCTCTGGAATTTGCTTTTTTATAGAAAAGTCCCATGATAAATACGGCCAGAATTCCCGGGCTCACCACAGCAGTATATTCCTGAATCACATTAAATATTCCTCGTCCATTGGCAAGTAATGGAGCAATGACCATAGCAATGATTAGGGCTACAGCTGCAGAAATTCTACCCATGTTTACGGTCTGTCTGGAGCTTGCGTTCTTATTGATGTATTGCTGGAAGATGTCCATGGTGAAAATGGTGGAAATCGAATTCATCATACTCGCCAGGGAAGATATAATGGCTGCGGCAAGGGCAGCAACAACCAAACCCTTGAATCCTGAAGGAATGAGGTTTTTGATGAGCCACGGATAAGCATTGTCATTGGCCTGGAAAGGTGGATTGTCGACTCTTAGTGCATCAGATACTCCAGCAACGACAGATGTGCCTTCACCTCCAGCATAAAACATGTAAGCAGCAACTCCCGGAAGTACGACTATGAACGGAATCAAAATCTTCAAAAATCCGGCAAGTAACAAACCTTTTTGTGCCTCTTTGATGTTTTTTGCCGCCAGGGCTCTTTGAATGATGTATTGGTTAAAACCCCAATAATACAAATTGGCTACCCACATGCCTCCAACAAGGACAGCAATACCAGGGAGTTCTTTGTACATCGGGTGATCTCTGGATAGAATCATATGGAATTTTTCAGGCAACTTGTCCAGCACATGACTCACTCCGTCTCCAAAATTGCCTGACGGAGTTACATGCGTAAATGCAAGATATGTGGTAATTATTCCACCAAAAATCAACAAGACCACTTGCACCACGTCTGTCCATGCCACAGCAGTAAGTCCTCCGTACAGAGAATAACCTGCCGCGATCAGGGCAAGACCTATGATACCAAAATAGAGATAACTGCCATCACCTGTACCCATAATGGTATCGAGCGCCATGGCTCCCAGTAAGAGTACTGTACTTAAGTTGACAAATGTGAATAAAAACAACCAAAAAATGGCAAGTATGGTCTTCAGCTCGTCGCTGTATCTTTCTTTTACAAATTGAGGAATTGTAAACAATTGTTTCTCAATGAAAATCGGAAGAAAATACTTGGCCACGATGATCAGGGTTGCTGCAGCCATCAATTCATAACTGGCAATGGCTATACCCATGCCAAATGCCTGGCCTGACATACCAATCATTTGTTCAGCTGAGATATTGGCGGCAATCAGCGAAGTACCAATGGCCCACCATGGTAGAGCTTTGCTGGCAAGAAAATAATCTTCTGCGGTTTTTTCTGCGCCTCCTTTGGTGCGCGACATGTATAGTCCCAAAGCTACAATCAGCAAGATGTACAGGACAAATACAACAATGTCGAGTGTCGTTATCATTTACGGTGCTTTATGATTTGATCAATAATGCACCAATTATAAGATGATGTGACCAATCTGCATAATTATCTGAGAAAAGATCACAAAATAAATTGTCTGTGGACTTAAACTTACCTTAGGATTATTTGCCCTACAATACAATAAATGGTTTGACAGTCTGACCCTCAATAGTCGCCAGCCTCAGATGATAAATTCCCGGTGTAAGACCACTGGTGGAAAGGTGAGTAAAGTTGACACCTCTTGCATAATAACTTCCATCCCTCAAACTCCTGATCAATTTTCCGTTGTTGTTAAATACGTGAATATTGACCGGCTGCCCCCTGTCCAGGCTAAATTTGATTTCCAGCAATTCTCCTGCATTTACAGGGTTGGGAGTCAGGTCAATTTGTGGAGCGATGAACCCTGAATTTATAGTTGGTGTGGTCTGTTCGTCGAATACGATGTTTTCGTCCCCTTTTTGATAAGGGACAGATAATATGGGTAGATAAAACATTTCATCGGTGGTGTTTTCACCCCAGGATACGTTCTTGGGCGGATTGTTTGGATTTACGGGGTTGTCTTTGGTGTTGTCGTACGTGGCTTTGGCAATGATGACAGAGCCTTTTGGTGCAACAATGTACTTTTTGAAGTAGTAATTGGACTGCCAGTTGAAGTCCCAATTGTCTATTTTGATTAGATTTTCTTTGGTGCCATTTGGTTTTTCCAACCTGACCTCCCAGGACTTGCCCAACATGTGCATGTGAGGAAAGATACCCATCAGTGAGCGATCTTCCAGAATGGTCATTCTCCCTTCAAAGGTCTTTTTGGTGTTTGCAAATATTACAAAGGACCATGGACCTGTGACCAGATGGAAAGGCAGCATGATTTCGTCATCGACCATTCGTTCAACCTTCTCTTCTTTTTTGGCAAAGAATATATTGACCGTAGTGGAATCAAGCTGATCTGTGGAGGTTGGTGCATAGTGGATTTGAAGGACAAGATCACTGCCCTTGGATAATTTTTGTCCTATGCCATCGGGGAAAAATAATGGCTTTTGTCCCGGAGCATAACCGGGATATTGATTGTACAAAATGACATCGTCGTTCGTAAATCCTGAAACTCCTTCAAAACCATATTCAGGTGTTTTGGCATCAAACTGCCTTGCTTTGCCATTGGTGTCTTCAAAAAACAAAGCATGGTGTACGATTTTTTTATTTCCGGCTCTCAGTTCTATGGCTTTCAGAACTTTATCTTCTGTCAGCCCTGTCGGCAAAACGAAATATCTGTATTCATCGCGGCGATTGC
Source organism: Saprospiraceae bacterium (assembly GCA_020436935.1). Taxonomy (GTDB): domain Bacteria; phylum Bacteroidota; class Bacteroidia; order Chitinophagales; family Saprospiraceae; genus JADKBO01. The sequence goes on from JAGQWX010000003.1 coordinate 103,375, forward strand.
CTTTATGTACGTGCGATTGAGAGAATGAAAGCACAAGATCAGGCTTTCCTAACGAAGATCCATCAGGAAAAATGGGCAATGGTGGCTCTTCTGAGGCGTTCCCATATGGCATTCCTCCATCGACCCAATCCGAAATGGCCTTGATTTCTTCATCTGTCAAATAGTTTTCAGACAGATAATGTTGATATTCAAAATTGGCCTTCCATGGTGGCATATACCTATTAGAAACGACATATTTTATGGTGCCTGCACGTCCTTTTACTTCATCATAACTAGTCATAGGGAATGGACCGATTTCTCCGGGACGGTGGCATGAAGTACACTTGTTATATACTATTCCGGCTATGTCTTTGGTATATGTAATTTGACCAATGCCTACGTGCGTGATGATCAGCACCATCAAAAAGGAAAGCAATGCATTGAGCAATCTATATTTCATGTTAGTATTTTAATTCTCCAAAGTTAATAAAACAACCGACGGGGCTAGTACTTTTTACATAATCACTTTTGCTGGATAATCCTCTGAGCGCATTTAAGAGGTCAAATTCTTTGACCACTGAGCGCCTGACACCAAGTGAGGCAAATTCATCGTCTATCCTTCCGAAGTATAAAATTTCTTCATTCACTTCATCAAAGACCACGGCCGTCGGTGTGACTTCAAGACCTAATTTTTTCGTCAAGCCTTTGAAATAATCTGTTTTCGTGGTCATGTTGAGACCATTTTCCTTCATGAATGTTTCGATGTCCGGTTTTTTAGAAATGAAATTTGGAAAGACGGCAACAAAATCAAACCGATCTTTATATTCCTGATGTATTTTTTCAAGGCTTGGAGCATAGGATTGACAAATCACACAATCATGGAGTAAAAATAGATATACAGTAGTGTCTTTTTCCTGATGAGCAGGACTGGCATCAGATGGCGCAATAAAACAATAAAAAGAAATGAGGAGGATGAGATATTTCATTTCAGCAAAAGTAAGCCATCTTAAGCACTGTGTCAAGTTTCATTGAAGGACAATAGCCTTACAAGATGGAGGTGCCATAAAAACATTGATGCGAAAAGCATGTGGCGAACATAAATTTTGTGGAAACGGTTTTCAAAAACAATGATCGAAGCATTAAAAAGGATAATTGATGCCAACCTGTGGATTGCCAAGTCTCTGTTTGCGGATATTCCCCCAATTTTGCCAATATGCTCCAGTGGCTTCATTAGGGTAAGGATTCCTGAGTTTGTATCCAAAGTCAAGTCTTATCAAAAAATACCCAAAATCGAGTCTCAGTCCCCAGCCGCCTGCAACTGCTATTTGTTTGTAAAAGTCCCGGGTAAATCGCGCTTCGGGCTCTGAATTATTACTGATTTGCCACACGTTTCCCGCATCGACAAAAAGGGCACCTTCCACCAGCCAAAACATATCAAACCTGAATTCTGCATTGGCTTCCAGTTTGATGTCTCCCTGATAGTAGGGGAAGGTCTGAATGGTGGTATCTACGACACCTCCCACAAGTTGTCTCGGCAGCCATCCACGCAAACTGTTGGGGCCGCCTGCTGAAAACTGCCTAATATAAGGAGTGACTTTTGAGTCGCCATACGGCACTATAGCTCCAGCATCAAATCTCCATGCAAAGCTTCGGTCTTTGCCAATATTGGTCGTGAACCGATTGTCGAGCTCGAGTTTGATGAACTTGGAAAATTCAAATCTGTCATTGAATAGACTCCAAACTTTGTTTCCGCCGGTCAACAAATTGGAAAATTGATTGAGCCCGTACACTTCCAGTCCGGATGTCTCCAGGTTGTACACTCCGCTATAGTTGGTTTTTGGAAATATATTGGTACGATTGTAAACGTAAAACAGATTATTGAATAAAATGCCTGTGAATAGGTTGTCCGTCAAGCTAAGGCAATAAATCTCTGACTGGCGACAAAGAATACTGTCAAAAAGGGCTCCTTGGGTGACATCATTGATGGTGATGCCGAATTGATCAAGACTGACATTGTGCCTGATGCCGTCATTGTACTTGTACCCTAAAGAGGCTCTTGCTGATTTGATGTTGTATAGGTTCAAAAAATTGGTCAATCTGATGCCGAGTGTCGCATTGGAGGTGGCTTCCTGCTGAAAGCCATTGTATAGATTGTCTGAAATAATCCCGGTTTTATTGAATAGGGTAGAAAGACGTGTGTATTTTATTATTCGCGGAATTTCAATGCTGTTTTGAAGGCCAGCATTGAATGTCCTGGCCACAACAAATTTATTGGGGTTGCTGATCTGGTTGTTATCAAAACTCAGCTCTGTGCTTACATCAGCAGCAAGCGAATATTCTTCACTTCCTTTGAACATGTTTCTGTTGACAAGTCGGCCATTAAGAGAAAAGCCAAATAGGTTTTTAAAAGCGGCGCCTGTCGAATAGTAGATGTCAGCCCCCATATCTCCTGTCCATTTAAAATCATGTGGTGTCAGTAGGATATTGTAATCGATCAAGGTACTGTCGTATTCGTTGGGAAATGCATTGATGGCAGCAAACTTGTAGGTGCTCAGAGCCGATAATTTTTTGAAAGTTTTTGCCCGGTCTGACCTTCTTGACAAATAACCTTCCTTCAAAAAGATTTGAGACTCCAGGTGTTTCGGCTGGACAACCCAGGAGAGGTTTTCACGTAAATACCTTACCCCGTCCATCTCTTCATCAAAAAGCGAAAAAGTATCCTGTTTGTTATAATAATCTGTATAAACTGAAATATTGCCGTTTTGGTAGATCTTGTGGTTTCGATCTGCCGCTGGTCTCAATATTTCAAAAAACAATTCTACCGTCTTGTCGACCTCATTGCTGTCGCCTTTGATATCGATGTAATTGGTAGTAAATTCTGCAAATCCCTGCTCCTGCAGGTCATTGGTGACCCTGTTTTTTTCCAGCTCAAGTGTGGAAGCGTCGACATAATCCCCGGCTTTTATAAGGGCATTGTCCCGTCCTCCGATAATGAGATTTAAACAAGCTGTATCCTCAGAAAGATAGGATACTTTACTTATGGTGTACCTGGTATTGAGCATGACCTCATATCTGATCTTCGCTTTTTTTTCAGCGATCCTGACTATAGGTGTCACATCTGCATCATAGAAACCACGAGACAATTTAAGGTGTCCTTCCATATTGTCGGTTGTTCTGTAAATGGCGGCAGAATCAAGTATGGTAGGGGCTTGTCCAAAGCGGGTAAAAATAAATTTCCGAAGTCCTTTCTCTTTCTCATCGATATTGTTTTCAATGCCTCTGAGGTAAATGTATTCTCTCGGTACTCCAAACCAATTTGTGTTTGGCTTTTGGATCACAAAGGATTCCAATTCAAGTTCAAGTGATAAAAATTTAGCGGAAGGACCTTCGTCGAGTAGTTTTATTTTTGAAGAAGTGACCAGTTTTTCGGATTCACCCAGATATTTAGTAGAATTGCACGCACAAAAAAATACAAGTGTAGACAGTAGCAGATTTGCCCGCAATATTTTTAATGTCATATGCAACCTTTATCCAAAAACAAACTTAAGTATGTACGCTCATTGCACCTCTCCAAGTACAGGCAAAAGTATAATAATTTTTTGGTCGAGGGTCACAAATCTGTCCACGAGTTTCTGAAGTGGAGAAAATACGAGGTGGAGGCGATATTGGCAACGGAGCAGTGGCTGGATATGGCAGATAAGGTGCTGATAAAAGGCCTTGATGACAAAATTCACATCGGCTCAAATCAGGATGTTGCCCAATGCGGAATGTTCAGCAGCGGAGGAGATGTAGTCGTGATTTTGGCTCAGAAAAGGGCCAAAGTTTCAGAAATTCTGGATGTAAATAAGCCTGTATTTTTTCTGGATGACGTGCAGGATCCGGGAAATGTTGGAACAATAATCAGGATAGCTGACTGGTTTGGATTTGCCGGTGTGATCAGGTCTGAGGCATCAGCGGATTTTTTCAATCCCAAAGTCGTACAAGCATCTATGGGGAGTATGAACAATGTACTTCTGGCCAATGGTGGCATAGAAGACCTTCAGCATGATAGAATGGTAGTGCTTGATATGAATGGAAGTAATTTGAATGAATGGAAACCGAAAATGGATGCAGTTATTGTTTTAGGAAATGAAGGCAATGGCGTAAGTGAAGCTGCAATGCTAATAGCCAAAACATGCATCGCCGTTCCGGGTAATCAACAAAGAGTGGCTGAATCTCTTAATGTTGCCATAACCGCCGGTATCATTGCCTCGAAATTTATACCTGATAACTAATAATTCATCGATACCATCTGCATTCACTATATCTTTACTTTAAGAAACAAATTGGAATTGCGGTTGTTGATTATGAAACACACCAAATAAAAAGATCTTGAAAAATATTGGCATCGTTTGGTTTAGAAATGACTTAAGGTTAGACGATAATGAAGCCTTGACCAATGCCATCAAAAGTTGTGACGAGATATTGCCTGTCTATGTTTTCGACGAAAGAGTGATGATGGGTAAAACAGCTTTTGGCTTTAGTAAGACTGCTTTCTTTAGGACAAAGTTTATCATTGAATCAGTAGAAAACCTTCGGAAAAACCTCCGTGAATTGGGGAGTGAATTGATCGTTAGAACAGGAATACCGGAGGACATCATTTCCGAAATATCCAATCAGGTAAAGGCTTCCTGGGTGTTTTGCAATAGAGAAATGACCCACGAGGAAATTTTGGTCCAGGACAATCTTGAAAAAAAATTATGGGCAGGGGGCAGAGAGATATTTTATTCCCGTGGAAAAATGTTGTACTACACTGCAGATTTACCTTTCCCAATTCTTCACACACCCGATGTGTTCACACAGTTTAGAAAAGAAGTAGAAAAATTTGTGCCTGTCAGGTTGCCACTTGAAAAACCTAATGGTTTCCAAACTTACAGAACAGGTGCTGTCGAGCCAGGAGAAATTCCGACCCCGGCTGATTTTGGATTCACTGAAATTGAACAATTGGAGTCAAAGTTCCAGGGTGGGGAAGACGCAGGGAAAAAACAATTGGACTTCTACATATGGGAAAGTAAAAACATTTCCAAATATAAAGATACCAGGAATGGATTATTAGGGTGGTCGTATTCCAGCAAGTTCGCACCTTGGTTGTCGATTGGTTCATTGTCACCAAAAACAATTTACCACGAAATCAAAAAATTCGAGAATCAATATGGTTGTACAGAAGGCACTTATTGGCTGATTTTTGAATTGTTATGGCGTGATTTCTTCCGACTGATTGGCAAAAAGTACGGAAATGCCATTTTCAGAAAGTCAGGAATTACCGGACAATCTCCATCGCTCAACAACGATGAGAAAATGCTCGCTTTATGGATCAATGGTGAAACGGGCAATCCTTTCATCGATGCCAATATGAAAGAATTGAAAGCCACTGGTTTTATGAGTAACCGGGGAAGACAAGTCACAGCATCTTACCTAATAAAAGATTTAAAGGTCAATTGGCTTTGGGGCGCAGAATATTTTGAATCCATGCTCATCGATTATGATCCTTGTTCCAACTATGGTAATTGGGCCTACATCGCCGGTGTTGGCACTGATCCAAGAGAAGATAGATATTTCAATGTCTTGACCCAGGCAAAAAAGTATGATGGTGATGGAGCCTTCATCAGAAAATGGCTGCCGCAACTGCAAAAGCTCTCCGACGATGTCATCCACGCACCAGATCTTGCGGACAAGAACTTGCTGAATAATGCAGGTGTTGATTTGGGTAAAAATTACCCCAAACCCCTTGTTTCTTCTGTCAAGTGGGTCTGAGAATGAGCTTTACCTGCCTTCATTTTACACTAATCTCGGGTAAATGATACATTTCACTGCAATGATTTTAGTTGGTCTGGAATTAAAACCATAAATATTTTATATCAACAAATGGTTGTAATTCTATATTTTTTTCAATAAGAAGCCAGCCTATTAAAGGTTTATTCAATCCATTCGTGTTATTGTTGCAAATTCCTAAGTGAACTTGATTGTGTCTGTTTAATGACGCTCATCATACTTCATAAAAAACAAGCTGCATTTTGTTTGTATGTCCCAAAATAAATTTACATTTGCACTTAGTGTCAAATTGACCTTAAGTAGGTAGATAAGATGCAAAAGTTTTGATTCATTAATAATTCAATAGATTAAAAGCCATGTTAACTAAGCTTGACAAGTTGAGATTTCTCTTCATGGGGATCTTGATATGCACAAGTGGACTGGTTATGGCGCAGAAGACTGTCAGCGGTACAGTGTATGATGCCAAAACCAACGAACCACTCATTGGAGCCAACATCGTGGTTCCAAATTCCAACACAGGAACAGTTACAGATTTTGATGGTACTTTCACCTTGAAAGTAAATGATGCCGTGAATGAAATTGAGATTTCATACATCGGTTACAAATCAGTAATTGTACCGGCAGGTGAAAACCTTACCATTCAGTTGTCTGAAGGACAGCTATTGGATGAGGTTGTCGTCATTGGTTATGGTACTGTAAAAAGAGAGGATGCTACGGGATCTGTACAGACCGTGAGCGCTGAAAACTTTAACAAAGGTGCCATTACTTCAGCGCAAGATCTAATTACAGGTAAAATTGCAGGGGTACAGATCACCGGAGCAACCGACCCGGGTGGTGCCTCTACCATAAGAATCAGAGGTGGATCTTCTTTGACTGCCTCCAACGACCCATTGATCGTTATCGACGGACTACCGATCACCAATGATGGAATCAGTGGTGAAAGGAACATCCTCAACATTGTAAACCCCAATGATATTGAGACCTTTACAGTGCTGAAAGATGCTTCTGCAACAGCAATCTATGGTTCAAGAGCATCAAATGGTGTGATCATCATCACCACCAAAAAAGGCAAACTGGGCAACAAAGCGACAATTGGCTATAACGGAAACATCAACTCCAGCAATGCCATTCAGACCATTCCGGTTCTTTCTGCTTCTGAATACCGGGCATTGGTGGAAGCAAGATTTCCTGAGAATCACCCGGCAAGAGCGCTTTTGGGCACAGCAGATACTGACTGGCAATCACAGATATACAGAACTGCAATCGGACAAGACCACAACGTGAACATAAGTGGCGGTGTCCTCAATACTCCGTACAGGGTTTCTGTTGGTTACACAGACAAAAACGGTATTCTTAAAACCGACAGGTTCAAAAGAACTACTGCATCTATCAACTTGAATCCAAGCTTTCTGGACAACAAACTTCAGATCAATCTTGGAGCTAAGGGTATGTTATCGAATAACGTATTCGGAAACAGAGCTGCAATAGGTGCTGCTTCAGAATACGATCCAACAAAACCCATTTATTCCAATGATCAAAGTAAATATGGCGGGTACTATGCATGGTTGCAACCCAATGGCAATCCAATCACTATTGGAGCTGCCAACCCTGTTGCTTTGCTTGAGCAAAGAGATGACAAATCCAACGTCAGAAGGATTGTACTTACAGGTCAGGCAGATTATCGTCTTCCTTTCTTACCGGACATGAGGGCAAATTTGAACCTGTCTTTGGATCAATCTAAAGGTTCAGGAGAAGTTTTGGTATTCGAAAATGCAGCCTTTGCACAAGGCGGTGATGGTCCTGGTGCGTTTACCAAATATGGCAGCGATAATGTCAATAAATTGCTTGAATTCTATCTCGATTATGGAAAAGGCTTTGGTAAAAACAGAATCAACCTTCTCGCGGGATATTCATGGCAACACAATCTGCTCGGGTCCGACTCCAAAACCACCAATGCCCCGGGTACAAAAACATTGTTTGACGACACCGATAAAAGAGAATACTACCTTATTTCAGTTTATGGTAGAGCCAACATCAACATTGGAGAAAAATTGTTGTTGACCGGTACATTGAGAAGTGACGGTACTTCAAGATTCTCTCCGGAATCAAGATGGGGTCTTTTCCCAAGTGCTGCAGCAGCTTACAAACTTTTGGATACTGACGGACAGGGAGCACTTTCAAACCTGAAAGTAAGACTGGGTTATGGTGTAACTGGCCAGCAAGACATCGGAGGAGATTTTTATCCTTATCTGGCGAGATACGTTACCAGCACAGGAGACGCAGATTACCAATTCGGTAATGAATTTATCAATACCATCAGACCGGGAGGTTACAATTCAGACATTAAGTGGGAGGAAACAACTACCTATAACCTTGCTTTGGATTATGGTCTTTTTGATGACAGATTGGTGGGTAGCATCGAGTATTACATCAGAAATACAACAGACTTGTTGAATTACGTGCCTGTACCTGCAGGATCCAACCTTACCAACTTTTTGGTTAAAAACGTTGGAGATTTGCAAAACAAGGGTGTTGAGTTTACATTGACTGCAAACGCCATCAAACAAGCGACTCAAAACCTCGTTCTTACATTCAACTTTACAGCAAATAAGAATAAAATTACCAAACTAACAGCAACAGAAGATCCAACTTATCCTGGTGTAAACGTGGGAGGAATTTCAGGGGGTGTTGGTAACAATATTCAGATCCACAGTGTTGGATTTCCTGCCAATTCATTCTATGTGTATGAGCAGGTTTATGACGAGGCAGGAGTGCCAATCGAAGGACTTTATGTAGACAGAAACGGAGATGGTTCCATCAGCGATTCTGACAGATACAGATTTGAAAATCCGGCTCCTGATTATTACATGGGTCTTTCCGGAAAATACGACATCAAAAATTTTGAGGTTTCGTTCTCTGCAAGAGCCAATTTGGGCAACTATGTATACAACAACGTTTTGTCCAGCAAAGGATTTTATAACAACCTCTACAACAGTAATGGATTTATAGGCAATGTCGTTTCAGGCACTGAAGCGGTAGATTTCCAGAATGCAGAATACTTCAGTGATCACTATATCCAAAATGCTTCCTTCCTGAGAATGGATAACATGGCGGTAGGATATAAATTGCCTGACTTGGGTGCATTGAAGGCAGGAAGACTTTCCTTTACCATTCAGAACCCATTCCTTATTACCAAGTATACAGGTATTGATCCTGAGATCAGTGGAGGTATAGACAACAATCTTTATCCGAGGTCAAGAACTTTCCTTCTGGGATTGAGTTTTAATCTTTAATCTTTAAATGATTATAAAATGAAAAAATTTAGTTTTCAATATATTTTGCTGATCGCCTTGATGGGAGTCGCTTTCTCATCTTGTTTCAATGATCTGAATACTGTGCCTCTCGATGACGATGAGTTTGTATCTGAGGTAGTATTCAGTGATCCCGCTTCCTATAAGAGAGTGCTTGCAAAGCTGTATGCCGGACTGGCAGTGAGTGGCCAGCAGGGACCTGCAGGAAGACCTGACATTGGTGGTATCGATGAAGGTTTCTCTACCTATTTGAGACAATACTTCAAGATCCAGGAATTGCCAACAGACGAAGCTGTTATTGCATGGAATGATGGAAATATCCAGGACTATACCAAGCACAACTGGGATTCAAACAATGAATTCGTTACAGCCATGTACAACAGGATATTTTACCAAATTTCTTTGTGCAACGAATATTTGAGAGAAACCACTGACGCGAAACTTGACGAAAGAGGTGCGAGCGCAGACATTAAAAATGCTGTGAAAACATACAGAGCTGAAGCAAGATTTTTGCGCGCTCTAAGTTATTGGCACGCACTCGACCTTTTCAGAAATGTACCATTTGTTACGGAAGACGACAAGGTTGGAAATATTTTCCCAATTCAGACCAATGCAAATGATCTATTCGCTTATCTGGAAACAGAACTCAAAGCAATCGAAAGCGATCTTGCTGCTCCAAAGACCAATGAATACGGTCGCGCAGATCAAGCAGCTGCATGGATGCTTCTTGCAAAATTGTATCTGAATGCAGAAGTTTATACCGGAACTAAAAAATACAGTGAAGCTGCAGATTACAGCAAAAAAGTGATCGATGCAGGCTTTAGTCTTGAACCTACATACGCACACTTGTTCATGTTGGACAACGAAAATTCAAATGAGATCATATTCCCTGTAACATTTGACGGTGACAGAACCAAAACTTGGGGAGGTATGACATTTATAGTTCATGCTGCTGTTGGTGGAAGCATGTCTCCTGCGGAGTTTGGTATCGACGGAGGATGGGGTGGATTGAGAACTACCAAGGCATTCGTTGAAAAATTCCCTGCTGTTGGTGGTAGCTCACTATATACTAAGGCAAACGGAAGAGATAACTTGCCAACCATGGGTGTTCCTGGAGCATACCAGGATTGGAATCCTGCAAATCCAAACACTGTGCTGAGAAGCTTGAACAGTGATAATGTTTATGAAGGTTATGTCTACATTTCAGATGCTTCCAAAAATGAATTCAAATTTACTTTGAATGGCGGATGGGATGAAAATTACGGAGATACTGGTGCAGATGGTACTTTGGAGCCAGGTGGCGACAACATCAAAGTCAGTGCCGCGGGTTATTACCGAGTTGTGGTAAATCTGAATGACAAAACTTACTCAGTTACTCCTGCACAATGGGGATTGATAGGCGACGCAACTCCCAATGGATGGGATTCTGACCAGAACATGACCTATGATGCTGCAGAAGGTGTATGGAAAATTCAGCTGGTATTGAAAAAAGGTGAAGTCAAGTTCAGACTTAATGATGACTGGGGTGTGAATCTTGGTGATGATGGAAAAGATGGCTTGCTCGAAAACAATGGCGCCAATATCGAAATTCCTTCAGCAGGAAACTACCTCATCAAATTATATGCAGGAGCTCCGGATTACACATTCTCTATTGTCAGAACATCCTTCGACAGAAGGGCAATGTTCTTTACCAATGGACAAGAATTGGATATTGATGACATCTCTCAATTTACCAATGGATATGCAATCACCAAGTACAAAAACGTATCTTCTACAGGTGCTGTTGGCAAAAACCTTACATTTCCTGATACAGATTTCCCGATGTTTAGATTGGCAGATGCTTATCTGATGTATGCGGAGGCTGTTTTAAGAGGCGGCAACGGCAGCAAAGCCACAGCAGTTGAATATGTTAATGCAGTGAGGAGAAGGGCTTATACAGATACATCCGGAGACATTAAAGAAGCAGACCTGACACTCAACTTTTTATTGGACGAGAGAGCAAGAGAGTTGGTCTGGGAATGTCAGAGAAGAACAGACCTGGTTCGTTTTGGTAAGTTCACTGGCGGAGATTATATCTGGCCATGGAAAGGAGGTGTTAAAGGTGGTGTAGCTACTGAACCATACAGAGATATTTATCCAATCCCTGCCTCAGATCTTGGGTCAAATACCAATCTGAAGCAAAATCCAAATTATTAATTACAATAAAGAAGATAGACATGAAAAGCATATATAATTTCTTCTTGGCTGGTCTCGTATTTGCGGCATTATCATGCAGCAATGACCCGGTCGGACCGACACTGGTCAATGACAACATTGCAGCTCCGATCATTACTGCCCCCGCGGCCAATACGGCAATCACGTTGACAGAAGCCACATTGAATGGAGATTTTCCAAAATTTACCTGGAGTGGTGCAGATTATGGCTTTCCAGCGGGTGTCCAGTATACATTGGAAGCCGATCTGGCAGCTTCAGATTTTGCAGATCCGGTTGCGCTTGGCAATACCAGAACCAATGAATTTGGGGTGCTCAATTCCAAAATCAATTCTATCCTTTTGATCAAAAATGTGCCGGACAAGGTGTTGACAGATGTCGCCTTCAGATTGGTAGCAAAAATTTCTGATGAAGTCCCATTGGTTTATTCTGATCCTTTGGTTTTGAAAATTGCTCCTGTTAAAGTAAAGGTAGATTATCCAAAATTACAGGTGCCAGGAAGTTATCAGGGCTGGAATCCCGGAGATCCAAAAACAGTTATTTTCTCTACGAAAAATGACGGTAAATTTGAGGGCTATGCCTACTTCGGTGACCCAAATACAGAATTCAAATACACCAACGGACCATCTTGGGATGAAAACTATGGAGACACCGGAGCAGATGGCACATTGGATAGAAACGGAGATAACCTGAGAGCGGTAGAACCTGGAATGTACAAACTCAACGTCAACATCAATACATTGGCCCATACTTATGTACCTGCAAACTGGGGCATCATCGGTAGTGGAACTCCAACCGGCTGGGACAGTGACACAGACATGGTGTACGACCCGGTTTCCGGAACATTGAAAGTTACATTGGCTTTGAGTGAAGGCGGTGAAATCAAATTCAGAGCCAACGATGCCTGGGATCTCAATTTTGGTGATGATAACACAAATGGTTCACTCGAATATGGCGGTGCCAACATACCGGTACCTGCTGGCGGCGGAACATTTGAGATCGAATTGATTTTGAATACCGGTGACTACACGTATAAGCTGACTAAAAAATAAATGAATTAAGGAAAATTCAGATTATGCTTTCAGCTTATCTGAATTACAGCTTTTATAAATTTATTGAATGGACTGGTTTTACCCGAAAGAGTAAAACCAGTTTTTTTTTATAAAGCTCATCATTTTTATGTTGGAGAGAAGAGGAAAAGAAAGGTAAACTTTTGTGAAGGCTGTTGATATTTGAAGCAAAAAAAAAAAAGCACATGACCCTAAGTCGTGTGCTTTTCTTTATGCAATATTTATTTACTTATCAATGAAGGACCAAAACTGGAATATGTGACAGCATAGCAAGATTTTTTGAGAAACTGCTATGGAACAAGCTTTCCCAAAAACTGTGTTTTTTCTTCCAAACTACCACCAAATCTGGTTGATGATCATCAATGTATGTTGATAAAGTGTGTTCAGCATCTTCTCCATTCAATATTGTCAGGTCTTTGTCTTTGCCTGGATCTACATCATTTTTTACACTTATGAACTCTATTTGCAGACCTTCAGAACCAAATAACTTCTGTATACCTTCCCTAATATAAGGAATGTCATCGACAGATTGAGCAGCGGCAATAATGGTCTTGGTTTGTTTGTAACCTGAATCTCTTGGGATCACCAACACAGGACATTTGGCATTTTCGATAACTGACCTGGATACAGATCCAAGAAAATCCTTGATTTTACTTTGTCCCGTTGTTCCAACAACCACCAACTCAGTGTGTGGATCTTCGGTTGTTCTGGTAATTTGATCTGCCGGGTAACCCAACAAAACTTCACCATCTACCAGCGCACCACCCATAAGGTCTGAGCCCCAATCCTTGTCATATTTTTCGATAAACTGATTGAGTTGCTCTCGGGCAACATCGGATTGTCCAGGGTCATAATACACTTGTCCGGTGATGTCGCTTACAACAGGGGTGAAGACGTGAACAAGTTTTACCATCAAGCCAAGGTCTGATGCAAGTCTATGTCCGAAAAAGAATGCATTTGCAGAAGTTTCCGAAAAATCTATAGGAATGAGTATTTGTGTCATGGCTCCATAATTTGATTTCTTAAGTATACTTTTAACGGCATCCCTCAAGGATTTGTTGAATGAGCCGTTGGACTTTAACGTTATTACTTCATCCTTATATTTAATGGCTGGAACAGAACTGATTTTATTCTCAAGGAAATCAGACACCTTGGTGGATTCCACTACATGAATGTCAAGACCTGCCTTTTCGACATACTTTCTGATTGTACTTGACACGTACTGATGACCGGAAGTACCGGTTCCGAATACTGTTACATCCATCTCTTCATCCTCTTTGTACACTGCTTTATTAAGTCAGGTGTGTGAATTAATATTTATATTCAGAAATTGCGTTGCCTTCTATTGCCAGGTTTTTTAGGATGTCATAGGTAGTCAAAATGCCTACCAGCTTTCCATCGTCGATAATAGGAATGGCATGGAAGATGTTTTCTTTGAAAATCTCCAGGGCTACATTGATCCTGTCATTGGATTCAAGCTTAGCTAATTTTCTGGTCATGATTTGACATACTTCATAATTGTTCAGTCTGATCTCCTCCAACTGGTCCAGATCTTTGTCGTCACCAAAACCTCTTTTGAAAAAGAGCAGGTCGGATTTACTCAACATTCCGACTAATACCTCATCTTCTACAATAGGTATGTGGTGCAACCTGTGGCTTTTGAACAAATTGTCAGCTTTGGCGATGCTGTCATCGGGCTTTAATGTGATTAAATCCTTTGACATAATGCTTGAAATTGGGTCTGCTAGATTCATTTTTTTTGTTTTAACTTCGACAAACTATATTTGTCAATGATTGAATAGGCAATTTTTTATTTTATCAAAGATGCAATGGCTTGCTAATTTGTAAAGTGACGGCTATCAACTTTTTTGGTGATTTAAATCACCTACCTTGTACTTTGCACATTATACTTTTGAACAAAAAAGCATTCATATACACCAGGTTTTTATGAACGAAAATTATCTTGACTTAGCAAAACAGCTTCAGAGTATCATTGATACTGCTATAGATGGCATTATTACCATTGATTCCAGGGGGACAATAGAAAGTATCAACCAGTCTGCAGCTAAGATTTTCGGCTACAGTCGGGAAGAGTTGATAGGCAAAAATGTCAGAGTTTTGATGACCTACAGGGATAAGGAAAAGCACGACGGATACATTTCAAATTATCTTGAAACTAAAGTCCCCAAGATCATCGGAATAGGACGTGAGGTCTTTGGCTTACAAAGCAGTGGGAAAGAATTTCCAATGAGACTTGCGGTAAGCGAAGTAGTCCTCGTAGATCGAATCATTTTCACTGGGATCATCCATGACCTGACCGATATGCACGAGGCGAGAGAAGAGATTCTATCCCTCAATAAAAGTCTGGAAAAGAAGGTGAATGAACGGACCTACCAGCTTGAAGAAGTGGTGAATCATCTCCTCAAAATCAATAAAGAGTACGAGAATGAAATTTTGGAGCGAAAAGAAGCTGAACGCAGATTGATCGAGCAGGAAGGACAATTGAAGGTCGCTTTGGCAAAAGAGAAAGAGTTGGGAGAATTAAAGTCGCGATTTGTTTCTATGGCTTCCCACGAATTCAGAACACCGCTGGCCACTGTACTTTCATCAGTTTCCCTGATTCAGAAATATGAACGAGAAGATCAGCAAGTCAACAGACTCAAACACATTGACAGGATCAAATCCGCTGTTGCAAACCTCACGGGAATACTCAATGACTTCCTCTCACTCAGTAAATTGGAAGAAGGAAAGACCGGTGTGACTTTATCTGAAATACATGTCATCGACCTTCTCGAAGAGGTGATTGATGAGACAAGAGGGCTGCTCAAACCCGATCAGAAAATCATCATCAGCTGCAGCGACAACGATAAAAAAAGCTGCATTTTTCAATCAGACAGGAATATGCTAAAAAACATATTCTTCAATCTGATTTCGAATGGGATCAAATACAGTGAAAGAGATGTCCTGGTGCAGATTGAGTGCATGGACGAATTACTGACATTAAAATTTGAAGATCAGGGCATTGGTATTCCTGAAGCCGATCAGAAATATTTGTTTGAAAGGTTTTTTAGGGCTGGCAATGTATCTAATATTCAGGGTACCGGACTTGGTCTGCACATTGTCAAACAATATGTAGGTCTCCTGGGAGGCAACATTGGGTTTGAATCTGTATACCAAAAAGGTACTACGTTTACAATTAAACTACCTATTCAAAAAGAGTTATGAAAAAGAAAATATTGGTCATTGAAGACAATTATGAAGTCCGTGACAATCTAGCCGAGATTCTTGAAATCAGCGGATATGATGTAATTCAGGCTTCCAATGGAGTTGAAGGAGTCAATGCTACCATGGAGAATAATCCGGATCTGATCATATGCGACGTGATGATGCCGGAATTGGATGGTTTTGGAGTGCTCAAAATGCTCAACAGCAATCCAAGAAGCATGGACATACCATTCATGTTTCTTACAGCAAAGGCTGATAAAGCTGATTTTAGGAAGGGTATGGGTATGGGTGCAGATGACTATCTCACAAAACCTTTTGAGGATTCCGAATTGCTGGAAGCCATTGAACTAAGGCTCAAAAAAAGCGATAGAATCAAAACCTCCTTCGATGGTACTGACAAAGGATTGATGAAGTTTATTGATGAAGCCAAGGCTTTCAAGGACCTCAATTCTCTGACTGTAGACCGCGAGATCAGGGAGTATATGAAAAAGGACCCGATTTATCATGCAGGACAATATCCAAAATGGATGTACTTTGTGGTAGATGGCCATGTGAAAGTTTCAAAAGTCAATGAGTTTGGCAAAGAATTCATCACGAATATTTACAAACAAGGTGACTTTTTCGGCTTCATTCCACTTTTGTCGGATACGACTTATGACGACTCGTGTCATGCGCTGGATCATTGCAAGCTCAGATTGATACCTGCGGAAGAATTTAAAAAATTGATATTTACCAATAGAGACGTGTCCGCTGCATTCATCAAAATGTTGGCATCAAAAGTAGGTCAAAGCGAAAATCAGTTGCTCGATTTGGCCTATTCTTCAGTAAGAAAAAGAGTCGCCAATACATTGTTGTCACTCCATGAAAAAAATGGAAATGTCATCAATATGCTGAGAGAGGATATAGCTTCTGTTGCAGGCACTGCCAAAGAAACCCTGATCAGGACCTTGTCTGATTTTAAATCAGAAAAACTCATTGACATTGAAGGGTCCAATATTCTGATAAAAAACATTGAGGCGCTTTCGTCTATGCCGCAATAAACAAAAGGGAATCAGTTGTCAACAGATATCATAAATTAAAAAGGAGGGTTTTGCCCTCCTTTTTAATTTATAGCACTTATGATTATTTGCCTTTTAAGTCGCAGTTGAATATTTTTTCTCACTGGGTGAGGATATGAATTCGGGATCGATGGCTGCGCAAACATTTCGAATAAAGTCTTTTCCTTTTTCCTTAATCATCAGCCTTTTGCCCTCCCATTTGATGAGGCCGTCTGATCTGAGCTCATCAAGAACGTCAGATTTTAAGGAGAGATGGACTTGCTCTTCCTCACTGTTTTCAAAACTTGTCTGATAAGTGCACATCAGATTGAGGATGTGATTTTTGGTCTTTACCTGAGCATCAGTCATTCTATGAAACTTGTTGGCCGCTGATCCCGATTCTTCCATTAGTTGAAAGTAAGTCTCTATGCTTTTTTCGTTTTGGGCATACATTTGGGGTGTTTCACTGATCGAAGAAGCCCCCAAACCCAAAAGCACATCGGTCTTTTGATCAGTATAACCCATAAAGTTGCGGTGCATTTTACCGGAAATGAAGTTTTCAAAGAGGCTGTCTGAACTTAGGGCAAAGTGATCCATGCCAATCAGTTGATATCCCATTTTTGCCAGACGTTCATAACCTTCCTGCTTCAGATGGTATTTTTCTACTCCACCAGGAACATCTTCATCAGAAAAGGCACGCTGACCAGCGCTCTTCCATGGAACATGGGCATAGCCATAAAATGCTATCCTGTCGGGCATCATTTCCCTTACAAAATCCATGGTAATGTTTATATCGTCCAAAGTTTGAAAAGGAAGGCCATATATCAGGTCGTAATTGACAGAAGTGTATCCGATGGATCTGGCCCATGAGGTGACTTGCTCAATCTCAGCCTTGGTTTGAAAACGGTTGATGGCCTTCATGATGACAGGAGACAAGTCCTGAACACCAATACTTATTCTTCTAAATCCAAAAGCGTACAGGCTCAGTAAGTGTTCTTTAGTGGTTGAATTGGGGTGGGCTTCAAAGCTTAAGGCTGCATCATCTGTTAGTTTTCCTTTGGAGAATATACTATGTAGCAAAAACTCCAAATTCTGAGGGGAGAAAAAAGTAGGGGTACCCCCTCCAAAATGCAATTCCTTGATGGTCAGAAAATCTTTTCCCGAAAGGGCAACATAATTTTCCCATTCCTCGATGAGCTTTTGTATGTATGGCTCCTCAACTGCATGATTTTTGGTGATCCTCTTATTACACCCACAATAGGTACACAATTGCTCACAATAAGGCAAATGAATGTAAAGGCTTATGCCTTCTTCATTATTCCGAAGACATAAGCCAATATGATCTAACCATTCCCTCTTACTTTGTTGGCCCGACCAATTAGGTACAGGCGGATAGCTTGTATATCGTGGCACAGCCACGTTGTACTTTTCTACCAATTCGTAGTGCATGTCTCATAACATTTACTGCAAAAGTAAGATCGATCCACAGGGGTACCACTGACCAAAATCATTGAACGCTTTGATGGTGGTCATCTGGCTTTAAAACATGGGTTATTCTTGATTTTTGGGGAGGTTTTTTAAAAGTTTATTTGAAGTTAAGGAGGGTTAAGGAGTGAAATATCTGGGAAATAGCATATGATAATAATGCATATATTAATTAAAATAAATTAAAAGTAAGAAAAAGTGTCGGACAACTTACCGACAAGTTTCCGACAAGTTCTTTTAAGATATTGATATTCAATTATTAAATAAATATTATTAAAAAATTACACTTAATTAGATGGATCAAAACAGCATTAATGATTCCAATCAACCCCGAACATGACCTGTCTCATTAAACGGCGAAAACTCAGCCTATACTTTTGCTCAAAAATAAATGAATATGAGCACAAGAAGTTTAAACAGGAAGTATGCACTCATCAATTTTGGTGTGTTGGGATTATTGTTTTTGGCAGCAGTGGTTTCTATTTATATTTCATTTACAGCCCTGTAATTTTTTATGAATCAAGCGGGCACAATCATTTCATGTACCCATTGCGGGGATACTTGTACAACAGAAATTGTGCATGAGCATGATCATGACTTTTGCTGTATTGCGTGTGCAAATGTTTACGGATTGCTGACCCAAAATGGACTGGCCAACTATTATGCGCTGAATGAGGCCCCTGGTCTGCGAAATAATGTCGATGAAAATGGAGCTTATGATTTTTTGAATAAAGCGGAAATAGTCGATCGTCTGGTAGAATACCGTGAGGAAGGTCTTGTCAAGGTAAGGTTGTTCCTGCCACAAATCCACTGTTCCTCCTGTATATTTCTATTGGAGAATTTGTCAAAAATAAGACAAGAAGTTAAGTCTGTTCGCGTAGATTTTCTGAAGAGAGAGGCTTCCGTGTTTTTTGAGGAAAGTGAGGATTTCTCATTGCTTACCTTATTTACGTTGTTGTCCCGAATCGGCTATCCTCCAAAAATCACATTGCAGGATATTCATAAAAAAGAAAGGAGTCAGCATATTGACCGGAGATTGTGGTATCAGATCGGCCTGGCAGGATTTGTTTTTGGCAATGTCATGTTGCTGAGCTTTCCTGAATATTTCGGCTTTGTGGGTGCGTATAAGACATTTTATCTGGGCTACATCAATTTATTCCTAAGTATTCCATTATTGGTCTACGGAGGAAGAGACTATCTTCAATCGGCTTATGTCGCCATCAGACAAAAAAGCATCAACATTGATGTGCCATTGGCGATCGGTATTTTGGCTTTGTTTTTCCGAAGTACTTTTGAGGTAGTTTTTGGCTTTGGCGAAGGATATTTTGACAGCTTTGCCGGTTTGATGTTCTTTTTATTAATTGGCAAATATGTGCAGAGAATTACCTACAAAACCATCGACTTTGACAGGAATTACAAAAGTTATTTCCCTATCGGTGTTTTGCGGGAAAGAGAGGGTAGGAGAGATGCCATCACACTCGATGAGATAAAATCAGGTGACCACTTATACATCCGAAATGAGGAATTAATCCCCGTGGATGGCAGAATTGTAAAAGGTGAAGCCATACTCGATTATTCATTCGTTACAGGGGAAGCGGATCTGGTGGAGAAGAATTCAGGAGAAAAAGTTTATGCGGGAGCTAAATTAATGGGGCAACCATTTGTCATCGAAGCTGAAGGTGCAGTAGACCAATCCAAGCTCACCCGGTTGTGGCAGGAAGACACCTTCCACCAAACCCACCGGGAGGCAAGGCATACGCGTTTTCTTGATATTGTCGGCAGATGGTTTACCTGGATGATCATTGCCGTTGCAGGAGTGACAGCTATACACTGGTGGTGGGCCGAACCCTCGATCATACTTGACGCGGTTACAGCTATATTGATTGTTGCATGCCCCTGTGCAATTTCAATGGCACCACCTTTTACTTATTCCAATCTGATGCGCCTATTGGGAAAAGAAAATCTTTATCTCAAAAATGCACAAACAGTGGAGACCTTCCAAAAAGTAGACCACATTGTTTTTGACAAAACAGGTACGCTTACAGCCAGCTCAAAATTTGATGTAAAGTATTCCGGTGAATTTTTATCAAGCCATTATCTGGATGTGATCCGCTCTTTGGTAAGCATGTCGTCACATCCATTGAGTTTTGCCATTCACCACTTTTTGCATGAAAACAAGGATAATCTCAAAGCGGACAAGTTTATCAACCACAATGGAAAAGGATTGCAAGCTTTGTTTGGTGATACTTTTATCAGGCTTGGTTCAGCGAGTTTCATTTTTAGTGGAAATGCTTATCCTGGTAGAAATGCAGAGAGTCGGGTTTTTGTGGAAATCAACCAAAAATATCTGGGCTATTTTGAAGTAAATCAATTCTATAGGGACGATCTAAACCTATTATTTGAACAATTGGATACGTCAGGTTATAAAATATCAATTCTTACAGGTGATTCTGACAGGGATGACAAACGTCTCAGGAAAATGGCAGGTGCAAATGTGGATATTCATTACCAACAGCTGCCGGCAGATAAGTTGAATTTTATCAAAAATCTACAGCAACATGGAGAGGTGGTATTGATGATTGGAGATGGTCTCAATGATGCAGGTGCATTGCGCCAAAGTGATATTGGATTGGTTGTTTCTGATCAAAATAACAACTTCATACCAGCTTGTGACGGAGTTATGGAAGGAAACCGTTTACCAAAATTGAAATATTATCTGGATGTATTAAAAAACTCAAAACGATTGATATTTCTGGCTTTTGCTTTTGCTGTCTGTTACAACATCATCGGCCTATCACTTGCTGTTAGTGGTAACTTGTCTCCAATTCATGCGGCTATTCTGATGCCATTGAGTTCGATATCTATCATAGGATTTGCGATGTTAAGTACCACTTTAGTTTATGCAATTTATGCGCAAAAGATGAAAATTTAATAAGACCTGTTTTATTAGTTTCTCCAGATTTTGGAGAAAAATGTCTCATACAAATTGTGCATTCTCCGATAAAGATCAGAGAATGCATTTTTATTTTCTAATAAAACTTAGTGACGTTCTTATTGGTGTTTTGGAGCAAGTCGGTGTTGTCTGATAAATACAACACCGGTAATAGCAAACATGGTAAGCAAAATCAAAATTGCCCATTGTCCCATAGTTGGAATTGCTGCACAAGGGTCAGAACATACTGCAGTGAAGTAGGTGTATTCCAAATTGGCAACTCCAATGGCAACTATGGCTTGATCACCCAGACTGTGCCAATAGTCCTGATAAACAAAGCCATTGGCATTTGCCATGGTATTGATGACTCCGAATGAAGTGCCATCCATTTGTTTGAACTGTCCATTCAAGTCTGTAATTACGACCGGAGCATTTGCATTTGCAATTCCTACATCTATAGAAAGTACATCGTGGAATAAAAGGACGCTTCCGTCTGGATTGAGCACATTTTCAGGATCTCCACAATTACAAGGATCATCAATGGAAATTTGAGAACCTTCTGGCCCAAACTCTACATTTTCAGTTACCAATACATCACAGAAGTATTCACATGGGTTTTGATAATATATCCCAAAAGCTGTGATACAATTATCCTCTTCACAATAAGCTGCTACTGCTTCAAACGGATTGAGACCAGAAACTTCAAAACAAGTCTGGCCCTCTTCATCGAATGGCTCTCCGAAGATGACATCTGGGTTAGTGGATCTCAATATAATATTTTGCCCTCTTTTTTTACCCAGGTTATTTCTAAATACCTCAGTTGATACAGGGTTTAGACAAAGTGTAATGGTACCGTTTGCACAAAGATTTTCATCACTCCTTGTAATTTCTAATAATTCGGCAATTATTCGTCGTCCAATGATGGATGATTTTACATCCACACATCCTTCTGGATCATCGATGTTTGATACAAAAAGGTATAGTACGTCTGAAGGTAAAAAATCAACTATGGTTACAGTGCCTCCTGTATCACTTCCCACTATTTGACCAAAGCCTGAAACTACCCACTTAAACTTGTATTCAATAATTTGTGATAAGTTCATGTCAAACTCGCAACCAATTGCTGCATAAACCACGGTGTCTGGGCAAGGATCTGAATTATCTCCCAATGGTTCAATACAAATTTCAGTTTCTCCCAATTGGCAAGGACAGAATCCGTCATTGTATTTGTTGTAAGTAGCTGCAAAGCCCAGCTCACAACCTTGGTCCTTCAAATCTGTGAACAATTGGCCTCTTGAGAAATAACAGGTTACTTCAGAAGAATCTGGACAAACTTCCATTCCTGAACAAGCACCCGTATGAATAGAGTATTCATTGTATTCAATTGGTCCGTCAGTAGAGATGTCTTTTGTATAGGTAGAATCCCCATTGCACACACAGTAGGTACCTATTGGCTGCAATCCAACACCAGCACTAAAGCTGCAGTAATTTTTTCGGGGATCATCTGTCACAACCGTAATATTAAAGCCCTTACCTGGCTCGTAGGGTTCTGGTTTTGTATAAGTCACTTCAAAACTTACATCTTCACCAGGGTTTACGATCACAAAATTCGGAGCTGTGGCCAACTCGAATCCCGGACTTGAGTTTGGGCTTAGACTTACACTTACAATAGTTAATGGTGCACTGCCTTCATTCAGGATGTCAAAATGATAAGTATTCAATCCATCATTGACTTTACTATAAATGTATCCACCGCAATTGATGTAAGCAGCGCCTTTGGTATGATCCTGTGCATGCATTGCAGGATCAGTCACGTGCCAAAGGCTAACATTGGGCTGGGCTTTCAATAAAAAAACTAAAAGCAAAAGTGGAATAATTTGGAGGAATTTTTTCATCAGTAGTTTAAGCTTGCTGGTTTTAAAAATTAAATCATTGGTTATCCAAATACAATAATTGTGCTTGAATGATACAAATCTATGATTTACATCATATTAACCTGTATTTTGAAAGTACATTTAACACTTACATCCTTTAAATTTGATCTATGCCATGGGTAAAGCTTTCAATAAATTCAAAAGGAAGACTTCATTCACTAGAATTCCGGAACATCCTTGGGCTTATGCTCAAAAAAAAATTAAATTAGCTCGTCAAACCAAAGAATCAAGTTTATGAGGATTAGTTCTATCGGATCCATTACTATTTTCATTTTCGCATTTCTATTAGCACCATGTTTTGCGTTTTCAGCATCTTACTATTGGGTTGGAAATAGCGGTAACTGGTCAGACTTGAGTCATTGGGCAACATCCTCAGGTGGGTCAACCTTCCATCTGTCTGTACCTGGTACTGGTGATGATGTTTTTTTTGACTCAAAGTCATTCACTGTTCCAAATGCAGAGGTAATATTCAACAATGAATTCTCTTACGTACGAGACTTAAACATAAATCCTACCAATGCTCCAAAATTCAAAGCCGGAAATGCATCGTACAATCTTGTAATTGGCAGAAATGTATCCTTCGCAGGAAATTTTGACTGGTTGTACAATGGGACTGTACAGCTGGTTTCTGCCGGATCAGCCAATCAGATAGGATTTGGGGGTAAAACCATAGGCAAGACTTTGTATGTTGATGGGCCCGGATCATGGGAAATTATTTCACCTTTTAGAGTAGACGGTGGGCTAATTCTAAATGAGGGTAGTATCTCTTTCAAAACAGATTCAGTCAGGTGCGCTTATTTTGAGTCATCATCTACCAGGCAGAGAAGTATAAAATGGAATAATGTTTTGTTTTATATAGAAAAATCTTCTGAACTTCTGGACGACGATTCCTTCTACTGGGATCAAAATAAGTATGCTTTCAGAGCAAATATGTTCAACCTGACCACAACTGCCCAGGCTGGAAATTATATCATTTTTGAAGGTGAAATAAGCGATCTTATACTGCTTGATGGGGGTAATCAAACTTTTAATGCTGGCAATATTATTAAAACAAAGCAGTCAGGAAGATTTTGGATCATTGACCCTCAGAACAGAACCAATTTGAATCTATTGGGCAACCTGGAGTCCTCGTCGAGTATGGACATTGCTGTAGGGCTTAAACTTAATACTTTTCTTTTTTTTCCAGGTACGGTAATTACCATTAATCCCACCCAAAGCATCGAGGCAGCGCAAATGTTATTGAACGGGAGATGTGACGCAACAATTACGGTCTGGTCTGCAATTGCAGGTACTCCGGTTTTAATGAAAATTAATAATCCAGTTACCGCAAATTATGGAATTTTCAGAGATATTCACAATTCGGGAAGTATACTAACAGTCCAGAATGGTGTTGATCTGGGCAATAATGTTGGAGTAAGGGTCTCAAGCTCTCCGGGTAAACAATTTTTTTGGATTGGCAAAAATGGCAACTGGTCTGTGGGTGCCAACTGGTCGAATTCAAGTGGAGGGCCCCCTCAAGCCTGTATCCCCTCGATTTCAGATGACGTGATTTTTGACGCCAATTCTTTCAATGCAAGTGGTCAAAGGGTAGTTATTGATGCGACAAATGTTTTTTGCAACAGCATGAAATGGGAAGCAAGTGTAACTTCTGGATCCGGCATAGCCAGCCAAAAGCATCAAAACTTATTGATCAATGGCTCGCTTTATTTTCAACCCCAAATGGTCAATGAGCTGGAAGGGGACGTCAGTTTTGTTTCCGGTAATCCCAACAATGAAATTCAATGTGCCGGGCATCAGTTTAGGAAAAACATCAACTTTACAAATGTTGGAGGTTCATGGAAATTATTGGATGAACTAGTTGTTAGGAAAGAACTCTTCCTGAATTCAGGTCAGTTGATACTCAATGGACAGATATTGATGGCCTATTATTTTACTTCTGGAGGCAATGAAAAAAGAACGCTCGATCTCAGCAATAGCACGATCATTATGTCCACATTTTATTCTGACGATTATTTTCCTCTTTTTAGATATAGTGACGATAATTTTTTCGTGGTATCAGATAATTCTTTGATCAGCTTTATTGCGGGAAGTTCCAATATGAACTGTTATTATGACAAGTACCCTCCAAAGTCGCCACAAAGGGTGGTTTTCGATAAGGTCAATTTTGCATCATTAGGATATGTGTCAAATTACATCCAGAATTCAACCATTCACATTAATAAGCTGACTATGAATAGTGGTGGCTTGATGCGACTCAATTCTACCATGGAAGTGGATACATTGATCATTAGGACTGATTATAGTTATGTGTTTGAAAAAGTAAATGATCAAGATATTCCGGATATTGGATTAAAGCTGAAGTCTATCCGAGTGATTAAGGACAATTGTGAAGGATTTGCTTCTGTGCAGTCAAAGCCATATGGTAAAAATTTCTTTTTTGATTTTCCAGATGTTCCCATCATCCAAAACATTGAAAGTCGATACCTCGATTACAGGTCACCGGGCCAGGTCATTGCCAATGCAAGTGTTGATGGTGGATTTAACAGCAACATTGTGTTCAATAACAATATCGGTAGAAAGCTTTATTTTGTAAATAAGGACAATGACTGGGTATCCACAGCAAATTGGTCATTGACTTCAGGAGGTACAGGAGGTGAGTGTATTCCAACCATATTGGATACAGTGATATTTGACAACAAGTCCTTTGATAATTTCAATCAAAACGTTTTTGTGTCAGGATCAGGATTTGCTTATTGCAAAGACTTTTATTTTGATGTGCCTGGCTTCAATGGTTTTTTAGGACTTAGCAGGCTGTTTGTCCATGGCAATATTGATTTCAAACAAAAGATTGATATCAGTGGGACTGAATTGCACATGAGTGGTAAGGACAAACAATTTATAGATGTAAAGGGCTCGGTTTTTGGCTCATTCTATCTTACTGCATTGGATAGTGTTGTTTTGAAATCTGACTTTGCAACGAGTTATTCCTTGTTTCTTGAATATGGAACGTTTTTCACCGGCCCTCATAATACCTCTTCTTATTTTCAAACCACTATTCCAGCAAGCTCCGGAGCTTTGCACATCAATTATGGTAGCGGAAAACATACCCTGAACTATGATTATATTGCTGGTAGCGCATTAGAATTTTCAAGGAATGTCATCGTCGAATGCGGAACTTCAGAGTTTATATTCAAAGGCATTAATACTGCAGCCACATTCAACGAAAACATCAAATTGTATGACATGACCTTCACTGCGGGGACTGGTCAGGCATACTTATACTTTTATGGTGACAGAGGTGCCTTGTCAGCCAATAAAATTTCTTTTGGATCTAATGCAACTGTCGATGCAAGATATGGATCGGAAAAATCCATTTTAACAGATACATTGATTTTTACAGCCGGTAAAACCTATAATTTCGATCCTTCATTTTATTACGAAGTTAAAGAGCATTTCAGAGCTATTGGCAATAATTGCAACTCTATCAATTTTATATCAGGACGATCAGATCGTAAAGTAGATTTTAGGATGCCGGCTTCAGCAGACTTGTTAATGAATTTTGTTCAGTTAAAAGGCATCAGCGCTTCAGGAGGCAATGCTTTTAATGCTGGAGCGTTCAGTATAAATGTAGAGAATTCTAGTCAGGGATGGTTTTTCCCTGATAAAAGTACTGTCGAGGAAAACATTGGAATACTTGGCAAAGATATTTCGGTATGCGAAGGTGAAAAAGTCATATTTTCGGCAAATACCAACTCCCCTGGTGAAACTTACTTATGGAGTGACAATTCAACCTCAGCCATGTTTTCTCCAACTGTTTCGGGTGAATATGGTGTACTCATCAGGTATCAAAACAACTGCGAAGTGAGGGATACTGTCGAAGTGCAGTTTGCTAAAATTCCTTCATTTGATCTCGGTCCGGATAAAACCGTTTGTGCAGGTACAGAAGAAGTATTGAACATTGTGGTTCAAGCTGACTCTTTGGTCTGGCAAGATGGGCAATCAGGTGGACAATACACCGTTAAGGAAGCCGGAAGCTATATATTAAGTGCATTCAATATGGGGTGTCAATTCAAAGACACATTCAATTTCAATGTATTGAATATAACCACATTTGATTTCGGCTCAGATACGACGCTTTGCGGTGATGCAACATTGACCTTGATCCTGAATCCTGAAGTTGGTGAGGTCATCCAATGGAATGATATGAGCACAAATGACACATTAAAGGTGGATAAAGGCGGAACATATTTTGCAACCATTGATAATGGACAGTGCAAATTTGCAGATACAATCTTGGTTAGCTACATCGACTTGCCACAAAATTTCCTAAACCCTGCATTGTCAGTTTGTACAGGTGATACTGCAGTCATTAGCCCGGGGCTGGCGGGTGTCAATTATTTGTGGAGCGATGGGACCTCCGGCCCTACCATCACAGCTTACAAATCAGGCACTTTCTGGCTTAGAATTACCAGCGGAGCCTGTATGGCCGCTGATACCATTGATGTTGCCTTTAAACCATTGCCAGACCCGGGTATACAAAAGTCACTGTCCATTTGTGAAGGACAGGAAGTGGAAGTAACCCCGTGTTGTCAGTTTGACGAAGTTAAATGGGAGGACACAGGATTAACAGGCTTGAGGGTTTTTGCCCAGCCGGGTGTTTTTAAATATACGGCTACTTTATCTGACTGCCAGCTTACAGATTCAATCATAATTCAGGAAATATTTTTGGAGGACGTCAACCTTGGTCCCGACTTATCTCTTTGCGAAGGTGGGTTCAAGCACCTGGATGCCGGAGTGGAAAATGTCAATACACTTTGGTCCACAGGATCTACCATGAAGGAAATCAATGTAAATCAGACCGGATTGTACTTCGCCTCAATATCAAGAGATGGATGTTCCAAGACTGACAGCATTTTTATTGAATTCAAAGTCCTCCCAGATCCGGGAACAGAGGACGTTTATACCTTTTGCGAAGGCGCTGAGGTGATGATAAGTGTTCCACAAGCAGCGGTCGACTCCCTGCGCTGGTCTGATGGCAGTACATTGCTCAATAAAGTCTTTTCTTCCGAGGGGCTTTTTGGGCTGAAGGCCTATAGAAATGGCTGTATGTCTGAAAACCAATTTGAAGTAAAGAAGGTGGTATTTGATGCATTTGTAGAAAATACAAGCTTTGATTTATGCCCTGAATCAGAAGTCGTTTTGCAGGTAATTAATCCGTCCGGCCTGGAAATTGTCTGGAGCGATGGGTCTAATGAAGACCAACTCAAGGTGGATGAATCCGGACAATTCACGGCAACTATCAGCTCCAATAATTGCGAAGAGCAATTTATTTTTGATGTCAAAGCGATATCCTGTACCCGATTCGAAATGAATTTTCCAAATATCGTGAGTTTAAGCTCTTTTGAAAACAATCTATTTTTAGGTCAGGTCGTCGACGGAGCTTCCTTAAACTCATATGAAATAAAAGTATTTGACCGTTACGGAAGTGTAGTATTTCAAAGCAATGACCCAGCGGTTGGCTGGGATGGCAAATTCAGCAAGCAACAAGTCATTGGCGGAGTGTTTACTTACCTGGTGAAGGTCAATTACAATGATGACTATGTATCAAATGTAGATGATTCGATACTTGGTTCTATCACCATTATACCGTAGGCTATTCAAATTACTTTTATTGCTATTTCCTTATAATCAATGGATTAAGCCATGATCTAATCTTGCTATGAAACTGCTTTTCATAAAATAATTGCCGTGCATTTCATGGTATTGGTATGAAAAATTAATGCTGACTTTTGTCATCTGTCTGCTTGACAAAGGTCATTAGCAGAGGCAACCGACAGGCCTAACTTGCATCAAAATTCATAAGCATGCAAATCATCCTGTTTCTAATCATTCTAAGTCTGATCATGGCAGTCGGGTTTTTATTTGCTTTTTTCTGGGCGGTAAAAGACGGTCAATACGAAGATGAGTATACCCCATCCATCAGGCCCTTGATAGAAGATGATATGGTGCAAATCAAATCAAAAACTAAATAAACAACATTTCTTATGGGGCAAACAGAAACATTTTACTACGACAATAAGATCGTGCGTAACTTTGGTGTTGCCACTGCGCTTTGGGGTGCAGTAGGTCTTACAGTTGGTCTGATTGTAGCACTTCAGCTCATCTGGCCACAACTCAATTTTTCATTGCCTTACACAACATTTGGAAGAATTCGTCCATTGCATACCAATGCGGCAATTTTTGCATTTGTGGGTAATGGTATTTTTATGGGAGTATATTACTCATTACAAAGACTCCTCAAAGCCAGAATGTTTAGCGATACACTTTCAGCCATCCACTTTTGGGGCTGGCAGTTGATCATAGTCGCTGCAGCAGTCACGCTTCCTTTAGGGATTACCAGTTCGCATGAATATGCAGAACTCGAATGGCCCATCGACATCGCCATTGCTTTGGTTTGGGTGGTTTTTGGCATCAACATGTTTGGGACTATCCTTAAAAGAAGGGAAAATCACCTGTATGTGGCCATTTGGTTCTATATCGCTACCTGGGTTACTGTGACGATGCTTCACATCTTCAACAACCTGGAAATCCCGGTTCACTTTATGAAAAGTATTCCGGTATTTGCCGGCGTTCAGGATGCCCTGGTACAATGGTGGTACGGACATAATGCGGTAGCATTCTTTCTCACAACACCTTATCTGGGACTGATGTACTACTTTATGCCAAAAGCTGCCAACAGACCAGTATATTCTTACAAACTGAGTATCATCCACTTCTGGGCCCTGATCTTTATTTACATATGGGCCGGTCCTCACCACTTGCTGTATACTTCATTACCCGGATGGGCTCAGGCGCTTGGTACTACTTTTAGTTTGATGTTGATTGCACCTTCATGGGGGGGTATGCTCAATGGTTTGCTGACGCTCAGAGGAGCTTGGGATAAAGTAAGACAGGACCCTGTTTTGAAATTCATGGTGGTTGCCGTTACCGCTTATGGTATGTCAACACTGGAAGGGCCGATCATGAGTATTAAATCTGTAAATGCCATCAGTCACTATACAGACTGGACCATAGCACACGTACACATTGGTACCTTGGGATGGAACGGTATGCTGACCTTTGGTATTCTGTACTGGTTGTGGCCGAGATTATACAATACAGGCCTGTACTCACAAAAACTGGCCAACACCCACTTTTGGTTGGGAACTCTTGGTATTCTCTTTTATGCCATACCTATATATTGGGCAGGCTGGACGCAGAGTATGATGTGGAAACTTTTTGGACCTGATGGTATCCTGGTTTACACCAACTTCCTGGAAACAGTCACTCAGATCCTTCCGATGTACAGGCTTAGAGCTCTTGGCGGAACGATCTATGTAGTAGGTGTTTTCATCATGATTTACAACCTGATCAAAACTGCTAAAGCAGGCAGTCTCGTTGAAAATGTTGAAGCAAGCTCTGGTCCAAGAGAGGTTCATACCTCGACCAAAGGAGAATACTGGCACAAGTGGATTGAGAAAAGACCTGTGCAAATGTTGGTGGCTGCAGCCGTTTTGGTTGCCATAGGCGGACTTATAGAAATCTTCCCTGTAATGCTTATAGACAACAACGTGCCCAAAATCAGCAGCGTCAAACCTTACACACCTTTGGAGCTTGAAGGCAGAGACATCTACATTCGTGAAGGATGCGTCGGATGCCATTCTCAAATGATCAGACCTTTCAGATCAGAAACAGAGCGATACGGTGAATATTCAAAATCTGGAGAATTTGTCTATGACCGACCATTCCTCTGGGGAAGTAAAAGAACAGGTCCGGATTTGCATCGTGTGGGTGACAAGTACCCCAATTCATGGCATTACAACCACATGATAGACCCTACGACCATGTCACCTGGATCTATTATGCCTCCGTATCCATGGCTTAAAGATGATGAAATCAACACCAAGTATACCGCTGCCAAGATCAAAGTGCTGCAGTCACTGAATACGCCTTACCCCAATGGCTATGCAGACAGGGCTGTTGAAGACTTGAAAGCTCAGGCCTTGGGTATTGCCGAGGACCTAAAAAAGAACGGTGTCGAAAAAGAGGGCCTTGAAAATAAAGAGATAGTCGCTTTGATCGCTTATCTCCAAAGACTGGGTACCGATATTAAACCAAAACAAAGCGTAGGCTTGCAATAATTGATCACAACTAAATCGAAGTATCATGTATAAGTATATTTTGCAATCAGCAGGTAATATCAATTGGATGGCCATTTTTGCTTTGCTGACCTTCCTGTTCATTTTCATCACGGCGGTAGTTCTGGCTTTCACAAAAAGGAAAGAAGAACTCAGGCATTATGCCTCATTGCCACTTGAGGATGGCATTAAAGAATGATTCCCTCATCCAATTAAACTTGTAAAACAATGATTTTTATAAATAACCAAATTTTTCTGGCCGTTGCGGATTCCACCGATACATTAAAAAATGCTTTGACGTGGAGCCTCAACAACGTATTCGCAATTTTGGCCTTATTGATTTCATTCCTGGCCATGTGGGCGATCTGGAAAGTCGTCAATGTATTGTCCAACAGTCAAAAAGAATTTCTTTATACCAAACATGGCATTCCTTTGGAAACCATCAAAAAGGATACGCCATCATTATTCAATTTTAAAGGAATAAACGACGCGCTCTGGAAATTGGTACCGCTTGAAAAAGAAGCAGATATCGATCTGGGGCATGAGTATGACGGTATCAGGGAGTTGGACAACAGGTTGCCACCATGGTGGTTGTACATCTTCTATGGCACTATTTTGTTCGCAGCTGTGTACCTGTATTTATATCTGTTTACGGATAAAGGTGTAAGACAAGAGCAGGAATACGAATACGCCATGGAGAAAGGCGAGGAAATGAAACTGGCATATCTTGCTACTCAGGCCAATGCTGTAGATGAAAATTCAGTGGTCGCGCTGACCGGAGCTGAGCTTGCAGAAGGCCAAAGCATCTTTAAAGCCAGTTGTGCAGCCTGTCACGGACAGGAAGGTCAGGGTGGGGTAGGCCCCAATCTGACAGACCAATACTGGATCCACGGGGGAGGCATAAATAACGTCTTCAAAACCATAAAATATGGTGTTCCTGATAAAGGTATGATTTCCTGGCAATCCCAGCTCAGTCCATCTGCTATGCAAAAAGTTGCCAGTTATATTTTGACACTGGAAGGAACCAATCCTCCGGGGCAAAAAGAAAAACAAGGTGAAATATGGACTCCTGAATCAGGAGCTAAACTTTGATTTGAAATTCCGAAGTACGCCAGGCAATATTTAGCAGGGCGTACTTCAATTCAAATGATTTGTAGAGACAAACCAATAAGATGACAGAGGTAAAATTTTCTGAACTTTCCGGAAGCCACAGGGATAAAATATCAACCGTTGACCAACGGGGAAAGCGAATTTGGATTTATGTCAAAAAAGTATCCGGCAAATTCTTCAATTACCGACAGCTTGTAGCTTATTTGTTGGTAGCCTTTCTGATGGTGCTTCCATGGTTGAAGTACGATGGTGAACCATTTGTTTTGTTCAACATTCTGGAAGGAAAATTTATCATCTTTGGTCAGCATTATACCCATCAGGATTTTCATTTGTTTGTGGTTGGAATGCTCATAGCTGTGGTTTTTATCGTCTTATTCACGGCCATCTTTGGGCGACTTTTCTGCGGGTGGATTTGCCCGCAAACCATTTTTATGGAAATGGTCTTCAGAAGGATTGAGTGGGCAATTGAAGGGGATGCAAACGCTCAAAAAAGATTGGATGCGGCTCCCTGGGATTTTAATAAGATCTGGCGCAAAGGGCTCAAGCACTTCATTTTCGTACTGATATCTGTAATCATCAGTCATACATTTCTTTCCTACATCATTGGGGTTGATGAATTGGGTAAACTCGTCACCGGCAATCCTTTTGACCATTGGCAGGGCCTCGTTGGAATGGTGGTGTTCACCGCAGCTTTCTATGGTGTGTTTGCAAGATTAAGGGAACAGGTATGTACCACCATTTGTCCATATGGACGACTGCAGGGTGTCATGCTGGACCAAAACTCTCTGGCCGTTGCCTATGATTTTGTCCGTGGTGAGCCAAGAGGTAAAATCAGAAAAGAAAAACCTCTTGAAAAGAAAGCAGAGGTCACAGCAGCCGAGGTCCTGAACCTTCCTCAGAAACTGGGCGATTGCATCGATTGCAAGCTGTGTGTTCACGTTTGCCCAACAGGAATTGATATCAGGAACGGCACTCAGCTGGAATGCGTCAACTGCACGGCATGTATGGATGCCTGTGATGAGGTAATGGTCAAAATACAAAGACCCAAAGGACTCATCAGGATTGACAGCTACAATGGCATCATTCACAAGAAAAAATCAATCTGGAATACCAGGGTGGCGGCTTATTCCGTGGTGTTGATTGCATTGATTGGGCTGGAGTCATTTTTATTTGCCTCCAGGAATCCCATTGAAGCCTTGTTTTTGAGGACGCCGGGCACCTTATACCAAAAACTAGATGATGACATGATCGGCAATTTGTACAATTTCCAGATTGTCAATAAGACCGCAGACGAAAGCCATGAATTGTTTTTTAAAGTCATTGGGCCTGAAGGGGCTGTGATTGAATTTGTTGGCCAAAAGCCAAAACTGATCAAAAATGGCATGTCTGAGGGTGCCGCATTCATCAAAATACCCAACGAGAGCATAAAAAGCATGAAAACCCCATTGCGCATTGAAATCTATGACGGCAAAGAAATGTTGGACGACGTTTCAACCAACTTTTTTGGCCCCGATAAGTAACCTTTAAATTATAAAAAATGAAATTTAATTTTGGGACCGGCATATTCGTTTTTTTGGTCATTTTCATTTGCACACTGATTTTTGTGGTGCTCAAATCTGCGACCATAGATCACAGTCTTGTAGCCGATGACTACTATAATGAAGACATCCATTATCAGGAAAAATATGATAAAATCAGCAGGTCAAACGGAGCAGAAATGGTCAGAATTGACCAATCAGGAGATCAGCTGGTAATACAGTTTTCTGACAATACAACTCCCAATGGTGTCATATCCTTTTACAGACCTTCTGACAAGTCGCTTGATTTTAGCAAAAACATAGCCTTAGATGATAAGCTGCAGATGGTATTTGCTAAAAATGAAATAGCAAAGGGTAAATGGAGAATAAAAGTAGACTGGACGGAAAAGGAAAAGACCTATTACAAGGAGTTTGAATTTTTCAACTGATGTTTTGGCTCGCCTTAAATATGGGTCTCGTCGGAAGCCTTCACTGTATAGGCATGTGTGGTCCATTAAGTATTCTGGGGCTGTCAGGTAAGACTCATTCCTCAAAATTTGGCATTTTGGCGGACACTATGCTTTATCAGCTGGGGAGAACACTGAGCTATTCCATGTTGGGCTTTATATTTGGTATCATTGGTACAAGTTTCGCCATTGCTGGAATGCAAAAAGTAGTCTCCATCGTCTTTGGCCTAGCCCTGGTCATACTTGCCGTCACTGCTTCTAATTGGTTGAACAAACTGGAAGGTTTATCTTTCCTTCGACGATGGAATAATTTTATATTGAATTCCCTCCACCATTATTTGAGTAAGATGGGTGGGAAAAACATTGCCGTTGTAGGCATGCTCAATGGCCTTATCCCTTGCGGGCTCGTATATTTTGCATTGGCCACTTCGATGGCATTGGACAAAATAAGTGACAGCATTTTATTCATGTTTGTATTTGGACTGGGCACCATGCCATTGATGGCAGCTGTGACCTGGTTTGGACTTGGATTCAGACAGAAAATCAAATTTTCATATCAAAAACTATTGCCTATTCTGGCATTTTCTACAGGTCTCATTTTGCTTTGGAGAGGATTTGAAATCAAAGTGCCCGAAAACCTGGCGCTCTTGCTGAGTATGCAGCATCCTGAAATGTGTCACTGATAACCAAATAAACAACTTCTAATACACAGACTTACTGTATTTGTTTTCCACCTGTCTTCATTCAGTTATTTCCTTCATATTTAAATTGGAGCAATAAAAACCTTAGGATTTGGAACAAGGAAGATGAATCAGATAAGCAATATTCAAAAAAAAAAGCTCCTCGAAAAATCGAAGAGCTTTTGAAGTGATCCCGCTGGGATTCGAACCCAGGGCCCATACATTAAAAGTGTATTGCTCTACCAGCTGAGCTACGGAATCTGATTTATTTTTACACGTTGCTTTCAAACGCGGTGCAAAGGTAAGATGTTTTTCCAATTTTCAAAACATATTTAAAAAAAAATGCTTTGTTTTTTGAACTCTTCAATCCTGTACAATCCGAAATATAATACCAAATACTTAATTTTCAGCAATTTATACAAAATTATATAGTTTTATTTACTGAAAAACCTTTGTTTGTTCTGATGAATAAAGGTATGTAGATTTCGGGTTAAACACGTTTTTTGAATAGGGAGACCCAAAGATTCGCAAAAGTGATGTTTAGGACTTGGACTCGGTTAAAGCCTTTTGCTCGTCGACAATTTGCTGGAAAATTTCATCAATTTTTTCAGCAGAGAAGTCTTTGATCAGAATCTTTTTGTCCTTGTCCAGTAAAAACATCTTTGGTGTAGATGGTACACTGATATATCTTCTATAATGCTGCTCAGCATCTGAGGTATTGATAAAGTTTTGCATGTTTTTCTCTTCAACTCCCGGCCAACACTTTGGTTCTTTGTCATATGCAAAAGTGCAAATCGAAATGACTTTTACGTTTTCGTTTCTATGCTTGGCTTCCCAATCGACAATAAAAGGCATTGCTTTTTTGCAGTGTCCACAGTCAGGAGCCCAGAAGATCACCAAAGTATAATCTGCTTTTACCTGATGAATCTGCAATGCAGAGCTGTCCTGGCGATATACCGTAATATTGGGCAGGGTCTTTCCGATGAGAATTGGCCTCCAGTCGTCTGCATATTTGTAAAGCTTCTCCATTTTATCCTGATCTGCCCATGGGGCTTTACCTTTTTTGAAGTATTCATCTATCAAATGGACATATATGGCATCGGTACCAATGAATTTTCCATTGCCGTATTGTTGGATCCATGTAGAAAGAAAGAAACGCTCTACACCTTCATTGCCTGAGGCCATTTCAAAAAACTGATCTGTTTCTTTGATGAGTGAATCAGGATGCTGGGCAACCATCTTGGTAAAATAATCGTTGACCTTGTTGTAAAAGAAATTGGTATATATCAAATCCTTCCATTTCAAATCAATGTTTTCCCAATAATGGTCTTTGTAGTAGTAATATCTTTTGAGCTGCCTTTCTTTGTCGTCTGTAATTTCTGAAAACTCAGGAACACTTACTTCACTAGTTGCTTTTAAAAGCTTTGTTGTGAAAGCTTCGGGGTGTTGTTTGAAAAGATTTTGTTGGTAGTCCTTTACTTCTTTATCCAATACGTTGAGCTTTTCCTTTTCTTTTTCAATGTCGAGGTTGGCTGTATTTTCCTTTTCTGCATCGGCTATGGCTTTTCTGATGGGCTCAGCTTCCCGCTTTTTCTCATTCAGAAAAGCAATGAAATCGTAGAAGAGCTTGTTTTCTGTTGATCCCGTAAATTTCACTTTTGACAAATCCGTAGTGTCAAAGGTCATCGTGAAATTGCTTTCATTGTTGACAATAAACTGAATAGGAATATTGTTGGGTTTGAGTACAGCTATGTACATCCCGTTTTGCAAGGTATCAGGACCTTTCAGTTCATATACTCCGTTTTTATCTCTGTAAATGCTGTCCTTGACCAATTGCTTATCACCGTAGTAGTAACCGATAAGCATTATGCTATCCTTGTAATTGTTGGATTTGAATTTAATGCTATACTGACCATATGAATTAAACCCAAAAATTACTCCGAGCAATAGCAAAATCAATATGCGCAATGATGACATAGTATAAAAAGGTGTATTCATGTTGTACTTTATTCAATAATCAATCCAAAACCTTAAATCGCAAAAATGCCAAATATGTATCGGCTTGAAAAGTCTTTAATACTTTATTAACGCAAAAGTTCAAAATTATCGTTTACCTGATAGCAAGTACAGGACTGCCATCCTTATAGCGACACCATTTTCAACCTGCTGCAGAATGATGGAGTGATCACTGTCTGCTACATCACTGGTGATTTCAACTCCGCGATTGATGGGACCAGGATGCAAAATGGTGATGGGCTTTCCGATGTCATCCAGCAAGGCCTTATTGATACCATAATACAACATGTATTCCCTGAGTGATGGAAAAAACTTGGTGTCCTGGCGCTCAAGTTGAATCCTCAGGACGTTGGCAACATCACACCATTCCAGTGCTTTTCTGATGTTGTATTCTACACCAACTCCAAGTTCCTGTATGTGCTTTGGAATCAGGGTTGGAGGTCCGCAGACTTTAACATTGGCCCCCAGTTTTTGCAAACAGAATATATTGCTCAATGCTACTCTTGAGTGCAAAATGTCGCCCACAATAACGATGTTTTTCCCTTTGAGGTTATCGTTCAAAGCCTCCTGCATAGAAAATGCGTCAAGTAGGGCTTGTGTTGGGTGCTCGTGCGTGCCATCGCCGGCATTGATGATGTTGGCATCGATGTGCTTGGATAAAAAATGGTGGGCTCCGGGTGCAGGATGCCTCATGACCACCATGTCGACCTTCATCGATAAAATATTCTTGACTGTATCGAGCAAAGTTTCACCTTTACTCACAGATGATGAAGATGCTGTAAAGTTGAGTACGTCTGCAGACAAGCGCCGTTCAGCTAGTTCAAATGATATTCTTGTTCTGGTGGAGTTTTCAAAAAAAAGATTGGCGACGGTCATGTCTCTCAGAGAAGGCACCTTTTTGATCGGTCTGTTGATCACCTCCTTAAAATCCGATGCAGCTTTGAAAATGGCTTGAATGTCTTCAGTAGTTATGTACTTGATTCCAAGGAGATGTTTTGTGCTTAATACCGACATCTATGAAGTTTGATTTTGCGCTGAATACAATATGACCTGATCAGTTCCTGAATCTTCCTTAGCCCATTCCACCTTTACATATGCATCATCGAGAGCATCTACAGTGATACCTGTATAGTCAGAACTGATGGGCAGATGTCTGTTGAATCGTCTGTCGACCAGACATAAGAATTCAAGTAAATCAGGACGGCCAAAATCCTGTATGGCTGATATGGCTGCATGTACGGTCCGACCGGTGTACAGTACATCGTCCACCAGGATTACTTTTTTCCCTTCAACAAGAAATTTTATCTCTGTGGATGATGCTTTCAAAGGTTTATCTCTCAATCTGAAGTCGTCTCGGTAAAATGTTATATCGAGTTTGCCATA
Organism: Saprospiraceae bacterium; assembly: GCA_020436935.1. Lineage (GTDB taxonomy): Bacteria > Bacteroidota > Bacteroidia > Chitinophagales > Saprospiraceae > JADKBO01. The sequence goes on from JAGQWX010000003.1 coordinate 141,720, forward strand.
TTCCGGTAACTTACCTTTGTTGATTTTTTTGAGGCGTGAAAGCAAACGGTCGCTGAGTACTGCCCCTCTTTCCTGAATACCTATCAGACAGATATTTTCAAAGGTATCGTAGTTCTCGATCAATTCATAACACAATCGGTCTATTGTGAGTGCGAATCTTTTGCTGTCGAGTATGATTTTTCCTTCCATATCGGCTGCAAATATAGAAATTTTTTAATTTGATTTTTCTTCTGTTGCTGCCATTGCGAAATAATTGTGCTCCTTCAGTTCAACAATGAGATTCGCGACAATTCCGGTCCAGCCTGTTTGATGAGAAGCACCTAGTCCGCGGCCTGTATCGCCATGGAAGTATTCATAAAATAATACCAGCTCAGAAAACTTTTTGTCTTTGTACAATCTCTTATGACTTTGGTTGACAGGCCTGTTGCCATTTTCATCTTTTCTAAACAAATTGACCAGGCGGTTGGAAATTTCCAGGCTTATTTCATTCAAATTTTTCTTCTCTCTACTACCTTTTGGAAATTCAAACTGAAGCTCTTCACCATAATACTTATAATATTCCCGAAGCGCGTCTATGATCATATAATTCATGGGCATCCAAATGGGCCCACGCCAATTTGAATTTCCACCAAACATATAAGAGGTAGACTCAGCCGGGTCGTATTTAATACCAAAAATTGACCCGTCTAACATAATGTTGTAGGGTTTCTTGTGAATTTTTGACAAAGATCTGATGCCGTAATCGCTGAGAAATTCATTTTCATCAATCAAGGCATTGACAAGAATTTTCATCCTGTTCTTGGGCACAAGTGCCAGCATGATATCGTCTCCTTCTGCATAAGTTTCTATGACTAGGTACTTGCCCTTGTTCTTTCTGTAATTTCTGAACCATACCAATCTGTCTTTGAATGAGGGTAGGGCGTCTAATGTTTCCTTTGAAAGTTTTACAGCTGGATTGATGGTCATCAAGCCTACCAATGATCGTGTTTTCAAAGGAACAGATTCATTGTTGGGACGAACAAGCACGTCAAAAAAGAAGCCATCGATCTCATCCCAAAGACTTTTGCCATCCTCGTTCAAGGCATTGAGGGATTCGGCGATGTATACAAAATGTTCAAAAAACTTGGTGGCCATATCTTCATAAGAGTGGTCTACCTTTGCTATTTCCAGCGCAATTTGCAACATATTCAGAGAATATAATGCCATCCATGCAGTACCATCTGCCTGCTCAAGGTGACCACCTCCGGGCATACTCTGACTTCTGTCAAATATACCAATGTTATCAAGGCCTAAAAAACCACCTTCAAATATGTTTTTATCGTATTTGTCCTTTTGATTGACCCACCAGGTAAAATTGATGGTCAGCTTACCAAACACTCTCTTGAGGAATTGAACGTCACCCTTGCCCGTCATTTTTTTCTCCAGTTCGTATATCCGATACGAAGCCCAGGCTTGCACAGGTGGGTTGACGTCACTGAATGACCATTCATATGCCGGAATTTGCCCTTTTGTTGACATGTACCATTCCCGCAAAATCAGTACCATCTGGTGTTTGGCAAATTCAGGATCTACAAGTGCCAGAGGTACGCAGTGGAAAGCCAGGTCCCAGGCCGCATACCAGGGGTATTCCCACTTGTCAGGCATGCTGATGATGTCCTCATTGATCAGGTTTTTCCATTGACTGTTTCTGCCATATTTTCTCCAGGGTTCGGGCGGTGGTTGCTTGGGATCACCCGCCAGCCACTCCTCCATATTGAGGTTATAGTATTGTTTTGTCCAAAGCATTCCTGCCAGCGCTTGCTTCAGAATATTGGCATCGTCTTCAGAAAGTCCATCAGTAAATGGTTCGTAAAACTCGTTGGCTTCTCTTTTTCTGGTTTCGAAAATAGAAGTAAATTCTTCACCCAGAGGATCGCTGAGGTTGTGGTCTTTGGTAAGTCGCAACTTTATCGTTCTGCTGCTTTTTCCATCAAGTTCTAGTCGGTATAAAGGAGAAAATTTGGTACCAAAATCACGGGATTCAGCAACGCTGTAATCTTCCTTAATGACTGCCTCATGAAACAAATCCTTTACAAAAGGAGTCTCGTTCTCCAGACCAAACAAACGCCTTGCATTGGTATCATTTTCTGTAAACAGCTGATGGTCAGGGTTTTCGTAATATAAAAAGTAATCGTAAAGTTTTGGGTGTGAAGCCTTTACTTTTCCAAAATTTTCATTCTTAGGCTGCAGCTTGATCTCAGGCTTTTTATCAACATACTTAAACCCCCAGTCATTTCTGAACAAAAGTGTAGGAAGTACCCAAAGTTTGGCCGGATCTTTTGATCTGTTTTTCACACTGATTTTGATGCAAATATCTGTGGGGGACTCTTTGGCGTAAGTGATGAAAATGTCGAAATACTCTTTTTTATTGAAGATGCCTGTGTCTGGAAGTTCATATTCCAAATGGTTGAGTCCTCTTTGACGATTGATGCTGATCAACGGACCATAGGGATACTCGTGTTGTGGATACTTATATAGGTACTTCATATAAGAATGCGTCGGCGTATTGTCCAGATAGTAATACAGCTCTTTCACATCTTCGCCGTGGTTGCCTTCAGGCCCTGTCAGTCCGAATAGCCTTTCCTTTAAAATAGAATCCTTTCCATTCCAGAAGGCCATAGAAAAACACAGATTGCATTTGATGTCTGAAATACCTGCAATGCCGTCTTCTCCCCATCTGTATGCTCTGCTCCTTGCGAGGTCATGTGTGAAGTATCCCCAGGCGTCACCGTTGGAGCTGTAGTCTTCTCTTACTGTGCCCCATTGCCTTTCAGACAGATACGGACCCCAAACGTGCCAGTTTCTGCCATGAGCATAATTTTCTTGCAACCTCTTTTTTTCAGCATTCATACCTTAAAAGTATATCATATTTTGCTAGTCTCTACAAACATAACCAAATTTCAAAATGAAAAGTAGTCCTTGACATCTAATATATGCATGATTACCCCTGTTTCTTGAAAAAAATCAAAACTCACGGTAATATAACAATGATGTGAAAAATTGAACTATGTGTTTATAATCATAACTATCTGTTAGACAAAATTCAACCCATTTTGTTAACTTTGCACACCATTTTTAATTAATTAAATCAAAAGAGAATTCATGAGTAAAGTAACAGTGATTGGCGCCGGAAACGTGGGTGCAACGGTAGCCAATGTGCTTGCACACAGAGATTTCGTTAATGAAATTGTGTTGATCGACATAAAAGGCGAGCTGGCTCAGGGTAAAGCACTGGACAGCTGGCAACAAGCCCCAATTGACTACTATAGTTCGAAACTGATAGGTACGGGTGATTATGCACTCACAGCTGATTCCGATGTAGTCGTTATCACTGCCGGATTGCCTAGAAAACCAGGTATGAGCCGCGATGACTTGATTTCAACAAACGCAGGCATCGTAGTATCATGTGTCAATAGTGTTTTGAAATATTCAAAAGATCCTATCATCATTGTGGTATCCAACCCGCTGGATGTAATGACCCATGCAGCATTCAAAGCTTCTGGTCTTCCTGCAAGCAAAGTTTTCGGTATGGCCGGTATTTTGGATACTGCACGTTACAGGGCCTTCCTTGCTACCGAACTTAACGTATCACCAAAAGACATCCATGCAGTATTGATGGGCGGTCATGGAGATACCATGGTGCCACTTCCAAGATATACTACAGTGGGTGGTATTCCTGTAACAGAAATGATTGACGAAGCTACCCTTGATGCCATTGTAGACAGAACCAAGAAGGGTGGTGGAGAACTCGTACAATTGATGGGAACATCTGCATGGTATGCACCTGGTGCAGCAGCTGCACAAATGGTAGAAGCTATACTTAAAGACGAGAACAGAATCTTCCCGGTCTGTGCAAAAACAGAAGGTAAGTACGGCGTTGAAGATATGTACCTTGGTGTCCCTGTCAAATTGGGTAAAGGTGGAATCAAAGAAGTGATCGAACTCAAACTCAACAGCGATGAACAACAACTACTTGAAGCATCTGCTGCTGCAGTTAAAGAAGTAATTGATGTTTTCGAATCAATGAATTTGGTTTAAATTATGCTGAGTCTTGTTCAGTCTTGGGCTGAAACGGGACCTATAGAAAATATCTTTGAGGTTGGTGGCAATGCTATCAGCCTCTTTTTTATTTTTATATTTTAAACTCTTTACCAAAAGCCATGTTTAATTCCTAACTCAATAACATTTTAAACAGGTCTTCCTATATCATGATTGATAATATGATGCTCTCGTCGATGCTCACCAATGATGGGCCTTCTGTATTGGAATATTCTCAAAAGTCACCCGTGATGTTGGTCTTTTTAAGGCATTTTGGGTGCATATTTTGCAAAGAAGCATTGTTTGACATTTCCAAAAAGAGGAAATCCATGGAAGCCAAAGGTGTGAAAATCATATTGGTGCACATGGCTTCAGAAGAAGTGGCAGAAGACTATTTTAAAATGTTTGGATTGAAAGGTATTACCCATATTTCAGATCCAGCTTGCAATTTTTACAATGAATTTGGCCTGAAAAAAGGAAATTCATCCCAATTGATGGGGCTTAAAAACTGGTACCGTGGCTTTGAAGTAAGCGTTGGCAAAGGCATTGAGGTTTCGATCAAACAAATTGGTGACACCTTCCAAATGCCTGGTGTTTTTGTGATCAAAAATGGCCAGGTGAAAGAAAAATACATCCATAAAACTGCAGCTGACAGGCCGGATTACGAAAAGCTGGTAGCCTGTTGTGATACTATGCAGGTATAAAAACCTTGTAGTCAATCATAGTATCTAATTCTCCCTGGAAATCGACCTCTCTATCATTGATCAGATTTCTCAATTCATATTCTACCGTTATGTCTGAAAGAGGCATGGGATCTTCGGTAAGTATCTTCTCTATAAGGTCTCTGGCGATAATCGGTTTTGAGTCGATGTATTTTTTGACGCAATCTTTCATGAAGCGCCTGTCTTTATTCAACAACTGTTCGTTTTCCAGCACGCGGTAGTCTCCATTTTCTTCCACCAGATTTTTCCAGGAAAGACGCCACATGGATATTTTCATGGGATGTACAATTTCAAAATCTTTTTCTGTTGTGGCCACGGTTTTTGGAGAAAGCATGGCAAGGTTTATGATTTTTTCATCGCCACCTGCTGACAACTTTGAGTTGTTGAATACCACACAGCCTTTTTGATCTAGGAGCACAGACAGCCACATGGTTGCGAGTCTGTCATATGCCGAATCTCCGGTCCACAAATACACGACTGATCCCTGACCAATTTGATTCAATTCATCAATAGAATAGTCCAATACTGCATCTATATCAGAAACATTGTACAATACTGCTGACAAGCTTTGCCAATAGGCTTTTCTTTTTCCAAGCGAGATTAGGTCAAATTGACTGGGTAACGGCCCTTGAGTAAAGTCGTCTCTGAAACAGACAATGGTTGCTTTTTCGAGTCCATCGTAAATGGCATTTTTGATGGTCAATGCTGCCGCATCACCGTAAGCAATGTAGTACTTTTTGCCTTTCATCAGAGTGCAATTTCCACAGATACGGGGCAGTGATCAGAGCCCATGATTTCATTGTGAATGTCCGCCCCTGTGATTTTATCTTTGATTTGATCATCGACGAGAAAATAATCGAGTCTCCATCCCACGTTTTTAGCTCTCGCTCCAAATCGGACACTCCAGAATGAATACAATACTTTTTCAGGATGAAGGTATCTGAAACTATCGGTAAAGCCCGAGGCTAGAATAGCGCTCATTCCATCGATTTCCACCTGTGTATATCCTGAAGTTTTGTTGTAATTGGATTGAGGCCTTGCAAGGTCAATGGGCTGGTGTGCGACGTTAAAATCCCCTGTCATGATGACCGGTTTAGCCTTCCTCAATTCAGATAAATAGTTTTTCAATGCAAGGTCCCACTCTGCTCTGTAGTCGAGCCTTTTAAGTCCATCTCCACTGTTGGGTATGTAGCCGTTGACCAAATAAAAATCATCATACTCAAGGGTCACGATCCTACCTTCATCGTCATGACCTTCCATACCAATGCCTAGTGTCATGGACTTGGCTTCTTTTTTAGCGATGATGGCCACACCGGAATATCCTTTTTTTTCAGCTTCGTTGGCATATACAAAAACATTGTCCATGCCCTTCAGCACTTCCTGCACCTGATCAACCTGCGCTTTGGTCTCCTGAAGGCAGAAAAAATCAGCATTAAAGTTTGAAATAATATCAAGCAAACCTTTACCTGCCACTGCACGAATTCCATTGACATTCCAGGAAACAAACTTCATAGTTTTATATTTTTCTTTGAACAACAAAGGTATAAAATCTCACTTGCTAACTAAAAATTTGAATCACATATATGGCGCAATGCGAATAATTTAAACGCATCATATTATAAAAAATCATAATATGTTATATATTTGCACACAAATATTATTGGCATGGGGATCTACAAATACATAGGTATTACCATTTTTATTTTATTTTTTAAGTCAACGCTCATATCAGCAGAGTGCGCAGATTTTGATCCGTACTTTCACTCGATAACTGCAAAAAGCGGCGATGGAATCATTGTTTTGATGCAACGCTATGGGCTGGATGGCTATGAATGTAATTATAATACATTTGTTGAGATCAACGGCTTGAAGAGAGGTGCGCCGCTGTATGCAGACAAATCATATAAGCTGCCCATCAAAATATATCACTACAATGGCAGAAGCATCAGATCTACGATTGGCAACAATGATCTCGAAAAGGCAAAACGAATTCAGAGCTATAATGAAGAAGTCCTTCGCAAAGGTCTTCGAATTTCATCTTATGTTGACAGCAAAATTTTATGGGTTCCAATGCATGAACTGGATTGCGCCGGCGAAGCAGTAGAAATTGTGAACGAAATGGCATCTGTTACATCCAAAGCCGTTAGCTCAGACGAAAAGAAAGAGGTAGAAGTCATTCCTCCCGCTAAAAATGTTGCTTCCAAATATTCCACCAATGACTTGTTTGGAAGTAAATATGCGGACTATGAAGTATTTGACAACTCTCTGAAAAACAAAGTTTTTTATATAAGTTCAGGTCATGGAGGACCGGATCCGGGAGCCATGTGTACCGATTGTTCTTCTGACATGTGTGAGGACGAGTATGCGTATGATGTTTGTCTGCGTTTGGCAAGAAATCTGATGCAACATGGTGCCATTGTCCATATGATCATTCAGGATAAAAATGACGGAATCAGGGATGAAAAATATCTGGATTGTGATAACGACGAATTGACCTACAATGGAAAAAAATTGCCACTGCGTCAATTGGACAGGCTCAAACAACGGGCAGATGCCATCAATCATTTGTACCACAAGTATAAAAAGGAAGGCATTAAAGAACAAAAAGCCATCATGGTTCACGTCGATTCACGGGCTAAGGAAAAGCGTCAGGATGTTTTCTTTTACTATTATGATCAGAACAAAGGCGGTGAAGACCTTGCGAAAAAGGTGTTTTACACTTTTGAAAGTAAATATGCTCAGCATAGAAAAGACGGCGAGTATAAGGGGTATGTTGACAGCCGTGGTTTGTACATGTTGAGAAAAGTCATTCCATCAGCAGTATATGTTGAACTTGCCAATATCCGCAACATTGCAGATCATAAAAGAATCATTTACGATTATAACCGTCAGGCTTTGGCCAATTGGTTATTTGAGGGGCTGACTCAGTAATTTATTCCTGGGAAATAGATTCGCTCGCTTAATTTTTATCCAAAAAACGTCTTATTTCTACAGCTAGAAGGTGTTTTTGTGCCTGTCAATAGCCTCAACTTTGATTGCGTTTAAAGCTTAGAACCTTACTTTTTTATATTCGTAATCAAAATGGACAATCCATTTTCCTTCGAGTATACCTTATCTAAAGTTTAGTTCTTTGGTAAATTCTCCGTTTTTGAGTTTGTCCAAAGAATTCCTGCTCAGTTGGAGGTTGTTGATTTTGACCTTTGCTCTTGATCCGACAATTCCTCTGCCTTCCGAAAGATTGGTGAATACCGGAACCTCTCCACTGGAGGTAATGCCCAAATTGGCCTGGCCAACCCGGATATAATCCGATACGCTCTGTCCGGCAGAAGTAAAAATTACATCTATTCCGGTGAATTGTCTGTCTGCTGCAGGATTTACATCAATACTTGCTGCGAGCAACTGATAAAAAGTACGACCTGCAAATTCAAAACGGTCTGCAGTGATATTGTTGAATACATTCCATTCTATGGTTTTTTGTGTTTTGGTTCCCCCGGCTATTTCATCATAGTGGATCAAAAATGTCATACTGTGCAGATTTGAATTTCTGCCTGGATTCCAGTTGTATCGCGTAATGCCATTTTCATCAAAATCCAAATTACCTTGTGGATTGGGTCGGATCAAAAATGCAGGTTCGACAATATTGGTGCTTCCGGTGATGGTTCTGCCATCATCTAATGTGATGTTTAAAGTGTAAAGGTCATTGTAGTTGAAAGTGATACCAGTATTAGAAAGCTTGTAAAGTATGTTTGGACTTTGAGCAAAAGCCCCTTCCTCCCTAACCAGACCTTCGAGATTTCCGTCAATTTTTTGAAAATCGAAAGAGGATCCTGAGCCATTACGGGACAGGCTCACCTGGGCATTTTCAAAGTAAAGATTTGATGGGTCGAGTGCCAGTTCTGTTGGAGGAATGTTCGGGTCAATAAATGCCTTTTCCAGTCGAACGTAGGTGTTTTCCTCGGTAGGATCTAGCAGCGCATACACAATTGGAATTGTAGCTCCTTCTTCAACAAGATCAATGGTGTTATCGCAAGAGCAAAGACTGATTGCCACCATTGAATAAATAAATATGTTTTTTGCAATTTTCATCAACTTAGTTTGTGGTTTCAGAAAATGCCTTCTGACGTCAACCAATTTTGGTAAACGTTGGCATTGTTGTTATGTTCACTTAGTGTTTCGGCAAATACGTGACCGGCATTGTATCCGGGTTTAGCACAGAAAAACAGATATTCATGATCTTCTGCATTGATTACTGCATTCAGGCTGCTCATGGAAGGCATACAAATGGGCCCCGGAGGCAAACCAGCATACATATAGGTGTTGTATGGAGAATCAAATTCCAGATGTTTGAGCAAAATTCTTTTCAGGCCAAAATCTTGCATGGCAAATTTGACTGTAGGGTCTGCTTGTAAGCGCATTCCTGTTTTGATCCTGTTGAGGTAAACTCCGGCAAGTGTCGGACGCTCCGCTGCCAGATTTGACTCTTGTTCAACAATAGATGCCATGGTGTATACTTCATCTTCTGTCAGCCCGATTCTGCCCAACTTTCCTTCATTTTTTTCCCAGAAACCAGCAGTGTGATTGGCCAGTTTTTCTATGACCTTATCTACTTTTGAGGTCCAAAAGACTTCATACGTGTCTGGCAAAAATAAAGTCATCATGGTGTTTGGATTTTTTCCATATGATCGCTGCAGATCTACATCCTGTAATCTTTGAAGAATGGTAAGACTATCGCTTTCTATGTACTTGGATATCGTTCCAGCAAGATCAGCCAATGTCCTTACATTGTTGATGGTTAGTTTCATAGGCGTCTGATTGCCGGACCTCAACATCGTAATAATATCTTTGTTGCTCTTGCCCGCTTCAATGACATAATGACCGGGTTTGATGCTTCCTTCCTGATACTTCATCCAGGCAGCCACTTGTTCAAAACTTTCTGTTTTTTTGATGGCCTGTTGATCCTCCAAAATTTTGACTACGTCTGCAAAAGTACTGCCAGTGGGAATAAACAGTTCCTTGTCTTCTCCTGCAGAGTTGTCACTGAAGATGTTTTGATAAAAATTATAGGCAAAAGGAGCACCAACCAATAAGGCAATCAGCAATACAATGCTTAAAGTTTTTTTCATAAAGATCAATAACGTTCATTTTCATTCGGAAAGTCTCCTGACTTTACATCTGTAATGTAAGCGGAAACGGCATCCTTCACAACAGCATACAGATCAGCATATCTGCGCAAAAATCTTGGGTGAAAATCCTTGGTGATCCCCAGCAGGTCATGACTCACCAGAACCTGACCGTCACATCCTTCTCCTGCTCCAATACCAATGATTGGAATTTGTACACTTTTAGCCACTTCGCTGGCAAGTTCTGCAGGAATTTTTTCAAGCACCAAGGCGAAGCAACCCAAACTTTCCAGCAATTTGGCATCGCTGATCAATTTTTGGGCTTCATCAGTTTCTTTAGCACGCACACTATAAGTGCCGTATTTGTATATACTTTGAGGCATGAGTCCAAGATGTCCCATAACAGGGATGCCTGAAGCCAGGATTCTGATTACCGATTCTTTGACTTCCTCACCGCCTTCCAATTTTACTGCGTGTCCACCGGATTCTTTCATGATTCTGATAGAGGATTCCAGTGCCTTCTCAGGGTTTGCCTGGTAACTGCCAAATGGAAGATCTACCACAACAAGAGCACGACTTACACCTCTTACTACCGATTGCGCGTGATAAATCATTTGGTCGAGTGTGATGGGCAGTGTAGTTTCGTGTCCCGCCATTACATTGGATGCACTGTCACCAACCAATATGATGTCGATGCCAGCATCGTCGATGATTTTTGCCATCGAAAAATCATATGCAGTGAGCATGCTGATTTTCTCGCCCTGCTTTTTCATTTCAAGTAAAATGTGCGTGGTAATTCTTTTTACCTCCTTTTTGGCAACAGACATCTGCGTCTTTTTTATTTTGAGCCGCAATTTAAGCAACTGTCAAAATTAATTGTGACAATTGCAGGAGTTAATTAACAAAACCAATTTTTTTGAATGGAAGAACACCAGTCAGATTTTTATGAGCTTGATGTAAAAATACAGAAATTTCCTGACAACGGACTTGGGTATATACACCACATCATAGTGCCTGACGAGGTGGCTGATGCTGTATACTTCAACAAATCCAGGAGGGTTCAGATGTTCTTCGGGGACAAAGGACCAGTGCCCGCTGGAATAATGAAGTCAAAAGATTATTATTTTATTCTGTTTTCAAAAGATCTGATGAAGTCAATGGGAATTAATGCTTCTTCTAGTTTTACTGTAAAACTTGTGCCAGATAAATCTGAACTAGGCATAGAAATACCTTTGGAATTTCAAATGTTGATGGATTCTGATGAAGAGGCAGAGCACTATTTTAAAAAACTGACTCCGGGAAAACAGCGTGCATTGCTCCACATTATCATTAAAATAAAAAGTGAAAGCCTTCGTTTGGAAAGATCAATGATTATGCTGGAACATGTCAGGGTAAACAGAGGTAAGGTCAACTTCAGAATGCTCCTGGATGCATTCAAAAACAGATAAATTTTATTCTCCCTGCTCGTAAGCGAGCGCTTCTTTCAATTCATCAACACTTATATCAAAATGTGACGCATCATAAATACATTCTTCATTGTGAATGAGTAATACCTGTGGAGATTCATGATACACTTTATACTTTTCTGCAATTGCAGCAGATAAGTTTCTATAGGATAACAAATCAAGATAATATGCAGGATAGGGGAGATCGTATTTAGACTCCAGTCTCATTTTGGCCATGGCGCTGATGGAACACGATGTAGAATGTTTGAAAATGATGACAGGGCTTTCGTTTGAAATGGCGTCAATCAATTCTAAATCCTCAGAAGTGGAAATGTTTTTCCAATGCATATAAATGAATTCGGTAAAATTATATTACTTAAGGATGGAAATTTTCATTTCATAAGGACAACCATAACCTCCTCTTTTGCAAGAAGTAAATAAGGTAGCGAGGGTAAATAAAGCGATAGCCGCCAATGTCACTCTTTTTTTCATGATGTTCAGGCTTTTGTAAAATCTTTAGTTTAATATCAATTAGTTCAACAACGATTCTTATAAATCAATTATTACGCCAAAAAAGTTGTAAGCTACCAAATCTTTAAGATTAATTTATGACAGATCCTTCATAAATTGGTTCAATCGACAAATTTTACGCACAAATTTTATCAAATTAGACTCTTTTGCATGAATAGCCGTAAACCTAATATTTCCATTTCTCTATTCTATATTTTTTGGTTTTCAGATTTTTTTCTCAGCAAGTTGTTTGTACCTTTGTATTATACAATTATGTAATATATGGTAGTGCATTTTATAGCAATCGGAGGAGCAGCAATGCACAATCTTGCCTTGGATCTTTTGGCCTCAGGTGAATATGTCACCGGTTCCGATGATGAAATCTATGATCCTGCGCTTACCAGACTGAGAAAGGCCGGTATTTGTCCTGAAAAATTTGGATGGTTTCCAGAAAAACTGCACGAAGGTATTGATGTAGTCATTTTAGGAATGCACGCCAAAAAAGACAATCCTGAACTGGCCAAGGCCAAAGAATTGGGACTAAAAATTGTTTCATATCCTGAATTTATTGGCGAAAGATCCGTTGATAAAAAAAGGGTAGTGGTCGCTGGTTCTCATGGGAAAACAACAACAACGGCTATTATTCTACACGTTTTGAAGGTTTTGCAGATGGACACAGACTACCTGGTAGGTTCTGCCATTGAAGGTTTTGATCGAATGGTCAAATTGACAGATTCGCCCCTCATCGTCATTGAAGGTGATGAATACCTTAGTAGTCCTATGGATCTCCGGCCAAAAATTCATCACTACAGACCCCACATCAGCATACTCACAGGTATTGCATGGGATCACATCAATGTATTCCCCAGTTTTGATATCTACAAAGAGCAGTTTGCCATTTTCTTGCGACTTCATGAGGCCGATGCATACGTTTTTTACGATAGGTCGGATCCAGATGTAGTCGATGTGGTAAATTCAAGTGAGAGATCTGATATTCATTTTATCGCCTACAAACCCATAGAAATCAATGCTTCTAAGCAAGTAGAAGTCAAAGGAAAGCTGTATAAATTTCCAATGATTGGCCATCATAATCTCAAAAATGCAAGTGCTGCAAGGCATGTTTGCAGTCGGTTGGGTATTTTAGAAGATGATTTTTTCAGAGCCCTGGAGTCGTTTAACGGGGCTAAAAAAAGACTTCAATTGTTATGGCAGAATCGTGATAGCCAGGCATACCTCGATTTTGCACATGCACCTTCTAAATTGATGGCAACCATAAGCTCAGTGAAAGAATGGTTTGGAGAAAAAAAACTCATTGCATTTTTTGAATTACATACCTTCTCGAGTCTGAATAAGGACTTTCTTGAACAATACAGAGATTCTATGAAAGATGCCGATGAGGCATATGTTTTTTTTGATGAACACACACTGCAAATGAAGGGAATGCCTGAGCTTTCTTCGGATCTGGTAGAAGAGTGTTTTGGTAGTGGGCAGGTCAAGGTAATCAAAAGCAAAGCACTTCTTCATGAGCAGATTACAAATTATGATTATACATCATCTGTTACCTTGTTCATGAGTTCCGGAACTTTTGGAGGGTTTGACTTTCAAAAGTTCTCAGAAAATAAAAATTAAATAAAAATTAAGCTTTCCTTGTAACTTTTATAAGGCTGCTTCCGTTATCTTTGTATTCGCCAATTGAATTAAGATTCTACTAATGAAATCGTTCTCGATCCAAAAATTGTTGCTTGCTCTCGTGGTATGTTTTTCTGCATACTGTTTTTACCACATGAACTTTGTTACTCACGAGTCAGGGCTTGTGATGCTGTCACAGTTTGATTACATGGGAGAGATTACCGTGAAAGAAGATAAGGTTAAAGAAGCACTCATTGTGATATTGAAATCATTTGTAGAAGTAGCCCTCTAGGCCTTTATAATCGTCTTCTTTAATATCGTTTTTTTTGCATTTTGAAAACAAAATTTTGAAATTATAAATATTTCAGGATTTTTCGTATTTCAATTTTCCCTTACAAAAGTTTAGACTTTTTCGATCTGCAAATTCACACAGTTTGTGCAGGAATTGTTTAATATTGCAGGTAACCAAATGCATCACAGATTGACTTCTGATTATTTAAAATGGTATTCACCAACATTAAATCTGGAAACAGAAATGTTGGTCTATGGACACTACGGCAAACCCATCATACTTTTTCCAACAAGTATGGGCAGATATTATGAAAGCACTGACTTTGGTCTGATCGCTTCTGCTGCACATTTTATCGATAATGGTAAGGTGAAAATCTATTGTGTCGACAGTATTGACAAGCATTCCTGGTACAACAAGGGCATTCATCCGGCAGAAAGAGCAAAAAACCATGCCTGGTATGATGAATTTGTCTATAAGGAAGTTGTCAGACCTATTTTGGACAGTTACGGCATTGATAAAGTAGCTGTGGCCGGGGCGAGTTTTGGTGCTTACCATGCAGCGAATTTTGCTTTTAAGCATCCGGAAGTCGTAGGCGATGTCTTATTGATGTCCGGGGCCTACGACATCAGAAATTTCGTTGATGGCTACTTTGATGACAACGTGTATTTTAACAATCCTGTGGATTTTTTACCGCAATCCAATCATCCGGATCTGTGGAAAATGAACATCATACTTGGCATTGGGGAATGGGACATCTGCCTGGATGCAACCAATAGGCTCAGTGGCATTCTGAATGGAAAAGGCATGAACCACTGGTATGATTTCAGACGTTGGGCCAAACACGACTGGCCACTTTGGAGGGACATGTTTCCACACTACATTTCGACAATCGTTTAACCATATAATTTCTCGACACATATGAAAAAAATTGCCATACTCCACGGTAGAGAAGATACTTTCCCACAGGCTTTTGTAGATGAAGTCAATAGAATTGCTCCGGAGGGAATCTCCGCCGAGCCTGTTAAAATAGAAATGCTGGAACAAGGAGCGCCAAGCCCATACGCAGTCATCATTGACAGGATATCACAGGATGTTCCATTTTACAGAGCATATCTTAAGAATGCAGCGCTTTGCGGGGCTGCGGTAATCAATAATCCTTTTTGGTGGAGTGCGGACGAGAAGTTTTTCAACAATGCCCTGGCGCGAAAAGTTGGTGTACCTGTTCCAAATACAGTGTTGTTGCCTTCATATGAAAGGCCACATGATACTTCAGAAAAATCTTTCAGGAATATGGCATTTCCATTGGCCTGGGATAAGATGATCGACTATGTCGGATTCCCGGCATACATGAAACCTCATGATGGCGGTGGCTGGAGAGATGTGTATAAAGTTGAAAATAAAGAAGACCTTTTTGCCAAACATGCACAAACCCATAGACTGGTCATGTTGCTGCAGGAGGAGATAAAATTTGATTATTACTTCAGATGCTATTGTATTGGAAGGAAGTACGTACATATCATGCCGTATGAGCCGAGGAATCCACATCATTTAAGGTACGTAGTCGATGACACCAACTACCCCGATGGTTTGCTTGATCTGATACATGACTATGTGTTGAGATTGAATATGGCACTTGGTTATGATTTCAATACTGTTGAGTTTGCAGTTAGAGATGGAGTGCCAATTGCCATTGATTTTTGCAACCCTGCACCTGACGCTGACCTCAACTCAGTGGGTCAGCAGAATTTTGAATGGGTAGTTAAACATTCGGCCATGTATGCTGTTGAAAGGGCATTGGCACACAAAGATGGTGAGATGAATTTGGCCTGGGGCAGTTTTGTAACACAGGGCATCAAATAGATAGTTTATCCTCAGCTACTTCGTGAAAGTGGAGAAATGAGGATACATTTGCAAATTAAAATGAGTTTGAGTTGATTGACAGGGTGAGACTTGCAATTTTGGACATGAACAATGGCACTCCCAACCAGGGAATGCGATGCATTAAAGAAATTGTAAGCAGGTATAACGAAGAAATTGAGTATGAGGTTTTTGATGTTCGGAAGGAAGGTCAAATGCCGGATTTGTCATTTGATATTTACATTTCCAGTGGCGGTCCCGGAAGCCCTTTGCTTGCCGGTGAAGATTGGGAAAAACCCTTTTTTGATCTGTTGGAAGATATTCATAAGTTCAATAAATTCCAATCTTCGCCTACGAAATTTATGTTTTTGATTTGCCATTCTTTTCAGTTGGCATGCCAGCATTTTGAACTCGGGACGGTCACCAAAAGGAAGTCTACCTGCTTTGGCATCCACCCGGTGCATAAAACCAAGGAGGCCTATAATGACGTGATTTTCAGCCATTTGCCAGATCCATATTTTGCAGTGGAAAGTCGTGATTGGCAGGTGATTCAACCAGACCTTTCACAATTTGAAAAACATGGGTGTCAACTTTTATCCCTTGAAAAACTCCGCACACACGTTGATTTTGAGCGGGCAATTATGGCCATTAAATTCTCAGACGAAATATGGGGGACACAATTTCACCCAGAGGCTGATGCCATAGGTTTAAAAGCATACCTCGAATTGGATGAAACAAAAGATAAGATTGTCACCCAATTTGGTGAGGATAAATATTATCGTACACTGGCGCAAACCATCAACCCAAAAAAGATACAGCTGACACAAGACACTGTACTCCCATCATTTTTAGAGTATTGCCTGGAACAAATTAATTCAACTGTTATATCCTGATGCACTATGGACAAAACTTCCAGAAAATATTTCAATCAGCATTGGTCTGAAGAAAACTACAAAAAGATTGAGAAAAAGCTGGAAGCGGATTTCGGGTATATTCCCCCTTTTAGAATCAGTGAAACGCCGATTTTTATAGATGCAACATTTAAAGAGCAGTTGGAATTGGCATGTGATGAAATCCTTGACCAGTTGCTCGATGATGAAGTAAGGACTTTTTCTCAGTCCGTTTTTGATATTTGCCCTTATAAAGTGCCGGGCGACGACAGCTATTGCCCATTTCTTCAAATGGATTTTGGGGTTGTCAAAGCACCTGATGGAAGCCTGTTACCCAAGTTGATTGAACTTCAGGGTTTCCCTTCCCTATATTATTTTCAACCCTATTTGGCAGGTCTTTTCAAACATGCTTTTGGAGTGGACGAGCTGGCTTCAATTTTCTTTTCTATTGCCCATGAGGAGACTTACTTCAAAGACCTGAAAGAAATAATTCTTGACGGCTGCGAACCGGAAGAAGTTGTTATGATCGATATTAAGCCCAAAGAACAGACTACTTATATTGATTTTTTATGCACGGCTCAATATCTTGGCCTGAAGATTTTATGCATTTCTGAAATAGAAAAAGATGGGAAATCTTTGTATTACACCAATGAAAGCGGCGAAAAAATTAAAATCAAACGAATATACAACAGAATCATTTTTGATGAGCTGGCATCCAGCAAGGTGGAAAGTCAATTTAAGTTGACAGATGATCTCGATGTATCATGGGTCAATCACCCCAATTGGTTTTTTACAGTGAGCAAATACATACTCCCTAAACTCAGGGGCAAATATGTACCTGATTCTCACTTTTTGAAAGACGCAGACCTCCATTCACTTGATTTAAGTAAATATGTTCTCAAACCTCTATTTTCTTTTGCAGGTGCAGGAGTAAATCTTGAGCCAACCATTGAAGAATTGAACCAAATTGAAGATGTCCAAAACTACATTCTTCAGGAGAAGGTGGAATACGCTGGCATTGTTGACACCCCTGACGAACCATCTAAATGTGAGATCAGAGCCATGTTTTTATGGGACAAAGGTGCTGCAAGGCCAAGGCTGGTATCTAACCTTGTAAGGATGAGTAAAGGAAAGATGATTGGAGTGAAATACAACAAGGATAAAACATGGGTTGGGGCAAGTGTCGGTTTTTTTGTATAAATCCCATCTCGTTTTGGAAAATCCCCCATTTTGCGTTTCTTTCCAAACTTATTCTTTGTTTTATTTGAAATTATTTTGAAGATCGATGCAGTACGTTCCTGAGATTTTACAACATGCAGCATATGTAAGAACGAAAACAGAAGATCAGCAAACCAAGATTTGGGATGTGTTGCGGAAGAAATGGTTGGTCTCTCAACCGGAAGAATTTGTCAGGCAATGCATGATCCACTACTTGACCAAACACCAGAATTACCCCATTAAAAGAATGCAAATCGAACGGTCTGTAAAACTAAATGAACGTTTTGGCAGGTACGATTTGATGATAGTTGATAAACATTTGAATCCTTATATGTTGATAGAATGCAAGTCTTTTGATATTCCACTTACAGAAAACCATTTCCACCAAATTGTCAACTATAACTTGGCTAAAACTGCCCCATTTATCTGCATTACTAATGGATCAGTAGTTGGTCTTTTCCAGTCACAGAGTGCTACTGAAGGCTACATGCCCTTGTCTGAATTCCCAAATTACAAAGATTAAATATAAATAAATTGATATGCGTAAACTGTTTATTTTCATTTTATTGAATCTCGTATTTTCGTTAAATACGGAAGCACAGATTTTGAGCCGGAAGAAAAAGGAAGTAGTCCAACCTGCACCAGCCGTAGTTGATACGACCAAAAAGGAGAAAATCGATCCTTACAAAAAAGTGATCACCAATGAAGCAGTAACTGACTCCGGTTTTTTTATTACACATGTGGTAAAGGACAAGTATTACTTTGAATTGCCCAATGATGTGCTTGATAAGGAGATCCTGATCACCTCAAGAATTTCGGGATTTGTAAAAAATCTCAATTTTGGTGGTGCAGGAGTGGAATCAAGACCTCAGCGTGTCATCAGGTGGCAAAAAAGGGGCAATCTTATATACATGAAATATGTATCCTACAACAGCATTGCCAATGAAGAAGACCCCATTTACGAATCAGTGAAGAACAATAATTTTGAACCCATTGTGATGGCATTTGACATCAAGGCATTTGGGAAGGATTCGACATCTTACGTAATAGACGTTGAGCCCCTTTTCACCACAGATGTTGAATTGATCGGGCCCATCAATGAGGCACAGCGTAAGGCATTTGGAATCAGGGGCATAGACAGCAAAAGGAGTTATGTCAATACAATGAAGTCCTTCCCAAAAAATGTGGAAGTAAAACATGTACTTACTTTCAATGGAACGTCGCTGCCGGACAATCAGATTTCCGGTGCAATGACACTCGAAATGAACCAGTCATTTGTGGAGCTTCCTGAGGTACCCATGAAACCAAGGTTATATGACGCCAGGGTTGGTTATTTTTCAGTCGCTCATACCAATTATAGTTTGGATGAACAAAAGGCAGCTCAGGAAAGATTCATAACCCGTTGGAGGCTGGAACCTAAACCAGAAGACCGTGAGAAATATTTCAGAGGAGAATTGGTGGAGCCGCAAAAGCCCATTGTTTATTACATCGATCCTGCGACGCCGCTTCAATGGAGAAAGTACCTCAAAGAAGGCATAGAAGATTGGCAGGTAGCATTTGAGATGGCTGGTTTTAAAAATGCCATTCAGGCCAAGGATGCGCCAACGAAAGAGGAAGATCCGGATTGGAGCCCTGAGGATGTGAGATATAGCGTTATCAGATACGTTTCCACAGATATCGAAAATGCGATGGGGCCACATGTACATGACCCGAGGACAGGAGAGATTCTTGAAAGTGACATCATCTGGTACCACAACGTGATGAACTTGCTGCGAAACTGGTTTTTCATACAGACGGCCGCCATCAACCCCGATGCAAGAAAGGTGAAATTTTCTGACGAAGTGATGGGAAGATTGATCAGATTTGTGAGTGCCCATGAGGTAGGACATACGTTAGGTTTGCCACACAATATGGGCTCAAGCTGTGCATACCCTGTGGATTCTCTTCGTTCAGCAAGCTTTACCTCGACAATGGGAACAGCGCCTTCGATCATGGACTATGCCAGATTTAATTATGTGGCACAGAGAGGTGATGAAGGCGTTGCGCTTATGCCCCAGGTCGGTCCATATGACAAATGGAGTATCATTTATGGGTATAAATTGATCAATGGAGATATGACCACTACAGAAGAGAAGGAGGTCATTAATGGTTGGGTAAAGGAAAGGGCCGGAGAAAAAATTTACAGGTTTGGTCGTCAAAGGGGAGTTCCTGTTGATCCGACGGCTCAAACAGAAGACCTGGGGGACAACTCTATGAAGGCGTCTGAGTATGGCATTAAAAACTTGGAGTATATTACTTCACAACTGATTACCTGGACAAAGGAGGATGGTAAGGACTATGACCAGCTCAATGAATTGTACAACCAGGTGATCACCCAATACAGACGATATCTGGGCCACGTCATTGCAAACGTAGGCGGTATCTATGAGTACAACAAAACAGCTGATCAGGAAGGAGCAGTATATACGTTTGTTGAAAAGGAAAGACAGGCCTCAGCAGTTGACTTTTTGAATAAGCAACTTTTCCAGACACCAAAATGGCTGGAGCAAAAGGAAATCATTTCTAGAATTGAAGAATCCTCATTCGCAGAAAGATTGAGATCTATTCAAGATGTCACATTGGCTCAACTGTTCAATCAGGACAGGCTCAAACGAATGGTTGAAAATTCTGCACTTTATGGCAATGAGGCCTATGGGGTGATCGACATGTTTGAAGATTTGACCAAGGGCATATTTGCTGAATATGACCAGCGTCAAAATGTAGACTTATATCGCAGAAATCTGCAAAGAACTTACCTGGAAGGACTGCAGAGGGTTTTACAGAGTGAAACCAACGCATACGAGCATACGGATATGAAAGCAGCAGCCAGGGCTTATTTGATGAAGATTGATAAAAAGTTGAAAGCATCAACAGGGAGAAATGAAATTACCAGCATGCATACCATGGACATGATCCAAAGGATAAAGGGTATTCTTGATTTTGAAGAAAAATAACGGACAAAAAAAAAGGGAGGTTTTGAAGCCTCCCTTTTTTTTTGCTATTTAAACATGGATTCTTTACCAAAATGTTTTACAAGCAAGTAATAAAACATTGCCCTGTACTTACTTTTGTTGGATGACCCGAAAATGTTTTCAACAGCTTTCATGCCTTCATCTAAAGCCGGACCATCGGCCAAGCCCAATTTTCCAACGAGGAAATTTTTCTTAACTCTATCGCATTCAACCTGATCAGAAGTAGAAACTTTTGAAGCATCAGGTAAATAGATAGATGGTCCGCAAGACTTAGTGACTGCTGTCAGTAGAGCCATATCTACATCTTTAACTCCTAAGGATTTAAACTCAGAAGAATAAAGTTCAATTTTTTCATCAAACTTTCCCATTAGTATTTAGATTGTGATTAAAGAATAAAAGTCTAATATATATTCATATTAAGTAATAACAAAATGTGAGAACCGATTATTGTCTGAATCCTCTTTTTCCAACAAAAAAGCAAGCTTAATGGAAATAAAAAAGCCGGTCAAAATATCTAACCGGCTTTATCTATAAGACTTTTTAATTTTTTATGAGTTGTGATAGCTGGCTATCCCTTATTATCTTATTGGCCATATCAAGAATACGGGTGTCTTCGAGATGTACGATTCCACCATCTGGTCCTGATTCGATATGTCGCCCTATGAATTCTTTTCTTTCATATTTGTTGGCGCCAAAATAATTTCTCACGGTTTGTTCATCAATGTGCAGCTCATGAGCGATTTTCCTTACACTTCCGGAAGGGAGTTGATGTTTGATTTGTCTCAACTGTTCAAATGTAATATTCATGTTCCTAAAAGTTTTGGTAGTTACATAATGATTGCAATTTAAAAAAATAAATTTAGTTTATCAAGGTTTTGGCGCATTTAAATACGCCAGATATAGATTATTAACAAATATGATATTTGTCATTGGATGGTTGCCCTAAATCCTCTTTTATAATCCCTCATTGGCGCCAAAACGACATATTGATTATATTTGATGCGTCAAAACAGTCTATGTTCAAACACAGTTTTCAGAAAAGGGTGAGGTATGGTGAAACAGACCAGATGGGTTATCTGTATTATGGTCATTACCCGTTGCTTTATGAGATAGGTAGGGTAGAGGCCATCAGGTCGCTGGGTCTGAGTTATAAAAGCCTTGAGGAGGAATATGGTGTAATGATGCCCGTTGTTGAAGTTGAAAGCAAATACATCAAACCTGCGCTGTATGACGAAATGATCAGAATAGACACTATATTGCACGAAATGCCAAGAAGGACTATTGAATTCTTTTTTGAACTTTTTAATGAAGAAGACATTTTAATCCATAAAGCAAGAGTGAAACTTGTCTTTGTACATATGAAGACCAACAAAATGGTCGTCGCGCCAAATTATCTCACCGATAAATTGATGACCTGTTTTGAAAAATAGGATCATTTATTATATCAACCATTGGTATGATATTCCTGTGGTGAAACAACTCATACTTTGGTCAAAGAAGGTCATCCTTCCCGGATTCAAGGGTATTCCATTGTTTTATATTGTAAGATTTCTGGTTGAAGAAACAAAGCAAGACCGGATGATGACCAGGGCCAATTCAATGGCTTTTTCATTCTTTCTTTCCCTCTTTCCAGCCATTATATTTTTGTTTACGCTGCTTCCTCATTTGGATATAACTCACCAATTAGATACAAGTATTGCCAATTCCATTTACCGCCTGCTGCCAAGAACTGCATCGGACTATCTTTTGGGCATCATTCATGACATTACGGGTATAAAAAGACAGGGATTGTTGTCATTCGGTTTTTTGTTGGCAGTATACTTCTCTTCACAGGGAGTACTTACTATGATGATTGGTTTTGATAAGAGCCACATCAGAGGATTTGGAACCAGGACATATTTTGAAAAAAGATTTGTTTCCCTGGGCATTACCATAGTTTTGTTGCTACTGGTAATTTCTTCAGGTACATTGATCATTCTTGGAGATTTGATTTTTGGATTTATTGATAATCTACTGGAAACCAATAAAATTAGTCCTTTACTGGTTTCTTTTTTTAGGTGGATCCTGGCCATATTTATCGTATACGTTGCCATCACCATCATATATATTTATGCCCCATCTATGAATGAAAAACTTAAATTTTGGAACATAGGAAGTTTTACTGCCACCATTATGTCTGTACTTACTTCCTTGTTTTTTGCGTTTTTTGTGAACAATTTTGGTCGATATAACGAAATATATGGTTCAATCGGGGCTTTGATAGTTTTGATGTTATGGCTTAAAATCAATGCTTTTATTTTGCTTTTCGGCTTTGAATTGAACACAAGTGTTTTGGCAAACCGTATAAGAATTATGGATAAACAGATGATTAAACAAGAGTAACATATTCGAAATAATCATATATAAATGACCCTCACCAATTCACATTAATTTACAGTAAATTTGCAAGCCGAAGCTCAAAAAAATGTAGCCCGGGATTAGCATAATAACCAAACCTATGCTTGAAAAATTAAAGCAAGTTCTAGACAAATCAAAGCAGGTATATTACACCGCTTCTTCAAAATTGGCTGATTTTTCCAGACCGGTCACCCAACCATTATATAAAGTTTATAGAAAAGCATTTGGTCCTTTGTTGGACAGATGGGATCGTTTTGCAGAAAGAAATCCCAAAACTGGGAAGGTCGGTTCTATCGCATTTAAACTGGGAGCACTCGGTTTTGGCTTCCTTATTTTTATGATCCTGATGACCATGATAGGAGCATTCGGTCATATCCCAAATAAAAAAGAACTTTCCAATATTGAGACAGCCAACTCCACAGAAATATACACCATCGATAGTGTATTGATCGGAAAGTACTATATTGAAAACAGGACAGAGATAAAGCTTGAGCAAATATCACCTTATGTGATTACAGCACTTCTGGCTGTTGAAGATAAAAGGTTTTTTGAGCATTCCGGTATTGATTTGACTTCATGGATGCGCGTTTTCAAAGGAATAGCTACAAACAAGGCTTCGAGTGGTGGTGGTTCAACACTCAGCCAGCAGTTGGCGAAGAATCTGTACCCGAGGAAAAGATACATGATCCCTTATGTTAGCCTATTGATCAATAAGATCAGGGAAAATATCATTTCCATCAAGTTGGAGTCCATTTACAACAAGGAAGAATTGATCGCTCTTTATCTGAACACTGTACCCTTTGGAGGTGACAGATTTGGGATCAATGTAGCCTCAAGATATTTTTATAACAAAAAAGCAAAGGATCTTGATCCCCAGGAAGCAGCTACTCTGATTGGTATGCTGAAGGCTTCTACTGCTCTTGATCCAACCAGAAATCCTGAGAATTCCAGGAAAAGGAGGAATGTTGTTCTCTCCTCCATGTTGGCCAATCAGGACTTCAGGTTTGATTCAAAAGAATTGTCCATTGTTGCCGGCCATTTAGAAAATGGAACCATCAACCAGGAGCAATACAATGAGCTGATAGAGATGCCCATCACCGCAAAAAAGCACAGTACAGATTTTACAGATGGAGTTGCGACATATTTCAGAGAGTATCTAAGGACGAATGTCATGCCTGAAATACTGAAGAACCATAAAAAGCCAGATGGTTCAGAATACAACTTATATACCGACGGACTAAAGATTTACACAACGATTCATTCCAAAATGCAGGAATATGCGGAAGAGTCGGTTACTAAACATATGACCTACCTGCAGGACCAGTTCAATAAACATTGGAAGGGCTATCCCAGAGAGAAACCATGGGGCGACGACAGATGGATCAATGAAAATAAAATGAGGTCTGAGAGGTATGCCCAGTTGAAAGAAGCAGGAGTTGATTCTACAGCAATAGACTCCATTTTCTCTGTTAAAGTACCCATGCAAGTTTTTGCCTGGCATAAAAAGTTGGGAGGTCAGGTAGTAGACACTATGATGAGTCCAATGGACAGCATCAAACATTACTTCTTAATGTTAAATACAGGATTTATGGTCATGAGCCATAAAAATGGGTACATCAGGGCCTGGGTAGGCGGTACAGATTTTAAAACGTTCAAGTATGACCACATTCTGAGCAAACGACAAGTAGGTTCCACCTTTAAGCCTATAGTTTATGCAGCTGCCTTGAAGGACAGCTTAAGGCCGTGTCAGTATTTCAGAAATGCTCAACAGACTTACGGTGACTGGTCTCCAAAAAATGCAGATAACAGGTATGGAGGTTGGTATACTATGGTGGGTGGACTTACCTACAGCGTCAATACCATTGCTGCCAACCTGATCAATCGCGTTGGTATTCAAAAAACATTGGATCTCGCGAAGGCTATGGGCGTAACATCTCCTCTACCAAGGGAGTTTGGCATCAGCCTTGGAGCTGCAGATATTTCGCTCTACGAAATGATGAAAGTTTATGGCACAATAGCAAATGGAGGATTAAGACCAGAACCGGTTGCTGTGTTAAAAATAGTGGACAGGAATGGTAATGTAGTCTATGACTACAAAGAGGAGGTAGAAAATAAAAAGGCCGGTCCGAAAGTCAGAGCATTGACAGAAAATGAAGCAGCTGTGATGTCAAGAATGATGCGCAGTGTCATTGACAATGGAACTGGTAATAATCTGCGGAGTCAATTTGTTCCGGATGGAGAATTTGCAGGAAAAACCGGAACGACCCAAAACCACAGTGATGGTTGGTTTATGGCATTCAATGAGGAATTGACTACTGGATGTTGGGTTGGAGGTCCTAGCCCGGCTGTGCATTTCAAGACTTTAGCTCAGGGAAGTGGTGCTGCTATGGCTTTACCTATTGTAGGTAATTTTTGGTATAAAATATTGAGAGATAAGAAGTTGTCGAGGATAGCTCTCGAGAAATTTAAAAAGAATGATTACGCTGCAAATCAGACAGGCTGCCCTTTCAGAATAGGTATCCATCCGGATTCGTTACAAATCATGATGTCTGATTCTGTTATGGCTGACGAAATAAAGGCCAATGGTTACAAAGGTTTGAGGGAAATGGCTGAGGGCTACTTTGGAACTGAGATTTCTGGAGAAGATGCGGAAGGAGGGGGAGAATCAGGTGATCCCGAGAAGGACAAAAATGAAAACCAGACCCCAAAAGCCATGAACCCATTAGATGAGAAAAGAACAGAAAGAAAAAGAGGCGGTGGTTAACAATTACCATCGCCCCGTTCTTTTAAGCTTATGAACTACGTTATTTAGATGATCATACCTGCAGCCACAGTATTGTTTGTGCCCTCATCAATGATGATAACACTCCCAGTAATTCTGTTTTTTGAATAATGATCACTCACCAAAGGTTTGGTAGTCTTGATGGTAATTTTTGCAATGTCATTCATATTGATGACCTTGTTTTCCAGGTCTTTGGACAAGTCATTGACATTTAATTTGTAATCAATACTTTTTACTACACACCTGGCTTCTTTGGTGGTATGAAGAATGGTGTATTTAGTGCCATAGCTGAGTGGAGAATTTTGGTCAAACCAACAAATCATCAGTTCCAGATCCTGGCTGGTGGTCGGTAAGAATTCTGTTTTTACGATCATGTCACCCCTGCTGATATCAATATCATCTTCCAGCTCAATAGTGACAGACATTGGTGGAAATGTTTCTTCAATTTCCTGATCGTACAAGTGTATTTTTGCAATTTTTGAAGTATGTCCTGAAGGCAATACAGTAACATCATCGCCTTTTCTCAACACCCCTCCCGCAACCCTGCCTGCATAGCCTCTGAAGTCGTGGAATTCATCTGTATTTGGTCGGATGACGTGCTGAACCGGAAACCTCACATCCTGGAAATTTCTGTCCCTGGAAATCTCAAGGTTTTCAAGATAATCCATTAGGGTTGTGCCAGTATACCATGGCATAAATTCAGAAGGTGTGACAATGTTGTCCCCTTTTAAAGCACTGATGGGAATGAAAGTGATGTCTTTTACAGCAAGTTCTCTTGAAAATTCCAAATATTGAGCCTTCACCTGCTCATAGGCTTCCTCGCTGTAATCCACAAGATCCATCTTATTGATACAAACCACCAAATGTGGAATTTGCAATAAAGATGAAATGATAGAGTGCCTTTTGGTCTGCTCTATGACTCCATTTCTTGCGTCAACCAGAATAAGGGATACATTTGATGTAGACGCACCTGTCACCATATTTCTGGTATACTGTATATGACCTGGTGTGTCGGCAATGATAAACTTTCTTTTTGGTGTGGAAAAGTATCTGTATGCCACATCTATAGTGATGCCTTGTTCACGCTCAGCTTTAAGTCCGTCTGTCAATAAAGCAAGGTTTACTTCCTGTTCACCTCTTTTCCTTGAGGATACTTCTATTGCATCATACTGATCCTGAAAAATACTCTTGCTGTCATACAGCAGTCTTCCGATCAATGTAGATTTACCATCATCCACAGAGCCTGCGGTAGAGAATCTGAGGAGTTCGGCATTGAGGTTTTCCTGTATATCGTGGTTCATCTTTTCGTTTGATTGTAAATTAAAAATAGCCTTGACGTTTTCTGTCTTCCATCGCACTTTCACTTCGTTTGTCATCGGCTCTTCCGCCTCTTTCTGTCATTCGGCTCGTTGCAACTTCAGCAATGATCTCCTGGATGGTCACTGCATTGGATTTCCATACACCTGTACAGGTCATGTCCCCAATAGTTCTGCATCTGATGGTTTCAGTATACACTTCCTCACTTGGTTTTTTTACGATAAAATCACAGTCTGCGAGCAGCATTCCATCTCGTTCAAAAACCTGACGCTCATGGGCAAAATACAAATTGGGCAAAGGGAATTTTTCGAGTTCGAAATAGAGCCATACATCAAGCTCTGTCCAGTTGCTGATTGGAAACACACGGAAATGTTCACCGTAATGTTTTTTACCATTAAAGAGATTCCACAATTCCGGTCGTTGGTTTTTAGGATCCCACTGACCAAACTCATCCCTGTGTGAGAAGAAACGTTCTTTGGCTCTGGCTTTCTCTTCATCTCTTCTTCCACCTCCAAGTGCAGCATCGTATTTTCCTTTCTCAAGCTCATCGAGCAGGGTATAGGTCTGAAGGTAATTGCGGCTGGCATTGTAGCCTTTTTCTTCTTTTACGTAACCTTTGTCTATGGCTTCCTGCACATATCCAACTTTGAGGTTGAGTCCATAGGTTTCAACCAGCCAATCTCTGTAGTCGATGGTTTCCTGAAAATTATGACCTGTATCCACATGTAGCAATGGGAAAGGCACTTTTGAGGGATAAAAGGCTTTGATTGCGAGGTAAGTCAGAAGGATGCTGTCTTTTCCTCCTGAAAACAAAATGACAGGATTTTCAAATTGTGCAGCAACCTCGCGCATGATAAAAATCGATTCTGACTCGAGTTCCCTCAAATAGTCAATTCTATACTCCATAACAAATTACATTCGTTTTTAGAAAAGGCGCTGATAAATCATGTCTACGCATGACTCCACGCTTTTATTTTCTGTTTCAAGTTTAATATCCGGTTTTTCGGGGACTTCAAATGGCGAATCTATACCGGAAAATTCTTTGATCAAACCAAGTCGTGCTTTTTTGTACAAACCTTTTACATCTCTTTTTTCACATTCTTCCAGGCTTGTGGCAATAAAGATCTCTTTGAAATCTGAGGCTCCAATGATGTTTTTGGCAAGGGCTCTGATATCTTCCGTAGGAGAAACAAAGCTGCACAATACGATCTGGCCGTTGTCTTTAAACAATTTGGCTACTTCTGCGATCCTTCTGATATTTTCTTTGCGATCTTCAAGGCTGAAGCCCAAATTGTTGCAAATGCCCGTTCTGACATTGTCGCCATCCAACAACATTGTCACTTTGCCTTCCTCAAACAATTTCCTTTCGAGTGCATTGGCTATAGTGCTTTTACCAGATCCTGATAATCCTGTAAACCAGATTACCTGACCTTTCTGGCCAAGCCTGCGCTCACGGTCTTCGCGTTCGATCAGGGTGTCAAAGATGGGATGGATGTTGTTCACGACTTAAAAAATCTTTTTTTCAATACACGTATGGTGCCCTTTGGGACCATTTCCCAGGCTCGTTCATGAACGTAATACAACAGAATTTTACCCAAAAACTCAATGCTTCCTACTGTCAGTGCAATTCCGACCTCACCTGTTACTATGTAAGCAATGATAACTGTTGTTGATGTCGCAACAATTCTCCAGGTAAAACCTTTTAAAATGCTCCTTAGATGGGACTCATGGAAATGAGCTCTTTCAAATTCAAGCCTCCTTTCTTCCTCGATTCTCTCTTTGTCAAGCACGTCTTCGTGTTCTGCTGTTTCCGTTTTACTAAAATCCATTTACTCCTGCTACTGTTGTGTATTTAAAACTTAACTTTTGATCTGGATGTATGTACTTAAAGGCCGATTGTGCCATAAGTGTGCCTTCATGGAATCCACAAAGTATCAATTTCAATTTGCCCGGGTAAGTATTAATGTCCCCAATAGCGTAAATGCCTGGTACATTGGTAGAATAGTCGTATGTATTGACTTTTATGGCATTGTCTTCTATTTCAAGTCCCCACTCGCCAATTGGACCAAGCTTTGGAGCCAGACCGAAAAGTGGAATGAAGTGATCAACGCCAACACCATAGGTGCCTTTGCCATCTTCCTCTACAAGAACTTCGTTGAGTACACCATTGCCATTGAGGCCGATTGCCTGTGCATTGGTGATGAGATTGATCCTTCCAGTGGTAGCGAGATCCATCACTTTTTCTACAGAATCCAACGCTCCTCGGAATGAAGTTCTTCTATGCAATAAGGTAACCTCATCGGCAATATCTGAAAGTAAAATCGTCCAGTCAAGTGCAGAGTCCCCTCCACCTGCCAAAAGAATTTTTTTGCCGTGGTATTTTTGTGGATCCTTGATAATGTAGTCCACACCTTTGTCTTCAAAAGACTCTATATTTTCAATAGGTGGTTTTCTTGGTTCGAAACAACCAAGTCCTCCTGCGATTGCTATTACAGACCCATAAATTTCTGTGCCTTTGCTGGTAGTTACTTTAAACAACTTGTCTTCCACTCTTTCGATCAGCTCGGCCCTCTCTCCCATAGTGAACTCGGGTTTGAATGGTTCGATTTGTTTCATAAGATTGTCTACCAGTTCCCCTGCAAGTACACTAGGATATCCCGGGATATCATATATGGGCTTTTTGGGATAAATTTCGGTTAGCTGGCCGCCTGGCTGTGCAAGACTGTCAATGAGGTGACACTTCATCTTTAACAAGCCTGCTTCAAATACAGTGAAAAGACCAACGGGGCCGGCTCCGATAATTATAATATCCGTTTTGTTCATTTAATGAAAAAATCTTTTATGGTTTAATTAATTCTCTTTTACGGTTAAGATCGATGATACAGTGTGCAATCCGCATTCGGTTTTATCACTTCCTGTCCACCTGCCTTCCCGACCTTTGCCCTGGAAGGTGCAATATTTGCAACCTATAGAACCATAGCCCTGGAAGGTCAAAGGGTGCTGGGGAAGTTGCAGCTCTTCTATGAGTCTGTTGCCTTCAGCCTCGTCCATATCAATGATGGGGTGGAATTTGAATAAATGATTGCTTTCTTCAAATATTTTGAAATGGGCCCTTTGCGGAGTTTGATATGCCATCACACCGCTGACCCAGACTTTGTAATTGGGTAGAATGGCATCTAATGGATCCACTTTATTAAAACCACAACATTCATTGGCCCTGTCTATCCACCACTGTTCTTTTCTTGTGACTTCGTGCGCTTCTGGTTGGGGATGTACACTGATGACTTCCATTCCCAAAGCAGCAGAGAGTTGATCTTTATAAGCCAAGGTCTCATCAAAGTGATAACCGGTATCAATAAAATGAATTTTCTGAGCCTTGTTGACTTTTGAAAATAAATCCAGGATAAGAGCAGATGAACCACCAAAGGAAGAGGTTAATAATACTTCTGAAACATCAAAATAATCATAAAGACGTTTGATTCGCTGCTCTTGTGTGAGGTTGGCAAACTCAGCATTCAGTTTTATCTGAAGGTCTGAGGCTTGTCCAGCGTTTCCATTTTTTTGGTGTAAATCCAGCGCCATTTCTTGTTATGCTTTATAATAACTGCCAATCACCTCCTTGTCTTCCAAAAGAACTGTATTTCTTCTTTCCAGAATGGCCTCGAGGAAATTTTCTGCATCCTCCAAATATTGGATGGTGAAAGATTTTTCAGGAGTTTGTTCCTTGAGTCTCAATACATAAGCCACAAAATCTCCACCCTCGATGGCAAAGTCACCTTTGTCCACAAAGTTAGTTTGAAAATCTTCCAAAATCTTTATTTGGGTATTGCAAGCAATGTCATTGGCCAAAAGTAGGGCTTTTGCACCAATAATAAAGGTATTGTACGCATGATATACGGCATCTTTTTCTGCACCTTGCTCAATTGCAAGTTTCGCAAGCGCTATTTTATGCTTGGCTTCATTGAGGATCAGACCAACCATATCGGTCATTACGCCTGCACATTCACCTACGCCGATTTCCTGAACATATGCGGCTTCTTGTCCCCAGTCACACAATTCTTCCTGAGTGATGTTGTCGACTGATGCCAAAGGCTTCAACAGGTCATAAAAATATTTTTTACCAATGGAGTGTACATAAGTGAGGAAATCAGGGTGCTGACTTCCGTTTGCCGCATAGTCATCCAGTAGAAGTGACACGCCCGCCGGAATTCTTTTGCTTGGAAGTTTTATAATTTTTTCGCCCATATAACCAGTGCCGTCAGCGCCAAGACCACCTCCAACAACAACCTGCATTGCCGGAATCACATATTCACCTCTTTTGATAGAACTGCCATGGAAACCTATGCCCGAAGCCATGTGTTGTCCACATGAATTCATACAACCACTGATTTTGATGTCGATATCTTTTCTCAATCTGAGATGCGGATAGCTGCGATTGATGAGTGATTCCAACTCTACCGCCAATGCAGTTGAATTGGTTACACCAAGATTGCATGTATCTGTACCAGGACAAGCAGTGATGTCAGCTATGCTACCTTGACCATACTCTCCATAACCAAGTGCACTCAATTCTTCAAAAAGTGGTCTCAGGTTTTCCTCGACAATATGTCTCAATAGAAGATTTTGATCAATGGTAATTCTAATATCATTAGAAGCGTATTTTCTGATGACCGCAGATAGTTTTCTTGCATCCTCAGAAGGGATGTCTCCATTGGTAACTT
The DNA here is from genome assembly GCA_020436935.1 of Saprospiraceae bacterium. Taxonomy (GTDB): domain Bacteria; phylum Bacteroidota; class Bacteroidia; order Chitinophagales; family Saprospiraceae; genus JADKBO01. The sequence continues at coordinate 173,708 of JAGQWX010000003.1, forward strand.
TTATGTATGCTGCAAAAAGACCTGGTTGCTTTTGTTCAAAGGTGTTGGTTTGCCTCCATAGTTTGAATGCTCCATCATTCTTTAAATTGACCACGGTGTCATCAATTGCAGCAGGGTAGGTGACGCCTTCTTCTACAACTGAAATTGCAACTGACTTGTACTGCAGGGATTTGCATTCTTCATTGACCAATTCCATGAATTTATCCTGTCCCAAAGATTTGATAAGGAATTTCAATCTGGCCTTATGTCTCTTTTCTCTTTCGCCATATCGATCAAAAACTCTCAAAGAGGCTTCCATGAAAGGAATGATTTTGTCAGTAGCGATGAATTCTGAAACAGTAAAAGCCTCTATTGCCTGGGCTCCCAAGCCGCCACCAACGACTACTTTAAATCCTCTTTGTCCTTCAAATTCCTTTGCAATAAAACCAAAGTCACTGAAGTAGGTGTATGCTGTATCTTTATCTGAACCGGAAAAGGCAGGTTTGATTTTTCTACCCATTTCCTGGCAAATTACATTTCTTAGAAAATACTCAAACACTGCCTGAGCATATGGACTTACATCAAATACTTCTGATTTATCAATACCGGCAGTAGGACTTGCAGTGATATTCCTGACAGTATTTCCACACGCCTCTCTCGCTGTTAGCCCCAACTCAGATAAACCAGCCCAAACAGCAGGCGCATCAGCCAACTTGACATAATGCAATTGAATGTTTTGTCTTGTGGTAAGGTGCAGATTGCTTGATCCATATTTATCAGACAGATCGGCCACGCCTTCTATTTGCTCAGTGGTAATTTTTCCATAAGGGATTTTCAACCGGAACATTTGGACACCCACCTGACGTTGACCATAAACACCACGCGTAAGTCTGAAGTGTTTAAACTTGTCCTCATCTTCTCTACCGCTGTAGTAATTGATGATGCGGTTCTCTAATTCCTTAATGTCTGCTAAATCAGCCTGATTGGTAATGTTTGAGAGATCTGCTTTCATATATCAATGAATAAAAGTGTTTTCTAACCTGTTTTGTCGCCACAAATGTAATTATATTAATTCTATAAAACCAATAGGGTTAATATAATTTAACAACATTATATGCATAATCTTTTATTAATACCTGAAAATCAATCGGATTGATATGCACTTAAATGTTAAGATAATTTGAAAATCGTAGGCTGCAGAAGCAAAATGGCATTAAAAAGATACATTTGTTACTTCTCATTCAAGCAAAATATGGAACTCAAATCACTGACCTGCAAGCTGGCAGGAACTCTAAGCATTCTTTTTTGTGCTATTGCACTTTTTGGGCAGGCTCCCAAGGTTTACACCAGTGGAGAAATCTATCAATCTCTGAAAAAACTCAACTTTTTGGGCACTGTGCTTTATGTTGCTGCTCATCCGGACGATGAAAATACCCGATTGATATCTTACTGTGTCAATGGTCTCAATGCCGAAACATACTATCTGTCCTTGACGAGAGGAGACGGTGGACAGAACTTGATTGGCCCTGAGATCAGAGAATTGCTGGGCGTGCTGAGAACTGAAGAATTACTGGCAGCAAGAAGGGTAGACGGTGGAAAACAAATGTTTACCAGGGCCAATGATTTTGGATTTTCTAAAAACGCAGAGGAAGCCATAAGCATTTGGGACAGTGAAAAGGTAAAACACGACGTGGTCTGGGCCATCAGAAACGTGCGCCCTGACGTCATCATCAACCGATTTGACCACAGAACGAGTGGCAGTACACACGGTCACCATACTGCTTCAGCACAATTGTCTTTTGAACTGTTTGACAAAGCGGCTCAGAAAAATGCATATCCGGAGCAGCTGAAGTATGTGGATACCTGGCAGGCCAATAGACTATTCTTCAACACCAATTGGTGGTTTTATGGCACACAGGAGAATTTTGACAAAGCAGACAAATCAAAATTGCTGGATCTCGAAGTAGGAAGTTATTTCCCACTGCTCGGACTCAATAATGGTGAGATTGCAGCCTTGTCAAGATCAAACCATAAATGCCAGGGTTTTGGAAGTGCAGGCATCAGAGGAGAACAGACAGAATATTTGGAACTCCTGAGAGGAGAAATGCCAAAAGACAAAGCCAATCTCTTTGAAGGCATCAATACCACATGGTCGAGGGTAAAAGGAGGTGCCGCCATTCAGAAAATGATGGACAAAGTCATGACAAGCTTTGATTTTACGAATCCTGCATTGAGTGTTCCACATTTGGTATCCTTAAGGTCTGCCATTGAAAAACTGGAAGATCCTTTCTGGAAGAATAGAAAGTTGAATGAAATAGATCAGATCATTGTAGCCTGCCTTGGATTGTTCATTGAAGCAGATGCAAATGGCAGTTTTGCCACTCCGGGTGATTCTGTGAGAATAGACCTGGAAATTGTCATGCAAAACAAGGGCAATGTAGCTTTAAAAGGCTATCAAGTCAAGCCTTCTATGCTTGGAAGGTCGTTGGACACCCTGTTGATGCAAAATGGTAAAATACTCCTCAGCCAAAAAATTAAGGTCGATGATAAAATGGATTACACTTCTCCTTATTGGCTCAGGAAGCCGGGAACAGAAGGTATATATCATGTGGATGACCCAAAGTTGATTGGTTTGCCTGAGACACCAAGACCATTTAAGGTAGCTTTTCAATTTGAAATCGAAGGGCAAAAGGTCAATATCGAACGCGACATCATTTACAAATACACCGATTCAGAAAAAGGTGATGTCTTCCAGCCATTTGAGATACTCCCTGAGTATTCTGTTTACACCCAGGAAAAAGTATTGGTATTTGCGGAAGACAGAAACAGGAAAACTACGGTCGTAGTGAAATCAAATACCGAAGAAGAGGGTGGGGTACTTACCCTGGAAGTACCTGAAGGATGGACCTATTCTCCGTCTTCTTATCCATTGGGAAAAATTGCAAAAGGGCAGGAGGTCAGTTATGAATTCGAAATCAACCCACCATCCAACACATCTTCAGGCGACCTGATTCCAGTAGTCAGCATGGGAGGTAAAAAATATACCGATCAGGTCATTGCTATAGATTATGACCACATCCCACTTCAAAGGGTAATGATGCCTGCATCTGCCAAACTCAATCGAATTGAAATCAAAAAGGCAGGCAATAAGATTGCATACGTCATGGGAACCGGCGATGAAATACCTGCAAGTTTAGAACAAATAGGATATCAGGTGGATCTATTACAGCCATCTGACCTAAGCCTCTCAAAATTGGCATCCTATGATGCACTTATCATGGGTATCAGAGCTTACAATAAGCACGATGACCTGAAGTACAAGCAGCAAGTGATTTTTGATTATGTGAAAAATGGAGGCAACTTCATCGTACAATATAATACGACAGGTAGAGACCTGGTCATGCCTGAGAATGAAATCATGCCATATCCTTTCAAAATATCCAGAGACAGAGTGACCAAGGAAGAGGCGCCCATCACTTTTTTGGCGCCCAATCATGAAATAGTTTTGTCACCCAATAAGATTACACAGGACGATTTTAAAGGATGGGTCCAGGAGCGCGGACTTTATATGCCCAATTCATGGGATGAGCATTTTGTGCCTATTTTTGCCTGCAATGACCCTGGAGAAAATACCAACTCCGGAGGTCTTATCGTGGCACCTTATGGCAATGGTCACTGTATTTACACCAGTTTCAGCTGGTTTAGAGAATTGCCGGCCGGAGTTCCGGGGGCATTCCGTATATTCGCCAACATGATATCAATCGGAAAAGTCAATAAGCCATAGCCAATGAAAGTCTGGAAAAAAACTTACACCTTCGTTTTGGTGGCCAACCTGCTTTATATCATTATTTTTTATTTAATGATGTAATATGGGTTTATCATACATTGACTGGACGGTACTTATTGCCACCCTTGTTTTTGTTGTCGGTTATGGCATGTGGAAGTCCAAAGGTTCTACAGACGCCAAGTCTTTTATTCAGGGCGGTAAAGAAGCCAGCTGGTTTACAGTCGGGCTCAGCGTGATGGCAACCCAAGCGAGTGCCATAACTTTCATGTCAACACCTGGTCAGGCGTTTCACGACGGCATGGGCTTTGTGCAGTTTTACTTTGGTCTGCCTTTGGCCATGGTCTTCATCAGTATTTTTTTCCTGCCGATCTACAACAGGCTCAATATTGTTACCGCATACGAATATCTTGAGCATAGGTTTGACAACCGCACACGAGCATTTACATCGTCCTTATTTCTACTGCAAAGAGGACTAGGTGCAGGCATAACCATCTATGCGCCTGCCATTATTTTGAGTACGATATTGGGTTGGGACCTCAAAATTCTGACTGTGATTCTTGGTACGCTTGTAATTATTTACACAGTATCTGGAGGTACTAAAGCCGTAAACGTGACCCATAAACAACAGATGTTCATCATCATGGGCGGTATGTTTTTTGCCTTTTACACCATCATTCATTTGTTGCCGGAATCGGTAGGTTTTACTGAGGCTTTTAAAATTGCGAAGGGTGCCGGTAAAATGAACATCCTCGATTTTTCATTGAACCCTGAGAGCAGATATACCGTTTGGTCGGGCCTTACAGGAGGCTTTTTTCTGGCACTTTCCTATTTTGGAACGGATCAAAGTCAGGTCCAACGCTATCTTTCAGCCAAGAATGAAGGACAAAGCAGAATAGGTTTGATGATGAATGGTTTGCTCAAGGTTCCTATGCAGTTTTTCATCCTGTTGTGCGGAGCCATGCTTTTTGTGTTTTTTCAATTCAACAAGAGTCCTGTTTTCTTCAATAATGCCATTCTTGAAAAAGCAAGGTCCAGCGAAAAGGGCATAGAAATCGAGAGAATTGAGCAAGAAATTGGTGAGGTGTTTGATGCAAGACAAACATTGCTGAAAGGGGGTGACAATTCTGATATGCAGGCATTGAAGGAGCTCAATGCCAAGGAAAGAAGTCTCCGTGATGAAGCGAAAACAGTAATAGGTCAGGCCGTACCAGGTGCTGAAACAAATGATAAGGATTATGTATTCATCCATTTTATTCTCAACTTTCTTCCCGTAGGCTTTGTCGGTTTGTTGTTGGCAGTCGTATTCAGTGCCTCCATGTCTTCTACGGCATCGGAACTCAATGCCCTTGCAGCTACTACCGCGGTAGACATCTATCAGCGGAACTTTGCGGCAAAGAATGGGAAAGAAGTCACAGTTGCTACCACTAGGTGGTTTACCTTACTTTGGGGCGTCATCGCTATTCTTTTTGCAAGCTTTGGAACCTTATTTGATAATCTGATTCAGTTTGTCAACATCGTGGGTTCCATTTTTTATGGTACTATACTTGGTGTGTTTTTGGTAGGCTTTTTTATTAAATCTGTCAGCCACAAAGCAGTATTTCCGGCTGCTATCATTACACAATGCCTTATTTTGATGATATTTAAAGCGGATTTGGTGAGTTATTTGTGGCTCAACGTCATTGGTGCTTTGGGTGTAATTTTGATCGGAATTTTGATCCAGCAATTCATCACCACAACTCCAAAAAAGATTAGTTCTTAAAAGGAAAACAAAAGACAAACTGTGGCGTTAATACAGCATGTCTATGAAATCAATACTTACCTGCTTAACGATTCTATTTGCGCTTGCACTTCAGGGCCAGGCTTCACATCCCTGGGTGAAGAAATTTCAAAAGGAAGGAGTGACCATCTGGACCAGAGGTGAAAAAACTTCTGAATACAAGGCGACTATGACTGTTGATGCTGATATCAATGCCTGTGTCGCTCTGCTCCAGGATATTGATGTGCATCCCTCTTTTATGGGGTCGGTAAAATCCACCAAATTGTTGAAAACATACAATAACAAGGAATCCCTGGTTTATTTTGTGATTGATATGCCGTTTCCAATGAAAGATATGGACTTGGTTTCCAGAGCTACTTTCAACTACCTGCCAGATAAAGAAAGGGTAGTCGTTGACATCAATTGTGAGCCTGATCAGGCCCCAAAAACAACTTATGAAAGAATGAAGAAAGCCGATGGTTTCTGGAGTTTTCAGCGGCAAAAAGACGGTAAGACACATGTGACTTATCAGCTGGCATTCGAACCCAGCAATGCTCCCAACTGGCTGGTAGAAATGTTTCTCCTTGACAATCCTAAAAAAATCATGAGCGGATTTGCTCAACTGGTGACTCAAACCAAATACAAAAACAAAGACATCGCCTGGATCAATTGATTCAATAGAGCTCTTCGTATTTATCCAAAATTTCCTGAGCAATTTGCGGTGGGACAAAATTCTTGACATCACCGCCACCCTTGATGATTTCTCTTACAATGGTCGAACTGATGTGTGAAAACTCAGGCCTGCTGATCAGGAATAGTGTCTCAATATTATCTCCAATGATGGAATTGAGCTGTGAGATGGTCTTTTCATAATCAAAGTCGGAGGCATTTCGCAGACCTCTCAACAAATACCTGGCATTGACCCTTTTACAGAAATTTACAGTAAGTCCCTCGAAGTGATCCACTTCAACTTTTGGATCTTGAGAAAACTCACGCTTCAACCATTGCTTCCTGGTCTCAAGATCAAAGAGGGAGCTCTTTTGAGTGTTAACACCAATGGCTATATAGACCTTGTCAAACAAAGGCAATATCCTTCGTACCAGATCAACGTGACCGGTTGTTATAGGATCAAACGAACCCGGAAAAACTATGATGCGCTCATTCATATTTCAAATATACCAATCGGAAAATGGATTGCCCCCTATTGTTGCAAAGAAAATTTAAAGGAATCAGGCATAAAATGCCCTCATAATCCCGACTTAGCAAGAGTTTGGTCAAGCAAGTGCTGATTGGATTCTTGGACAAAACAATTGGCATCAATTGGAGAAGAAATTAAAATAAATGATTGTTTGCATCTCCTCGCCTTGTGGAGTCCGCTTTGTACCTTTGCGTTTTGAAAAAACAGAAACATTTTTGATGAAAATATATACGGGGAAAGGAGATTCAGGAACTTCTTCATTGTTTTCAGGGCTTGAGAAACGGAAAGATGACCCAGTTTTTGAAGCTTTGGGTGATGTTGACGAACTCAATGCATTCATTGGACAGCTCAGGTCAGAGGTGATAGACCTTCAAATCCGGGAACAATTGTACCAGGTTCAAAATACTCTTTTTAGCCTTGGGGCGAAAATAGCCATGGAGCAAGGTCAGAACGCTGCCGGCATAGACGACGAAGCCATTGCCACTCTTGAAAAACGGATGGACGAAATGACTTTACAATTGCCTGAATTACATGCGTTTATTTTGCCGGGCGGAAGCAAAAGCATTGCATCCTGCCACATTTGCAGGGCTGTATGCAGAAGAGCTGAAAGATCGCTGGTGAGAGGAACCCGGCTCAACCATGAAGAACTCGTTTTTATCAATAGACTCTCGGATTACTTTTTTGTTTTGGCCAGGTTTTTATGTCTTCAGGAAGGTATAGATGAAGTCAAATGGAATAAAACAGTTCGATTATGAGGTGTTTTGCCGAGATTTCCTATGATGGCACAGCCTACAATGGCTGGCAATATCAAAAGAATACCCAAACCACTGTTCAACAGACGATAGAAGATGGTTTGTCTAGACTGATCAAAACCAGGGCATCCATCGTGGGATGTGGAAGAACGGATACGGGTGTACATGCAAAAGGCTATTTTTATCACGTCGACTTTGATGACTCCATTGATGTAGAATGGGTGCTGGATAAGATCAATCACGTCCTTCCAAAAGACATTGCGACGCATCGAATGATCCCCGTCCATGAAACTGCCCATGCAAGGTTTGATGCTACTGAAAGATCGTATGTATACAGGCTGAGAACATCCCCTGATCCTTTTGATAATCTATATTCGTGGCATTACAGGTTCAATGATCTTGACCTTGATAAAATGAATGAGGCAGCTAAACTCCTTTTGAACTACGAAGAGTTTTATCCCTTTTGCAAAATGAGCAGTGATGTAAATACCTACATCTGCAAATTGCAAAAAGCAGAATGGTCTTTCAATGAGGAGAGAAAGTGCTATGAGTTCCACATCACATCCAATCGCTTTCTGCGAGGAATGATCCGGTTGATCGTAGGCATGAACATCAACATTCACAAAGGCAAACTTACCTTGGATGAAGTCAGGGAAGTCATGGAAAAACAGTCCAGACTTATCAATGATTATGCAGTTCCTCCACAGGGCTTATGTCTTTATGACATCAAATACCCTTATATAGACTGATAGCTTCTACCACTGTTTCCCTAGTTTGGAGCCTTTTTTAGTAAAGTAGAAGCCATCGCGAATGATGTAATCGCCTTTTTGCAGAATAAAGGTTCCTTTACTGTCCACCAGGTTTCCACGACTATCCAGCAACAATTTGGAATTGGGAAATCTGCCAATGTATTTTTTTAAATTGTCGTTTAAAGGCTGTGGAATTGAATCTGCAATGATGAGCACATTGTTGCTGCTGTCAACAAGATTGCCGATTTCATCAAACCCAAATATGCCTTTAGGATAGACAATGCTGTCCCCGCTTTTAATTTCACCAGTCAATTCCAGTACATATGAGTTGTAGTCTATTTGGTCGACCTTTGTTGCATTGGCATCTGTGATACTGTCAATGATGGCTGAAGTGGTCGGAACAGTATCTATGATCTCTGCTACGGTGTTTTGAGTATTGAGTTCGCTGGCAGCATTTCGTTTACTAAGGAAATACCAAACTGCTGCAGCAATCGCCAAAAGGACTATGGCAACTATGATGTATGGACCGACATTTGAAGGAGTTTGTTTTTTAGTTCTTGGAGCAGGCTTTGGTTCAGGCTTTCGTTCCTGAATGACAGGTTTGGGTTCAATTGGCTCTGGTTTAATTGTTTCAACTATAGGAGCAGCTTCAAACTTAATATAGGATTCTATCTCCGGTACCATGCCGGCTAATGATGCTTTTTGGCTTTCCAGGAATTTTTGCATTCCACCAGGACTCCAGCTGTGTTTGTAATAAAGGCCGGCCAGTTTATTCATCACCATGGGGGCTACCAGACCCAATAGGCTCTTTCCCGAAGATTTGCTCAAACCCAGGCTGTCTGTCAGCAGATCAAGAATAGGCGAAAGCTTCTCTCCGAATATAAAGTGAGAAATGCTGCCACCTATGTTTTGGAAAGCCGAATTGCGTTCTTTGTCATTCAACAATTCAAGCATATCCCTGACGTGGCTTTCACCAAATCCTTCAGATTTAATAAGTCCTATGATTTGATTGGCACCTGCCTCATTACGTCCTTTACTTACAACACCCGAAACGGTGGCGGCGAGAAACTTATCGATTGCAGTTGAAATGTGATCTTTTTCTATGCCTGTAATTTGAGCGACTTTATTTACGACGCCTATGGTCACCAGGCTTTTGACGTTTTCAAAAAAATTTGACATATAGTGTTCTTATTTTCTTATCTCATAAATTTTGTCCGGAGTTAAGTCCGGTATGAAACCTTTGCCTCAAATATAGATATATTTTGACAATTGCTTTTTGTTGAGCTATGATATCTGGTCAGCTCGTCGTGAAATTGACGCGGGCTTTGGAGTCTGTAGTATCCTGTTTTTTGAATCGGAGGTAGTATATTTGCCCGCTCAAAAGGATTTGGATGAAAATAGGAATTTTAGGCGGTGGTCAGTTGGGTAGGATGCTGGTACAGGCAGCTTCCCCTTTGGATCTCAATGTGTATGTGATGGACAAGTCTTCAGATTATCCTGCACCTGACATTTGGCCTTACTTTTTTGAAGGTGATTTTTCTGATTACAATCATGTCTTGGAATTTGGTCGTACAGTCGACGTCATCACCATAGAGATAGAAAGTGTAAATGTGGAAGCTTTACACCAGTTGGAAGCCGAAGGAAAGGTGATCATTCCTCAACCTTCCAAACTCGAATTGATAGCAGATAAAGGCCTTCAGAAGCAGTTTTATGCAGATCAGGGGCTTCCGACTTCTCCTTTCCTGTTGTGCCACTCTGATGAAATTCCTTCACTGGTGGAGCAAGGTAAAATTACCATTCCCTTTGTTCAGAAATTGAGAAAGGGGGGATACGATGGGAGAGGGGTGATGGTGGTGCGTTCTGCAGAAGAAGTGTCTCAAGTTTTACAGGGCGATTCTTTGATCGAAGAACTGGTCAGCATTCAAAAAGAACTCGCTGTCATTGTTGCCAGAGGAATGGATGGAGAAATTACAAGTTTTCCGGTGGTGGAAATGGCTTTTCACCCGACGGCTAACCTGGTTGAATTTTTATTTGCGCCTTCAAGACTTCCTCTTGACAAACAAGAAGAAGCAACGCGGATTGCAATAGCATGTGCAGAAAAAATGGACATTCATGGCTTATTGGCTGTCGAGATGTTTGAAGATGAAAATGGCAGGATATTAATCAATGAAGTAGCCCCCAGGCCGCACAATTCCGGTCACCACAGCATAGAAGCATGTATTACTTCTCAGTATGAACAGCTGTGCCGTATTTTGGCCAACCTGCCACAAGGCAAAACGGATTTGATCCAGCCTGCTGTTATGATTAACTTACTTGGTGAAGATGGTTACAGTGGAAAGGTGAAATATCAGGGACTGGGAGAAGTGATGAAGTTGGGTGGCGTTTACCCACACATATACGGCAAAAAATCAACTAAACCATTTAGAAAAATGGGACATGTGACTGTTTTAGACAGCAATTTGGATGAAGCCATCAAAAAGGCAAGAACGGTACAGAATACTTTAAAAGTAATCAGCCAATAAAAAGGTCAGATGAAGTTTATTTGATGATGGTTGCGATCAACTGTCCTTTTCTCACCGTTTGAGGAATTTCGTTGAGTGCAATTTTCCCTTTTGAAATACCTTTTACTTCAAGATACATTAGTACTGCCTTCAGTCTGTTTTCCAAAAGAATTTTTTCCTCGGCACTGTTGGCAGAATAGGGAGTAAGCATCACATTCTGCTCTGAATTATAGATGATCTGTGAAACCACTTCGTCAAGGTTGGCTATGGATGTCCTGTTGAGAATAGCCAGATCTTCTCTAAAATCGATGTTGTAAACTTTGGGTGTAACAGTGTAGTCCTCAGCTGGTTTTAAAAACTCAGACGAATTCGCAATCGCAGGGTCCAGGTATTGATTGACTCTGACCAATTTATAACCTGTAAAATACTCATCAGCCCTACCATTGACAGACAGAATAGTACCGTCATTGGATAATTCTACTTCAAGAGGCACTACATTGTAAAGAATGATTGCCTTCTTTGATGGAGCCTGAGCAGATAAGGCGCCATAACATATTGCTAATAAGAGAACTAGATAATGCTTCATGAGCTGTAAAAATCAAAAATCATTCCATAAATCACTCATCGATGACGCCCCTGCCGGATTTGCTTATTTTACCGGCTTCGGCAAGATCATTGGCTATTCTGTCCAAGACTCCATTGATAAATTCTTTACTTTTTGGAGTGCTGTACACCTTAGATAAGTCAACATATTCGTTTAACGTCACTTTCGTCGGAATTGTTTCAAAGTGCAAAAATTCGCACACGGCCATTTTTAATAGTATCATGTCTAAGACGGCAATACGTTCGCTGTCCCAGTTTTCGAAGGTAGGTGAAATGATTTTGAATAACTCATCATCTTCCTCCATGCAGGTGAGCAACAACTTCTCTCCAAATACATTAGCCGTCTCATCATCAGGATAGTAAGCAAGGAAAAAATCATCCGTTTTTGCAGGTACTTCTTTGATGATTTTTTTCATCGTACCTATAATGACAGACTTGTCATCCTCCCAATTGATGTAATTGTCTTCCACAACTTCTACATAAGATTCTGCCTTTTTCGCGTACCTGTACAAATCCAAAAGTACTTCAACAAAAGAATCATACTCAGAATCTTCAGCCAAAAACTTTAAATATCCCGGCTCTTTTGCATAGTCATAGTACAATTTCTTAAGCAAATCAAAATCAACTTTTGCTTCAAAATTGTATTTCCTGAAAGCAAGCTTTAGCTTTCTGTTGTTGTCGAGATATTGAATGAGTTCGTTTTGATATAGTTTTGGGCTAAATGCTTTGTCCTGTTCAGAGGGCAAATATTTGTTCTTCCTCTTGTCAAAGTCATCAAGAGAATACTTTGTAATATTAATAAACAAATATAAGTTGAATAAAAGGAGTTCAAATGATTTGTCAATGGAGTCCCAATACAGCTTCTTGACGTCCTGAGGCTTCAAGTCCTGGTCTCTGTTCATCATATAAAGCAATTGCATGGTCTTTACCCGTATACTTCTCCTACTTAGCATAAATTTTCAATAAATGTGTGATGGTTTTTCAATAACGCAAAGAAAAGCATTTTAAATCACAATAGTCCCAAACACATTTACCTTTTTTATATACAAAAGCTAAACATTAAGTTAAAGTTTGAGTGATGAGGCTTTGATTTTGCTGATAAAGAGGCAAAAGCAGTATTAATCTGGCATTATGAATTTGTCGTTGTGGAATTAATACAATGTCTTTATAAAAAGTGAGAAATGAATATAAAGTGTTGGTTCATATGCTCCAAATTTTCTTATTTTCTATATTTGTCCAAAATTGACACTAAGTCCTTCAATGGAAATGAACAAAGCCACACAGGAAAACATCAATTCCTGGATTTCACAGATAAATGTAGATTATAAACTGGCACTCTCAGTAGATTGTGTCATATTTGGATATACAGAAGCAGATCTTTTTATCGCACTTACAAGATGTGATATGCCGCCGTACGAGGGAGATTTTTCACTGGTTGGTGATTTGGTAAGACCTCATGAAAACCTGGATGAAGCAGCACAGCGCATCCTGCACGATAGAACTGGTCTGCCAAATGTCTACCTTGAACAAGTCCAAACTTTTGGCAATATCAACAGACATCCATTGGGTAGGGTAGTCACTGTTGCATACTATTCCCTCATCAAACTGGATGAATATTATGACAAGCTGCCATTTGATGATTACATGGTTTGGAAGAATATCAAAGAGGTAAAGTCTCTGGCTTTTGATCACAAGGAGATATTGGATATCTGCCTTTCAAGGCTTCAAAAACAAATGAAAGAACAACCGGTTGGCTTCAATTTATTGCCTAAGAAGTTTACTTTAAACCAGTTGCAACAGTTGTATGAGGTAGTACTCGATCTGAAATTAGACAAACGCAACTTCCGCAGAAAACTAAAAAGCCTGGATATTCTGCAGGACCAGGATGAAGTCCAAACAGATGTTTCACACAGACCGGCTAAGCTATATTCCTTTAATTTGGCGATGTATCACCAAAACGGTATCGACGGTTTTCTATTTTAAGGGTCTAGTCGATCAAATTGTTCTCGATCGCAACTCTTACCAATCCTGCAGAATTTCTTGCGTTGAGCTTTGCAAGCAAGCTACTTCTATGAGATTCCACGGTTTTGAGACTAATGTATAAGTTATCAGCAATTTCCTGAGTAGTAAATTCTTCAACAATAAGTTTGAGCACTTCCTTTTCTCTTCGGGAGATTTTTGGAAAGATAGCCGTTGTTTTGTTGTTGGACTTTCTTTTACTCATCAAACCTTTCATGATGATCTCTGTAACCTCCTTACTAAAGTATGATTCACCTGTGGAGACCGTTCTGATGGCTTTCAGCAATTCTTCTCTTCCTGTATTCTTTAATATGTAGCCTTTTGCACCATTGTTGAGTATTTCCTGTACAAAACTTTCTTCATTGAACATGGTAATAGCCAGAATTTTGAGAGATGGCCTCATCTTCAATGCCTCTTTGCACACTTCAATGCCATTGATGTCCGGCAAATTCACATCTAAGAGTATAATGTCAACTTCTTTTTCTTTTACAAAATCCAACACACTCTGGCCGGTATAACATCGACCAACAATATCTATATCTGACTCAGTGACCAGAATGGATTCAATACCATCTACAAACATGGCGTGGTCGTCAGCTATAAGAATTTTCATCATATCAGGAATATTTTAGAATACAGGATCAAAACGAAACATTTGTACAAATAGGTATATGTATGTGTACTCATTTTCAGGCTCAAAAATAGAAGTTCTATAATCGGGGAAACCTAGGGGAAACCCCGAAATAATAAAATGGGTGGAACCAATGATGTTTGAAAGCTTCATTGCTTGCATCTTTGTCTTATCAAAATTACGAAACGATAACTACAATGAAGATTACAGAAAACAGGAATACAGAAAATGATAAAAACGATATCCTGGTCTGGTTATTTTCAGCGTGTTTGTTTGTTGTCTGTTTGTTTTTTTGAAAAACGTTTGAATAAGAAACTTGTTCTTACCCAAAAGTGGATAGTTGGTTTTTCTTTATCGGTTTACGGAATTTGATGATACAGAGTTGGGCTAAAAGGATATTTTCATTTGTGAATTTAGATCCTGAATAGCCCCAAGCTTACCCCTTGAAGCCCAACTCTTTTCATTATTTTGAAGAACAAGTTTAAGATATATAAGAATAATACTCATTGGGATTGACTATTGCATTAGAAAAGAAGGCATTCAAAAAGTTGAATGTCTTCTTTTAATTTTTTAGCACGTTCAAATTTAAACCTACCCTTTTTCAAAGCCCTTTCAATTAATTTCTTTTTACATTTCTTTCTGGTCATATCAAGGTTAGTTGAAATGACTGTAAATCTTTAGTAAGGCCTGTAATCAACGCCAGGATTTGATTCATATAAAAAAAGGGCGCCTTCGCACCCTAATAACCAAAAAATTTATTCAGAAAAAAACTCGATCACATTGATAAGTACAACTTATTGATAGTAATACTATCTTTTTAGATATGAATACTATTTGAACAAAATTATTTCTAAATGGGTCGCAAAAGAGTCCTTTTTTTTCAAAATAATTTTAGTTGAGCAAAAACAAATATTAAAAGGTGGTTAATCTGCGCTTAGATGAAGTTTTGTTGTCATTATCTTTTTGTCTTTATTAATGAAAAAGGCCCAATTCGCATTCAAATTGGACCTTTTTATTAAGCATGAGCAAAGGGCAAAAATCTGCTAGGTCCAGCCCTTTCTGTATTTTCTTGAAACAAATTGGTTGGCTTCGTCAAAATTTGTGATTTTCATTGCTTTACCGTCCCAGAGTAATTTTTTCCTGCCTGGATATTTTTTGTCATCCATTAAATTATAACTTCTGATGGCGAGATTTCCCATCAGAACAGTTTCGGTCAATGGGCCGGAATAATCAAATGAAGAGGTAAGAGCCTTGTGTTCGGCTGAATTGAAACCTGCCTTACAGGCTTCTGTCCACAATCTTTGATGTCCGTGCTCAGGTTGGTCGTTGTATAAAAGTCCACCCGTGTAATCCTTTGCCATACTTCTCTTTTCTCCTCCTTTGAGAAACAACTTAGGATTGCGGCCATAAGTACCGCAGGTTATGATGCCTTTGTCGCCTATCATTATAACACCATTGCTGCCATCCTCATCACCCATGGGCTCATCGGAAGGTATCAGTTCCGGATGTGATGGTCGGAGTCCCCCATCGTACCATTTCACTTTAACTTCAGACTTATTTTTTGCAGTAGCATCAAAGGTCAGGCTTACAAGACTGGAAACCGGACAACCTTCAGGCACAACATCGGCTACCCAGTCCTGTGAGAATGTCTGCCCAACGCTGCATTCTACATCTTTGGGATATCCCAGACCCAATACTCTGAAAGGTGGGTCAATCAGGTGGCAACCCATGTCGCCCAATGCTCCTGTACCAAAATTCCACCATCCTCTCCACTTGAAGGGGTGGTACAGGGGGTGATAATCCACGTAATTGGCGGGACCTATAAATACATCCCATGCAGATTTTGAGATGCTCTTGGGCAACTCCATATTTTCTGTTGGAACCTTAATTCCCTGGGGCCATACAGGTCTGTTCGTCCAGATGTGCACTTCATTGACTGTCCCGATCAAGCCTTGTCCAAACCATTCCAGCATTTGCTGCTGACCTGCATTGGATGCCCCCTGGTTGCCCATCTGACTGACCACTTTATACTGTCTTGCAGCTTCTGTAAGCTGCCTTGCTTCAGCCAGATTGTGGGTCAAGGGTTTTTGCACATAAACATGTTTACCGAGTTGCATGGCCGCCATAGCGATGACAGCATGAGTATGGTCGGGCGTTGAGATGGTCACCGCATCAATGTCCGATGCCATCGTATCAAACATTTTTCTGAAATCCTCAAAAAAGCGGGCATCATCAAACTTCTTTACCACGTCCTTACACCTTTCTGTATCTATGTCACAAATTGCAACAACTCTGTTGGCTCCGTCATTATAAGCATTGATGATATCTCCTTTTCCCTTTCCTCCTGCGCCTATGGAAGCAAGATTTAGCCTGTCAGAAGGAGGGATGTGGTTTCTGCCCAGTACAAAGCTGGGGACAATACTAAATGCTACAGCTCCTCCTGCAGCAGTTTTAATAAAGTTTCTGCGTTTCAACGATTTTTTCATGATTTGAATTTCAAGATTTCTTCTGGAATGAGTCTCCAATATAAAAAGATATTCATGTTTTCCAAAACAGCCTGAAGAAGCAAAAAGATGCTCAATTCTATGGGTGGTCACTACCTGTTCAGGTAGTTTCTGGTTACTGTCATTTCCTTAGTTTTGAAGCAATAAAAATATGTGAGCATGAAAAGGATTTGGATACTTTTAATTTGTATTTCGGCCGTTGCATTTGGCCAAAAAAGATTTGACGTGACCATAGAAAGTGAAGACAGAATTCGTGAAGCCATCATCTCTGTACCCACAACACCACCTCCTGCTGAAGGCTATCCTATCGTTTTCATGTTGCATGGTACATCAGGAAATGCCGAGACATATTACAATCCTGTAGGTTGGAAGGAGCTGGGGCAAAAAGAGAATTTTATTACGATATTCCCATCTGCACTCAGATGGTGCTTCTATAACAGATTTGACGGCAGAACGATCAATTCCAGATTTGTATGCGGAGGACTTTTGGGAGAGATTTGTGAAGATGTAGAACAGGATTTTGTGGATGACATTTTGTTTTTTAAAAAACTAATCAAGTTGGTTGCTGATACCGTCAAGATAAATCCGGATAAAATTTTCGCATCCGGCTTTTCCAATGGTTCCAGCATGACACATAAATTGATGACTCATGCAACAGATGTTTTTAAAGTTGCTGCCGGGAGTAGTTCACCGCTTCATGAATTGGATTCCATTGTTCCTCCCAGGAGAATGCCATTTTGGTACGTTGTAGGTACTAAAGATGATCGATATTTTTCGGAAGGCCATCCCGAAGAATTGCCTTTTGAAGGAGATACCATATTGGCATATTTGTACAATCAACTGCACCGGGCACTGGACTGCAATGGACTAACCGAAGATTATGAAAAAGTGGCATATCCCACCAGCATCACCTATATATTTAATCAATGTAAGCCAGGAGAAGAATGCGCCCCTTATGTGTTTACCATCAACAAGGGGCAGACCCACCAATTTCCCAACGGTATTAACTATCCTTTTGATGCGCCCAAATTGTTCTGGGATTTTTTCAATAATCCGCCAAAAACCAAAATCAGTACTTCAACGCAACAAGAGACGCTTTTACAGTTAAAAGCATATCCGGTTCCAGCTTCGGGTTCAGCGCACATTCAACTGCCCGGCCATCAGCAATTCAAAATTTTGGTTTATGATTCACAAGGCCGACTGTTACTCCAAAAGCTCAATGTGAGCAACCAGATTGAGATTTATACCAGCGAAATTGGAATAGGAGTATTTTTTGTTTCAGCCCAGTCGCAGGATGGAGTATATCAGGCCAAGTTGGTGATGGAGTAGGGGTGAAGTTGTTACAAGAATTATGAAGGCTATTGACCCTGTTGATAGTATATGATGAGAAAAAGATAGCTCAACAGAGGCCATAGATCCTCTCTGTTTACATAGGCTCCGACATGTTTACACAACATTTTTGCAATACAAGAAAGGGGATGAAAAAAGGTCCCCTTTCTTGTATCACCCAATTCCACCAAAAAGTTTACCCTACACTGTGACATACTGACAATAAGTATTTGCAAAATTGGCAGACAGATCAGGCATCTTTCCAGCTTATTTGCAATTTTGTCACTCCAGCATCGATTGGCACATTTAGTGCTACAATTAGTTCGTCAATAATTCATTTATTAACGAAACTAAAATTTGATTTAAATTATGAAGCCAATTAACGATAGAGTTGTGGTGAAGCCGGCGAATGCTGATGAAAAAACGAATGGGGGGATATTTTTACCAGATACCGCAAAAGAAAAGCCCCAAAAAGGAACTGTGATTGCAGTAGGCCCTGGAAAAGAGGGTAACAAAATGACAGTTAAAAAAGGCGATACTGTTTTGTATGGAAAATATTCTGGACAAGAAATTAGCTATAATGGAGAAGATCTTCTCATTATGAGAGAAGATGATATTCTCGTTATACTTTAAACTTTTCCTAATTCCATATTCTTATTAAATTACATTAAAAATTCTTAGATATTATGGCAAAAGAAATAAGCTTCAATGCTGAAGCTCGTGCATCACTTAAAAAAGGTATTGACGCCCTTGCTAACGCTGTAAAAGTTACATTAGGCCCAAAAGGAAGGAATGTAGTCATTCAAAAAAGCTTTGGTGCTCCATCTATCACAAAAGATGGTGTTACTGTTGCTAAAGAAATCGAATTGGACAACCCTGTTGAAAACATGGGCGCTCAGATGGTGAAAGAAGTTGCTTCCAAAACTGCTGATGCAGCGGGTGACGGAACTACAACTGCAACTGTTCTCGCACAGGCCATGGTCAATGCGGGTATGAAATATGTAGCTGCGGGTGCCAATCCAATGGACTTGAAAAGAGGCATAGATAAAGCAGTTGAAAATGTTATTAAAGATCTACAAAAGCAAAGCGACCCCGTGGGTAATGACTTTAAAAAAATTCAGCAAGTAGCCGCTATCTCAGCCAACAATGACGAAGAAATCGGTTCTTTGATCGCTGATGCCATGAAAAGGGTAACTAAAGATGGTGTTATCACTGTTGAGGAAGCAAGAGGTACTGATACTTATGTTGATGAAGTTATTGGAATGCAGTTTGACAGAGGATATTTGTCTCCATACTTTGTGACCAACACAGAGAACATGACTACTGAGTATGACAGCCCTCTTATATTGATCCACGACAAAAAGATCTCCAATGTTCAGGAAATTGTTCCTGTATTGGAAAAAGTGGCTCAGTCAGGAAGACCATTGTTGATCATCGCTGAAGACGTAGACAGCCAGGCATTGGGTGTATTGGTAGTCAACAGATTGAGAGCAGGTTTGAAAGTAGTTGCTGTTAAAGCTCCAGGCTTCGGCGACAGAAGAAAAGCTATGCTTGAGGACATCGCCATCCTTACGGGAGGTACTGTGATTTCTGAAGAGAAAGGATACAAACTCGAAAGTGTTCAGGTTGCGGACTTGGGTCAATCAGAAAAGATTACTATTGATAAAGATAATACAACAATTGTCAACGGTAAGGGTAAAAAGTCTGATATCACAAGCCGAGTAAACCAAATAAAAAACCTAATAGAAAGCACTACTTCTGAGTATGATAAAGAAAAACTTCAAGAAAGGTTGGCAAAACTTGCTGGAGGTGTTGCTGTGTTGCACGTTGGAGCAGCGACTGAAGTAGAAATGAAGGAGAAAAAAGACAGAGTAGATGATGCTTTACATGCAACTAGAGCTGCTGTGGAAGAAGGAATCGTAGTTGGAGGTGGAGTTGCGCTCATTCGCACTATCAGTGGGTTAGAGGAAGTGAAAACAGTTAATGAAGACGAAGCACTTGGTGTGCAAATTGTTAAAAAATCTTTAGAAGCACCACTTAGAGCTATAGCTGAGAATGCCGGTGTTGACGGATCTGTAATCCTTCAGGAAGTAATGAAGTCAAAAGGTGACAGAGGTTACAACGCAAGAACAGGTGAATACGAGGATTTGAAAAAAGCCGGTGTTATCGACCCAACTAAAGTGACCAGAGTAGCCATCAGCAACGCTGCATCTATTGCAGGTATGATATTGACTACTGAATGTGTCATCAACGATAAGAAAGAAGAGCATGCTGCTCCTGCTATGCCTCCGGGCGGTATGGGTGGAATGATGTAATTCTCTTTATACGATATTTTCAAAAGGCTCGAAGTAATTCGGGCCTTTTGTGTTTAAGGGTGTGAGGGCGCAAAATAAAAGCTTGTGAAGCCTTACAAATTGACTGCTCTCTATACAGGCATCATTAACGCCTTATGTACCCCCATCACCTGCTCAATCATAGACCTTTGGCCATCATTGTTGATGATGTAGTCAGCAAACTTTTCACGCTCTGCGTCAGGCATTTGAGCATCAATCCTCATTTTGATTTTTTCTGCAGATGATTTGTCCCGCTTCATGGCTCTTTCCAGACGGATTTCCAGCGGACAAGAGACGACGATTATTTTATCGAGAGATGTATAAGATCCGCTTTCAATGAGCAGGGCTGCTTCTTTTATGGCATAGGGATGGCCTTCCGTTGCTCTTTGCTCCATCCATTTTTTACCATCTTCAATGACAGCAGGGTGAACAGCTGCATTGAGCTGCTTGAGCAGTTCCGGATTGGGAAATGCCATTGCCGAGATATGTTTCCTGTTGAGCTTGCCATTTTTGAAATAAGCCTCTTTTCCAAAAAGTGCAGTGATGCGATCTTTTAGTGCACCTTTTTTGGTCATCAGTTTTTTTGCGGCATCATCGGCATAGTAGACAGGAACACCCAGACATTCAAAAATGTAACAGATGGTTGATTTGCCACTGCCAATGCCTCCTGTTATACCAACACTAAGCATGGACTTCTTCTTTTTCCTGAATGGCACACCACCTGACCTCTGTTTCATCGTTTACCTGGTCTAATGACACTTCAAGCAGATTTGCTTTTATTCGAATCAACTCATCTTTGTAGATGCTCTTTCGTAATGCTATGTCAACAGAAAAATCATGATCAAAAACCTTATCGGTGATCTCGATGTCCAGTTTTTTGAGGTGATTGAGCAAGACGCCCATATGATCAAAAGAACATCGGAGAGTAAAGATTTTTTCTATAAATTTTTCCTTCTTTGCTGCCGTAGATAGTGCCAAATGTGTTGCTTCTTTATATGCCTGGATCAATCCGCTGGCACCAAGTTTGGTCCCGCCAAAATACCTGACCACCACCACCAGCACGTTGGTAAGGCCGTGACTTTTGATCTGGCCGAGAATAGGCCTTCCGGCTGTTCCCGAAGGCTCTCCGTCATCGTTGGCCCGGTGCTGTTCGCCTTCCACACCTATTTGATATGCATAACAGTGATGTCGTGCTTTGGGGTGCTCAGATTTGAGTGTCTTTATGATCTCCGTCAGTTCCTCCTCTTTATCAAAAGGATAGGCGTAAGCAAGGAATTTACTGCCCTTTTCTTTGTACTCTCCCGTGACTGGAGCTGCAATGGTAAAGTATGTATCTACTACTGACATTTTGCAAATCTATGAATATTATCCGGACGAGGACCTTATCTTTACCCATAAAACTGACTTATGCACATTGCCCTTATTTCGGACAATCATGGTTATGTCGGAGAGGACATCTTACAACAAATTGCAGATGTAGATGAGGTTTGGCATGCAGGTGATATCGGTTCTTTTGAGTCGATCGAAGAGATAAAGTCTGCCAAACCATTGAGGGCTGTTTTTGGCAACATAGATGATCATCTGATGCGCGCTGAATATCCGCTTGACATGATCTGGAATTGTGAAGGCATAAAAGTATACATGACGCACATTGGCGGATATCCGGGGAAATATTACCCAAGACCACATAAGGTAATCCGGGAGGAAAGACCCAATTTATTCATTTGTGGTCATTCACACATTTGTAAAGTTGTGCCTGATAAAACTTATGACCTGCTGCACATGAATCCAGGAGCCTATGGATTTCATGGCTTCCATAAAGTGAGAACCATATTAAAGTTTGAGGTCAACAATGCCAAAATCCACAATTTACGTGCGGTGGAACTGGGACTCAGAGGCAGTGGGGCAGGGTAGTCAAACATTTAATTAGGGCTTATTTCGTGACTTCTGACTTATGATAAACGTTAATGAAGAACAAAATAGGATGCCAAGAAATGTTTATTGTGAGGTGTTTATAGTTTTTTTGGTTAAACTGGATATTCGGTTAATTTTTTTGAAGGATCATTCAAATAGAAATGCTGAAATGAACCCTTAATTACTGAGATAGAATTTGCAGCTCTAATTCAGGAATTAAAATTGTGGTCTAAAGAGACGTTATTATTGTGTTGATTTGGTGATCAGAAAGCATTGCCGGTTGAGCTTTCGCTCGAAGTCAAAATCTCTGGTTCTGCCTGTTATATCTTTGACCAATAGACCGGCCAATTCAGCCTCATCGAGCTTGAACTTTGTGTAATTGGTGCTAAAATAAATCATGCCGTCATTGGTCAGCAAGCCCTGACATTTCTTGATCATATCGACGTGGTCTCTCTGCACATCAAAGCTCTGGTCCATGCGCTTGCTGTTGCTGAAAGTTGGAGGGTCCAATACTATGATGTCGAAATAGTTGGCCGGTAGTTTTCTCAACTCCTGCAAAACATCTCCCTGGATGAATTTGTACCTGAGGAAGTCTTTATAGCCATTGAGCTCCATGTTCTCTTTTGCCCAGTCGATGTAGGTCTTTGACATGTCGATTGTCCACACTTCTGAAGCTCCACCCGCCGCAGCATAGACAGAAAATGAACCGGTATAAGCAAAAAGATTGAGGACTTTTTTGTCCTTGCTTTGTTCCTGAACCATTTTTCTGGTAGGGCGATGATCCAGAAAGAGTCCTGTGTCCAGATAATCAGTAAGATTGATCAAAAACTTCAGTCCGTTTTCTTCTACTACCTTAAAGTTGCCTTTGGAGTCAATTTTTTCATATTGATCCTGTCTTTCTTTGATGCTCTTTCTGGTTTTGATGTGAATGTCGCCGGGTAAAACCTCGAAGACTTCACCTACAACTGACATGCTTTTTTCCAGCCATTCAAGATATGCTGCAGTGTCCATTTGGTGATTGCGTTCATATTCAGAGACATACACCTTTCCTGCATAATAGTCAATCAAAAAGGGGAAGTCAGGCATATCGAGGTCATAGACCCTGAAGCATGACACCCCCTTTTTTTTGGCTATTTTGCCAATGTGCTTGTAGACTTTGTTAAGTCTGTTGGCAAATCCACTATACTTTTGATCTTCTGTCAAGTCTCTTTAATAAAATACCTTATGAGTGAATTCCAGGTAATATCCTGAATTGTCTCTTACAAAAAGCTGATAAGGACCGTCAGGTCTGCGTTTTGGAGCCTCGTAGTATAAACCATGTTCATTGCAGATCTCGATGACTGCGTCAAAGTTGTCTACCTCAAAAGCAAAATGCAGCAAACGATTGCCACTGGCTGGCGCACCTTTGCCGGCTATCAGATGCAATTCCTGTCCTTCTCCGATGTCAAACCAGGCACCTGGAAAATTGAATGGTGGCCTTGTCAAAGAGGGAAAACCCATGATGGTTCCATAAAAATGAACCGAAGCCTCCAAATCCTCCACATAGATGGCGTAATGATCAAACCTCTTGATGTGGTCGCTTATTTTCCTTCCCACATCAAAAATGCTTTGAGAAATCCTTCAAGACCTCCGTCAAGTACGGTGTCGGGATTTCTGGTTTCAAATCCTGTCCTGTGGTCCTTCACCCTTCTGTCATCGAGGACATATGAGCGTATCTGAGAACCCCATTCATTTTTCTTTTTACCTGCTTCAAGTTTGTCGCGTTCTGCCTGTTGTTTTTCGAGTTCGATTTCATACAATCTCGATCTCAACATTTGCATGGCCTTGTCTCTGTTGACGTGTTGCGATCTTTCCTGTTGACACTCAATGACGATGCCGCTAGGTAGGTGCCGCAAACGTACTGCAGTTTCGACCTTGTTGACATTCTGACCACCTGCGCCACTAGCCCTGAAGGTATCCCACTCAATATCGGCAGGATTCACTTCGACTTCGATGTCATCATTGATCAGAGGATGTACAAACACACTCGCGAATGAGGTCATCCTTTTGCCCTGGGCATTGTAAGGACTTACCCTCACCAGTCGGTGTACGCCATTTTCTCCCTTGAGCATGCCGTAGGCATATTCTCCGTCAATTTCCAAAGAAACAGACTTTATACCTGCAACATCCCCTGGTTGATTGTATAATTCAGAGATTTTGTAGCCCGCTTTTTCGGTGTACATCAAATACATCCTATAGAGCATTTCTACCCAATCGCAAGCTTCAGTCCCTCCGGCTCCGGCGTTGATTTCTAAAATGCAACTTAATGTATCTTCGGGCTGATCCAGTGTAGTCCTGAACTCAATGTCTTCAAACTTCTCAATGATGGTACCATACTTTTCATTGATGTCATCTTCCGATGCTTCTCCGGATTTATGGAATTCCACAAGGATGTCAAGATCGTCGATCAGATCTTTGAGCTCATCGTATCGGGCAACCCAGCTCTTGTGCTCTTTGAGTTCCCGGAGTAATAGCTCAGCTTTCTCCGGATTGTTCCACAGTGATGGATCCGAAGCAAGCTGCTCTTTATCTTCTATTTGCTGTAGTCGGTTATCGACGTCAAAGATATTCTTTTACGCGGTTAAACCTTTCCAGCATTTGTGTATACTGGTCTTGTGTCATTTTGCTTACTTGATTGAAATGACTTCAATGTAGAAAATAAGCGGTGAACCCGGAGGAATTTCGCCTGCTGGATTTTCTCCATAACCAAGTTCAGAAGGAATCCAAACTACTGCTTTATCGCCTTCCTTCAATTTGGTAAGGGTGATGTCCCAGCCTTCGATCACTTGTTTCTGACCGATTGGGAAAGAGAAAGAATCTCCTCTTTCGATAGAGGTATCAAACTTTTTACCATCTTCCAAAGCACCGTAATACTCAACAGTTGCAGTTTTGCCTTCCTCGCCCATAGCACCACTGCCTTCAGCGATTTTTTTAATGATCAAGCCGTTCTCAAGGGTTTCTGCACCTTCTAAAGATCCGGCTTTTTTATCTGCGATAAATTTTTCAACAGCAGCCTGAACATCCGGCAACATCTTGAGCTTTTCAGCAGCTTTAGCCTGTGATTCTTTTTCTCTTTCTGCGATGAATCCCTGGTAACCTGCTTCATCCAAAATCTTGGTAATGCGCATGGTGTAAATCATCATTTTGATACCCTGTGCAGAAAGCATTGGATTGCCAATAGAATCAGTTGGTATAAACAATGAAATGCTATCACCCACCTGAGCGTTCGCCATGATTTCGTTGAAATAGTTTTTCTGAGTCTTAGCTGTTTCAGCATCTTCGATTTTCAAAATGCCGGGTGCATCAGGATCAAGCGCTGATTGCTTGAGTTCTTCATCACCGAAAATCTGATATGTAAATAGCACGTAGTCGCCAACTTTTGCCTTTTCTCCTGAGCCTTTTTCGTGCACGGTGTATTCAAAGTTGTTGGAAGTCTTGAAACTGCCGGTCTCGCTTTTGCATGATGCAAAAAACAGAGCAGCTGAAATCATCGATAGAAATAAAATTCTCATGTATATTAAATGATTAAAATGTTTACTTATGTACTGGTGCCAGAAATCCTGGCACTAATTTTCTGAATCGGTCTAAAACGTCCTCGAGTTTTGCATATGCAGAGCCGCCGGAAGCATTTTTATGTCCGCCTCCGTTGAAATTCCTGGAAGCAATCTGTTGAACATCGATATCTCCTTTACTGCGCAAAGATATTTTCACAATGGATGGTTGCTCCATGATGAATGCTGCAATCTGTATGTTCTCCATCATGAGCATGTAGTTGACAATGCCTTCTGTGTCTCCACGCTGAATGTTGAAGTCTTTGTAATCTTGTTTTGTCAAATGAATCATTGCAGCACCATACTCCTCAAATACTTCCATCCTGTTGGCCAGGCAGTGTCCCAGCAAACGAAGGTGTTTTTCCTTCAGAGAGTTGTAGATATTGTTTTGAATGCCATAATCGTCTACATTTTTGGCCTTAAGCGCTGCCGCAGCTTCATATGTCAGTGACCTGGTGCTGTACTTGAAGGAACCAGTATCTGTAATGATACCGGTAAAAATGCAACTCCCTATGGTTTCGTCAAGCAGGTGCTCCATGCCGAGGTCCCGGATAAAACAATAAATGAGTTCACTGGTAGAACTGGCAGTGATGTCTGAAATGATGAATTCCGCAAATGGCTCAGGGTCAAGGTGATGGTCGATCATGATCTTATCAGCCTTGGAGAACTGTACATGCTCACCCAATTTGTCAATCCTGTCCAGGGCATTAAAGTCAAGGCAAAAGATCAATTTGGCCTCATCCACTTTTTTTCTTGCCTCATCCTGGTACAGGTCAAAAATGAGTACATCTTCAAAACCGGGTAGATATTTGAAATTTGTAGGACATTCACTTGGGAGAATAACGGTGACGACATGCCTTAGCTTTTTGAGCAAATGGGCCAGGCCCAAAGAAGACCCTATAGCGTCGCCATCAGGGTTTCTGTGTGATAAAATGACCACTTCTTTGGGCGTATTCAGTAGCGCCCGTATTTGCTGAATCTCTGTCATATATAGATTGAGAGGTGCGAAATTGGCAAATAATCTCTAATTAACAAAAATTTTGATGGTATGGATTGCTTTGTGGGTGAATTAGATTGTTAATTTTGCGCCTCAATTCAAAAAATAGTTTAAAAATGTCTAACAACAGAACTTTTACAATGATAAAACCTGATGCAGTAAGAGCAGGTAATATCGGTGCCATACTAAAAGATATTCAGGAAGGCGGATTCAAAATAGTCGCGATGAAGTATACCAAACTTTCAGCTGAAAAGGCTGGCGAGTTTTATGCCATTCACAAAGCCAGACCTTTTTATGGCGAGCTTGTAGAATTTATGTCTTCAGGACCAATCGTTGCTGCCATTTTGGAAAAAGACAATGCAGTCGAGGATTTTAGAAAATTGATCGGTTCTACCAATCCTGCCGATGCAGCACCTGGCACCATCAGGGCTAAATATGCAACAAGCATTGGTGAGAACGCTGTACATGGTTCTGACTCTGACGAAAATGCTGCTATTGAATCTTCATTCCACTTTTCAGGAACTGAGATTTTCGGATAGTCTGAGATAAAATAATATACAAAACGGGGTGGATGCTTTGGCGTCCACCCCGTTTTTATTGTGTGCCATGCATGTTCAAAACCTAAGAGGTGGAAGTCCTCAATGGGCCGGCCAACGGGAACCATTAGCCAAATGCAAGGGTGTCTTGAGTAATTAAGAATCTGAAAGAAGCAAGGGGCAAAAGTGTGAATGAACGGAGAGAAACATATTATAAGGCTTACGCTGTGGGTAAGTGAGCATTGGATTGCGAAGCCCAAAAGTTGGACGTAAACAGCGGTAGTAAAATATGTCATTTACACAGAAAGGTATTGGGCTTACCATGGGAGATCCTTCTAGAGAGAAAGCTAAGGCGGAACAAAGTACAAGGAAAGCAAGGCGTAATAGAAGGAAGTCAGCAGAGACCATAGTAGTGATGAAGACATTGTAACGATGTTGGAGCGAAGGGTCGAATCAATAGGGCTGGGAATTTTTTTTTGAAGTAATGGTAAAGAACAATGTTAAAGGGCAAGAGAAACGCTAGACCGAAGAAAAC
>JAGQWX010000040.1 GCA_020436935.1 Saprospiraceae bacterium
GGGGCTGAGTTTTGAGTACGCAAAGAATTCGGATTGCACCATTAAGACATTAAGTTTCATTAAGGATTTAATTTTTTCTAAACCCAAAACAAAAAAATCCGTAATTCGTAATTGAAGATTCGTAATTAAAAGAATGGTGGCTGAGCGGAGCCGAAGCCTGGTATTGGTTGACATGAAAATGGCCAAAGTCTAAAATATTAAATTGCTATATCTCTCGCTAATGTGGCTGGCCAAACAAAAAAACAAAAAAGCTAACAGCTAAAGGCCAATCGCAATAAGCTCTCAGAGCCAGCAGCTACTTTTTGGTTGTCTGAATATCAATAACCCCATTTGCCCCTCTTGAACCCCATGAGGTCGCTTGTGCAGAGCTGATAAACCTGACCGTTTTAACTTCACTTGGCTGGACAAAACCGATGTCATCGACTACCATATTGTCAACCACCATGAGGGCAGCACTACTACCCAGAATGGAGTGTGGTCCCCTGACCTGAAACTTCTGGACATTGCCTTCGACGATGGGCTGGAGGTTTGGGATTTCACGCCTTACCACATCGAAAATGTTGTTGTACTTGGCGTATTTGCTGGTCTTATTTTGAAGATTCTCCAGGGCGTATGCCAGGTTTTCTTTTGATATGTGTTGGTTTTCAATGGCAAGCTTTTCATTGCGTTCGCCTTCAAGAAAGATCAAATTGAATACCGTTTCATTGCTGTTTCTTGAGACATTTTCCGCAAGGATGTCGAAACCTTCAGCCGAGAATGTCAACTTATCTCTTTTTTTGATTTTTATGGTGAAGTTGCCCATAATGTCAGATGTAGCTTGTTTGCCGGACTCTGAGGTAATAAGTACTTTATTCAGGGGCAATTGGCTGAAAGCTATGACTTTGCCTGTAAAATCAAATTGTGCCAGCAGAGCTCCTGATGTAAACAAAAGAAGTAGGAGTACAAAAAGTTGGTTTGGTTTCATCTCTTTATTCTTGCTTGGTAAAGGTGAGCAATAATTCATCTTTTTCAAGAACGAATGAATCGCGCGATCTGTCTTTAATTTTGAAGCGTTCTTTTTCATTTCCTGACTCATCCATCACAATGAAGTCGCCATTCTCCACCTTCCAGGTACCATCATTGAAGCCCATAGACACCAGCCTGTTTTTGACCTTGATGTCTCCATCTTCCTGCAGTTCGATTTCTATTTTGAAATTTTTCAAAAAGGAGGTAGAAAAGTCAATAGATCCTGAAGCCAGGTCTCCAACCAAAGCACCAAAATCCTTCGAAATTTTACCAATGTCAAGGCCCAGATTGCCTACCTGAGCTCCCAGTGATTTTCCGAGATATTCTATTTTCCCTTCAACAGTTGTTGTATCAATACTTTCAAGATCAATGTCTTTCATCATTTCTTTACGGGAAGCTTCGATCTCCCTGCCTGCTTTAGCCATGGCTTCATCGATTTCTTTTTTAATAGACTCTTTGTCGATAGTGCCTTCTTTGAGCTCAGCAGATACAATGTATTTTCCAACCATATCAGTAGGTTGAGGCTTGAGATCAATGCAACTCATCATGAATGTGGCAGAAACCAAGGTGATAACGAAAGTTTTCATATTCACTTTTTTCAATAAAAATAATGGTTAAACTTCTTAAAACTCCGGAAAATTATTTGAAAGGTACCTATTCGTCGACAAAACTCCGGTCAGGGGCAGTAATTAATGATTTGGCCTCATGTTTTCCAACTCCTCTTCAGGTTCTATATGGATGATAACATGAGAAATGACCGGCAAGGCTTTTTTGAGGCTATCTTCAAGATTATGGGCAATGCGGTGTCCTTCACGTACGCTCATGCTGCCATTGACTATGGCGTGAAGGTCAATGTGGTATTTCATTCCGGCTTTGCGAACGAAGCATTTTTCTGTGTCTATGATTCCTGGAACCAATATGGATATGCTCCTGATGTCTGCAACCAGATCCTCATACAGGTGCTCATCCATGATTTCACCCAGGGCAGGTCTGAAGATCAGATAACAGTTGTAAAGTATAAAACCACTGGCAAGAAGGGCAGCCAGGTCATCTGCTGATTCGTAACCCTTGCCAAGAAAGAGAGCTACCGAAATGCCGATAAATGCAGCCAAAGAAGTGATGGTGTCGCTTCTGTGGTGCCAGGCTTCGGCTTTGAGTGAGGTAGAGTTGCTTTCTTCACTTTTTTTATTGACATAGCGATAAGAAATTTCCTTCCAGACTATGATGAGGCCAAGCACAATCAATGTAAAAGGTTTTGGCAACTCGTGGGGGCGTTGCATGTTGAGAATACTTTGCCAGGCAATGACTCCTGCAGAGACGATTAGAAACAAAACAACTAAAAAAGTCACCAGTGGTTCGACCTTACCATGGCCATATGGATGATTTTCGTCTGCGGGTTTATTGGCATAGCTCAATCCCAATAGTACCAGCAATGAAGTAAAAATATCTGTGGTTGATTCAATAGCGTCAGCAATGAGGGCATAAGAGTTCCCAAAAAATCCTGCCAGCCACTTTATGGCTGCAAGGAATAGGTTGCTGATCATACTGAATATGACTGCCTTCCTGGCACTAAGGTGCGATTGATCGTTTAGTGACTCCATGTTAAATAGGGTTGCATTAAATCATCACAAAACTTAGCATCCCAGATATTTTTGATCAAATATGCCATTGATTGCCACAATTTGATCCAAAGATATGGTTTCTCCAGATTCGAGTTCTATCATGATAGGTTCTATATTGGTATTGATTTGTCTTATTTTGCCATTAAGACTACTCAAACCATTTACATCAACCATAAGCGAAGCAGGATAATCTGTTTGAAGACAGCGCTCCATTTCCTGTAAAAACTTCAACTGGATGTCCGTCATTCTGCTTTGATGCTTTCTTCTTCCTCGTAGTTTTTAAGGATTTCCAGCGCCTGCTCCATAAATTGCTCATCAACTTTTAATTGAATAGCACTGCTGGTGGTGCTAAATGGCTGCATGATAACATCATTTTCCATATTGATGAAAGCAGGAATGCCATACTGGGAAAGTCTTGTTACGGCCAGGTTGGCTGTAAATTCATTCTCATAAGATTTCAATGTGACCAGGTGAATTGCCATAATGCTTGTTTTTTGTTAACAATTACTCTCAAGTTACAACTTTAAACGCTATCTGTCAAGTATAAAAGTTGAATCAGGATGTACAAATCCAACAGGTTCATTGCAACTTTAGTTCAGCATTTGAGCACAAGAAAGGGATGATTTGAACACATGTGAATAGAATATTTCTGCAAGTCGTTGGCAGTCAGTGCAATGTCAATTACCATAAAAATGGCTCGATTGTAAACAAACGAGCCAATGAATCTAGAAATATTAAAAACTTATTCTAATCCCAGGACTGGTTTTCCTGAGATGCCTTTTCTACCAATTCTTTGTATTCTGCCGGAGACAATCCGTCAAGAACATAATCCAGAGGATTTACAGCAGCCCCATTTTTGTGTACTTCATAATGGCAGTGAGGAGCCGTACTTGTTCCAGTGCTGCCCACAGTGCCTATGGTTTGTCCTTTTTTAACAATTTCCCCCGGTTTAACGGAGATAGTTTTCATGTGTGCATACAAGGTTTTGTACCCATATCCATGGTCAATGGTCACATTATTGCCATATCCACGACCAGCAGTTCCAACAGAAACTCTACCATCACCGGTCGCCTGGATTGGTGTTCCCTCTGGTGCAGTAAAGTCAATACCTTTATGCAATTTTTTTACTTTGTGTACAGGATGCAGCCTGATGCCAAAGCCTGAAAGCATTTCTATTTGTTTCTTGAGCTTGTCTGACCTAACAGGTTTGATGGATGGGATAGAGCTTAGCTTTTTCTCTCGTTTGTATGCGAGGTTATACATTTCGGAAAGTGACTTCTCCTGTATTTCCATTTGCCTTTTGAGCTTGTCGACCTTTTCCATAGTGTTTTTGATAAGTGCACCAGTACTGGAATAGGTTTCGAGGTAAGCATATTTGTCGTGACCACCTGTACCGCCTTCCCAAACTCCATCATCAATAGGATTGGCGCCAAAAATCAAACGGTGTACATCATTATCTTTTTTGTGGATCTCGTTGAGACCAACCACCAGCTTGTCATATTCCTGTGAGAGCCCTTGTAATTGATATTGAGCGTTTTTTAGTTCTTGAGCGAGCGCTTTTTCCTTGGGTGAAGGAATAAATTTTGCAATCAAAAAATAAAACAAAATACCAGTGACCAGGATGGCACTAAACTGCGATATAAACCTGTAAGCTATCTGCTTGTAGGTGAGTTTATGTCTTTCGTATTGTAGGGTTTTGTCATTAAATACATATTTTGCTTTTCTCATCAGCAATCTATATTGTTTATTTAATAAATTAATACTTTTGCACCGCTTAAAACAGCAATGACAGATATGTTCAACTATTAAATATTGCGTGGGATAATTGCAAAGATAAGAGATGGTTTCGATTCTGCAATGAAAAGGTCCCTTAAGTTTTATAAATGGTGAATATTATTATGTTTTATTTGTTTGGCGTTGACTATCAATGTTTTGAATCAACAAATGACAAATATTAGTTATTAAAAATAGTTATAATATTTAACTGATTAATCAGAAATAATTTATGGGTAAGCCAAAAACAGCGAATGAAATAAGACAGGCTTTTTTTGATTTTTTTGAATCTAAAAACCACAAAATTGTAGCCTCAGCCCCTATTGTTTTAAAAGATGATCCCACATTGATGTTTACCAATGCGGGCATGAACCAGTTTAAGGAGTTGTTTTTGGGGTACAAAAAGCCTGAAGTCAGAAGAATTGCGGATACCCAGAAATGTCTTAGGGTTTCAGGCAAGCACAATGACCTCGAAGAAGTAGGAAGAGATGCCTACCACCATACCATGTTTGAGATGTTGGGCAACTGGTCCTTTGGTGATTATTTCAAAGAGGATGCCATCAACTGGGCATGGGAGTTGCTTACAGGTGTATACGGACTTGACCCTGACAGGCTCTATGCCTCTGTGTTTGAGGGTGATGAAAAGGAAAACCTGGAACCTGACAATGAAGCTGCATCGCTGTGGAGCAAACACTTACCGGCCAATCACATACTGTACTGCAACAAAAAAGACAACTTTTGGGAGATGGGTGACACAGGTCCGTGCGGGCCATGCTCTGAGTTGCATTATGACATGAGGTCAGATGAAGAGAGAGCTGTCGTTCCCGGAGAAAAGTTGGTCAATGCCGATAATCCAATGGTGGTGGAGATATGGAACCTGGTTTTCATCCAATTCAACAGGAAAGCCGATGGATCTCTGGAAGAACTTCCAGAAAAGCATGTGGATACGGGAATGGGCTTTGAGCGTTTGTGCAGGGCATTACAGGGCAAGGCGTCCAATTATGATACCGATGTATTCTCCGCTTTTATTGAAAAAATTTCCAAAGATTCGGGTATAGCTTACACCGGCAAATACGACAACTCGAGCATGAGCGATATTGCCATGAGGGTGATCGCCGACCATTTGAGGGCCGTTAGTTTTGCGATCGCAGACGGCGAAATGCCCGGAAACAGTGGCGCAGCATATGTCATCAGAAGGATTTTGCGTAGGGCCATCAGGTACAACTATTCTTTCCTCAATATGAAGCAGGCCTATATTTATAAGCTTGTTTCCCTGCTAGCAGAGAAGTTTAAAGAAGTATTTCCTGAGCTTTATGCACAAAGGTCTTTTGTTGAACGTGTTATCCTGGAAGAAGAAAAATCATTCCTCAAAACGCTTGAAGGCGGCTTGAAAAGAATAGATGTACTGGACATCAAAAACAATGAACTTGACGGCCAGACAGCATTTGAATTATACGATACCTACGGATTCCCAATCGACCTTACCAGACTGATCGCAGAAGAAAAAGGATGGAAACTGGACGAGGCTGGCTTTACTGCAGCACTACAGCAACAAAAACAAAGGTCTAAGGCCGATGCCAAAAAGGAAACCGGTGACTGGGTGGTTTTTGGTAATCAGGATGTACAATTTCTGGGTTACGACGCACTAGAAGTGGACGATGCCAGAATTCTCAAATACAGAACAGTCAAACAAAAGGGCGAAGATCATTTCCAGCTGGTATTGAATCAGACGCCATTTTATGCAGAAGGCGGAGGCCAGGTAGGTGATACAGGTATTTTGATTGTAGGAGGAGAACAATTCAAAGTCATAGATACCAAAAAGGAAAATGACCTGATCATCCATTATGTGGACCGTTTGCCGGAAGATGCAGAAGGGGAAGTAAGAGCAGTGGTAGACGCTGAAAGACGCGCCTTGATTGAAAACAATCACTCTGTAACCCACCTCATGCACGCGGCTCTCAGACAGGTGCTGGGCACTCACGTCCAACAAAAGGGCTCATTGGTAAAGGACGATTATATGAGGTTTGACTTTTCGCATTTCGGTAAAATGGAAGATGCTGAGATTGCAGAAGTAGAGCGCATCGTCAATCAAAAGATCAGAGAAAACATACCATTGCAGGAAGACCGCAGCATCAATATTGAGGCGGCAAAAAGTGCCGGAGCGATGATGTTGTTCGGAGAGAAATATGGGGACAAGGTGAGAATGATCACTTTTGATCCCACATTCAGCAGGGAACTCTGTGGTGGATGCCACGTCAAATCAACAGGTGTCATTGGCTTATTCAAAATCAAAAGCGAATCAGCCATTGCAGCAGGGGTCAGAAGGATTGAAGCCTTGACTGCCGGTGCAGCCGAAGCATATGTCAACGAAAAGCTAGACGAACTCCAGACCATCAAAGACTTGTTTAAAACTCCTCTGAATACGCCAAAACAAGTAGAATCTCTGATGGATGAAGTCAAATCTCTTCGCAAGGAACTTGAATCTCTCCAACAAGAGCAGGCGATGTCCAATCAGAAAGACCTGCTTGCGTCGGCAAAAAATATAAATGGCATCAATGTAGTGAGCTCCATCCTCAAAAATGTGGATGGTAAAATTGCTAAAACATTGGCTTACAACATATTGACTCAGCTTGAAAATGGCATGGTGGTATTTGGTATTGACGAAGGTGAAAAATGTCAAATCATGGTCGCCATCGAAGACAACTTATCAAAAGAAAAGGGATTACATGCGGGTAATATGGTGAAAGAAGCAGCAAAGAGCATCAGCGGTGGTGGTGGTGGACAAGCGTTTTTCGCTACAGCGGGTGGCAAAAACCCTTCCGGATTACAGGGAGCAGTCGACTCGATCTTACAGTCCATCTGAAAACTTCGGAATTAATGTAAAATGAAAAGGACATGTACTTTTACATGTCCTTTTTTCTAATACAGTATCCAAAATTTTTCTTTATTTTTCATAGGATACAAAGCGGCAAGGTATACAGTTTTTTGAAATTCCAAAAGAAATTATATATATTTAATAATTATTATATGATTTCAATTCTTTTATGCTTTAGAATCTTCTGTCTTTGATCAACTGTATTCCTTTCGGATGCATGATATTCAATAATAATGCCAAAGAAAATCCTAAAGTGATAAAGATAACTATTTCAATGAGCCAGTGTAGTTCTACAAATGTCAATAAGTAGATGGTCAACGCTGATAAAAAGACAAATAAAACACTATTTCTGAGTAGTTTGTTCTCCAATGAGATCCCGGTTTGTTGGTGTGCGATGACATACATACAAAAGAGCAGAAAAATTTCAGTGATTAGAGTAGTATAAGCCGTGCCAAGGGCAGCGTATTCAGGAATTACTATAAGATTTAAGACGACATTGAGGCCAATGGCACTGATCAAAGCAATGTTGAGTGTTTTGAGTTTCCCATGGGCCATAATCAGAGGACCAAATGCATTCGAAAGGGTAATAGGAATCAGGCTTAACATGAGTGGGTACATGATATCCGAATGTTGATCATATACATCAGTATATGCTATGCTAAAAATGTTGGACGCATAAAATACACATGACAGACCAATCAAAGTAGATATCATCAACAAAAGGCCAAACCCAGTCTGAAAAAGGGGCTTGAGGTCAATTTTTTCAGCCAGCATTCTTGCAAACATGGGCAATAACAACGATCCAAACAAGAATCCAACCATATTGGCTGCATCCAGGAATCTATATCCGGCAGCATAAACTCCTGATTGATAAAGTGCTGTTTTTTCAGGAAGCATTTCGTTGATCATGACTACGTCAATGCGGTTGCAAATGCTGGTCAGCAGGATCACTCCTGCAAAAGGTAAAGTTGATTGCAGTACCTGTAACATTTTTTTGAAATGAAAACTGGGCCATCTGATCATATTGGTTTTTATGAGTACCAAAAAAATGATCAAACAAGCAAGGAAATAGGCAAAGACCTGTATTCCTGCAAAAAACTCAATGGTCAACTCATCTGAGAAATATCCCAGATACAGTACACTTCCCAGCAAAATGATCAGCAACACCCTGTCCAGAGAAGACAAAAAAGTATCAATTCTGTAGGCTCCAAGGCCTGTAAGTACCGTGCGCATTAGGATGAAAGAACTGCTGAGAACCATGCCTGCTCCTATAAGTCCAAGCAATTGTAATTGACGCTCATTATAGCCCAACAACATTGCTGTAATAAATGAGATGGCAATAAAAATAAAACCCAGCGTGATTTTTAAGCCCGCAAGTTCGGAGAAAAGGGTGGGGATATTGTCTTTATTGGATGCAAGAAGCCGTGAAGAATAGGCTTGCAAGCCTGGGTCATTGAGTGCGATAAAAAGAAAGGCAAAGTCATACATTAGGAAGTAGAGTCCATACTCTTCTGGTCCGACCCTGTTCTGCACCTGCATGTCAATAAATAAAATGTAAATGGGCCTGATCAAAAAGTTGGTCAGTAGCAAAAAAAGACTGTTGATGATAAATTCTCTTCTCAATATCAGGACATGACTGCAACACATCCAGGCACATGCCCTGGATTTAGTACAAAACTAAGCAACAAAGCCCGAAAATACGAGAAGGCTTTGTTGCTCGGTTGCTTTTATTCAAAAATGACGAAAGGCAATGTCTTACCATTGACACCTGTTACAATAAAATAGGTGCCGGGTGAAAGTTGGTCTGTACTGATTCGGTATGACTGGTCTGAGATTTTATATGCAGGAGCCATTTGTCTGCCCACACTATTGTAAATCGTGGGTGTGGTCAGTTGGCTTTGTTGATCAATAGGAATATTCAACAACAAATCTTTTCCTCTTTGAGCATAGTTGGGATATAGGCCCAGAGTTTCTACTTTACCAAAATAGATTTGTTTGATGTCAGTGTATGAAGCCGTACCATCCAAATCTACTTGTTTTATGCGGTAGTAATTGTGGCCTTCGTGCGGTGTCGCGTCCAGTGCCAGGTATTGTTCGCTTCTGTCATAAGCATCCTTTGGACTGACAACGGCAAAGCTGGTAAAATTGAGTCCATCTTTGCTTTTTTGTGCTTCAAAATGGCTGTTGTTGCGCTCTGAGGCCGTGCTCCATTTGAGTAATACACCTTCGTTCACCAGGCTGAGGTCAAAACTTTCAAATTCTACGGGAAGTGCCTGAGCACAGTAATTGATGACTTTGATTTGAACTTCAGGAAAGCTGGCGTTGACCAGGACAGCTGTATCACCATTGATTGAACTGTCAGGAATCGTAAAGGCTCCTGTCTCAGATGTCATGCCCAGTGAATCCCCAAGGAAAAGGAATTCATATGAAGCTTCGGCAATGTCGATGTCGCAGGATTCGCCCGCGTTGATCAGAACATCATTGGGATTTTGTAAATCTATACCCAGGTCGGTCTCCGTACCTGTCGCCCCAATTGAAAATCCACTTTGAGCACCATAATCGTAATATGCATTGTTGATGACATTGGCTGTTGCGCCAGACCTGATTATTCCTGCGGCAGCTCTGTCTGTTGTCAAAAAACCAGAGTTGATAAAAGACCCATTGGAAGCAACATTTATTCTACCTGCTGATCCTAAATCAATACGCCCGCCAAGTTCATTTATCACAGATCCATTTGTATAAAATATACTTCCTGAACTAACGCTATCTTCTAAACTTATTGTTCCAAAATTTTGTAAACTACTTCCATCTGCAATGGCAATGAGCCTGGCCGTAGCAGCATCGGCTGATAAAATGTTCAAGGAGTTTTTACTTACATTTATAAAACTTCCAATTTTTGTATCATTACCAACCGCAACTCCATTTTGACCAGTATTTGCCCCTTCTTTCATTGTAATATTGATCGTTCCCAGATTTGTAAAAGTTTTCCCAAGGGTCTCAATACAATCATCTGTTGGAATAGATACATAAATGGTTCCTTCGGGCCCATTGGTGAAAGTGCCTTCGTTATTGATTCCATCAGTAGTAATTCCTCCACCATTGATGATGAGCTCGAATCGATTAACAGTAAAACTGCCTGAAGCTTTATTATTTACACCCAGTTGTTTAGCAGAATTTATCGTTAAAGTGTAGCTGCTTACAAATGTTCCCGCGTTTTCTATTCCATCACTTGCTGCCAAATCTATGGTCAATGGTCCATTGTTGTAAAAAATTCCTGAAGAATCCACCACACGGATGCCATCTGCACTGACATTGCTGATGTGAAGTGTACCATTGTTGGTAAACATCGAGGAAGCAGAAGCCAGGTTGACACCAATCTGTGAACCGTTGATATTGACAAAGGCATTGTCTTCAATGATCACATCGGCGGAGTCTGTGGATGCAAAAATGCTGAAGCCGTTCCGATTGGATGGCGTATTGATGTTGTAAGTACCATTGAGGATGAGCAGACTTGCAAAATCATTCATATTGATACCGTGGTCTACCATTATCCCATCTCCTATAGTCAAGGAATCCATATTCAGAATGACTTGATATGTACCCGAAATATTCAATCTTCTTGGGCGGTTTGGTGCATAGCCTGTTACAACGATGTTGGCTGTTGAGGCATTAAAGGTTACAACAGAATCTTGCGGAGGTATTTGATCCCCCACCCAGTTGAGCGAGTCTTGCCAGCTTGTACCATCTCCTCCACCATCCCAGGTCTGTGCATGGAGGATAATCGGGGTCAAAATCATCAATAGCAAAATGTGCCTTATCATTCTCATAATAAATTTTTTAAGCAAATGAATAATACCTGGAATCCTGACTGTTGGAAAAGAAAAATCTAAGGTAAGGAAACTTATTTGGCCCGTCTGAAAAAAAAATTAAAAAAAATTTCACCCTCAGGCAACGAAATGATCACATCATGTATCTATATAATCAAATCGTCATTCGAACGTAATAATCTTTAGCACAACAACAAAAAAGTCTCGGGCAGAAGTGTTTGAGACTTTTTTCATTTAAAGATTTTGCATCCTGTATTGCAACATTTCTTTGATCAGAGCGGAAGGAAACGGCTGATCATTTGGAAATTGTACCGAACCTTTGCCTGTTTTGTATTTTGATAAAGCTGATTTAAAAGTTTCGTGGGTGGTGGGCATTGCGTAAAAGCCAACATGGTGCTTGTAGCCTGCAAAGTATGCCAATGGCTTGCCAGAGAGTTTGTACGCCGGCATGCCATAACTGATACTTTCAACAGCATTTGGAGCTTCTTCAA
This sequence comes from Saprospiraceae bacterium, assembly GCA_020436935.1. Lineage (GTDB taxonomy): Bacteria > Bacteroidota > Bacteroidia > Chitinophagales > Saprospiraceae > JADKBO01. Next base: position 11,594 of record JAGQWX010000040.1, read on the forward strand.
GAATCAAAGACCTGAATTGTATCAACCTTTGTCTGACCTCACCTTCAAACTGATTGATGTAAGCATCCACATTATCAGGAGTGTTTGCCTTCATATGTTTTTTGAACTTTTAATTATTTTGACAAATATAAAACCGTTTTACTCATCAACCATGCCTGATTTGAAAAAGACCATAGATGAGGGCCGTCAACAAAACAAACTAAATCCACTTTTCTTTTTTCGCTTTGTCGAGGGCTTCAGCTTTGCTATGCACTTCCAATTTTGAATAAATATTTTTGATGTGCGATTTCACAGTTTCTTTATCGACGTACAGTTCCGAGGCTATTACAGAATAACTTTTGCCGGTAGCCAGGAGATTGAGCACTTCTGTTTCACGTGCTGACAGAGGACTATTCAGATTGCGCTGGAATGAGGCTACCACCATACGCGCAATATTGGTGCTCATGGGGGCACCTCCTGTGACCAATTCCTTTACAGCATCCACCAATCGGTGACTGGGCATATTTTTGGTCAGATAACCGCCCGCTCCGGCGCACAAAGCTTTAAAAACAAGGTCATCATTTTCGTAAACCGTTACCACCAGCATCTGGATATTATCACTTTGTTTCTTTACCCTTGAGATCCCTTCAATGCCATCAATACCAGGCAGTTCTATGTCCATTATGACCACATCAGGTCTGGAATTGTCGAGGTCTGCCAGACACTCTTCTGCAGTGCGGTAGGTGCCTGTGACCATAAAACTTTCTTCCTGACTGAGCAAACTTTTGAACCCATCCCTTATTACTGCATCGTCTTCTGTGATAACAATGCGCAATGGATTGAGTTTGCTGTACTTATTTTCCATTTTTTTTGTTTATTGGAATGATCAATATGATTTCTGTTCCATCTTCTCCGTGGATGCGCAAATCTGCACCTATCATTTTTGCCCTTGATTTCATGTTCTGTAGACCATTTCCCTGTTGATTGTTTGCACTTTTGAGCCCAACACCATTGTCATACCAACGGAGTTGTGCATAATTCTGGCTCAATATAGTGACTTCGAGCAGGGCTTTTTCTGCCTTAGAATGTTTCAAAGTATTGGCAATGGCTTCTTTGAAGATGACCACAATTTGTCTGCTGGAACCTTGTGGAAGGTGTACGGACTTCAAATCCTGTTCTATGCCCAAAGTTTCAAAAACTATTCCCTGAGCTGACATCATGTCGTCAGCGTAGTCCTTGATTCTTATGGCAGATTCAAACAACAAATCACTGTCCATACGTATAGACCAGATAAAATCCTTGGTCCCCTGATACAATCGACCGGTATTCTCAGCAATTTTCTCCAGGTCCGACTTTACTGCATCTGATTCGCCTTTGGTGATCTTGTTTTTGATCAATTCTGTGAGTACTGAAATTCTGGTGAGGGAATTGCCAAATTCGTCATGTAAATCCTGAGATGCCATTTTTCTGACACGCTCGTTTTCTTCCGCCTTAACCCTTTCGATGTGAATTTTTTCATTGACCCTGTATTCGTGAACCCCCCAAATCCCCAGAAACAGAAAACCTACCAATGTCAGGTACCATATCTTGGTCTTGTACCATGGAGCCAGCACGTTGATTTCAAGGACGAGGGGCTCTTCATCATTCCACTGGTTTTGGTTGTTGGAGGCCTTTATTTCGATCTTGTGCTTGCCATATGGAAGATTGTACAAGTTGATTTCTCTGTTGGTACCATTGTTGATCCACTGTTTGTCGAGACCGCTGAGCCTGTATGCATACTGATTTTTTAAGGGATTGGTGAAGTCAAGTGCAGCAACGACAAGACTGAGGGACTTTGAACTGGGTGGAACCACAATTTCCATTTGGTTTGGACCCGAATACTTGGACACTCCATCAATTCTTATATCGCATAAGACCACTGGCGGAACGTGCTGATTTTCTGGAATTCCATCATTGATAGATACCAGTACTTCAATACCGCCAAAGAATATTTTTCCGCGATTGTCTTTCGCAAATGCACCACTGTTGAATTCGTCGTTGATCAGACCATCTTCAGCAGAGTAATTTTGGAATGTCTTACTTGCAGGGTCAAAAACAGATAATCCCTGGTTGGTAGACATCCACAGTTTATGGTCTGCAGCTTCAATGATTCCATATACAAAGGGGTTAGAAAGACCATCCCGTTGGGTATAATGTTCAAACTCCAGTTCATCACCAATGCCAATCAATTTACTAATCCCTTTTGAAGAGGACAACCAGATGTCTCCGTTTGAATCTTCATAAATGCTATTGATAAAATCATCAATCAAGCCATGGCTTTCTGTAACTCTATAACTTGTGAAAAGGGCCTTTTTTGACTCACCAGGTATAAGGAAAAGCCCTTTAATGGTTCCTATCCAAATGCGTTTTTTGCTGTCTTGAAGAATGGACCCAATTGGGCTGATATTTACGGAATCCTTTATCGTCTCCAGCTTTTGAATGATATTGATCAACTTTAAGTTTTCATCAAAGCAATAAAGCCCCCTTGATGTTCCTGCCCATAAATTGCCATTGTCAAGCTCTTCCAGTGCGAGTGTACTTATTTCCATTTGATGTGCAATGGGATGAAACTCCGGACTTCCGTTTTTCATAACAAAAATGCCGATGTTGGATGCAGCAACGAGATCGCCCTTTCGGGTTCTGGTGAGGCTGTAAACAATCGCATCAGCATTGGCCTTCCCCTTGATGACTGCTTTGCGGGCTTTATCATTTTCCAATGAAAAAACACCCTGGTCTGTGCCAATCCATGTGATCTCATTTTCCGGGAGTATACTGTACACACTGCCAGAGAAATTGAGTTGAGATTTTAGAATAGGCAATATGTGTGTAAATAAATTTTTGGACTTACTGTAATGGTATAAGCCGTGTGACCTCGTTCCACACCAAATTAAATCTTCATTTTTTTCTTTGCTTCTGTACAACCTTTGTATCGTGACTCTTTGATCATCAACTGATTCTACAAATACTTTTTGTGGATGAAGAATGTTGAAAGGAGATTCCTGAAATTGAGCTTTATACAAACCATACCCCCTTGTTCCAAGATAAAGTTCATGACTCTCGTGGTCTATGAGTATGGACCTGATGTTTTTACCAATAATAGGAATATCAAAGTAGGTAAGTTTACCATGGTCCATCAAAAAAAACTTTTCACCGTCCAAAACCAGGGCCTTTTGATCACCAATTGGAAAAACCTGCCGCACAAGATTGCTTTCCCATTTGTGGGCTGCCAGGAGGTCTTTGTTTTTGGAATTGATCAGCCTTAATTGTTTTGAAGTTACAATCCATACTTGTTCTTCATAAGGCTTGAAAGTGAGGATGTCATTTTGTTCTTCAACAGGAATTTCATAAATCAGTACTCCGTTTTTAATGTGGCCTGCATCATCTGTGTGAATCAGATGGATTTTCTTTTCTGACCCCAGCATTACAGATGCATTTGACTCGCGTATCCCGGTAATCCTGGCAATGGGTTCCAAGATGCCCGGAATATTTTTGATGTGTCTGATGTTGAGCGTATTGAGCTCCATAATGTCTAGGCCAGCCCTCGTACCAATCCATAGTTGTTTGAAATTATCTTCCAAAAGATGGTCAATGATATCGTATTGCAGGCTGGTCGTATCAAAAGGATCCCTGGAAAACTTACTGTAATTGTAACCATCGAATCTGTTGAGTCCATCCTGAGTGCCCACCCAGATATATCCATAACTATCTTTAATCAGGGTTCTTACTTCCTTTTGACTGAGGTGCTCAGATTCATGTGGTGGGGTGAGGACATCATTCAGACCCTTATCACCAGCTTTGAGTACAAGACTGAGAAGACAAATAATTATGCTATAAAAAGCTTTGTTCATGATAATTTAAGCTACTCACAAAGTTAATCATTGTAGATTAGCTTTGATACCACAGTTTGCGGGATTGATGCTCTAAAATAGGGCAAAGTTGTATCGTAGTTTTTATTTTTGGGCGCAATCAAAGTATTTGATTCGCCTGAGGCACGCATTGCTTTTGTATATAAATGTATTTTATGAAACCGGAATGGGGCATCATATGCCTGTTATTGTTATTTGCAAACCTAAATAGAGCCACGGGACAGGGTGTTCCGGAGATCATTGCTTTTGATAATCATACTTATGGTGGTTCTCACCAAAACTGGATGTTTGCCCAGGATTGCAATGAATTATTGTACGTGGCTAATACAGAAGGAGTACTCATATACAATGGCTATAGCTGGAGGAAGGTGGATATACTTGACGGTAAAAGGCCAAGGTGCATTTATGCAGCTGAAGATTGTAAAGTCTATGTTGGAGGCTTTGAGTTTTTTGGATACATTGATATGAATAATCCTGCAAGTCCAAAATTTATAGCGTTGGATGTCAATGGGTTATCAGGCTCCAGAGAAGAAATATGGAATATTTTTGGAAAGGAAGGACTTTTGGTGTTCCAATCCTTTGCAGATGTATATACTTATGATTTTAAAAAATTTTCCCGATTGAAGCCTTCAGCCAATATCATGCTGGGTGCCAGGGTAGGAAAAGAATTGCTGATTCCTAAGATTGAGAATGGAATATATCTTCTCGAGAATGGTGAACTTACCGAGCTCGATTGGTTAAGCAATTTAAATCAGCAAGTAAAAATCACATCATTGGTTGAAAGTGGAGAAGGCGTACTCATCACAACTCAGCATGATGGAGTCTATATCAAATCAAAAGGCGCAGTGCTCAGAAAGATCAAAATTAAGACATCACCGGATATTGAAAGCCAGGAAATCAATAAGGCCATCAGACTGAAAGAAGGAGGATATGCTATTGGCACCATATCAAATGGAGTTTATCTCCTGGATGAGGAATTGAGGGTCAGACATATCCTTAACAAGCAGAACAGCCTGAGCAACAATACTGTATTGGCTCTTTTTCAGGATAAAGAAGGCGACCTGTGGGTAGGACTCGACAAGGGGATCAATCAGGTAAAATTGGATGAAAACCATTTGATGTACTACGACAAAACGGGTAGTATTGGCACCCTATTTTCCGCAGTTGAAGGAGATCGGGGAGAACTCATAATTGGGACCAATCAAGGCTTGTTTGTCCAGAATAAAGAACGGGAGTTTTCTTTGGTATCAGGGACTCAGGGCCAGGTTTGGTCACTGCTTCAACAAAATAAAGATCTCTTGGTGGGACACAACAATGGTACGTTTTTGTGGAAGGAAGGCAGATTGACAAAAATTTCTGATCAGGCAGGAGGTTGGGACATGAATGTTTTGCCTGACGGTTCTATTTTGCAGTCAACTTACAATGGATTTATACGATTAACGCCTTCGCAACAAGGCTGGGTCTCCAATTTGAGAATAAGTGGGCAGTATCTTCCTATGGAGAGATTCGCCTTGTCTGGCAATGAAATCATGGGCTACCACATTGATTATGGCTTATTGCATGCAAGATTTACATCAAATTTTGACAGTATTTATGCGGTTGAAAAAATAGCTGAGCCATCTGGCCTTGCCCTGGATAATCAAGTCATATTATTCGTTGATGGTGGAAAGTTCATGATCCTTAATCAGGGGAGGTTTTTCAGACTTGATGGAAATGTACTTCAGGAAAGTGGATCAACTGGGAGCTCAGAGAATCCATATTATAATATCGTAAAGAGGAGTATTTCAGATAATTATGCACCACATAATGCATTTAAAAATCTATTTGTAAAGGGGTGGGTGATCAAGGTGATCGATGATGGATTTGAAATCTGGAAGAATGGATATGAACCGCCCATTGATTGTAACTTAAGACTAGACTATTTCACGGTCAATGGTGCCTTGGGCAAGACATCTGCAAAACAAAGCCAATTTGAACCAGAAGAAAACAATCTGGTAATCTATCTCCGAAAACCTTTTGAAAAGTGCAGCCAAATGATGTACCAATTGGCGGGTTGGGACAAGGAATGGGAAATCATTCCTGACAATGGCCAAATATCATACAGAAATCTAAGAAAAGGCGAGTACAGTTTGTTGATTAAAAATCAATTGAGTGGTGAAGAACAAACTGTGCTTTCCTTTGAGATAGAACCACATTGGTACGAAAGCTGGCCGGGTCTGTTGTTGTTGATCAGCATTATTTTTATAGCCTTTTATTTATTCAACCTGTGGCACAAAAGAAACCTCCAAAATGAAACTGCCAGACTCAACAAGGAAAAGGAACAGTTGCTCGAAAGGCAAAGAATCCTGGCATCCAATGAAAAAATGGCCCATGACCTGAGTTACAAATCAAAAATGTTGGCCAACTCCACTATGACCCTAGTGCAGAAAAATAATATGCTCAATGACTTGAAAGAATTGCTAGCCCATGAAGACGCTTCCGACACAGGTCGCAAAAAGTGGAAACAAAAGATGAAACACCTGATAGAGCAAAACCTTTCCAGCGATACAGAATGGGAAATCTTTGAACAAAACTTTGCCGAAGTCCACGAAGATTTCATCGATCGGCTGAAAGAATTACATCCCCATCTTACCAGTGGAGAGCAGAGACTAGCTGCGTATATTAGGATGGATTTGTCTTCCAAAGAAATAGCTCCATTGATGAACATAAGTCTTCGCTCCGTTGAAAACAAAAGATACCGGCTCAGGAAACGACTTGGGCTGGAACACGATGATAACTTGTCCGCTTATTTGACCAATTTGTAAGAGATACGTCTATTATTTGATCAATGTGATACTTCCCCTAAGAATATGACTTGATTCATTCCTATCGTTGAGTCTGACCTCCAACACATAAACATAAACTCCAGGTGCAACATTCACACTACCAGATTCACCGTGCCACTCGAAAGGTGAGCTGGATGTGGTGTAAATCTTGTTTCCATAGCGGTCAAAAATACTCAGAGAAGTAATCTCCTTAACATATTCGCCTATAGCGCTAAAGTCAATAAAGTGGTTGCTGTTCTGGGTAGCATTTTGATCAAAAATATTTGGAATTTGATTTGTCAAAGAGGCTAAAGATTCGATGCTTAATTCAATAGAATCAGTAAGCAAACATCCATTTGAATCGGTTCCTTTAAAAAACACTTTACCGCTTTTATTGGGATAAAGCATCAAGTTTGTACAGGAGCTGCAGTCTATTTCAAAATCACCACTCCACCAATCGAAATCCAGAAATTGCTCTTCATTGATCAGCAGTATGGTCGTCAATAAGCTTTGTACAAATGAGCCGGAAGTTTTAATGACAGGAGTTTGTGAGTCCTGCAATTCCACCTTGACAGGAACAGTATATGTGCACCCGATGCTATCCCTGACAAACAAAGTTTGCTTCAGGTTAAGGTTTGCGCCTATGATGTCTTCACTTGAGCTAAATGCTATGTTGTCAAAAGAGTAAGAAAGATTCGTTTCAGGGAAGAGGGACTCCAGATCACTGAATAATATCTTGGTGCCATCACATTGGGCCTGGATATTGCTGTCCCCTGGGATCAAAGTTTTCCCACTTTCAATCACAACGTCCAGTGTATCCCTACAACCGTATTTGTTGGTGATTTCATAAACATATTCACCAGGAGTTAGATCGTTGAATAAAGTTTGCCTTATAGCTTGTCCATTCATAGTCATAGAGATAATGCTGTCACCTGCAATTTCGATTTCTATGCTTCCATCTGAGCTATTTACACAGGTTTCATCTTTTTTAGAAACCAAGGTCAAATTACCTGTTGATTGGGTCACGAGATCCAGCTTGACTTGCATTTGACAATTGAACTCATCCTGAACTTTGAGTATATGGCGGCCTGATTTTACTACAAGTGAGTCATCGGGGTCCACTTGGGTATCATCAACAAAAATATTTTCGATGACATTATCTGCTTTGATACTGATCAAATATGCTGTGCTATCAGAACAGGCATCTATAATGGATTGGTCAATTCTTAAGCCCTTAATACCTGGAGAAAAGAGCAAGGTATAATCCTCTTTACATCCATATGGGTCAACAACCTGAAGGGTCAGGGAATCTTCTTGGGTAAAAAATGGATCATAAAAATAACCACCACCGTCTTCCGAGGGAAATACGTAATCACTGCTGGGCCAGATCACATTTTCCTGAGGTTTCAATGTCAGATTAAAGTACAAGGAATCCAAAATGCAAACCGGAAAATAATCGATCCTTCCCTGGCCGGTTTGCTCAGTTTGATAAACAACATTCAAGCTGTCGCAACCGCACTCATCTTTGATTTTAAAGATAAATTGACAAGCTTTTTGATTGGGGTAAATATCGAATATCAAAGTGTCAGATTCAGTCAAATCACTTTGTATTAACACTTTGGTAAATAACAAACTATCTGCGTCAGCAACATTGTTGTTAATATCAGAATCATTGTACAACTCAACAAAAAAACTTGAACTGATGTCCATGATATTGGGCTTGAATACGATGCCTGGACGACCGTCGTCCAGGGAGAAAACCTCCACTTGTTCAGGCCTGATGCCTGGAACACCTGTAGTTGGAATTTCAGTTTTTTTTGAGGAAAATAAAACATTACAATCACACCAGTTCCTTCCATTGTAATTAATAGATTTCCATTTTTTCTTTCCACAGGATATGATACAATTATCTGAATAAGAGATTTCGATATGGATCGAATCTCCTGCTTTGAAATTTTCCAGGAATTTGATGAATAGGATGCCGTTCTGTTCCTTGTTTACTTCTACATCAGCGTGGCTGACAGTTATTCCCTCGATGGAAATTGATGAGGGAGGCTCGATGCCAAAAATGGTATTTTGATCGATTTCTCCCAATGCCTTAATGCTGATTCCTGAGCGTTGATTTGTAGAGCAAGTAGTTGAGGTCTGATGGATGTTCAGTTCCAATGGCTGTTCCTTTGGATTGATGCCCTCTGGATGTTTTAGCGCATCAAATTCAGTCATGGAAGACTTTTTTTCTGCACAAATATTAGAGAAAAGTATTTCTAGCTTCTGACTTTCGTTGACAAAATATGGACAATTGAGTTTGCCATTGAGATTTAGCTCAAATAGGCCAACATCATATTTTTTGAGCAGCACAGGTATGGATAACAATATCGAATCACCTTCTATTTTGAATACTTGGGATTCTCCATTTATTATAAGTCTACTTATCGATTGCGGTGTTATTTGGTTAATACTAAAACCACGCAGATAAATGTCTTGTTGTCCCTGATGTTCAATACTCAACGCAAAACGCAGGTCCTGGCAATTGTCAGGAATAAAGCTGCTTGATTGCTGAACACTAAAAAACTGAACTGGCTCGACAATTCTGAGAATTGTTGGTGATAAAAAACCTTCCAGATTCCCCAATATTTCAGGAAAGCTTTTTCCTTTTGTGAAACCCGAGTATACCTTGATGGTTCTTTCTGAACAACCCGCTTGATGTACTATGATGCGGTAATTGTTGGTAGTGTGAAGCCTTGGTACCTCAAAAATCAAATAGTTACTTATTGCAGCGATGGGTTGTAGAGTATCCCCAAGGTCTTTATCATACAAAGCAAGTGTCAATTCTGCGTCTTTCTCAATGATCAGCCAACCATCAAATAAGTCATAGGGCGGGAAAATGTAATTGTCATCTTTATAAATTTTTAGATGCGAAAGATTGACATAACTCAAATCCCAACTTGCAGTACCTTCAATATCGGCATATGTGTCTTTATTGCTGACAATGCTTTCGAATTCAATTGCTTGAGCCTTTATAGTTTTTGACAGTTGTTTTTGTACAAATGATTGTGATAATGGATCCCTTTCTTTAAAGTAATAAGTTACTTCAAGGCCTGTGTTTTGGTTGATGTAGTTGTTAAATACAGCTTTGATTTGTATGACATTTTCAATACTCTTTGCCTCCAGGAGATTGATATCTTTTATTATATATATGTCCTTATTTGACAATTCCTCCCTTGTAAGCAATTGAAGAAATGAACCTTTTAAGTTGAAAATGGAATCCTCAATGATAAAATGACTGTTTTTGGGTACCTCTAAAACCAAACTATCAAAAGTATAAAAAGCCCTGGTCCCATAAACAGGAGGAGTGACAGGGATATGACCTTCTAAATAATTGAGGTCAAAAGTAAGTTTGACTTCTTCTCCATAATAATCCGGGAGTGCCCATATTTCATTATTATAGTATCTATTTCTTGTGTCGAAACTCGCTTTGAGGTTTATGGCTGGCTTACTGTACTTATACGGAATGTAAACTGGATTTTTTTTCTCACATTCTGCCTTGACCATTGACAGCTCATATACGCTGTGATCTACAATTGCACTAAGTTTTAGATTTCCAAGACGCATTCCTCGACGGACATATATGGAGTCTGTATTGGACAACCTATATGTTTTGAATATTGGTGTAAGATCATAGTTGAGCGCTTCGACGTCCTTATAAAGCTGATAATGAGCAATATTTGGCCTTGAAATTGACTCTGGTTTAATCACTTCCTTGATAACTGATCCATTACTGCGTAGGATGTTGATTTCCAATAAAGTATCAAAATATTCATAGGTATTTGCCCTGTCAGAATAATAAGTCCTGAGATACAATTTGTCCTCTGGCCCCAGCTCACACAAGTTAATTGGAGTAATAATGACGTTTTCTGATATTGAATCTCCCGCAAGAATGACAACATCCTGAGCTGCGGGAATGGTATTGAGCTCATTATCGAAGACGGAGGTGTAGTTTTTCAGGCTTACTTCTTCAAATTTGACTTTGAGATTTTCATAAGCCAATTGCTCATTTTTATCATGATATGCAAAGACTGCTGTGGGTACAAACATAGAGGTATCATTGATTTCAATGCAATCACCTTGGCATCGGATTCTGGATTGGATAGAGAAGTAGTGCGGCTGTGGAATTTCGCAAGTACTACAATCTTCTCCTGCTAAGCCTGGCGGTTTTGATACCAGAAAATATATATCAAAAAGGTTGACTCTGGTTTTTACCTCACTAGTGAAAAATTTCAAGCTATCTCCCATGTCAATAATTGGGTATTTAATTATTTCTCTCACACCAAATTTCACGAAGGCGCCAAGACTGTCAACATATGTACTGTCTGTTCTGTAATAAGACACCAAAGCTGAGCTATCACTGAGCGGACTTAGCCAGGAAGGCTTTGAGAGCGTTATTTCAACATTTGGTGAAGTACATTCAAAAGTAATAGGTGTCAGCAGCAGACTTGTAATCTTAACGGTATCTCCATGATATGTCACACTCTTATTTCCGTATGTGGGATCACGTTCAACAGTCAAAGTATTACTTAGTGAGACTCCTGTACCTGAAGGGTTTATGATTCCTGCAAATGAAACAACCTCTCCTCCACATAAATTTTTAGACCTGATGTACAGTGTTATTTCTTTTAGTTCTTGAATTGACCTATGATCATACCTGACGTAGATGGTGTAATAACTATTGGGGCCAATATCATTCATTAATCCATCAAAATCTCCCTCCACTAGATTTTCATGACTAAAATCTTTGCCCTCAGTAGTAAATACACCATTTTTATTAATCAGGGCTTCATTGCCAATCAGAACAGTATTGGGCTGAATTCCAAGATTTGAGGTGATTTCAATTGTGGGCTCTCTGTAAATAAGTTCCCTCATATTATTGACGGTAAATCTCAAAACTGCATGCTCGCAATTCTCAAAAGTATAACCACTGAAGGATGCTTGAAGTCTGGAAGTTACATCTGAGTAATTCAATATCGGTTGATCCAGACTTTCAGCTAAGAGAAAACAATTTTCAAAGCCCTGACATGGTATTTGAAGTTGAATCTTGTCTGGTATGGTTTCTGAACATTGTTTGATTTCAATGATTTGTTCAACGGTCAGCAGTTCGCCCGGATCAAAGCTTGCGTCCTGATCGCCAATTTGGCGGAACTCTTCATCGAGGATCAAATCATTTGAAACATTTGAACTGACCACATTGTATTGATCTGAAGCACCAAATTTTAGGAGCAATGTAGACAGGCTTTCACTTGTATTGTTGGCAATGACAAAGCTTCTTCTATACTTTAAAAGACCTATTCTGACCAGGCTTAAATTGGTGATATTAAAATCAATTTCTTTTACCTGCTGGCAAATTTCTGCAGTAGTATTATTGAAAGAGGCATCAAAACAAACCATGCTGTCCGGAAAACAGGCAATTTGGGTAAAACCCAAATGAAGCATAACCGTCTGACAAGGGTCTAAATCACCGATTTCTACATTGCCATCTGCTGTAAACCTTATTTCGTCAACTCCCTCCACAGTCTGTAGATTAAACATGTCACCAAGGGAAACCATTACTTTTCCGTTTTTGATGGTCTGATTGGTGTTGTTGGTGAGTTTAAAAAATATGGTTGGATCTGCATTGCAATTGGTAGGTTCTTTTAAAAAGTTTGCCTCCATGAAAATCTGTGCAGTGATTCCAGGGGAGTATGAAAATAGAAAAATGAATAGAGCAACACGCATGAAATTTTTCAAAAAAATTATCATGGTAAGGGGACTAAAAAATTATGTTCAAGGATTTTGTTACATAAAAATTTAAAGATAAGAATTACTTAGAATATAAAAGCTGTTTGTGATTTTAAATTCATTTTTTAACATTTATAAACCTCTTGTTGGATGAAAAATCTTAATATATAGATTGTCCTATTTACAATTAGGTCTTATCGGAAAGTGATGAGGTCATATTATGAATGAAAATTTTTAAACCAGGTCGACGAAGTCATAAATCATTGAAAATTAAGTAAATATAAAGTGATCTTCTTGGCTACATATATATTAAAACATCATATGATGAGTTTTTTGTGAGGTACAATAAGCTTCAATAAGCTTGACATTTGGAAATGTTCTGCTTAAATTTGGCAAAGCAATTTGAAACTGCCCAAGGGATGAACAATTGTTCCCTAGGTTGCGTTCGAAGTTCAAATCACATTTAAAAAAGCTAAGTCACATGAAGCAATTTTTACTATTTTGTTTTTGCCTGTTGATCTATAGTGTCAATACAACAGCGCAAACTGTTTATGAAGATTTTGAAGGAGGTGCAACAGACCTCACCTGGGCCACCTTTAACGGATTGGCATTTGAAGGTCCTGTCGCCAACCCGGCTAAAGATGCTGTCAACAACAGTGACAATGTCGGAAAGTTTACCAATGATGGAGTCAGCGATTTCTGTTTTGGTATAGGCACTTTGGCAGCTGCAGCCGATCTCAGTACCAACAACCTGGTTTCTATCAAAATCTATGCAACTTATGCACCAGCAAGAGCATTGATCAAAATGGAAGGTGGTAGCAAACCCATCGAAAAGTTTATCGATATTACGGAAGCCAACAAGTGGGTGAAGTATACTGTAGACTTTTCTGCGGCAGCCACATACACAGGATTGACCAAATTACTGGTTGCCATGGATCCATTTATAACTCCTAAACCTGGTGTATTTTATTTTGATGATGTAGTAGCCAATGAGGCCATTCAAGTCTATGAAACGTTTGAAACCGGAAATGAAATGGGTTGGCTGGGTCTTGACGGTGTACTTACGGCTCCGGTTGACAACCCTGAGCCTAATAGCGTTAACTCTTCAGCCAAGGCAGGACAATATGTCAAATCAAATGCACACGCATATTCTTTATTACTTGCTGAAAGTGCAACTCCATTTGACCTCAGTGTTCTCAACCAGATCAAAATGCAGGTACGTGCTTCTGCACCTACACAAATCCTGCTTAAACTCGAAGGCGCTGGCGGACCTGCTGTGGAAAAGACCAAAAATATAGGACTCAAGGACGAATGGCAAGAATATACATTCGACTTTTCAAGTGCCAAGGATTTTACTCACCTCAATAAAATGATCATCTTTTTTGATCCGGGAGTAGAGATGAGTGCTGATACCTATTATTATGACAACATTGTTGCAGTTCCTGCAGGCGCTTGTGCCGGTGTAGAAAAAAATCCCGACGTCATTGATGATTTTGAATGTAATAGAAATGCTACATATGTAAATGGATGGGACAGTCTTTCTGTGGTAGCCAATCCTGCTCCAAATGGTGTGAATGGATCTGCTTTTGTAGGTCAATACAACGATCCGATTGGGGAACCATGGGGCGCCCTGGTCATAGATTATCAGAACAACATCGATCTATCGACAAAAAATCAGCTAAAAGCCAAAGTCTGGTCATCAAAAGCCGGAAAAATTTTATTTAAGCTGGAGGGAGGATCTTCACCTGCCAAGGAAGTATTTGTAGATGTCACAGATCTCAACCAATGGGTTGAATACACGGTTGATTTTTCTGGCGAAGCCAATAGCGCCCACAAAAAAGTGGTATTGTTCTTCAATGCTGGAGTTGACGCTATTGCAGGAGATGTATACTATATTGACGATTTGGCCTGGGGTGAAAAAGTGGCAACTGATCTTGAGAATTTTGAGAATGGTGCCGCTTTGCCTTGGGAGCCTCTTGATCAACTGACCGCACTACACGGAACATTTGAGGTAGTTGATAATCCAAATGCAACAGGAGTAAATACCTCTGCTAAAGTAGGAAAGTATACCAAAGGTAGTTCTCCTTTCTCTACTGTTGCAGCTGTTGCTCCAGGATTGATTGACATATCTGCAAAGGCTCAATTCAACCTTGACGTCCATGCACCTGAAGGTGCAACTTCAGTGATTTTCCAGTTGGAAAGTGTAAGTTCAGGTAATAAGGAAGTCGAAAGAGACATCAAAACACCTGGCCAATGGGAAACACTCAGCTTTAACTTTGAAGAATTTCAGGCCATCAGTGACTGGTCAGCCATCAAGATTATATTTAATCCGAATAAGGCAGAAGCCGGAGCTGTATTCTACTTTGATAACCTGGTGCAATCAGAACCAACAGTAGACGCTTGTGAAGGCACGGTAGCCATCACCAATATCATCGATGATTTTGAGTGTCAACGTAATTATGAATATGGAGGAGGCAGTACTTTACTCACCGTAGTCAACAATCCAAACACAACAGGAAACGGATCCACCAAAGCAGGTTTATATAAAGACCAGCCCAATGAACCATGGGCAGCACTTTGCGCTCAGTTCCCTGATGGCATAGACCTCAATGTTTTCAATCAGTTTGAAATGCAGGTTCTTTCAACCAAAACAGCTCCAGTATTGCTTAAGCTAGAAGGTGGAACTTCACCTGCAAAAGAAATCTGGACCGATATTACAGAAGTAAACAAATGGACAAAGATTGGCGCTGATTTCTCAGGTGAAGCAGGTACAGATCATAAAAGAGCTTGTATTTTCTTCAATGGAGGGGTAACAACTACAACCGTTGACGATTATTATATTGATAATTTGAAATGGTCACACGCACCATATGATGGTTGTATCATGAACTTTGATGAAGCTGCATTTACATCAAGTGTCTGGCAATACTTCCCAGCGGATAATTCAGGCGGATTTGAAGTGGTGGACAATCCGAACAAATCAGGAATCAACACTTCTGAAAAAGTAGGTAAAGCCATTGAAAAAGCCAGTGGTGAACAACCTTGGCAGGGTATGTACACCAACCTGGAATCATACATTGACTTTGGCACCAACAAGATCATAAAAATGAAAGTACTTTCTCCAAAAGTTGGTGGCGTTACACTCAAAGTTGAAAGACCACTGGTGTCCGGATTCCCCGGAGGATCAGGTGACAATACAGTTACCAATACAAAAGCCAACGAATGGGAAGAATTATCATTCGATTTTGCTACTTCTCCGACACCAATTGATGAGGCCGGCCAATATGCAAGGATCACTATAATTTGGGATATTTTGAATCTTCCAGCTGAAGATGTGATCTATTATTTCGATGATATCGTTGTGGACGGCGGAAGTTGCGGAGTCAGCACCGGATTATTCAGTGAAGTGAAATTGGACCAACTTGAAGTGATGCCAAACCCGGTTTCCGAAATGTTGAATGTTCAGAATACAGCCAATATTGCTCGTTTGGAAATATTTAATGTGTATGGGCAGAAACTTGGCACTATGTGGAACAATGACGGTGGCAACATCTACCTCAATGTAAGCAACCTGGTAAAAGGTACCTACTTTATCATGGGTTATGATGGTAAGGGCAAGTTATCAGCTCAATCCAGGTTCGTTAAAATGTAATGTGATTTTATATTTAATAGGGTCGTGGGCCGGTTAATGCTTGAACCGGCCCTACTTCAAACCTAACCAATTTAAGGTCAGAGCCACCATAGATTCCAAATGAATTTTTTAAAGCTTTAAAAACAAAACAGCTTACTTACCGACCAGAGAGGTTTATATCCCAGTTTAGTTTGAATTTTTGAGCAACATTTTTACTTTGATGCAAAAAGTGGTTCCTCATAGTATATCAGGATCTCACCCGAATTTTCAAAAATAGATCTTTAGGATGATTCATTCTCCAATCGGTAGAAAAGAGCGTTAGGCCTGGCTTTATACCTAAATAAGCAATAATTTTATGAGCATGAAAGAAAAAAAACGGTTGATCTTGCTGGTTGCATTGTTGAGTGCATTGCGCCTATGTGCCCAATTTGTCGTCACCGGGAATGTGGTGTCAAAATCAAATAATGAACCACTGATAGGTGCAACAGTTGTGGAATATGGGACTCAAACAGGAATAGATCGCGGTACAACCACGGATTTTGATGGAAATTTTGAACTGGAAGTTTCCTCTGCCAATGCACAAATTACCATCAGTTATGTGGGTTTTGCAGAACAAGTTATCCCAGTGAACGGCCAGTCCACACTGAAGATTGTGCTTGAAGAAAGCGGTGTGCTGATCGATCAGGTCGTTGTTGTGGGTTACGGCGTTCAAAAAAAGAGCGACCTCACAGGCTCAGTAGCTACCCTCAAAGGCGAAGAGATTCAAAAAATTGCAACACCCAACTTTGCTCAGGCCATCCAAGGTAAGATTGCAGGGGTCTATGCTTCTCCAACTTCAGGAAAACCGGGGGAAGGCGCTGTCATCAGGATCAGAGGAACGGGCACACTCAACAACTCCAATCCTCTATACGTGATCGATGGAATGATCACCTATGATGCAGACTTCCTCAACCCACAAGATATTGAAAGCATTGAAGTACTAAAAGATGCCTCAGCTGCAGCCATTTATGGATCAAGAGGGGCCAACGGTGTCATCATCATTACCACCAAATCTGGTAGAAAGAACCAGGGAGGGGAAATAACTTTCTCAGCATTCACAGGGACTCAGGAGCCTACACGCTATATAGACTTACTCAACGGCAGCGAGTTCGCACGGGCATTCAACCAGTTGCGGGGAAATAACTATTATCCTGACCCGGAATCATTTGGTGAAGGAACAGACTGGCAGAAAGAAGTTTTCAGAACGGCCCCACTGTACAGTGCGCAACTTGGAGTAAGTGGTGGCAACGAAGCCATGTCATACAGCTTGAGTGGCAATTACTTCAGCCAGGATGGTATCATGAAAAATACATCTTATGACCGGGTAACTGTGAGACTTAATACCGTTTTTGATGTGAAACCATGGCTTAGTTTTGGCAACAACGCAGCATATTCCATTACAGAGAGTCAGAACGGACCAAATGTCGTAGGCTCAGCATATAGAATGCCTCCACTTCTGGGAGTTTTTGATGATGCGGGGAACTTCACAGATCCAACATTTTTTGGATTGGCAACTGCCAACCCTGCTGCAGATCAGTTTTATAAAAGCAACAACTTTGGCAAAGGCTCAAGCCTGCTTGGAAACCTGTATGGAGAGATCAAGTTTTTAAAGAATTTCAGATTCAGGTCCAATTTTGGATATGACTTCAATAAAGGTGATTCCAGGTATTTCGAACCCAAATTTGCCGTATCAGGTTCACAGCTCAATCTCAATGATCGATTGAGTGTAGGCTCCGGTGGAAACAACAACTGGATTTGGGAGCAAACCCTAAATTATAACAAAGACTTCGGTCAGCACAGTGTCGGTGTCTTACTTGGCTATACTGCTGAAGAACGTTCAAGCTATAATTTTGGAGGAAGTCGGGAAAACTTTCCGGGAACTGCTGATGAATTGCTCTACCTCTCCTCAGGAAATGATACTACACAAATGAACAGCGGAGGCGCCAGTGCAGAAGCATTGAACTCACTTTTGTTCAGAACCAATTACACTTACGCATCTAAATATTTGATGACAGTTTCCATGAGGGTAGACAAATCCAGCAGGTTTACGGAAGATAACCGAACCGGATATTTCCCTTCACTTGGATTGGGCTGGAATGCGGGAATGGAAGAGTTTATTCAAAACCTCGACATCTTCGACCGTTTGAAATTTAAAGCTAGCATCGGAGTACTTGGCAATCAGGCCATTTCCAACCGATATCCCACCGCCGCATTGGTGTCGAATGGATTATATGCTGTTTTTGGACCTGGAGAGAACATCAACCAGGGAGCTACTGTCATTTCAGCATTCAATACTGATCTGAGATGGGAATCTTCACGACAAACAGATGTGGGGTTGGAAGCCGGCTTCCTGGATGGAAGACTTACCACTGAAATCGACTGGTACAGCAGAAACACCTATGACATCATTGCAGATGTTCCCATTCCACAATACGTTGGTTCTGCAGCTAATCCTTTTGTCAATACTGCCAGTGTGCTCAATACAGGTTGGGACATAAGCCTCAATTGGCGTGAGGCAGGAACTTTTACCTATTCTTTTGGGGCAAACATATCTCCTGTAAAAAATGAGGTGCTCCAATTGGCAAAAGGTAAAACAGAGATTTTTTCTGCATTTATCAATGGAGAGCCGGCGACAAGAACAGTAGTTGGCGCCCCAATAGGAGGTTTTTACGGATTTAAAGTGGAAGGCATCTTCCAAAGTGAAGAAGAAATAGCTTCATCTCCCCGACTGGGAAATGAAAAACCCGGTGACATCAAATACGCCGACATTAACAATGACGGAGTTGTGGATGGCGATGACAGGGTATTCCTGGGAAGCCCGATTCCGACGCTTACTTATGGCTTTAATTTTAATGCAGATTGGAAAGGCATTGACATTACAGCTGATTTATTTGGTGTGTCAGGGAATAAAGTTTTCAATCAAAAGGCAACTGCAAGATTTGGTGTGTACAACTGGGAAGCCAGAGTTGCTGATGCGTGGACCGTAGATAATCCAAGCCAAAGTGAGCCCCGCGTCACCAATGGAGGCCACAATTACCGTGTCAGCGACAGGTATGTGGAGGATGGTTCTTTTGTGAGATTGAGAAATGTGAGCCTGGGATACACCTTGCCAAATAGCCTCACAGGAAAACTGGGTATAGGTTACCTGAGAGTTTATGTTTCCGGCACCAATTTATGGACATCACAGAAATACAGTGGATATACTCCGGAATTTCCAAACTCCGGAAGCACTTTCAATGTTGGATTTGATAATGGTTCCTATCCCATCGCAAGATCCATCCAATTTGGTTTAAGCACAAAAATATGATGATGAAAAAGTTAAGAAATATAAGCGCTCTGGTGGTCTGTTTGTTGATGTTTCAGGCTTGCTCAGAAGACTTCCTGAATAAAAAACTGCTGGGTAATTTGACTCAGGACACCTTTTTTATGACCCAGGATCACGCCATACAGTCGGTAAATGCCATTTATGCCAAATTCCGTTCATGGGAGTTGGCAGGTCTGCCTTACATTGGTGCTACCGATGTCATTAGTGACGACTCAGATAAGGGAAGTACTGAAAACGACGCACTTTATCTCAAAGAAATCGACGACTTTTTGTTTGACGCTACCAACCAGACTTTCTCTACCATGTGGACGGGTCATTACCAGACCATAGCCAGAGCAAACCTGGCCATCCTCAATATTCCAAACATAGACATGGATGAAAGCCTCAGGGCGAGATTGGTGGGGGAAGCCAAGTTTTTGAGGGCATTCTGTTATTTCAGAATGGTGCAATGGTTTGGCGAAATACCCATCATCAGTGAGCCATTGACTGAAGATGAATATTTTACACAAGTGCGACAGCCTGTTGCTCAGGTCTATGACTTTATTGAAAAAGACCTTCAGGATGCAATCGCTTCTTTGCCTGAAAAGTCAAAATATCCTGCCTCAGAATTGGGCAGAGCCACCAAAGGAGCAGCAAAGGGCATTTTGGCAAAGTTGTATATGCTGGAGCAAAAATATCCGGAAGCGCTGGCTTTATGCGAAGAAGTCATCAGCAGCGGAGAATATAGCCTGGTGAGCCAATACAATACCATCTTCACACAGGCGCAGGAAAATGGAGTGGAAAGTGTATTTGAAATTGGTGCAGTTGCCCTTCAGGCAGCCGTTGTCGGTCCTGGTGCAAGTCCTTATAATATGGTACAGGGAGTTCGGGGTATACCCAATCTTGGGTGGGGATTCAACCGACCTAGTGATGACCTTGTAGCATCATACGAACCGGGAGATCCCAGAAGACAAGCTACTGTCATATATGTAGGTGAAGTATTGCCGGATGGAGTGACCATCGTTCAGGACAACCCCGATATCTTCAATGAAAGATTCAATCAGAAAGCATGGGTGCCATCACACCCCGGTTTACAGGACAACGGACCGGGAAATATCAGGCTGTTGCGATATGCTGATGTGCTCCTCATTGCGGCTGAGGCTGCTAACGAAGCAGGCAATTCCGCCAAAGCATTGGAGTATGTGAATATGATCAGAAAAAGAGCCCGCGGTAATAACAACTTCATCCTCAAAGACCTCACCATTACCAATCAGGCTGAATTGCGTACAGCTATTCGCAAAGAAAGAAGGGTAGAATTGGCCATGGAGCAACTGAGGTGGTTTGACCTCAAAAGATGGGGCATACAAAATGAAACACTTACCAAAGTCGGGAAAACATTTGTGAACAACAAGCATGAGCTCTTCCCCATACCACAAACTGAGGTTGACCTTACAGACGGCGGCCTGGTTCAAAATCCAGGGTATTGATGCGCAGTGATTTATACTCGCCGGAAATAGATTCGTCCATTAAACTGCTTGTACATTTTAAAAAGACAATCAATTTTCCAAAGAGAATTGGCATAAAGAAGTTTGTTGGACTGACCGGATTTATGATGCTGATATTGCTAACTTCCTGTGATAAGGAAGTAGTGATTGGCAGCATGCAACTGACCAAAGCCCTGGCGAATGAGGTTGATATTCTGGCCGGAAATGCCATCGTACCGGAAGGAACGAGTGTATTCGTTTTTGGATTTGACAAGGCCGTTGATGAGACGAGTTTTAATGGACTTACCATACAACAGATTTCGTCAGCATCACCGGTGACCTGGACTTATGTCAAAAATTCAACTTCACAGGAATTTACGGTGGTTACGGACAACCCACTTGCTTATGGCGAAACTTATGCTGTCAGTCTTCCATCTACCATAACTTCAGAAAGTGGAGATACCCTTTCAGCAAAGACATTCAACATTATGGTCAGCAATGACCCTTTGATGTTGGATTCAGTCAGATTGAACGGTAGATTGATCTCAGAGGCCCAACGACAGGAAGGTACTGGCAAAGACATCAGCATTGAAGCATATTTTTCACACGATATCCCTGAACAAATATTGAGTGCCAACATCAGCCTGAGCAGGGCTGGAAATAATGTGCCTCTGGTCATTTCAAAATCAGCGCCGGGACATTACGTGATCAAACCTGTCAACGAATTGGAAGGCTTCAGAGAATACAGACTGCGCTTCCTTGAGGGATTAGGTGCCGGCATTGGCAAGAGCTTTATGGCCAAAGAGTATCTGATATTTACCAATTTTCCACAATTGACAGATGATGAGTTGATGGACTTAGTCCAAAGACAAACTTTTGGATATTTCTGGGACTTTGGGCATCCGGTGAGTGGTCTCGCCAGAGAGAGAAATACCAGTGGAGATGTAGTCACTACTGGTGGATCGGGATTTGGTCTGATGGCCATGATTGTTGCGGCAGAAAGAGGCTACATTACTAGAGATCAGGCCCTTGAGCGCTGGGAAATCATGATCAGCTTTTTGAGAAATGCCGACCGCTTTCATGGGGTATGGGCACATTGGATGAACGGTGCTTCGGGCAAGGTTTTTCCATTCAGCCAGCGCGATGATGGAGGTGATCTTGTTGAAACCTCGTTTATGGTTCAGGCTTTATACACATTGAGACAATACCTCAACCCGCAAGTTGCCAGAGAACAAAACCTCATCAACAGAATCAACTTCCTTATAGATGCAGTGGAGTGGGACTGGTATACCAGAGGGGGACAAAAAGTACTCTATTGGCATTGGTCGCCCAATTTTGGCTGGGCCATCAACCTACCTATGCGCGGACACAATGAGACACTGATTTCCTATGTGCTTGCGGCATCGTCAACGACACACCCCATTGATATAGAAACCTACAAACAAGGCTATGCCCGCAATGGAGCCATGAGAAATGGCAATACCTATTACGGTTTTAGGCTTCCATTGGGAGGAGGTAGGGGAGGTCCTTTGTTCTTTACCCATTATTCGTTTTTGGGACTTGATCCCAGAAACCTGAAGGATATCTATGCCGATTACTGGGAGCAAAACGTCAACCAGACCATGATCAACAGGGCATATTGTATCAGCAACCCCCTCAAATACGCCGGATATGGGGAGAAAAACTGGGGTTTGACAGCCTCAGATGGCAACAATGGATACAATGCCTTTAGTCCGGACAATGACCGCGGAGTTATTGCACCTACAGGCGCACTTTCTTCCATGCCATACACTCCTGAGGAATCTATGGTCGCATTGAGAAACTATTATTATACCAAAGGAGATCGTTTGTGGGGACCGTACGGATTTTACGACGCCTTCAATGATGCTGCGGGTTGGGTGGCAGACAGTTATCTGGCCATCGACCAGGGCCCCATCATTTGCATGATCGAAAATCACAGATCAGGATTGCTTTGGAATTTATTCATGTCAGCGCCGGAGATTAAAGCTGGCCTGACCAAACTCGGTTTTTCATATGAATAGTTATACAACAATATATAGCCTGCGATTGACAATATGGACCATCGTAGGTGCTGTTGTGCTTGCAGGCTGCCAGCAAAAGGTAAAGCCTGTTTTGGTCCAGGCATCTGTGACAGAGGAAGACCGGCTGATGGACCAATTGCAGCAACAATGTCTGGATTACATCTGGAAAGGAGGCGAAGAACAATCCGGCGCTGCCAGAGAACGCATACACACAGATGGAGACTACCCTCAAGATGACAGTGATGTAGTCACTTCAGGAGGCACAGGTTTTGGTATTATGGCCATTGTTGCAGGGATAGAACGAAAATTTATTGACCGGGACAGTGCCGTTGCAAGGCTTGAGCAATTGGTGTCATGGCTGGAAAAGGCGGACCGATGGCACGGTGTTTGGCCGCACTGGATGTATCCTTCTGGCAAAACCAAACCATTTTCCAGATTTGACGATGGTGGTGACCTGGTTGAAACTGCCTACCTGGCTCAAGGGCTAATCACTGCACGCCAGTATTTTGCCACGGGTAATGCCAGAGAAAAAGCCCTCGCTGCCAAAATGAATAAGCTTTGGGAAGAAATCGACTGGAATTTTTATACCAAAGGCAAAGATGTGCTCTATTGGCATTGGTCGCCCAACGTGGGCTGGCAGATGAATTTTGCTGTGAAAGGGTACAATGAGTGTCTCATCATGTACATTCTGGCAGCATCATCCAAAACACATGGCATCAAAGCTGAGGTATACCACAAAGGCTTTATGCGCAACGGCGAAATAGTGACGGACAAAGTATATTACGGACTCCCTACTGTTCTGGACCACTTCGACAGCGATGATAAAGCCGTAGGCCCACTTTTCTGGGCACATTATTCTTACCTCGGCCTCAATCCAAAAGGTTTGAAAGATAAGTACGCCAATTTTTGGGACCTCAACAGAAATCATGCACTCATCCACTACAGACATTGTAGTGAGAATCCTAATGGGTATAAAGGATACAGCGACGAATGCTGGGGCCTCACCTCCTCCTATTCCATGGTCGGATATGCCGGACATTGCCCTCAGGAAGACCTGGGAGTCATCAGTCCCACAGCAGCTCTGTCATCCTTCCCTTATACCCCTGAAGAGAGTATGAAGTTTCTAAAATTTCTTTATCTGAAACATCCTGAAATCGTAGGCAAATATGGCCCATATGATGCATTCTCCTTTCAGTCAGACTGGATGAAACCGCATTACCTGGCCATCGATCAATTGCCCATCGTAAGTATGGTCGAAAATTACCGGTCGGGTTTGCTTTGGAAGCTCTTCATGTCAGCACCTGAAATCCAGGCCGGTCTTAAAAAACTAGAATTTACCTCCTTCCAGCAATGAAAAAAATCATAATCATAGCGCTATTGGCATGGTCCTCTTTGTCCTTTGGGCAAACGGAAATCAAATGCATGACTTATAACATTCGTCTGGATCATGCGGGCGACCTGCAGGACAACTGGCAATACCGAAGACAAGAGCTCGCCTCATTTGTAAGATCGTCTGGTGCAGACTTTGTTGGCTTACAAGAAGCATTACATGACCAATATGATTATGTAAAAACCGAGTTGATTCCTACATACAGGGTCATTGGTGTTGGCCGAGACGATGGCAAAACCAAAGGTGAGTATGCACCCATATATTATAAAAGTGACCGGTGGAAGCTGGTCAAAGACAGTACTTTCTGGCTCAGCCAAACACCAACCATTCCATCAAAAGGTTGGGATGCCAACTTGCACAGGATTTGTACTTTTGGCATTTTTGAAGATCTGACCAACGGTGATACCATCCTGGTAAGCAATGTACACTTCGACCACCAGGCTGTTGAAGCCAGAAAAAACAGTGTCATCCTCCTGGAAAAACACATTGGACACTACACAAGCAGCTATGGTTCATTGTTGATGGGGGACTTTAACCTGGAACCTTCAGATTCCTTGTACTCGAAACTCACATCTTTTTTATTGGATGCACACCAACATGCAAAAGCCAAATCAGAAATTTCCGTAGGGACATTCAATGGTTTCAAGTTGGAAGGTCCTTTTGAACGCAGAATAGACTATACCTTTTACCAACCGGAAAAATTTTTGGCACTTAAGTATGAAAGCCTGGAGCCCAAAACTTCTCAGGGTAGACAACTTTCAGACCACTTTCCGGTGATGACTACCTTCCTGAGCACTTCCAGATTTAAAGCTCGCCACTTCGATTCGGGGTCTCATCAATTGCCATACCGACAGCTAGAGCCTGAAAAGATTGCTTCCAAGATGCCTTTGTTTGTTTTTATGCACGGTAGGGGAGAGAGCGGCACAGACAATTGGAAACAATTGATTCACGGTAGTATGACCCTCTTGAATGCCGCTGACCAATTTGGTGCAATGGTGATTGCACCCCAATGTGGCACAGACGACTATTGGGCGACAGTAACCAGAAAAGAAACAAATAATGGCCTTCAGTTTGAATTCAGAGACGACGAAAAAGCGAATCCGGGGCTCAATGCCGTCATGTTGTTGATCGATTCGCTCATTCAATCCGGGACCATAGACCCCGATAGAATATATATCGCCGGCCTTTCCATGGGAGGCATGGGTACGTGGGAATTGTTATGGCGAATGCCGGGTAAGTTTGCAGCGGCAGCGCCCATCTGTGGAGGAGGTTCTCCTGTGAAGGCCGGTGCAATCAGCAAAACTCCGATATGGGCTTTCCATGGAGTGAAAGACAATGTCGTACAAGTATATCATTCCATCCGTATGTTGGAAGCGGTACAAAAAGTTGGAGGAAAAGCCAAAATCACGCTCTATGAAAACGTTGGCCACAACGCCTGGGATTTCGCCATGGAAGACCCTGAACTTCTGACATGGATGTTTTCAAAATCAAAAAATAAATGAAAAAGATTAGCGCATTTCTGATCGTAGTTTTTCTAGCTACTTCCTTTTATCAATGCAAAACCAGTAAAGAAAGTCTGATATCTTCGCCAAAAACATTGCCTTTCAGCAGCCGTGTTTCAGCTCTTCTGGGCAAGATGACCACGGAAGAAAAAATTGGTCAGCTCAACCTGGTTACCCCGGGAGGAGCGGTGACAGGATCTGTTGTAAGTACCGATGTTGAGGCCAAAATCAAGGCCGGCAATGTTGGGGGGATATTTGGAATTAGAGGTGCGGATAAAGTAAGACAGGCGCAGCAAATAGCCGTAGAGCAAAGCAGGCTTGGCATTCCACTCCTGGTGGGAATGGATGTGATCCATGGACATCAGACAATGTTTCCGATACCCTTGGGGCTATCCTGCTCCTGGGATCCGGCATTGATAGAGCAGACGGCCAGGGTTGCAGCTGTGGAAGCTACAGCAGATGGGTTGATGTGGGCATTTTCGCCGATGGTGGATATTGCCAGAGACCCAAGGTGGGGAAGGATTTCAGAAGGCTCGGGTGAAGATCCATTTCTGGGATCACTGATCGCAAGAGCAATGGTCAAAGGATATCAGGGCAATGATCTTGCCGCAAAAAATACCCTCGCAGCTTGTGTCAAGCACTATGCTCTTTATGGAGCAGCAGAAGGAGGAAGAGATTATGCAACTGTCGACATGAGTCGTATTAAAATGCACAACGAATACCTGCCACCGTACAAAGCAGCGATCGATGCCGGAGTTGTTTCTGTTATGACTTCATTCAATACATCTGAAAATGTACCTGCCACAGCCAATCAATATTTGTACCACGATGTACTCAGGAATTGGTGGGCTTTTAATGGTCTCGTTGTGACAGATTAT
Source organism: Saprospiraceae bacterium (assembly GCA_020436935.1). Classification (GTDB taxonomy): domain Bacteria; phylum Bacteroidota; class Bacteroidia; order Chitinophagales; family Saprospiraceae; genus JADKBO01. The sequence goes on from JAGQWX010000040.1 coordinate 38,324, forward strand.
ACAGCCATCAATGAGATGATGGCGCATGGGTTGGGCGATCTTGAGACAGTTTCGGCCCTTGCACTCAAAAATACTGTTGATATGGACATGGTTGGCGAGGGCTTCCTTACAACTCTGAAAAATTCGTTGGATAAAGGTGTCATTACCATGAAGGATATCGATTTGGCTTGCGGAAGGGTACTCACCATCAAGGAGCAGCTTGGCATATTGGATGATCCCTATAAATACTGTGATGAAAGCAGACAAGAAGAGATCATGAGCCAGGAACACCGCGACTTTGCCAGAAAAGTAGCTGCTGAGTCTTTTGTATTGCTCAAAAATGATAAAAACGTACTGCCTTTGAAGAAAGGGAGCTCTATAGCAGTGGTCGGTCCTTTGGCCAACAGCAGAAGAAACATGTTGGGTACCTGGAGCGTGTCGGGAGATTTTGAGAAGGCAGTGACAGTGCTCGAAGGATTCAGGGAAGTGGCCGCAGGCACAGGCACCAGTATTTCATATGCAAAAGGGGCGAACATCAGCGATGACCCGGTTTTTGCAAAAAAGGTCAATGCATTTGGCGAGGAAATAACCATCGATAAAAGGAGTCCGGAAGACATGATCTCAGAAGCTGTTGGTCTGGCAAAAAATGCCGATGTTGTCGTAGCGGTGATGGGAGAAGCAGCCGACATGACAGGCGAGGCGTCAAGTATGGCCGACATTGGACTTCAGCCATCGCAGGTAAAATTGTTGGAAGCTTTAAAAGAGGTAGGAAAACCTATCGTACTTGTCTTGTACAATGGCCGGCCGATGACACTAAAGTGGGAAAACGAACAAATTGACGCTATCCTGGACGTTTGGTTTGGAGGAACAGAAGGTGGCAGGGCGGTTGCAGATGTTTTGTTTGGAAGCGTGAATCCATCAGGAAGACTCACGACAAGTTTTCCCGTTCATGTCGGTCAAATTCCCGTTTATCACAGCATGCTCAACACAGGAAGACCATACAGGGGCGAAGAAGCATCAAAATTCAAATCTAATTATCTGGATATACCCAATGAGGCGTTGTTCCCGTTTGGATTCGGACTTTCATATACAAGCTTTGAATATGGTGATGTAGTGCTTTCAGCTCCATCCATGGCAAAAGGCGGAAATATAAAATGTGCTGTCACAGTTAAGAATACTGGTAATCTTGAAGGCCGCGAAGTGGTACAGTTGTACATCCAGGATGTTGCTGCTTCCATCAGCAGACCGGTGAAAGAATTGAAAGGCTTTCAAAAAATCAGCCTGAAACCAGGCGAATCCAAAAGGATAGAATTCACAATTGATGAAAGTCTTTTGAGTTTTTACAATACAGACTTAAAACTAGTCAGCGAGCCTGGTGCTTTCAAAGCCATGGTGGGACCTAATTCACGCGACCTCAAGGAAAAGGCTTTTGAATTGAAATAAAAAATAGAGGCCTGTCGGGTTACCGCGCAGGCCTCTGTGTAAAAGCATTTACAAAAAGAAATCGTTATTTTTGTTTGGAAAACTTCTTGGTTGTTTCCTGTCCATCAGCAGATATTTTCAATAAATAAGTGCCAGATTCCAGGTCATTGATTTGCAGCGTGTTGCGGCCCGCTTCAATACAAAGCGTTTTCAGCAAGCTGCCTTTTATATCAAAAATGAGGGCTTTACCACTGCCTTTGACTTCGTTTGACAAATCCACAAATAAGACATCAGAGCTGGGATTTGGGAATACATTGACATCGTCCAGCACCGTATTGCCTTTTGAGGTGATGATTGTTTTGATTTCACGGTTGGAATTACCAAAACCTATGTAACCATTGCAATGCATCCACTCACTGTTTGAACCTCCACAGCTGTTGTTTTGCCAAACGGCAGTATTGGAAGTTTGATTTTCAGCTTGTCTGGCGCTCCCATTTACAGTGATGTAATCCACTTGCACGTCCCTGCCGGTGGCGTCATTGTTGTAGTTGATAGTTATGCCCCCGGTCGCAGAACTGGATACGCTGTAGTTGGCCATTGAAGTGGTCAGCGTCCAGGTGCGCACATTGGTGTTTCCGACCCTGAGGGTGATTTGTTCAGCTCCTGATGTTCCTCTGGCACGTACAGTATAATTGACAGAACCTGATCCGCCTCCTGTATTACCGCCACCTGAGCTGGAGCCGGCATCCCAGATCGTCACATTGGATCCTCCGCTGCTTTGGTAACCCTCCGTACCCATGACCTGGTAGGAGTGGGTGCCCAGATTCCATCCTCGGCTTGCCCATGCATTGACGTGGTTGGCAAAGGTGATGGTGGCATTGCTTCCTGTTGCTTTCTTGGAAGTTCTTACGCTCCAATATTGATAGAAAGTTGCAGTTCCCTGTATGGAAGGCTGATTGACCCTTTGAGTGCGGTATAAATCATAAGTGCCTCCATCAGTTGTCACAGTGCCAACGGAAGTTGCTCCCGGAGGTCTCCATGTACCCCAACTTTCGACGACGTAGTATTCAACCAGCGGACTGGTGGTCCATCCGTAAAGTGCCAGATAGGTATTACCGCTTTGGTTGAAGTAGCCGGCGTTGTATCCAATGACTCTGTTGCTGGTTCCTGTCTGCCAGCCTTTGCCACCAACACAATTGCCTACGTTCGTCCATGTTGTACTGTAATTGCCCCCGGAACCAAGGGTAATGCAGGCGCTGCCCTGCCCATCGCTCCACCAGGTGTAATAGTATCCGTTGTTGGTACCAGTAGAATTGTTGCAGATTTGTTGTGCTTGTAATTGTGAAGTGGCAAAGATCGCCACGCATCCGGCCAGACACCATCTTCCTAAGGCCAGAAGCTTAGTTGTTTTCATTTTCATGTAGCTTAATTTTTAAAAAATGTGATTTGAATTCAACAAACCACCTATGTCAATAGGGTGATTTGGAAAATGAAGGTGGCCATATCCATTTCTTGTGATTAAAATTACAATAGGGTGATGTTACCGGACTAGGAAAATCGTCTATATAAATAGGGAATTTGTCCAAAGATTATCATGTGATTGATAATCAGTAAGATATAAAATTGGGTATGCCTGGGTTTGAATATAAAATTTATATCTTTTTATTGCTGGTGAAGTGCAGCTGGTATTCTTTTGGTGCAACATTGAATTGATCTCTGAAGACCTTGGTGAAGTACGATGGGTCAGCAAAGCCACATGCGTAAGATATTTCGCTGACATTCATCTGTGTTTCATTGAGCAACTGCGCAGCCTTGTTTAGCCTTTTTATTTTGATAAGATCATTGATGGAATGTTTTGACAATGATTTAAACTTTTTATAAAAAGCACTTCTGCTCATATTCACAGCATCGATGATGTGATTGACATTAAAACCGGCATCGTTGTAGTTGTTTTCGATAAGGTCAAGGACCAACTGCATGAAAGATATGTCCAGCTTATTGGAAAGTGATGCATTTTGGATGGCACCCTCTTCATTCACGAACTCGTTTCTTACTTTTTCCTTTTTGCGAATGAGGTTTTCTATTCTGGCGATGAGGACTTGCGCGTCAAATGGTTTACCAATGTAATCATCTGCGTCGGTTTCAAACCCGATCACCCGGTCTTCAGCACCTGATTTAGCCGTCAAAAGTATAACAGGAATGTGCGAATATTTGATGTCTGATTTCAATAAACTGCACAAGGTGATGCCATCTATACCGGGCATCATGACATCGCTGATGATAAGATCTGGCAGATACTCATTGACCAACTTTTTATATTCCAAAGGCTCAGTAGTCGTTACTACCTGAAACTTTTCCTGGAGTATGGATTGGATATAATGTACAATTTCCTGATTGTCATCTATAACAAGTATGGTTTTTTGGGTTCTGTCAGATTCAGCGAGCTCTGTATTTGTATCCAAAACAGCAGGCTGTATTATTTCGTTTTGCTTTGCGACCAATTGAATGGGAACATTTACTGTAAAAACACTTCCCTCGCCAAAAACGCTCTCCACCTCGATGTTTCCATCCATCAATTCCACCAACTTTTTGGTGAGATTGAGTCCTATTCCATTTCCTTTTGCATTTTCATTGGTTGCTTTTGTGGTGTAAAATCTTTCGAATATTTTACCCAGGTCATCTGCATGAATGCCCGAACCCGTATCCGCGACACTCAAAATCATCGTAGAAGTTTCCTTATTGATCAGCAAATTGACATTCACTTTGCCTTCCTGAGCCGTATGACGGATTGCATTGGACAAGAGGTTGTTCAGGATTTTCAGAAGTTTATCTTCGTCAATACTCACCCTGCAATGTTCCACGGAAGTATATAAATTCAAGTCTACTCCTTTCAGGTCCGCAAGAATTTTGAAACTGCTGACGCTTCCTTTAACGCAATGGATGACATCAATTTCTGAGTTTTGAATCCTCATTATCTGATTCTCCAGCTTGTTGAAGTCCATGATCTGGTCGACCAGAACTTTGAGTCGTTCTGCATTGCTGTAGATGATATCGATGTTTTCTGTAGGTCCCAGATTTTTTCTCAACTGATCGAGTGGACCCAAAATCAGCGTCAGCGGTGTTCTGAGTTCGTGTGAAATGTCAGCGTAAAACTGGCTTTTCAATTGGTTGAGCTCCTCACTTTTTTCTTTTTCCAGATGCTCTTTCCAGAGGGTGTTTTTTAGATTGATGGATATCAGGGTGTGCCTTCTGAAATAGTAGATCAGAAAAAGAATAAGGGCGAGATAAAAGATTTTTGCAGGTATTGAAGCCCACCAAGCCGGAAGCACTTCGATTTTCAGGCTTAGTCCTTCTTCATTCCATACCCCATCATTGTTCGACGCTTTCACCCTGAAAGTATAAGTACCGGGGTCCAGGTTGGTATAGGTAGCACTGCGTTGGGCGCCAACATAGTTCCAGTCTTCCTCAAAACCATCCAGGTAGTAGGCATACTGATTTTTCGCCGGTGCAAGAAAATTGAGCGCTGCAAAGTCAATGGTAAATATGGAATGCTGGTGCTTGAGGATCAGTTTTTTGATGCTGTTCAATTCTGCATCTAAAATGCCGGTATCATCCCCGGGTACAACAGGCTTGTTCATTACACTGAGGCTCGACAAGACAACATCAGGAGCCGCAGGGTTTTGTTTGATGGTCTTTGGGTCAAAAACGTTGAAGCCATTGTTGCCTCCGAAAAAAAGAAGCCCTTCTTTGTTCTTGAAAGATGACCTGCTGAGAAATTCCTTGCCTTGCAATCCGTCTTCTTCACTGAAGTTGACAAATTGCACCCGCTCACCCGGAGTAAATCTGGAGAGTCCTCCGTTGGTGCTGAGCCACAGATTTCCAAAATTGTCCTCTTCAATGGCTTTTATGGAATTGTCTGGTAAACCATCCTGCTTTGTGAATTTGATAAAGCTGCTGTCTCTCTTATTGAACAGATTCAATCCATTGCTGGTGCCTATCCAAATGTTTTTTTTGCTGTCTTCAAAGATGACATTTGCACCATTGTAGCTTATGCTTCCCGGGTTTTTTGGGTCGTTTCTATAGGTCACAAAGGTGTTCTGTTTCCGATTAAAGAAATCAACGGCTTCTGATGTCGATATCCAGATATTGCCATCGCTGTCCTCCAATAAGTCCTGCACCCAATCGCTGGATATACTTTTGGTTACGCCGGAATAGTCAGCAATGATTCTTTTGAAAGTCCCGTAGTTTCTATCCATAAAATTGAGGCCGCCCCTCATAGATGCAATAACCAGTTCACCCCTTGAAGTCTCGATCAAATCAAACATGCTGTTGCTTCCAAGGGTCGTAGAATCATTTTCTGAATAGTTGTATCTTTTAAACGTCCCATTGCTCTCGTCCATCAGGTTGAGTCCACCTTCCCACAGACCTATCCAAACCTTTTGATCTTTTGTTCTCAGAATGGACCAGACTGCATTCGAACCCAATGATTTCGGGTCAAATTCTTTGTGCTTGTATTCTTTATAAAGTTTGGTGCGCTTGTCATAAACATTTAGCCCATCTTCGGTTCCAATCCAGAGTTTGTCTTCTTCGTCGAGAAAAGTATTAATCCTGTTGTCAAATGGCGTTTTACCATCATCTGACTTGCGATAGATGTGTTGGAATTTATTAAGAATCGGGTTGATGTAGTTGATGCCCTGGCCATGTGTGCCAATCCAGATGGTCTTATGCCGGTCTTTGTAAAGATAATGTATGGAGTTGTCAGAAAGACCTTTGGGATCATTGGGGTCAAATGTGTATTTTTGGAAAACAGCCGATGTTTGAGGCTTTTTGGATATGTCCAATATGTTGATGCCTCCATTCTCGAGTCCAATCCAAAGTTTTTTATTCTCATCTTCTATAAAAGTAAATATGGCGCCTTTTGAGATGGATCCATTGTTGTTGGGAGTAGTCTTATAAGCACCAATTTTGAATTTTTCAGGGTCTGATTTTTCAAATTGCAGGTACTTAAGACCATCTGAGTTGGTGCCAATCCAGATGGTGCCATTAGAATCTTCGTACAATGAAAAAATGATATCTATTCCGGAAACATTTCCATCAATATTGGTATCCACCATTTTGAAATTGTAGTCACTGAGATTCATCAATGCGAGACCTTGAAATGTCGCAAGCCATAAATGCCCTTTGGAATCCCAAAGCATGTCCAAAATGGCCAATGTCTGGTTGACTTGTTTTGAGGTGTCGGTTTTAGGATTGTATAAAAACAATCCCTCAGGTGATCCAATCAGGAGTTGACCATCCTTCAGTTCGTATATTTTTTTGATGTAATACCGTGCATTTTCGATTGGAATGAAGCGGTCCATCTTTCGGTCATACAAACTCAGACCCTTATTTGTACCGATCCATAACTGCTTTTTGGTATCTTCAAATAGACAGGTAATATTGTTGTTGATGAGGCCGGGCCTTTCTCCTCCGGTATGTTTGTAATTTTTGATCGAAACTCCATCATATCGGTTGAGGCCGTCATCAGTGGCAAACCACATATACCCCTTTTCATCCTGTAAGATTTGTTTTACCCAACTGCATGACAGACCATCCTTTACTGTAAGATGACGGAAGTAGAGGTCATTTTGCTGACCAAATACAAGGGAAATTACCCCAATCTGAATCCACAATAATAAAACCTTCCTCATTTTCGGAATATAAGTCAAAAACACAAATTTGTTGTATCAAAATACAATATGATACTTTATATTGATGGCATAGATGGACAAAAACTTTGGTCAATGCTGAATATGCAATCCACCTTTGTTTGTCACAATTGCCTCAGCTACTAATTGTAAAACTGACAATATTAGTAAATGTTTTAAAATTCTGTGATTGATGAAGAAGACTTTGTTGCACTTGTAAAGATGTACACTTAAAAAAAAGAAAAAAAGCAACCTCCTTTGAGGCTGCTTTTTTTCTTTACTCATCTGCATTCTGCATGCAACGGATGAGTACAATATGGGAATTGGTTTGAAAAATGCTAAGACTTTGCAAGCCACGCATCGAGCATCCAGGAGCTTTTTTCAAGACTGGACAGGAAGCCTGCAATGATGTCAGTGGTACCTTCGTCCTCAGCTTCGCTGGCTTTTTCGAGAACGACTCTCATCTGATCGATAATGATTTTGTGGTTTTGGAGGATGTGTTCCACCATTTTATGGTCATCCACGGCCTTCACTTCTTTGATGACGGCCATGTCAAGGTATTCTTTGTAGGTGGCAATAGGCTTGTGTCTTACGGTGAGTATGCGTTCTGCGATCTCATCGATGGACAGTTGAGCCGAGGTGTAGAGTTCTTCAAATTTCACATGAAGGTCGAAGAAGTTGCTACCCTGCACATGCCAGTGGTATCTTCTGAGGTTTTGATAGTAGATGTGGTATTCAGCAAGGAGTTGATTGAGTTCATCAACCACAGGGTTGAGTGTTTTTTTCTCTAAATTGAGATAATCCATAATGATATATTTTAAAGGGTTTTTGTAAGAGGAGGGGGAAGGATCGGGCTGGGTCAGCAGCCCGATGCCCCCGATAAATTTATTATTTAAATCTAAAGTAGCCTAAGCGTTGAGACTATAGCTCGTCAAAAGTCTCTTCTTTCCAATTGTTGAAGTCTTGTTTGAATTGCTCCCAGTTGTCAGCAATTTCGTTACCAAGTTCTTCCATTTCTCTGTCGAGGTCGTTTTTGGCAGCCTGGAGTTTGGCTTTTTGCTGTTCGAGTTCAGCCTTCATATCGTCACCGGCTTCTTCCATCTTGGCGTCGATTTCGGCGATTTTGTTGTCGATGTCTCTGCCCATTTCTTCCATAGAAGCTCTGAGTTCTGCTTTTTCTGTTTCAAAAGACTCTTGCATTTCATCTACGGCTTCGGCAGTTTCTTCTCTGACATCAGCTGAATTGGAATTGTTACAAGCTGTAAAAGAAAGACCTGCAAGTATGAGGGTTGATAAAAATAATTTCTTCATGATAATATATATTTAGTTTAGAATGATCTAGAAAAAAGTGGTTTTGAGGGGAAGGGGTAATGTTCAGGAGATTAAAGTTCTAAAAGGTAT
>JAGQWX010000041.1 GCA_020436935.1 Saprospiraceae bacterium
TTAGGTTGTTTGATTATGAATTAGTGGTATAATACAAAGTTAAACAACCTATTATGTATTTAATATAAATATATATAAATATTTAAGTTGACGCCAATGCCCATCCGGGGTTCAGGCCGAAGCAACCCAAGCACTATATATTAAGCGTCATTGAATATCATACACAGGAATGATATCGGATATCAAATTTTAGATTCGAAATCATTACTTTGTGATGGCATTTTATAAAACCGCTATTTATGAAAAACATCAAAGAAATCATTCAAACCGAGATAGATGCTGCCTATATGTACAGAGAGTTGGCAGCAATGCAGGAAGACGCCCAGATCAAGTCATTTTATGAAGAAATGGCAAAGATTGAGGAAGGACACAGAGATGATTTTTTCAGAGAAACCAAAGCAAAAATGCCCTCCTTCAAATTGCCGGAGGTATCGAGAAGAGCAAAAATCCTGGTCTCTTTGTCCAAGAGATTTGGAGAAAATATTCTCATCAATGCATTGTTGAATACGGAGTCCAGCATGGGTGCCGCCGAGATGACCAAAAAGCTCAAAACTGGCCACAAATTATCAGGGTCTGAAAACCGACACCTTGAAATTCTGAAAAACATTCAGAAAATGAGTGGCTCAAGCATCGGCAAGGTAGAAACGCAACATAGAAATGTGGGTGGCAATGCCTTAAGGGCAGCAGTCCTGGGTGCCAATGATGGCCTGGTGTCCAATATGAGCCTTGTAATGGGGGTAGCCGGAGCAAGTCCTGAAGGAAATAGTGTTATTATTGCCGGTGTAGCCGGTTTGCTGGCCGGGGCCATTTCAATGGCTCTGGGTGAGTGGATTTCGGTAAAGAGTTCACAAGAACTTTACGAAAGACAAATGGAGATCGAAAGATATGAAGTTGAAAGCAAGCCCGAAGAAGAGAAAAGGGAATTGGTTTTGCTTTATAAAGCCAAAGGTCTAAATCCAGAAGCTGCAGAAAAATTGGCCGAGGAGGCTTTCAAAAACAAAGACAAGGCCCACATCATCCTGGTCAATGAGGAGTTGGGCATCAATTTGGAGGAGCTTAATAACTCTCCATGGGAAGCTGCTATTGCCTCTTTCATACTTTTTGTTGTAGGCGCCATCATCCCATTGTTTCCATTTTTTATTACAACCGGGTTTCAGGGCATACTATGGTCGATGATCTGTAGTACGATAGGACTCTTTGGAATTGGGGCAGCCATCACCCTGATCACAGCAAGATCTTGGGTCAAATCAGGCTTCAGACAAGTAATATTCGGACTTGCCGCAGCCGCTGTAACTTACGGTATAGGTAGGCTTGTGGGTGCTACCATCATCTGACCAATAAAAAAATGTTATTACCAGATGTTTACTTCCGGCTCAATCCTGATGTTGAATTTATCGAGTACAGCCTGCTGAATCTCCTCTGAAAAGGCTTTGATTTCCTCACCGGTTGCACCTCCATAGTTAACAATAACCAATGCCTGATTCTTGTAAGTTCCGGTATTTCCAACCCTTACCCCTTTATATCCACACTGATCTATGAGCCAGCCTGCTGCCAGTTTATAGGTACCATTGTCCAAGGGGTAAGATGGCATTTGCGGATACATACCAGAAAGTACATCGATTGTTGTCTGATCAACAATTGGATTTTTGAAAAAGCTTCCTGCATTTCCGATTTCAGCCGGATCCGGCAGCTTTTGTCTTCTGATGTCAATGACTGCTGTGGCAACATCATTTGGTGTCGGATATTCAATTGCCCTACTGGCCAACCATTCACTCACATCTTTGTATGAAGTATTTGGAACAGAGTTTTTACTTAGCCTGTAAGTAACAGAGGTGATAAAGAACTTGTCCTTTCCGGCATTTTTAAAATAAGAGTCTCTATAACCAAACATACATTCCATGTTGGTAAAGATCCTTTCTTTGAGGCTTTCTTTATCAATTGCCTTCAGACTTACAAAGCTTTCCTTTTGTTCAACACCGTAAGCTCCAATGTTTTGAATTGGTGCAGCACCAACGGTGCCTGGGATGAGTGCCATGTTTTCAAGTCCACCCAAGTCGTGACTGACTGTCCACATGACAAAGTTGTGCCACATTTCACCTGCACCGACTTCAACGAAAATATCCTCGTCGGTTTCTCTTTGAATATTAATGCCTTTGATTTTGTTGATGAGGACGTCGCAATCAAGATCCGAGGTGAGCAGGACATTGGAACCACCACCCAGGATTTTATAATTCCGACCAGCATCCTGACCGGCATATTCAACGAAATCTTTTTTCGAGAATATGGATATTCTTTTGAGACAACTGGCTTCAATGTGGAAGCTGTTGTACTTCTTCAATTTGTTTGGCAAAACTTATTATACATTTAGATGGTGCAAGGATAATAAATATTTTATTTTTCAATGAGCGCATATTTAATATTTTTTAAGGGAAAAGTTTGGAATTAGCCCGATATTCTGCTTTTGCACAAAAAAAACACTTAAAAAATTTCATAGTTTTTAATAAAGTACATTCTTCCTTCAATTTACCTTTGCGTTATGATGAATACATATCCCATTATTGATATCATTGATGAGGCATTTGAGATACCTCAACTCAAAAGAAAGCGTAGGATATCAGTACTTCTCCCCTATGATTACCACCAAACGAATAAAGCCTATGCTGTCTTATATCTGCATGATGGACAAAATTTATTTGACGATTATGCTCCATATGGAAACTGGGGTGTGGACAAAACTTTGGCAGCGCTTGCAGCTTTTGGCCTGAACGATCTCATTGTTGTTGCCATTGATCATGGAGGAGAATTGAGGATAAAAGAATTGCTCCCATTCCAAACCCCTAAATTCCGGGAAAGCGAGGGAGAGCTCTATCTTGATTTTATGATGAACAGTCTCAAACCCATCATCGACACCCGATACAGAGTCAAAAAAGACAGAGCTTCAACAGGGATTGGCGGCAGTTCTCTTGGAGGTTTGATCAGCCTGTATGCAGGCATTCAATACGACCATGTCTTTGGTAAACTGATGATTTTTTCTCCCAGTCTCTGGGTGTCCAAAGACATATTCAATGTAGCGCGCAAAAAGCATTTTGACCAGCAGACAGATATTTACCTCTATGCTGGAGGGATGGAAAGTCATGATCACCTGCCCAACGTGAGTGCCATGCATGCCCTTCTTGAAGAGAAATACAATCTGCGCCTTAAATTCACGACCAATCCTGAAGGAAAACATCAGGAATATTTCTGGGGTGAGCAATTTCCGATGGCGGCCAAATGGCTGTTTTATGGGGATTGATGTTCCTTTTATGCTGGCGATGCAAAGTATTTTGCTCTAACTTAATATTTCAGCCAAATCCGTACGGGTCAATTCTGGTACTTCCCCTACATCAATGAATTCGCCAGCAAGCTTGATTTTTGTCTGCTGTAATTTTAGGATTTTTTCTTCTATAGAGTCTTTTGCGATAAATCGCAAAACACTGACCTTATTTTTCTGTCCTATCCTGTGCGCTCTGCCAATGGCTTGCCTTTCCGCAAATGGATTCCACCAGGGATCCAATATTAACGCGTAGTGTGCATTGGTGAGGTTGAGCCCTACCCCACCGGCTTTGATGCTCATCAGAAAGACCATGCAATCTTCGTCTTCTGAAAATTTCTGCACTGCCTGTTCTCTTTCTTTTTGCGAGTTTTCTCCCGTCAACTTTGCATAGCCGACGCCTTCTTTCTGCAGGTATTTCTCATAAATCTCAAGATGCTTTACAAAACTGGAGAATACAATGGTTTTATGCCGGGCAGCGACAATAGAATCGAGGGTATTGGTTACATCCACGTATTTACCACTTGCTATTTGTGTGTGTTCATCCAGCAAAAGCGGGTGATTGGCAAGTTGTCGCAATCTCATCAGCGCATTGATGATTCTGATCTTATTGACCTCTTCGCCTTCTTCTGATCCAAAAAGCAATTCATTTCTGGCTTTAGATTTTTCCTTTTCGGACCATTTGAATTGCTCAGGACTCATTTCAGAATAGAAAATTTGTTCTTCGAGCTCCGGTAAATCGTCCAGCACTTGTTCCTTGGTTCTTCGGAGAATGAATGGCTTGACCAGGTCGCGCAGCTCCTCAATGGCTTGCGAGTCTTTTAGCTTTTCTATCGGGTCCTGGAAGTGTTTCTTGAAAAAGGGATAATTGCCCAGGATTTCCGGATTGATGAACTGCATTTGCGACCATAGATCACTGAGCGAGTTTTCTATGGGCGTACCACTCAGTGAGACACGATGGTTGGTATTGAGCAAGGTGATTTTTTGAAAAACCTGGCTGTCTTTGTTTTTGATGTAATGGCTCTCGTCCAAAACGATGCATGAAAAGTTGATTTTCGAAAGCAGCTCAAAGTCCCTGACCATCGTCTGATAGGTCGTGAGGATGATGTCATAGTGTTTAAGCCCATCGGGCGACTTCGCCCTTTCCGTGCCCAGGTGGCGGCTTACCATCAAAGAAGGGGCGAATTTTTTAATTTCATTTTCCCAGTTGAAGACCAGAGAAGCCGGAAGAACGATCAAAGCACAAAGCGCTGAGCGTTGCTCGGTATACGTTTCAAACAGGCTGAGTTGTCTTGGTGTATTGACCGAGGTTGTCGACTTGACCTTATCTTTGGCGTGCAATAAGACTGCCAGTGTCTGCACAGTCTTACCCAATCCCATATCGTCAGCCAGACAAGCCCCCAATCCATTCTCATGGTGGGAGATCAGCCATTTTGCCCCTTCCATCTGATAGGGTCGAAGTTCAGCCTTCAACAAATTCGATATGGATATATCTGACCTTATTTCGCCGGTTTCATAAACTTTGAGGCTTGAAGTCTCGGCGAGCAGTTCCAATTTATCCAGAATAGAAAAATTGGATTTTGCCAGTCTCATCTCCTCTCCTTTATCTTCAATGAATCTTGCCAGCATTTCGTATTTTTCCATCCATTCCGCTGGAATAATAAAGACTGTCCCGTCCGGCAGAACAAATGTTGGTTCGCCTCTTTTGATCTGACTGACGAGGTCTTTGAATGGCAAGTCAAAATCCCCTACCCTGATCTCAGCGCTAACGTCAAACCAATCGGGTTGTTCATTGGCCACGAGATGAATTGCATATCTGGATAGATTGACTTTTTTACCGCCAAATTCGGGTGACTTGATTTGAATATTGGCATTCAGCAAGGTTTCTTTTTGGTCAATGATGTGATGGAGGAAAGCAAATTTTCCACCGTTTTCAAAACCATACCTTCCATTGGCAAGCATTTCAATTCCCAGAGATTTCAATTGTTCAAGCAATTTCAACTCCGCTTCCAGGTCCCTCTTGATTCGAAATACAGATATTTTATTGTCAGGGCTGACTTCAATTTTGGTTTTTGCCCTCGCCTTGTCAGCAGAGGAAAACTTCATTTCACCATAATAAAAATGGAGCATGGCTTCAAAGTCTTCAGAAAGCCATGCATCTCCAAAACTCAACATGGCTGTCATGGGTACCTCGAGGTCTTCATAATCGATGCCATTGATTTCTACATCTACTTTATTGAGCAGGTCACTGACAAAATTGGAGAAATATTGATAGGCAATTCTATCCGGAATAAAGATGACTTCTTTTGCTAAAAACGGTTTGAGTTTTAAGGCTTCGATCTCTTCGACTTCAAACAAATCATAGCCCATCAAAATCCTGTTGGGCTGGTGCGAAAACAAACAACAATTGATGGTTGACGGAATAAACACTTTCTCACCACAAAGCAAATACAACGTATAATTGATGCCGGTAGCCGTTTTTTCAAACTTGAGTGATGGTTTTAATTTGACCTGTTGATTTCTGATCTCAATTTCAGGCAGGTAAATCTTTCTCTCAATGTGTTTGTAGATCGGAATCTGATTTTTCAAACAAAGTTCGAGCACCCTATTGATGTTGAAATCAATTCTTTTCCTGATAGAACTGCCGATGACCTTGTCTTCCATCAAACTGGAAAAAGGAGAAGGTTTTTTCTTATTGGGACTGTATTGCCCCACCAAAAAATCGGGATGGGCATCGCTGCAATGACGTATCAACTGGCTGACCATTTGGTCTTTGGGATCAAAGCCGTAAGATGCAAGCACCTCCGGCAGTCCCAGTTTTTCGAAATAAGCAGGGACATTTTTTTGTTTGGAGGCTACAAAAACTTCAGGGTAAAATAAGTCCTTGACATCCGAAAGTTCCTGAAAACCTACCACCAGACTGTAATCTTCCACACCAAAAATTTGAGGCGCAAAGGTAAATTTTTTCGCATCACAGGGCATAAAATGACTAAAATACTATCTTGTGATGAAAATTGTACGGTATGTCAGAGATGTTGGAGTCATGGGAGGGTGTTGCATCCTCAGCACATATTGTTGTTTGTGCTGCCGGAGAATTGTCTGAACAAAATCACCAAAGGTTAAAAGTAATTTCGGGTATGGAGGAGCTGCCTCAATTTCCCGGAAGAGCAGGTAATGTGGTTAGTTTTTTCGATGTATCGGGACTCAAAAAAATTTGTCTCCTGCATGTTTTTTCGGGCGATCAGGCATTCAAAAATCAGTCGACAGTCAGAACCATTTTATCAAAAAATGAAATGTCTTCTATAGCCATTGTACTTGACCCAAGTCTTGGAGATCTTGCTGAAGACATAACATTAGCCGGCATGCTTTCTTCCTACAAAGTGGGCAGCTATAAATCAGGCCAACAAAAACCTGCCATCGTCCCGGGAATTTTCGGTTTTCAAAGCGTTGCAAATTTTGAAAATGCCGCCAAAACAGCCAAGGCTATGAAACTGGCCATGTTTCTGATTGACACTCCACCCAATATCAAAAATCCGGATTACATCGCACAAATGATAGGTGAACAGTTCAGGTTTTCTGGCATGGAGGTCCGGATACTCGACAAGCAAGAGCTCGAAGCCGGTGGATATGGCGCCATTCTTTCGGTTGGCCAGGCCAGTGAATATGGAAGTTATCTTGCATGCATTACCTACAAAGGAGCCCTGGAAAAAGAAGGTATTGACCTGGCCATGGTAGGTAAGGGAGTAACTTTTGATACCGGTGGAATTTCATTGAAGGACCCTGCCAATATGCATTATATGAAAAGTGATTTGGGCGGTGCGGCAGCAGTGTTGGGTGCGATGCATCTGATCGGTGACCTGGGCCTTGAAGTAAATGTAACAGCTTTGGTACCCATCGTCGAAAACGCCATTGACTCCAGAGCAACGAGGCCGGGAGATGTCATCACAGCTTATGGAGGCAAAACCATAGAAATCATAGACACAGATGCAGAAGGCAGACTCATTCTTGCAGATGCCCTGCAACATGCGGTCAAGGAGCTCAATCCTGAATACCTGGTGGATCTGGCAACTTTGACCGGCAATTGCGTTGCTGCATTAGGCTACAGCGCGGCCGGATTGTTTGCCCCAAACCAGGGAATTGCTACATTGTGGCATGATGTGGGCAATGAAGTAGGCGAAAGGTGCTGGCCAATGCCCATGTATGCAGAATATGGCGAAATGATGGAGTCAGATATTGCCGACATCAAAAACTTCCATGGCAAACCCATTGTGGGTGCCATTACTGCAGCAAAATTCCTGGAATTCTTTACTAACAAGCATCCAAAGTGGGCCCACCTTGACATTGCGGGTGTAGCTTTCGGTGATGTGCCCTATGCGAGAACCAAAGTAGCTACAGCTTTTGGAGTGAGGTTGCTCGTTAAATTTATAGAAAAACACATCTTAACCCATCATAACTGATCCAATGAATATACTTTGCATTACACGATTTTTTAAAGGAGGTGAATTTATGCGGTCAGGCGCAAGGCTTGGCGCAAACATGTATCTCATCACATCTCTCAAACATAAAGATGAGGATTGGCCATACGATATCCTTACAGACAAGTATTACATGGAGGAGGATGCAGACGGAAACTGGGATAAAGAAGTTCTGGTCAAAGGGCTTGCAGCGACCATAAGGCACACCAGATTTGATATCCTGGTTGCTTTGGATGATTTTGATGTGGAAATGGGGGCTTTTCTTCGCGAAACATTCAGGATACCAGGAATGGGTGAAACTACAGCACGGTATTTTCGGGATAAACTTGCCATGAGGATGAAAGCCCTGGAGCACCAATTGCCCAACCCAGATTTTGCACCCATTTTCCATGATCATGATGTGAATGCATTTTTTGAGCGAACGCCCGGCCCATATATGATCAAACCAAGGTCACAAGCATCGGCTACCGGCATCAAAAAGGTGCATACAGCCCATGATGCCTGGGAACAAATACACCTGCTTGGAGACCAAAGGCACGAATACCTCATCGAAGCTTTCAGACCCGGTCAAGTCTATCACGTAGACGCATTGATATGGAATGGGGAGGTCATATTCTCAAAATCAAGCAAATATCTGGATACTCCTTTTGAAGTTGCCCATGGAGGAGGAATCTTCAGATCTGTGACAATACATGACTCCGATGAAGATGCGATCGTCCTTGCGAAACAAAATGCAGATATACTCAAAGCTTTTGGCATTGTTTTCGGCGCCTCTCATTCAGAATACATCAAAACTACCGACGGCTCGTTTGTTTTTTTAGAGACTTCTTCCAGAGTGGGAGGGGCGAATCTTGCAGAAATGGTTGAGGCAGCCAGCGGCATCAATTTGTGGGCAGAATGGGCTGCCATAGAGATTGCATCTAAAACCAGGTCGTCGTACCAATTGCCAAAACCGAGGCATGATATGGCCGGTATTGTGATCAGCTTGTCCCGATATGAGTGGCCAGACATTTCCAGTTTTCATGGAGAAGAAATTTACTGGAAGATGATCAAAAAACACCACATTGGATTCATTGTACGACATGCCGATGGTGTTGTGGTTAAACAACTATTGGATACTTTTACAGACAGAATCAAAACCGAATTCCACGCATCTCTCCCTGCGCCAGACAGACCAACAAATTGATGAATTGCGGGAGAAAAGGATCGGAAGTATTGATGACCCCATACATCCATAAATAAAATGGGCCAATCAAGGCATATCAAAGACGACAAAAGCACAAATGGAGCAATATCGCGAATAAAGCTGCACCACTCTATTGTCATAAGATTCGCCTTCTTTTTTACCCTGTTGTTGCTATTCGTTATTCTCATCGCCGGATACTTACTCAATCAAAAAAGTGAACAGTCTATACGGGACTTTGCCAATGAACGTCTACAGCAATCTGCCAAAATTGCAGAAAATGCCTTTTACAATAAAGTGGAAGAAATCCGTGGTGATGGCGCTGCTTTACTTACTACCATTATGTCTTCCGATAGAAATATTCTTCAGCCATTTATCTTCAGTTCCGAGGAAAAAGACCTGCTTTCTTTGATGTCAGGTATGAAAGATCTTAAAGATTTGAAGGTTATTGGAAATGCAGGAGAAATCCGGTATCAGTATTCAAAAGACCAAAATGGGTCACCTTATGAAGTTAAAAACCCTGGTCCACTTGAACAAGACGATTTTATAAAGGAAGTACTGATCTTTGAAAATTATGACTACCATTTCTCAGACATTACCCTTAATTCAAGCTTTGGTGATGATAAGATCATAAAATTTGCTGCCCCTTTGATTAGTGCCGGAGGAAGAAAAAATGGGCATTTGATTGCTCAGTTTTCACTCAAAAGTTTTTTTGATGAATTGAATATTCTGACTTCCGATGACACCGAAGTGCTGCTAGTGGATGGCTATGGTCAATACGTGCTCGCAGATCAGGAAGAAAAAGAATTTGGCCTCATCAAAGGGACAGGCTTTCTTTTCAAAGATGAGTTCAGGCTCAATACAGAAATTTTAGACCTGGATGGAGAAAGTCTCAATAGCTTTACAGACACCAGCAACATAAATTACCTCAACTACGTACGAAGTATTGACTATTCAAACGGCAGAAGGCGTATGTTTTTATTGCTGGTAAGTAAAGAGTCGGACGTACTTTTACCGGCAAAAAACATCAGAAAGGAAAGCATTGAAATCGTTCTGATTTTGAGCTTGCTTTCAATTCTTGCAGTATTCTTCTTTACCCGTTTTTTTGCAAAAAATATTCAACAAGTTACTGATGCTATAAGCAATTTCGAAACTGGTAAAAATTCTTCCCTGGATAAGCTCCAATTAGAAAAGAATGAAATAGGGCTGCTGGCACGAAGCTTTAAACAAATGCAGAATACCATTGACCTGACCATCGAACAGTTGCAAAACGCCCTCAAAAAAGAACAGCAGGCCAAGCAGGAGAAAGAAGAGTTTTTACAAAATATGAGCCATGAAATGCGGACTCCACTTCATGCCATTCTCGGCTTGACTTCAATTCTTAGGAAAAACAACCCATCGCAATCTCAGGAAGCCATCCTATCGTCACTTGAACGAAGCACCAAAAATCTCAGCGGTCTATTGTATGATGTTTTGGACTTCAGAAAGCTTAGTCATGGAGAACTGTCCCTCAGTTTTGAACCTACAAATGTCGTAGACTTAATAAAGGATGCCTATGATGTCATATATTATGAGGGAGTTGCGAAAGGCTTGAAAATGGAGCTGGATATTGATCCTTCCATCTTGCAATCAACATTCGATACTGATGGCCTGAGGCTTTCTCAAATACTCAATAACATATTCATCAATGCCGTCAAATACACGGCTCAGGGATTTGTAAAGATTAGTGCTAAATACGAGGATAAGCTTTTGGTTACAGTAGAAGACAGCGGTATTGGCATTCAGGAGGAAAACCTTGAAAAACTCAATGAGCGATATTTCAGGGAGGACCAGCATCTGACCGGGAGATTTGGTGATTATGGTCTTGGGCTTGCAATCGTTAAACAATTGCTTGCACTGTTCAATGGTGAATTAAAGGTAGCTTCTGAAAAAGGAAGGGGATCCATTTTTAACATTACAGTACCAATGAGTCCTTCGAAGTTGAAGATTGAGGATAGAAAAACAAATTCTTCAGTTGATCAATACCCCACACCTTACCTGAGACATGTACTGCTGATTGAGGACGATCCCATATCTAAAGAATTGGCACTTTTCACATTAAACGCATCAGGTTTTCATACCACACATATTGGCAATCTTGCTGACTTGTATCATTCAGATGCCATCGAGCTAACGGATCTTATAGTCACAGACATCCAGGTGGGCAACATCAGGATTACCGAGGAGAATGTTTGGGATAAAATAATAACAAAACCATTTATTGTCACCTCAGGATACTACCTGGATGACTCCCTTCACAATTTCGAATATGTTTTAACAAAACCATTCAGTGCCCAGGCTTTACTGGACAATGTTTATGCTTTGTCAGGTCAGGAAAAATACGGTCGGCCTGACTGGTCAAACCTATATCAAAATTATGATAACAATGCAGGTATGATCAGGAGGGTTCTGGGCTTGATTTTAGAAGAAATCAAAGTCTATCTGGCTGAAATATCGCTCATTTCAGACCGTTTTGATCTTCAAATCTGGCATAGAATCAAGCACAAACTGATCACTCACGCCAGGGACATGAAGCTGAAACCAATGGTTGATATTCTGGAAACCGACGAATCCCAATTAAGTGCTTCAACCGCCAGTGATTTATCTGAAGCACTGAAACATTTGGCTTGTTTCATCAGAATAGAGCGCCAAAAACAAGGAGCAGAATGAGTTATTAGCCACAAAAACTAAGATTAAGCTACCCATAACAATTCAAGCTTTTCACTCTAAAAGCTGTGTTTTCAATTTTCTCAGGTAAAAATACCTTTCAAATAATCAAAGTTCTATTTCATCCTTGCATCGGGTCAATTCATCCATCTCAAAATGGCCTACTAATCTTCGGCATTACCTTAGCTGAAAGATCAATTCAATTCTTATGTTCATTTTTAAAATTTTTATTCAAAACCAGAGGGCATTTTTGAGGTCTTCAAGTGCTTTTTTGCTGATTACATTGCTCATTTTTTTCATCAAACCTGTCCAGAGTCAAACTCCCTCCGACGCTATTATGATGAAAAAAATGGAATTTTGTGGATTGTTGTCCTATACCAATGGTCAGTTCAACCGATATTGGGAAGGCGACCTACTTAGAAAAAACAAAACCATACAGACCGTACACAGACAGGGTGTAATGCCGATGGTGGCGTTTGGTGTCAACAAATGGCTGAATGTATACGCTGGACTCCCCTACATATGGACCTATTCTTCTGTACCCAACGGCGGTTATTTTGCAGGTGCTTCCGGTTTTCAGGATTTTTCACTGGCTGTGAAAGCCTGGATTCTTGAAAAATCCAATGACAAAGGCAGAATCAATCTGCTTTCCTCGCTCAGTCTCTCTACTCCGGCAACCAAATACCTGGGTGACTACCTGCCTTATAGCCTCGGACTTGGGGATCAACAGATTTTACCTCGTCTTATCGCTGAAGGTGGTCTGGCAAAAGGACCCTATGTCAGAGCAAGTTGGGGCTATCAGTTTCGGGGTTATTCCAAGGCGGAGCGGGATTATCATTACAACAATGGAAGTGTTTATTCTTATTACATGGATGTACCCGGTGCATGGGTTTATGACCTGACTCTCGGCACATGGTTGTTTCAAAATCAATTGAAATTTGAAGCAGCGTACATGGGAACCAAATCAACTTCCGGTGACGATATACGCCCATACAATGCTCCTCAGCCAACCAATAGAACAGAAATAGATCAGTACAGCTTACTTGTCCATTTTTATCCTAAACAAGTAAAAGGCGCTGGCATCGTCGTACAATACAATGATGTGATCAGAGGAAGAAATGCAGCCAATATGACATCAATGTCTGTCGGTCTGACCTATCAATTTTCTATTTTAAAACAAGGAAACCAATAATATGAAGAAGATACATTTACTAAACATCCTATTCACCGCATCATTGCTCATCATTTCTTGTCAGGAGGATCTTCCATCTTTCAATGGATTTGAATCTTACACCTATAGCAAAGAAGACAAGAATGGTGGAGAATGGAAAACCACACTGATTGCAAGCCCCAATGAAATTGCCATACCCGTTCCCGGAGAAGTGACGAGCAGTACATACCAGGCAGAATTAGAGGCAGCCATTAAGGCCAATGCAGAGGCCACGGAAGAGCAGAAGGAAGCTGTAAAATACTGGACCAACAACCCGGGTGTGCGATGGAATGAGATTGCTCTGGAGTTGATTGCCAAGTACAATCTGATTCCCGGACCAACGAGTGAAGATGTTTATATTTTGCCTGACCCTGCAAATCCGGACGGACCAAGCAAGTTTCCCTTTGCTCACCCTCCATATGCCGTGCGGGCTCTGGCCTATTTGAGTACTGCTCAATTTGATGGTTTGATTACGGCCTGGCATTATAAGTATTTGTACAACCGCCCTGCCGCCAGTACACTTACTCAACAAATGAAAACATTGTACGATGCTCAAAACATTCCTGCATACCCAAGCGAAGGTGCTGTAATTGCTGCCTCAGCACTTGATGTCCTAAAAGTTATGTTTCCGCTGGAGGCTGATTTCCTGACCGAAAAATACAATGATGCCATTGAAGCCCTCAATGTATCAGGCCACTATGTCAACAGTGACATTCAGGCAGGTGTAACCATAGGAAAAGCCATTGCAGCAAAAGCTTTAGCAAGAGCTTCAACAGATGGAATGAAATCTGCACAAACACCCAAACCCATTTCTGATTCAATCAAACAGGCTGCTATTGACAGATTTGGATGGTACTGGGAAAATCTTGAATTACCAACGAGGCCTGTAGGATTGACTCCACTCTATGGGAAGGTAAAAATGTGGAATGTACCAAATGTCATTGACGTCAGACCCGGACCACCGCCTTCAATTGGGACAAAAGAACTTGATGATGACATCAAAAAACTCGAAGATATTGCCAACTCAATGACGAGGGAGCGCCGTGCTATAGCCAATTTTTGGCAGGATGGTCTCGGAACTTATACTCCACCCGGTCATTGGAATAAAATTGCAACGGATTTGATTGTTGCCAATAGATTGAATCCACTCCGAACAGCCCGAACATTTGCTTATCTTAATATGGCAATGATGGACGGAGGCATCGCATGCTGGGATGCAAAGTACTATTATCACTATCCCAGACCTATACAGTTGATTCCGGGGTTCAGGACCATTGCCGGTACGCCCAATTTTCCAAGTTATACCTCTGGCCACAGTGTATTTTCTGCAGCAGGTGCAGAAATTCTGGCTTACGTATTTCCTGAGAAAGCAACTACCCTTCGCGAATGGGCTTTGGAAGCAGCTGTTTCAAGGGTATATGGCGGAATCCATTGGTCGTTTGATGCAACTGTAGGTACATCACAGGGCATCAATGTGGCCAATTATACGTTGACGAAAGCTAAATCAGATGGCGCTGAGTAATTGATACGGTTTTAAATCTTTAATCTCCTGGATAGGTCAATGATCAATTCAGGAGATTTATTTTTGACATCAGCGCTTTGTCGTAGGAGGCACTAATGGGCAGTGTCTCATTCCCTACAGTGCAGGATCCGGCTTCAATCGCTTCTATTTTATTGATGTTGACCACAAAAGATCGGTGGATGCGCTGAAAATTGGCCGGTATCTTAGCCTCGAGGTCCTTCATCGTCATCAAGGTCAGGATTTTTTTATCTTTCAAAACAACGGATATGTAGTTGGCCTCTGATTTAAAGAAAAGTACATCGTCCCATCTGACTTTTACCAACTTATTGCCATCCCTGAGGAAAATATCGGATGGCCCTGTTCTATTTCTGGAATGGTAGTCTTCAACATTGACAATGGCTTTCTCAAATCGTTGAAAATCGATCGGTTTTACCAGGAAATCCACAATATTGGTATAGTTGTAGGATTCTGCAGCAAACTCTGTATGCGAGGTCACCATGACGATAGCACTTGCCGGCTTTATAAGACTCGCCAGTTGTTTGCCTGTAAGATCCGGTAGATTGAAATCCAGGAATATCAAGTCATAATCACTTTGCCCGATAAGCTGTATGGCTTCAAACCCGGAATTTGCCTTGGCTATTGATCTGATTGAAGGCGTTTTGGAGCAAAAATGCGTAAGCAGTTCACAAATCAGATTGTCGTCATCAATGATCAGGCAATGCATTTCATGTATTTAAAAGCTGATTTCATCATCCGAAGTGTTCTATTCGTCCTTTTAGAAATTTCATTGCAAAATAACAACTTACCTTGGCAATAGAAACCTATTAGAAAATAATAAAATTAAACGTTGCTTTGACAACTAAGTTCTTTGATGAAAATCGTGTTGAAAGGAATCTTGAGCATCTGTCTGTCCAACAGATGCTCAAGACCTGCACGTTTTTATAAAATCTCTGATAAAAATTTCTGTTTTCAAAAAACTTTTACCCCAAATTAAAGTTAAGATTTCAATCTTGAATCCATTTGGTAATTTGGCTGAATAGCTATTCGACCAATTAGATTTAAAACACGCATTCAATACATTTTGGCACCTCGTGCCTATACATTTAGATTGGCGTCGGCAAAGTTACATTTGCAGGCGCTTTTTATTTTCAAGCACTTCATTTTCAAACAAAGTGCTCATTCATATTTCCTCAATTTACCATCTTTATGATGGGTATTCAATCATTTTTGAAAAAAAGTCTCATAAATTCCAACCCGGACACGCATTCTATCGTGTATGTTGGTGTATGCAGTATTTGATATTTTACCATTTGAAGTTTTAAAATATCAAAAGAACACATCCAACTACCGCGCGGCAAAATTTTTAAAAACCTCATTCAAAAATTAATACAAAAGAATTATGGATAATCTTACTTATCATCATCCGCATAAATCTTTGAATTTTGCCCAATCTGCCATTAAAAAAGATGCAGAAATTTTATATTCTGATCATAAACGGCCAAGGCTTCAAATCTGTTCAATAGTTCAGGGATTTGGTTCCTTAAAACCCTTGTGGATATTGCTTTTCATTGTATTTGCAAATGCCATGGCTGTTGCCCAAAGATGCAGCGTCAATATTCTCAAAGAGAAAACTGAAAATGGCTACATCCTATTCTTTAGAACAGAAAGTTCTTCAGCTGAAGCTATCATCAAAAGCATCAATTGGAGCACCGGCTCATCTGATGAAAAAATCAGAGTGAATACAAATGGCAAGTACTGTATCAGAATTGCCTTTGACAATGGCTGTGTAGCAGAAAAATGCCTGGAAATTGGCGACCTTGGCACTGAACCGACACGTTGTGGTATCGATTTCAAAAAGGAAGAGCAGAATGGTCGAGTTTTTATTTGCGTTTACAGCACAAATCCCAATGATGAGATAAAAGAAGTCCGTTGGGCCAATGGTTCTAACGACAGATGCATCCCTTATTCTTCCATTGGTTCAGCGTCCTTTTGCGTGAAAGTCATCACCAAAAATGGATGTGAGTTGTCAAAATGCCTTGAAGGCGATCCTCCTGTGTGTAAGGTAGAAATTGAAAGGGTAATCAGGGATAATGGCGGGATATATCTACGTGCCAGCCCGGGTACTGAGGGGGTCAAGTCATTCCAATGGAGCAATGGCAGCACCGAAAGATGTATTCCCTTGCCTTCAGATTTAAAAGAAATATGTGTCAAGGCTTTCTTTGGCAATGGTTGTATTGCTTCAGATTGTGTACCTACAGGTGAGGCTTGCAGGCTTGAAATTGTCAGAAAAACTGATGAAAGTGGCAACATCGTTTTGTGTGCAGAAACAAGTTCGGTGAGTCAAAATTACCGAATTAAATGGTCTACCGGTGACACGACCAAATGCATTAGGGTGCCAACGCAGCTCAAAGAGGTTTGCGCAGTCGCAGTTTTTGCGAATGGTTGTGAGATCAGAAAATGTATAACATTGGTCAACACCGACTGTAAAATTGAAATTGTTAGAAAAACCGATGATGCAGGAAATGTGTTTTTGTGCGCTGTTGGAAATAGTTCAACGGCACCAGTGCGATACAAATGGTCCAACGGGGATACCACTTCATGCATCAGATGGGATAAAAGTGTGGAGAAATACTGCATTACGGCGGAATTTCGCAACGGATGCATCGCTGAGGATTGCATCATGATCGACGTACCCGGCTGCGCTGTAAAGATCGTACGTTCAACTGATGAAAAAGGCAATATTGTGTTGTGTGCCGATACCGGTCCAACAGATGAACTCAAGCGATATTTCTGGTCTACAGGTGATTCAACGGCATGCATCAAAATAAGGCCGGAATTCAAGGGTGAATTGTGCGTAAAAGTCCTGGATTCGAATGGCTGCTGGGCCAGAGATTGTATCAACATCAGGCCGGAAGAATGTAAGATTGTCATCACCCAAAAAAGAGACGCTGAAGGTCTTACGTACTTGTGCGCCGGACCATTGAGCAACACCAAAATCCGAGTGGTCTGGAATACCGGAGATACTTCTGATTGCATAGTGGTCAAGGAAGATGGATATTATTGTGCCAAGGCATATTTCCCCAACGGCTGTGAAACATCAGCATGCATCATGGTGGGTGAAGACACGTGCAAGGTTGGTATCAGACAGGCCAGGGTAGAAAATGGATTTTTGCTTTCCGCGACTGCACGCAAGGATGCAAGCTTTAAATATATACAATGGTCAACCAATGAAAACACCCAAACCATTTTTGTAGATAAAACAGGCGAATATTGCGTAAAAGTAGAATTGGAAAACGGTTGTGTTGCAACAGCATGTATCAAAGTTGAGCTCCCATCTTGTCAAGTTATTATTGTGAGGGAAGGGAACCGATTGTTCGCTAAAACTTCCGGAGAAGGAGACAAATATTTGGAATGGTCAACCGGTGAAACCACCAGGGAAATCCTTATCACCACTTTGACCAAGTATTGTGTAAAATATGTTGATGCCTCAGGTTGTGTTGCAGAAGCATGTATTGACCTCAGTCCAAGAGGTGTCAAAGACAACAATACAGGAGAAGGAAATAACAGCAGCAGCCAGGGTGATTTGAATACATTTGTAGAAGAAGGTATTGATGTATTCCCCAATCCTGTAAGTGACCGATTTTATCTCAGAGCCAATAACCTGCCGGCTGCCTCCTACCAATATCAGGTCATATCTTCTGCAGGCCAATTGATAAGCCAAGGAAATATCGCATTAAATGATGCATATTCAATACCTTTGGAAATAGACACAAATTCATGGGATTCAGGAATTTATATCATAAGAATGTGGAGTGCTGATCGTATATTTTACTCCAGATTTATGAAACAATAAAATTTAGCACATAGGAGCGTCTTTTCAAATCACGCAATTGTAAAGATGCTCCACTTTTTAAAAAAAATCATTTTGGATATTACCAGGCATATGATTCACGCTTGTGTTGAGGGGAAACGCTCAGCACAATTTGAGTTATATAAGCTTTGTTATCCATTCCTCAAAGGCATCTGCAGAAGGTATTCAAAAGATGATCATGACATAGGCAGTCTGCTCAATATGGGCTTTTTCAAAGTATTGAAAGGCTTGCAGAATTATTCCCATGATCAGCCATTTGAGCCATGGTGTAGAAAAATCATGATCAATCATATCATCGATGAGTTTCGGGCTTCAAAAAAGTGGCTCAACCTCACTGATATTGATGATCACATTGAAGACGAAAACATTTTCATCAATTGCAATGAAATGGATGAAATATTCAATGCAGAATCCTTGCTGATCATCATCAGGCGATTGCCGGAACCCCTGCTCACGGCCTTCAACATGTTTGCCCTGGATGGATATAGCCATGAAGAAATTGCTGAGGTTTTAGCATGCAGTCCGGGTACTTCCAAGTGGTACGTCAACCAGGCCAGAAAAAAATTAAAAGAGATGCTGGCCGCAGAAAATGATTATTCAATTAAGTCAATTCAAGCTCATCAATGAAAAAGAGTATAAACATAGATGCCTTATTCAAAAGAAAGCTATCCAATGCTCCACAGGATTTTGTGGAATCCGATTGGCTGGAAATGGAAAAAATGCTCGATCAGGACAAGCGTAAAAAAAGAATATTCCTTCCATTCCACTGGCTGGCCATTGGTACTGCTGCGGCTCTGCTTTGTGGCTTTGTATTGTTTAAAAAAGAAAGCCAACAGTCCGCAAATCCAAATGCTGAGCCCTCAAAGATCGAAGAGACTTACGCAAAAAATGCAAAGGCATCTGATTCGGAATCCTTCAATTCTGAAAACTCCCAATCTACCTCCAAAAATCTATCTTTAAATGACCAAAAAATAAAAACACAGAATAACACTTCACTTGCAGGCTCCATTCCAGATGATGTCCTAAAATTGCAAAATAAAGATTCGGAAAAAACAACAGATACCCCTCTGGCAATCGAAGAACCAGCCATTGATTTGAATAAAAAAGTCGAAAAGGTAACAGATACCCCTCCTAGAAAAGAGCAAAAGGTTACGTTTAATTACCTACAGGAACTAGCAAGATCAACTCAGGAATTAAGCTTTGAATCCCCTCAAATTCACTTCAAAAAAGAGTATCCGGTAAAATATTCAGAATTTGAGCCTCATCTTTCGTTGGGTTTGGGACTGGAAGCTTTTGCATCTCCATCGGGATTTGGGGCTTTAGGTGGCGGCATCCTCGCCAACTATCACATTACTGAGGAGTGGGCAATAACTACAGGATTTAAATACTTCAGACAGGCAAATGCCAATATCTACAGCCGATTGAGACAAGACGAGTCTTTTGGGTTTGGAAGCAGCACTGTGACCTATGGACTCCATGGAGATCAGATATCGTTTTTATCAGCTCCTCTTGGCATCAGCCACAGAAGGGATAAGATGTTGTACGGTATTGGAATTTATACCGATTTCCTCCTCGGTGTCCAGGGAGAGGTAAGAGAGTTGGAACTGATGCCCTCTACAGAGAGAAGTAAAGTGAGAGAAATAGTACATGTTGTCAGCAGTGGGTGGCTCGATGTTTCGGGCTTCAGAAAAACCAATGGCAGGATCTATATGTCAGCCTCAAGAATCCTGGCTCCCGGGTTACAAGTTGGGATTGATGTCAATTACAGACCATGGGATGTCCTAAAAGACCAACCGGAATTGTTGGAGCGCCAATCCGCTGATAGACTCTTTTTCGGGGTTAACCTTCAAATGTTTATGCCATGAGGTGGATGATTTATATTTTTCTCAGCCTTGTAATGCTGTCATCATGTGAGATGGTCACCTTCCCTGATCCTGTGGTAAGCGAACCGGTTTTTTACGCCAAAGGAAGTCTGGATGGCAAAAGTCTCGAATGGGTAGCTGGAAAAGATGGTTTTTATATGTTTACCGACAGGGTGGTAGAAAACGATAAAGTATATCTTGAAGGTAAATTGGCCCCAGATTCATGCATAGGACTTTGCAGGAATGCTTTGCGAATGAGGGTGCTGACAGACGGGCTGACGGACCAGGCAACGCAGTCTTTTGCATTGGGAGAAAAGCCCATCAACACCACAAAAGAAAGGGCCAAAATGCAAACGCAGGTTTCTGTCGCCAATAGAATTTCCGGAATATCTGAAAACAAATCCCAGATCATGCTGGATGGTGAAACATTGACCTCCGGCATTGCTACCACTACTTCACTGGGAGTTAAAACCCTCAACTATACGGCACAGTTTGGAGAAAAGTTGTTTGTGCAAATGCAGGGAAAGGTCAATCCAAGAGTGAGTAAGTCGCAATTTCCTGTAGTTTATATTGACGTTAGTGAAAAAAGCATTCGACTTAAAGTAGACAATACCAATCTAAAGGGATTGGAGTGGAGCAATGGATCGAACAGCAATATCATTGAAGCGGCCAGTAATGCAGCCGGTAGATTTGTAGCCAATCTCACTTCAGTGGACGGTGACACCTTTACCTACATATTTGAATTCAAACTACCCACCAACAATACTTCTTTTTCAGTCAGTATAGATCTTCAAACCGAAGTATTGCGCATCCTCGAACCTGAAAACCCGAGGCAAATACACAGCGTCATCATTGACTATGTTGATGAATTTGGTAATGTTTACACCAGCAAAGACATAGAACAGACCAAAGGAGCTTCCGTTTTATTCCAACAATCTGAAGATTATGCTAATGATGCAACAGGCCGAAAGACCAGAAAAGTAGACGTCCTCATCAATTGCGCTCTTTGGAATGCAAAGCTAAATCGGGTGATTGCTGCAGAAAATCTGGAGGTGGTATTTGCGTTTGGGTATTGACCTTTTCCGCAAAAGTGGTCAGACGGGCGTCTGACCAGTCGTTCATTTTTAGGCGTTGATAACTTACATAATATACTGAATATCAACAACATATCCGTTTATAAGCGTTTATAAACGTTTTTAAACGTTTATAAACGCTTAATCAAATCAAGTGCTCTTTTCCGGTAAAAAATCAACTCCACAAACGATCCCAGCTTCGTATATTATCCCACTCTGGCGTTGGAGCAAAAAAGTTTTTATTTTCAGGAGCAAGGTGCTGCTTCAATTCTTCTTCCACCAATTCTATACCCAGTCCTGGTGCTTCGGATATCTCTGCAAATCCATTTTCATAGAGAGGTTTGCCATCTACACGCTTGACAATTTTTGTCCAGTAGGGTACGTCAATGGAGTGGTTTTCGAGTCCCATAAAATTGAGGGTCGCCGCCGCACAATGCACGTTGGCCATGAAGGATACCGGCAGTCCGGCAAAGTGCATGGCCATGGCTATGCCTTTCTCCTCAGCATAGTCGCCTATCTTTTTGGTTTCCAATAGTCCTCCTGATGTTGCAAGGTCAGGATGGACTATATCGACAGCCTGCTGGTCACACAACTTGATGAATTCCTCTTTGAGATAAATGTCTTCACCGGTACAAAGTGGTGTCTCTATTGCTGTTTTGATTTCTTTGAGCTGAGGAGTCAAATGCCATGGAATCATATCTTCGAGCCAAGCAAGGCGGTATTTTTCTACTGCCCTGCCCAGCCTGATGGCATTGTTGTTGTCAAAGTGTCCATAGTGATCCGAAGCAAGTGGAACTTCGTAACCTACTACATTTCTCACTTTCTCTACGTACTTACAAATTTCTTCAATACCCTTGTCGGTGAGTTGCACCTGTGTCAACGGATGCAGCATGGCGCCATAAGTCATTGGGTCGTTGGTCCATTGTCTTCCTACATCCCAAAAATTGGCATTTATGATTGTGCCGGGTATATCTTTGACGAGCTCTATGCCAAAGTCCATCTTCAGGAAGGTAAAGCCCTTGTCTTTGAGCCTTATTCTCATTTTTTCTGCAAATTTATCTGGATCCCTTTCCTGAGGTGTATCTGCATACAATCGGATCTTATCCCTAAACTTTCCTCCGATCAATTGATAGGCAGGTACATTATACGCCTTACCAGCCAAATCCCACAAGGCCATTTCAACGGCACAAACACCCCCACCCTGTCTTGCGTGAAAACCAAATTGTTTGATCCTTTTAAAAATCAAATCAACGCTGGTTGGGTTCATACCTTTGATCCTGGACTTCAGAAATAGCGCATACCTCCAGTCTGCACCATCCCTGACTTCCCCAAGACCAGTTATTCCCTGATTGGTCTCAATCTTGATGATGGGACACCTCGCATTACCATTCAAGGGAACAGCGAAAGTCATGTCTGTGATTTTCAATTCTGATGGTGCAGAATATTTGTTTACTCCAGACATCGAGTGTTCCAGGACTTCTTCAGGCCTGGATAAAATCATACTGCTTAACGTGATACCTCCGATTGACTTTTTGAGGAAGTCTCTGCGGGAATCTTTACCTTCTGCAGCTTTTTCTTCATTTTTGGTGGATTCCTGATCGTCATTGATGCCATGAGACAGCAAAAACTTTTGTGATGGATTCATATTAATTGGCTTATAGTGATTTGAAAATGATCTTACCAGGTTCTTGATTTCATATATTCATCAAGCACTTTTCTTTCCATAGGTAGTTTTTGGGTATTGAGCCAGGCCAAAAAATCTTCTTTGATTTCATTGGTCCATTGCGTGTCTATCTGTCCGGGAGTATACTTTCCCTCACGCAACCTTTGATGACCAAATTTGTCCCTCAATTGGACAAATTCTGAATTGATGAGCAAATCCTGTAACAAATGCGGGGGTATGAAAACTACCCCACCCTTCTTTGCCAACAGCACATCTCCCGGGAGGACAAAAGCTCTGCCCATCCTCAGTGGAACATTCAGTCCTGTGAGCATCATTTGTTGAATATAACTTGGATCGTGCCCTTTTGTAAATGCATTAAAACCATCAATGGATTCAAGCCCCTCGATATCGCGTACTGAACCATTGAATACAACTCCATTTTTTGATTTTGCATAAATCGCATTGCCAAGGTTATCACCTATAAGTGTGCCGTCGATAATTTTCCCATAAGAATCAGCAATGTATATATCTCCTTCGTGCAACACATCGATGGGCCAGGAATTCATAGCACCAATTCTGCCTTCATTTTTACCCGCTTCCTTCAATACAGCCTCAAGGTCTGGTCTTTGGGGAGCATATTGGGCGGTAACCACCCTGCCCGTCATAACAATGTCAGGCTTTAAGATGAACCAATCACCTTCATACTGATTTTGATACCCCTTGTTTCTCAAGTATCCCCAGGCTTCCTCGACAGAAATGTTTTTCAATCTTTCCAGCAAATCAGCTGTGACCTTTGGCCGACCGTCTTCACTTCTTTCTCCGGTCCAGAGCGGTGTGATTGATTTGATATATGCAGTTCCGGGGAATACTGACTGAGCTGAAGCCAAGATAGGCAACAGCAGAAAACAAAGAATGATTCTTCTCATGTGGCGCGATTTATTAGTGTAAAATATACAGTATCCCGATATGTACAAAATAATCAAAAGATATATCAGAAAATTTATTTACACCTGAAGAAAATCTCATTAAACTACACATTCATATTTTTTAAAACCAAGCAAAGATATCATAAACACAACCCGTGTATGTTTTCACAGTATTGTCATTTTTGAGAGAACTCTAGTCCTAAACATTTGTTATTTTAATCATCACATGGCTTATTATGATTAACTTTGTGGCCTCATTCAGCATTTAGGCTCAGCCACGCAAATTTTTTAAAAGTAATCGCAATGAAAAGTAAATATATTCTTCCGCTGATCATGATTGTTGCCGCCATCTTTATCATTTCAAGTGCTACCAAAGATGTAAGCACTTACGGCAACTTTGATACGGCTTCCAGCACAGGAGACCGATTAAAGATCGTTGGTACCCTGGCCAAAGACAAGCCTATGAAGTACGATGCGGAAAACACACCCAATGAGTTTGCTTTTTATCTGAAAGATGAAAAAGGCGAAGTCAAACAAGTGGTCTTGCAAAAACCAAAACCCCAGGATTTCGAAAGATCAGAACAAATTGTACTTACAGGTAAAATGAAAGGCGAAACTTTTGTTGCTGATGAAATCCTCATGAAATGCCCCTCAAAGTACAAGAACGAAGAAATCGCAATCAAAAAAGAGTCCTAAGCTACAATTATGTCGGAAATATCATATGTAGGCGAAACACTGTGGATCGGCTACGTTTGCAGGTTACTCATCATCACAGGATTTGTTTCTGCCTTGATGGCTGCCCTGGCATACCTCATGTCAGTACGAACCAAAGCAGATCTAAATAAATCGGATGCCTGGTCAAAACTTGGACATCTGGGATTCTGGGGCCATGGTCTTAGCGTAGTATCGCTGATCAGTCTTATTTTTTACGCTATGATCACGCGGAGATACGAATACAACTATGTGTTTGAACACGTATCGGATGATTTGCCATTGCGCTACATCCTGAGCGCATTTTGGGAAGGTCAGGAAGGTAGTTTCATGCTTTGGATGTTCTGGCACATTGTTCTCGGTGGCATCATATGGTTTACAGACAAACGTTGGAGAGTACCAGTGCTTTCTGTTTTTATGCTGGTGGAAGTGTGTTTGAGTTCAATGTTGTTGGGCATTTATCTTCCATTTACTGCTGAAGATTTTAAGTTGGGGTCCAACCCAATGGTATTGATCAGAGAAAACCTTGAGGCTCCGATATTTAGCAATGCTCAGTATCTCTCCCTCATCAAAGGAAGGGGACTCAACCCATTGCTCCAGAATTACTGGAATACCATCCATCCCCCAATGTTGTTCCTTGGTTTTGCTTCAACACTGGTTCCATTTGCTTACGCATTATCTGGTCTGATGCTCAAAGAGCATCAGGAGTGGCTCAAACCTGGTTTCAGATGGGCTCTTTTTTCCGGCGGTGCATTGGGAGTGGGCATTACTATGGGAGCTTTATGGGCTTATGAGGCCTTGTCTTTTGGAGGTTACTGGGCCTGGGACCCTGTTGAAAATTCATCCCTGGTTCCCTGGATCATTATGGTCGCAGGAATTCACACCAATCTTATTGCGAACAACGCCAACAAAGGTCTCAAATCGACTTATCTGTTTTATATTCTGTCTTTCCTGTTCATTTTATATTCAACATTGCTGACCCGTTCCGGAATTCTCGGTGACACATCGGCGCATGCTTTTACTGAAATGGGACTGGAATGGCAACTGACTTTTTTCCTGCTTTTGTTCCTAATCTCAAGTCTTGTTTTATTCTTCTTCAGGCTCAAATCTATTCCTGAGAGCAACAGTGAAGAGTCTATGTGGAGCAGAGAATTTTGGCTCTATGTGGGAAGTCTGGTACTGGCATTTTCCGCTATTTTGATCATTGCAGCCACTTCATTACCTGTTTTCAATACCATCATCAAAGTTTTCGACCCATCATATGTAGGCATGGTCTTACAAGATCCCATTGAGCATTACAACAGATATCAGCTTTGGATCGGGATTTTTATTGGCTTGCTTTCAGGATTTACAATATTTCTAAGATATCATTTGGGCAAACTTACCAAATCCTTTTTGACTAGCCAGGCTATTTATTTGGCAATTGCAGGGCTGGCTACTTTCCTGATATCCCGTTGGGTTTCTTTACCTCAATGGCAGTTTGTATTGCTCACATTTTCTGCTGCTTATGTAGCAACTGCCAATATTGATTATTTGATAAGGATGGGCTCTAAAAATATAAAACTGGGAGCTGCTGCCTTTTCTCACCTTGGCTTTGGCCTCATGCTGATTGGCCTGGTCGCAAGTGGTAAAAATTCATACCACCTCAACAATCCATTCCTGTTTAGGGGCATGAGTGATGAAGAAGGATTTGAAGAAAAATACATACAGCTCATTAAAGGTAAGCCTTTGCTGGTGAGAGGTCATATGGTGACTTATGAATCAGACACACTCATTGACAGAGAGCGTTTTTACACTTTGGATTTTAAAAAAATAGACAAGGATCTCAACGTCCTCGACAGCTTCAAGCTAAGGCCAAATGCCATGTATTCCAATGACTTTGCCAAAATTGCAGCTTTCAATCCGGATACCCGACATTACATGGGCAAGGACATATTTACCTGTGTGGTCAACCTGCCGCCCCACCTGACCGATGCTGAATTGCTTCGCCAAATGGAGGACTCTATCGTGTATGAAACCATTGATGTAACGCTGGGTGACACCCTGGAATATAATGGTTTAAAATTTGTATTCTCAAATCCTAAGTTCGAATCCGATATCCCGGAAGTTCAAAAGACTGATCACGATTTTGCCATAGAAATCCCCTATCAGATGATCGATCAGAAAGGAGAGGTCATCAATCAAGGGGCTTCTGCCATCTCTATGAAGGGCTCGCTGGTTTACAAGTTTCCGGAAAAAATCGAATCAGAGGCCATGCGCATCAGGCCTTCGGAAAACACCATCGATCAATTGATCACTCCTGAAAACGAACTGGAATATGAAACATTCGAACTCAAAAACGGAGAAAGGTTTTCATTTGCCGGTCATGTTATTGAGTTGACAGGTTTTGATAGAGACATCAAAAATGAAGCCTACGAATCTGAAGAAGGAGATCTGGCCATTGCAGCCATACTTACTGTGAATACGCCAAAAGGGGAAGAAGAACTCAAACCCATTTATATCATCAGAGGCAATCGTCCTTTTGGTTTGAAAGATTACAGCAGTGATCTGCGACTTCATGCTCGTCTGATCAGCATCAATCCTGCAGAAGAAACATTTACAGTCAAAATGGCTAAAGACAAGGCTCCTTCCCAGGTGATATCTATGGAATTGGCCAAGGATGTTCCGCGCTCAGATTATCTGATTCTTGAGGCCAAAGTATTCCCTGGAATCAACTTTTTCTGGGCTGGTTGTATTCTTATGATGTTTGGGTTGCTGATGGCGTGGTACTTTAAATTAAAAGAACGCAAAATCTGATGTCTGTTTCCCTGGGCATCATAGGCACAGGCAATGTTGGCACGTCACTTTATAATGCCTTCACTGCAGCGAATGTCGAGGTCATATGGTACAGCAGATCACCAAAAACCGCAGCCCAAAAACCGTATCAAGATACAACACTCAGCAGTGATGTCATCCTGCTTGCGGTTCCTGACGATCACATTGAAGCAGTCGCAAGGCAAATAAAGGTTCAAGATCACAGTATAGTATGTCATGTCTCAGGGGCAACTCCATTGGATACCATTCAAAATCTTTTTGGTAGAAAGGCAGGAGTTTTTTATCCGTTGCAGACCATCAGAAAAGATGCTGTTATGGATTGGAAAAACATCCCCATTTGTCTGGAGTGCAGTGATGAAGCGGTCTACCTCAAACTGCAATACCTGGCGGGCCTGATATCAGAAAAAGTGTACAACATCAACACTGATCAAAGAATAAAGCTCCATCTGGCTGCTGTCATGCTCAACAACTTTGGCAATCATCTGGCAAGATTGACATGTGACTATTTGAAGGATGCATCAGTTGATTTTTCTTTGCTCAATGGCCTCATTGAAGAAAGTGCTGCTAAACTTTTGAAAGGGGATTTTGGTCAAACCGGACCAGCCATCAGAGGAGATATCAAAACATTGGAACGCCACAAGGCATTGTTATCTGATTACCCCGGCCTTAAAGAACTATACGAAACCATTTCAAAAAATATTCAGGAATATTATAAAAACAAATCATGAGGATCATTGCAGAGGCAGAAAAAGAAGGATTTAAAATAACTGTTTTTAAATATGAGGAAAAAGTTTCTATCAAATTTGAGAGAGACCAAATGGAATACCTGCACAAGTTCCGCCAGGGAGCTGTGATTTGTGATGCAACATCTGCGCTAAACTATGTGAATCATTTGTTTGAAAATGGATTTATGGAATCGCACATAAAATCCATTGAACAACAAATGAAAAGCCTCAGACTTTTAATTTCAACACAGGAAGACCAATTCCCAAAAATCATTTAAGGCCAACCAGCTTATTGAATGCTGTTGTGTTTTCAGAAGAAAATGAAGGTTTTAATCGCGAAATGAAAATTCGAAAAGATTGTATTAACGTTCGCGGCAACAAAATTGACAGATCTTTCTACGAATTATTTAACTTTATCAGGCAATGTTTTCATCATGAAAGTTGAACTTTTAAAAACCGATCCAACACATCCTGATTTTATGAGATTAGTGGCTGAATTGGACAAGGATCTGGCCATAAGAGACGGGGACGACCATGCTTTTTATGCGCAATTCAATAAAACCGGGGCTATCAAAAATGCATTGGTTTTGTTTGTGAATGATGAAGCCGTAGGTTGTGGTGCTTTTAAATATTATGAGGAAGGCATTGCTGAGATCAAGAGGATGTATGTCAAGCCGGAGCACCGTGGTAACAGGTATGCCGTTTTGATTTTGAATGAATTGGAGCATTGGGCAAGTGCCGAAGGTTTTAGGGACGCTATTTTGGAAACAGGTGTCAATCAACCAGAGGCAATCAAAATGTACCATCGCACCGGATATACCGTAATCAGCAATTACGGTCAGTATGCAGGTGTAGCCACCAGCGTATGCTTTAAAAAAGCATTGAATACATCCGTGGACAACCATGAAAAATTGGTAAACTTTTGAATTTTTTGATTGTTTAAAAAAAAACTAGAAATGCTGCTGAATATAGGAATTGTACTTTTATCTGTCCTGGGAATGGAATTTGTGGCCTGGTTTGCCCACAAATACCTCATGCATGGTTGGTTGTGGATATGGCATGAAGACCACCACAAACCTCATTTTGAAAAAGAAGGCTTTTTTGAAAAAAACGACTTGTTTTTCCTGGTTTTTGCCATTCCAAGTGCCGCAGCCTATATCTTGGGAAGTACGTATGATCAATTGGGCTGGCTGTTTTACGTAGGAATAGGCATATCTATTTATGGACTTATCTATTTTTTGATCCATGATGTGTACATCCACCAGCGTTTTCGGTGGTTTCGCCAGTTGGACAGCAAATATTCCAGAGCCATTCTTAGAGCTCATGGTGCTCATCACGCCAAATCATCTAAAGAAGACTGTGAAAGTTTTGGTCTTTTGATTGTCAACCCTGACTATTTCAAAAAGAGAAAACTGACTGAGTAAATCTACATGTGAGGATTCAAAATAAATTGAGGCTTTACACATCTTTTGCATCATGGCTACATAAAGTACTGTTGATCAATTAATTAAATAAAACCATCAGTGAATTTTCTATTGATTATGCCCGAAAATTCTCCGACAGTTTTGAAAAGGTTCTACATGCTAGCTCATTCTTTTAACTCTACGTTAATCCCCCGAAAGCCTTAGGCGAAGCCATCAAACCACATTACAAAATAGTTTCAATAATCAGAATCAACACTAAGTCTATAAAGTCTTACTTGTTTGGCTAAATGTCCCGAATAGGCATTACATTTACACTGCTAAACTATCATTCATTTTCCAAAACTAAATCAGATGTATCAGGGACTTGTACACGCTCACTCAGGTATCAGATGGATATTATTGCTATTTCTCGTATTGTCAATTGTATTTGCTCTGACCAAATGGATTGCTAAAAAACCATTCTGGGATGACCACAAAAAACTCGCCCTGTATACTTTCATAAGTGCACATACTCAATTATTGTTAGGACTTATCCTTTATGTAATTAGTCCAAAGGTTATTTTTAGTAGTGTAGCCATGAAAGACAGCGTGACAAGATTCTTCCTGGTAGAACATTTTGTCGGTATGATCATTGCCATCATTGCCATCTCTATGGGATATATCCGGGCAAAGAAGCAGGGTCCTGAAAATAGTGCAAAAACCATTTTTGTATATTTTACCGTTGCCTTGCTCATCATCCTTGCGAGTATCCCATGGCCAGCAATGCCCTATGGTGCTAAGTGGTTCTAATGAAATAATGGGATTCCATCACGTCAATTGGCAACCGAATTGCTCACTTTGCCATAGCATTTCTTGTCATTGAATTTTGAACAAGACCTCCACCTCATGGTCACTTTGACTTCAGAGGCTAATGGGCAATGTGTCCGTCAGTCCAGAAGTGCGTACCTTTCGTTATTGATGAGCTTTTATGTCTGGCCATAATGGCTTTTACCTTCAACTTTATGATGTAGATGGTCATTCCTCTGATGGACATGTAGATTTCCAGGGATATATATTCATCGAAATCAAAGATGATATCAATCAGCGAATTATCACATGTTCTTTGTCAAAATTCCAGAATTAAATATTAATTTGCAAGGAGTTGACATGCTATTATAATTTGAATAGCTTGTAACTCCAATTAGTATTGTAATGAAAAAATTAATAGGAATAGCCATCTTCTTTTTCCTGATTTCTCTCTGCGAACGGGGCATGGCTCAAACCGTGGTGGAAAGAGACAGCACCTATATTTTTGAGATGAAAGATGGCAATGCCTACATCGGAAAAGTTGCGTTTTTTGAGGAAAATAAAGTTTACCAGGTCGAAACATCAGTTGGTCTTCTTACCCTGAGACAAGAAGATATTAAGTCAATCAAAAAAATTACATTTTCAGATTTGAAAGGTGGCGAGTATTGGCTTCCAAGCCCACATTCGACAAGATATTTTTTTAGCCCCAGTGGCTATGGTCTTCGCAAGGGTGAGGCCTATTATCAAAATGCCTGGATATTTTTTAATCAGGTTTCCTATGGCTTCTCTGATTATTTTACAGCCGGGGTCGGCATGATTCCGACCTTTCTATTCGGTGTTACTGATTTTCTGCCTGTTTGGGTCACACCCAAGTTCAATGTACCCTATAAAAATGGTCGTGGTGCTTTTGGTGCAGGAAGCTTGATTCTGGGCATTATAGGCGAAAGCGATGAGGTGGTTGGAATTGTTTATGGCTCCAATACATTCGGTGTCAGAGACAAACAATTCACCCTTGGTCTGGGTTGGGGCTATTCGACAGAAGGAGGATTCAGCAATTCCCCAACCATCAATGCGAGCGGACTGATACGCACCGGCAAAAACTGGGCATTTCTCACAGAAAATTATTTGTTCACAGCCCAGGATTTTACAGCAGGTATCATCAGTGGAGGCGCAAGATACATGGGAAAAAGATTTGCGATTGACTTCGGAGGTATATTGCCCATCACAGATGAGCTTGACGGCTTTTACATCATTCCCTGGCTTAGTATTTCTGTACCATTCGGCAAAAAATATTAATTCGAGCCATTGTGGCTGATTCCCCCAATGTTATCTCAACTCACCAGCTCCAATAACAAAAGAACTTCAAATCCAGGTGCACGGAATCATCCAAATGCAAAATTCCTCAATAAAAGTATGCGGTTCAATTGATTTGCACCTATCAGACTTCGGCTATCTCCAGCACCAGATCATCCTGAGCCACCAGACTCTTCTCTTTGAGGTAAATCTTTTTCACCACTCCGGCTTTTGAAGAAGTTACAGTGCTCTCCATTTTCATCGCTTCAATGATAAACAATGGTTGATTGACCTGGAGTTCCTGGCCTTCTTTCACCAATATCTTGGACAAACTTCCCTGCAAAGGAGACCCTACATGCTCAGGTGCGCTGACTTTTTGATTGGAAATGACCTCAATCTTAGCTTTTTTATCCTTGATGACAACACTTCGATCAGCCCCATTGACCCTGAAAATGACCATCCTGTTGCCGTGTGCATCCGGAGCATTGACGTTGAGAAACTGGATGAGTATGCTCTTACCTTTACTGATGTCTACCATGATCTCTTCGTTGTGGCTCAGGCCGAAAAAGAAATCTTTGGTCGGAAGGTGAGTGACTTCTCCAAATTGCTCCATGTGGTTGTAAAAACCCTCAAATACCTTGGGATACAGCTGGTAGGACAAGAAGTTTTGATACTCCGCCATTTCGGGGAATTTTACACAGAAATCCTTGAACTCCTTTTCAAGGTCCAGAGATTCCAGGTATTCATTTGGTCTGCGTTCATAGGGCTGCTCGCCTTTGAGTACTTTTTGTTGAAACTCCACCGGCCAACCCTCGTCCCTTTGTCCCAAATCACCCCTCATCATGGCAATCATGCTGTCGGGGAATGCTATCTGGTCACCTTTTTCAATCAAATCCTGGACGGTACAATTATTGGCAGTCATGAACATTGCCATATCACCGACGACCTTGGAAGAAGGAGTCACCTTCACAATGCCCCCAAATAAGTCGTTGACGGCCTTGTAGTTGTCTTTGATCAAATCAAACTTATCTTCCAATCCCAGTGACCTGGCCTGAGGTTTCAGGTTCGTGTATTGACCGCCGGGAATTTCATGTTCATACACATCCGCCGAACCGGCCTTCATTTCTGTCTCAAAGGGATAGTAATACGACCTCACCGCATCCCAATAATCAGAAAACTTATTGAGGGTATGGACATCAATAGGATTTTCCCGCTCATGGCCTTTGATCATTTCCACGATTGAATTGAAATTGGGCTGAGAAGTCAGGCCCGACATCGAACCAATGGCCACATCAATGACATCAACCCCTGCATCAACTGCTGCCAGATAGGTGGCTGCCTGGATGGACGAAGTGTCATGCGTATGGAGGTGAATTGGAATTTCCAAAGATGATTTAAGCGCCTCAATCAATGCTTTCGCTCCATTAGGTTTGAGCAAACCAGCCATGTCTTTTATCGCCAAAATGTGCGCACCTTCATCCTCAATTCTGCGGGCCATATCCAGATAGTAATCCAGATTGTACTTAGGATGATTGAGGACATCGCCTGTGTAACACATGCACACCTCCGCCACCGAATCGGTCTCATTGATGACTGTTCTGATGGAAGTTTTCATGGCCTCCAGCCAGTTGAGTGAATCAAATATCCTGAAGACGTCAATCCCAGTTTTGGCTGATTCTATGATGAATGCTTCGATCAAATTGTCCGGATAAGCTTTATAACCAACGGCATTGCTGCCCCTCAAAAGCATTTGCAGCATGACATTGGGCATGAGTTCTCGAAGCATTTTGAGGCGCCTCCATGGAGATTCTTTGAGAAACCTCATAGAAACATCAAACGTAGCCCCACCCCACACTTCCATGGAAAACACATCCTTACCATGATGGCGGGCAAAACTCTCCGCTATGGCTATCATGTCTTTGGTGCGCATTCTAGTTGCGAGCAAGGATTGATGGGCGTCTCTGAAAGTAGTATCCGTATATTGAATGGCCGATGTAGACTTGAGTCTTTCTACCACTCCTGCTGCCCCATATTCAGACAGGGTCTGTTTCCAGCCGTCTTCGAATTCTGCATTGCTGTCAAAAGGTACTATCACTGGTTTTGGAAATACCTTATTCGGATCAAAACTTTTGATCTCGGGCTGGCCATTGACAATGACATCTCCAAGATAAGTGATCAGTTTTGTCGCCCGGTCCTTCCACTGAGGCGGAGTGAGCAGTTCCGGATGCTCGCCGATAAAGTTGACAGAAATATCACCCTTCCTGAAATCCGGATGGCCCAGGAGGTTGATGAGAAATGGAATATTGGATTTCACTCCCCGTATTCTGAACTCGCGCAACGCGCGGAGCAGCTTGTCGGCAGCTTCATTCCTGTTGCGCCCCCATGCTGTCACCTTAACCAGTAAGCTGTCAAAGAAGGGCGAAATGTTGGCTCCCGCATATGCATGACCAGCGTCCAACCTGATGCCAAAACCACTTGCGCTGCGATACGCAACAAGCCTGCCATAATCGGGTTTGAATCCGTTACTTGGGTCTTCTGTGGTAATTCTACACTGTATAGCCACTCCCCTCATCTGTACATCAGACTGGGACTTGATGTCTATGGCCTCGTGGGACAATGGATGCCCCATGGCGATCAAAATCTGAGCCTTCACCAGGTCAATACCGGTGATGACCTCAGTGATGGTATGTTCGACCTGAATCCTGGTGTTGACTTCAATGAAATAAATGTTTTCATCTTTATCAACCAGAAACTCTACGGTCCCTGCATTTTTATAACCTACCGCTGAAGTAATGTCTACCGCATATCTGTAAAGCTTGTCTTTTGTTGCCGCTGTGAGTGTAGTCGCCGGAGCAATTTCTACTACCTTCTGGAAACGTCGCTGTACGCTGCAGTCCCGCTCAAACAAATGGATAAGGTTGCCGTGGTGATCGCCCAGGATCTGGACCTCGATGTGTCTTGGATTCTCTATGAATTTTTCAATGAAAACCGCTGCATTTCCAAAAGCAGTCTTTGCCTCCCCACTGGCTTCGTGGTAGAGTGTCTTGAAGTCTTCCTCCTTTCTGGCGACACGCATGCCTCTTCCCCCTCCACCTGTTGCGGCTTTGATCATCACAGGAAAACCTACCTGCTTAGCCACTACAAACGCTTCTTCAAAATTGTCTATACTTCCTTCGGATGCAGATACTATGGGTACATTGACGCGCATGGCAATTTCCTTGGCCCTGATTTTATCACCCACTGCAAGCATGGCATCTGGGTCCGGACCAATCCAAATGATTCCCGCATCCTGACAACGGGAAGCAAAATGGTCATTTTCCGATAAAAAGCCATATCCTGGATGTATGGCATCCACGTCATTTTCCAAAGCAACTCTGATGATCTCCTCAATGTCCAGATATGGTTTGAGCGGATCTTCATCAGCACCAATTTTATAAGCTTCATCGGCTTTATACCTGTGCAAACTATATCTGTCTTCATAGGTAAATATGGCTACCGTGCGAATGTTCAGTTCTGATGCAGCTCTAAATACTCTGATGGCAATTTCGCCCCGATTGGCTACAAGCAGTTTCCTTATTGGTCTGATGTTCATATGTTGGCGGTTTTAATTAACATGATCATTTGGTCTCCTACAAAGTTTGCAATTTTTTAACACTTTTTGGGCCGAGCTGACGTCTTAATTCTGATTATTTCAGATTAAAAACAAACTGTATATAATTTAACAATTTGTGAAAAAGATTGTTTTATTAAATTTATTTTGGTTTAACTTTTCATTAAACACGACAATGACGAATTCTTCTAATATTTGTATCATATTATTAAAATTTATGAAATCAAGATTTTTTCTTTTTGTGTTTTTTGCTGCCTTCTTTGCATCTCAATCTACACAGGCACAAACCATTTCCACACCTAAAACATCTGCCGGTGTCACTGCCAAAGTAAAAGGTCCACACATGACTTTCACAAAGGAGCTCATTGATCTCGGTAAGGTGAAACATGGTGAAAAGAGAAAATTCAAGTTTGAGTTCGTCAATGATGGTACCGAACCTCTTGATTTTGAAATTGTTTCCGGATGCAGCTGTACGACCATTGACTGGCCACGCAATAAAGTGAAAGTTGGTGAAAAGGCCTACCTGGATGTAACATTTGACAGCGAAGAAAAAGAACAGTCAGAAACTATTGACATCGACATCTACCTCAGAAATATTGATCCGAAGAACAACAGGCCTTTCTTCAAAATTGTGAAA
This sequence comes from Saprospiraceae bacterium, assembly GCA_020436935.1. Taxonomy (GTDB): domain Bacteria; phylum Bacteroidota; class Bacteroidia; order Chitinophagales; family Saprospiraceae; genus JADKBO01. The sequence goes on from JAGQWX010000041.1 coordinate 35,802, forward strand.
TACAAGTTTGAATTGATCAAATAATACGACTACTTTCTTATTCTATTTTTCAGGGGGCATGATTCCATCATCTTGAAAGAGTGAACTTCCGTGCAAATGCTTTAATACTAAGTATGACGTATATGTCACATTTACGGTAGCTAAATTCCTTTGTGCCTATATCTTCAACTAGCCAATCGTGACGTATATGTCACATTTACTACTGCTATATTTCTCCATGTCCTTATACTCAACTACCCTATCATGACGTATATGTCACATTTACTACTGCTATATTTCTCCATGTCCTTATACTCAACTACCCTATCATGACGTATATGTCACATTTACTACAGCATTTTACTTTCATTTTTAAACTTTAGACTGAGGTGACGTATATGTCACATTTACTACAACTCTTTACTTTCACCTTAAACCATTGGGCTTGAAGTGACGTATATGTCACATTTACTACAGCATTTTAATTTCATTTTAAAAACATCAGGGTGAGGTGACGTATATGTCACATTTACTACTGCTATATTTCTCCATGTCCTAATGCTCCAGCTACCCTATCGTGACGTATATGTCACATTTACGGCATTAATTAACCATCCTGAAATTCTTCGCCATAAATTCCCCGAGCCCAATTCCGCGACTCAATTACTGGTGTACTTTATAATTCCGGCTGTTTATGTTGCGTTTCATCTCTATTCCCCAGCAAAATTTTAAACCTTTTCATTCAATTAGACTCTAAAAGACAAACCAGTTGCATATGAAAATCAGAACAATTCTCCCAATCCTCTTAATGCTTACCCTTTTTTCCTGTATGAAGGAGGACCCGATTGTTGAAAATGGATATTATTTTCCTCCCCTTCAGGGTAATTCATGGGATACCACTTCTATGGAAAGTCTGGGATGGGACCGTTCTCAACTCCAAAATCTCAGGAATTATTTAAAGGACACCCATACCAAATCATTTATGATCCTGGTCAATGGCAGAATTGTTTTTGAAGAATATTATGACGGCCACACCGCCACGACTCCTTGGCAATGGAACAGTGCCGGCAAGACCCTGGTGAGTTCTATCACCGGTATTGCTGAAGAAGACGGGCTTCTTAAAATCAATGAAAAAGTAAGCGATTATCTGGGTAAAAAATGGACTTCTGCTCCGGAAGCGAAAGAAGATCTCATCAATATACGTCACTTGCTGACCATGACCTCAGGCATTGATGACGAAGAAAGTCAGCTCACCATTCCTTCTAAATTGTTGTATAAGGCCGATGCTGGTACCAGGTGGGCCTACCACAATATTTTCCAGAAATTGATGGATGTCGTTGCCAATGCATCGAACAAGACTTTTGATGATTATTTTAATGAAAAACTGGCAAGTCAAATAGGCATGGATGGCTTTTGGAGACATGGCCTCATTTTCAGAATTTACCACAGTTCTGCAAGGTCCATGGCCCGGTTTGGTATACTGATCCAGAACGATGGCAAATGGATGGATAAAAAAATCGTTCCGAAAGATTTCCTGGATGATGCCCGCAATCCTTCACAGGACATCAATGCTTCTTATGGATATTTCTGGTGGCTCAATGGCAAAAGTCATTTTATGCTCCCGGGCACCCAGGAGGTTTTTCAGTCGACACTTATACCTACTGCTCCCTCTGACATGTACGCAGCAATGGGCGCAGAAGACCAAAGGCTGTACATAGTACCCAGTAAAAAAATGATAGTAATCAGAATGGGGGATGCAGCTTTTCCGCTAAAACCATCATTTGCGGTGTCCGGGTTTGATGGAGAATTGTGGTCAAAAATTATGCCCGTAATCCAATAAAAGGCTTTAATTCTTAACCCAGCACTTCATAAACTATCATTTCTTTGGTCTTGTTTTTGACCTCAAACGTGCCAATATGTTTACATTGGAATGACTGTTTGATGGATTCATAACATTCTTCATGGATATAAATCTGGTTCTCACCGGCTATGCCCTGGAGGCGTTGTGCTGTATTAACAGTGTCCCCTATAACGGTGTAGTCAAATCTCCTGAGCGCTGCTGAACCAATGTTGCCCGAAATCATTTCCCCACTATGTATACCAATTGATACCCGTGGAAGAAAAACTTGCTCATCGGTGAGCTTATTCAGCTGTTCTTTAATGGCCAGACTGGCATCAATGGCACGATCAATGTGGAAATCTCCCCTAAAAACCGCCATGATGCAGTCACCAATGAATTTATCTATGATTCCACCCTGGTTGATGATTTCCTTGACCATGATGTCAAAGTACTTATTGAGCAGTGTGACAACTGTATCTGGTGATTCCTTCTCACTTACTGCTGTGAACCCGCAAATATCAATAAAAGCGACTGTCCCTTCTACAGTTTCATTTTCAGTCAGCGATTCTTCAAATTTTTTGGTGCCCATAAATTGGAGCACGTTTTCGTCGACATACATCCTCATGATGTTGTTCTCCTGGACAGCTCTGATGCTGTCTTTGATCTGATTGACCTGCTTGATGGTTTTTTCTACGGTAAGGCTAAGGTCTTCAAAATTGATCGGTTTGGTGATGAAATCAAAAGCACCTTTATTCATCGCCGATCTGATGTTTTCCATATCTCCATATGCAGAAACGATGACTGATTTCACCAGCGGCCATTCATCATTGAGTCTGCCAAGTAGGGTAAGACCATCCATCTCAGGCATATTGATGTCACTGAGTACAATATCTATATCTGAATGCGTAGTAATTTTTTCCAGCGCTGTAAGACCGTTTTCTGCAAAAACGAATTCATATGCACCCTCCCTGATTTTCTGACGAAACTTCTGCCTGATCAATGTTTCCAGATCTGGTTCGTCATCGACAACCAAAATCTTTATCATAATGACATGGTTTTGAGTTTATTTTTTAATAATTGAAAATCCAAAGGTTTTGTAAGAAAATCATCTGCACCGAGTCGCATAGCTTCCTGATAGTTTTTTTGATCTCCATAAGCGGTGATCATCATGACTACAGGTGGCGGCACTTCATATTTCTCCTTGATCCATTTCAGCAATTCCAGGCCACTCATACCAGGCATGTTGATATCTGACAAGACCAACATAGAATTGACGTCGATATCTTCCAGTAAATCCTGAGCCTCACGGGCATTGAATGCAAAGGAGAAATCAAACTCGCCTACCTTGATTTCCTTTCTAAATCTTTGTTCAAATAAATCTTTCACATCTCTTTCATCATCTACAACTAAGATATTCATACTAATGGATTAAATTTTTAGATTGATTATAAATGATGTTCCTTCTCCAATTTTAGTGTCTATTTTGAGTTGGCCGTTGTGGCCTTTTGTGATGATATCATATGCCAATGACAAGCCAAGTCCTGTCCCTTGTCCGGTAGGTTTTGTCGTAAAAAATGGCTGCAGGATTTTATCCCTGATCTGATCAGGAATACCGGTTCCGTTGTCTTTTACAAAAAGTTCTATTTCATTTGCGACGAGCCTTGTGCCCACCCAAACAAAGGGTTTATACCCAACTTCACCGGTTTTGCTCCTTTCATTGACAGCATGGAAAGCATTGGTAATGAGATTGAGCAATACCCTACCCATCTCTTGAGGAATGATTTCAATTTTGGGTATGTTGGGGTCGAAATCTGTCTCTAGCCCTGCATTAAAAGATTTGTCTTTTGCCCTGAGACCATGGTAGGCCAATCTCAGATATTCATCAGCCAGTGCATTCAGATCTGTCAATTCTTTTTGTCCTGAATGTGCGCGACTGTGCTGCAGCATGCTTTTTACAATGTCACCGGCTCTTTTGCCATGATGGTTGATTTTTTGAAGATTTTGAGTTAGGTCATGGGTCAATTCCCTGACACCGGTCAAGTCGCCCTTGTCCAGGTATTCAGACATTTCATCAATCAATTCTGTACTTACTTCACTGAAGTTATTGACAAAATTCAATGGGTTTTGAATTTCATGGGCTATACCGGCCGTCAATTCTCCAAGGCTCGCCATTTTCTCTGATTGAATGAGTTGTGCCTGTGTTTGCTTCAGGTCTTCGAGGGATTGCTTTAGCTCGGCTGTTCTTTGATTTACTTCCTTTTCCAGCAAAATGTTTTGATCTTTGACAATGCGCTCATTTTCAAGGGTTTTTGTCACCAGCTTCTGCTGAGCTTCTTCCTTGGATAGAATGGCTGCTTTATTTTCCCAGTCGAGTCGTTTGGTAAGCAAGTAGGACAAAATGATCACCTCCAGCAAAAACGCAATGACTATATATCCAATGTCAAATAAATATTGAGGGGTGCCGTATCTGATATAACAAATATCCAGAATGCCAAAGAGAAGCATCATCACATAAGCCAGCGCGAAATAATCCCCCATCTTATTTCCTCTTCGCCCTACCTGGTAGCCAATGGCAATCATGGCTGTCATACCAATCACAGCGTTGAGTTGATTAACGGTTTGAACAAATGGTCTTCCGAAGAAAAAGTTTATAAAGCAGTAGGCAATCAGGTAATACAGCAAATATGTAGACCACTTTTTGATGCTTGGATGTTTGTCTACCTCTAAAAAAACCATGCAATAATACAAGCCCAAAGGCTGTAACATGATGGGTACATAGATAAACCAATTCCAAAGATCTGGCTGGGGCAGTAGATAGATCAGATATCCAGACACCGTCAATGTGAAGGACAAATAGCCCAAGATCAAAACGGTATAAAGGAAATACTCCAGTCTTCTGATCGTGAAGAAAAGGAACAAATTGTAAATGATGACGAAAAACATAAAGCCAAGAATGCCTCCAAATACGATCCTGTTGATCAGTGTTTTATTCTCAAAACTGTCCCTGCTCCATAACTTCATGTCTATGGGAAGCATGGTGGTATTGGCTTTCAGATAAAACGAAGTGCATGTTTTGCAAAGATGGAAGTCCTGAAATTGGTTTTTTATTCCTTTGTCCTGCCAACGCTTTTTGTATCCGTTTGAGATTGATTGCCAGCTTCCATCTGGCAGCCTGGCATACAATATTGCCTCGGGTAAAATCGCCTGGGAAATTTCTAAAACGAGGTCATCTTCAGTTGTATTTGTGATATCAAATTTAAACCAATAGTACCCCGGATCGAGGGCTTCGTTGAAGATTTTATTGTTATTGATTGTAAATTCTCCATTTTCAAAGGCCTTAATGGCGTCATCTATGGTGATGATATGACCATTGTCTTTCGCAACAGACACCTGGTTAAGGATTTGGAGACCTTGTTTTTGTTTAGACCATATCACCTGGCTCTGGCTCACCAGCGGTGAAGACGCCAACAAAAACAATAAGACTCCCAAAATATTTTTAATCATGTATTAATAACCTCTGTTTGCAAAGTCAGTTTTTACTCCTAGCATTGATGCAAAGAAGATCCACCATACCCCACAATATACGCCAAAAGGCAAATATCCAAGAAATCCCAAAAGAGGCATTTCGAATATATGGAACTTGTCAACAAAAGGAATGCTGTAAACCCAATAAGAAGCATTGTGGGTCATTTCCATGACTTGATGAACTTCACCACAATAATTGGGTGCTCCGGTGATATGTGTAGCACTGAGGTAATTCCAACCTTCGAGGCAAAACCCTAAAATGAGATAGGACAATGCCAGTAAGACCATATATGAATAATCTCCGTTTTTTATGGGTGTAAATGGGTTCCAAATTCCGCATCTATCAAGGACTATCGCCAACAGGGCCATCGGAGAAAACCACAATGCCCCGAATAATATGTCCGGGAAAAACGGTGCCAGGAACAGTGAAGCAACGGTGATGATGAGCAGTGTCCATTCTACCCAGCGTGGCATGGTTATCTTTGGCCCCTTGGTGTACTTTACTGAAAGAGCCGGAAAGGTGCGCAAAAGGGCATAAATTTCTATACATGGTGGTATAAGCCCTGAAGATCCCAACACTGCATATATCACAAACTCATCGTCTGGAATCAATTCTCCCATAGGGTAATACCAAGATTCCAAAACGTAATTGTTCAGATATTCAAATATCAGCCAGCCTAAAATCGCCGAAACCCCAATGCCAAACATGGCTCTGGGATGGTCACCTATGATAGAATGTCCTCCTCTTCTTACATACACCCACCCATCCAACATAAGTGTAAAGCCCCAAAACAGAGGTAGATCGACCCAATTTACAAGCAATTTCGGACTGCTCCATTTAAAAACAAAGGATGCAATTGCAGCCCCCCACATGACAAGTCCTACCCAAAACCAGGAAGGAAGTGATACTTTCTCAACAACCGGCTCTACAGGCTTTTCTACTTTTTTAAAACCAAATAAGCCGGGAATTACAACAAATGCTGCCATGGCTGCACCTAGTAAACTTATACCAACGAAAACAGGCATGGAAAAACAATACTTATCTACAGCAGATAAGTGAGGAAATGCAAAATAATCCTGTGGAAATATACCATTATAAACAATATAAGCTCCAATATAAGGCACTGCAAATATTGCGGCAATTGCCAGTAATTGTATCGAAAGTTGTCTTTTCTCACTCATAATAAATAGATCTGGTTAAGCAATTGGTGATAATTCTTTTTCTTTTATAACTTCTCTTTTTAGGGCTTCAATGAAATTTATCAGAAGAGGTTTGGTTTTGAGTTGTTTTTGGTAAAATCCAAACCATACTGCAAGCGGCAACCATATGCTGTGGATTTTTTCATCAGTAACACTGAAGACCTGAAATGAAGTTTCATTAAGCAATTGTTTTGAATAATACCTGGTCCAATTGGCCTCATTTGAAAATTTACCATCAGCATATTCTCCTAGTCCAACTGATTTACAGAAAATGGTAACTCTTTTTTTCCTAAAGGCGTTGTCCGTAAGGTAATAGTCTTTGAGTATGTCTGTGAATCGTTCGCCGTTCTCAGATCCAACTTCATATGAATCCCTGATTACATAGGTGTCTATATTGCCCAATAGGTCGGAACCAGGATTATTCACGTCTATGTAATATTGTTGCATATTAATATCGGCTGTCTTACTATTCAGCAAATAATAGAACAGAAAGTCACCTGAAGCACTACCAACATCTCCAAGCCATGTGGCCATGTCCATATTAAAACCAACATATGGGAAGAGTTTATACATAAAGGATAAAAAACCCGGCAATGGAGTGACCACTTGAGGATGGTTGCAAGCATCAAGCCCGGCAAGGATGTGCGCAATATCGCAATAGTTACCATCGGGAAGCACAACTTCCTGATGATCATAAGAATATATAAAAGTTGGCTGGCCAGCCCTTGTATCTCCATAAACACGGTCGTTCTTTTTATAAACAACACTCCTGTGTTTAGGAGCATAATTGAACTGCTTGTATCTTTTGATTTCTTTGGTATGTTCAGTGCCGTCTTCAACAATAATAACATCATATCTTCCCTCGATATGCGTAGCTCCCTTGATCAGTTCTGTATTCCAACCCCATTGATCATAGAATATTTTCCTAAGCCTGGAGATCATGAGTTTGGTATTGTGCTGTTCTCCAGGAAAATAATCTTCCTCTTCAACGAGCAAGTCAATAAACTGCTCCACCGTCAAAACATTTTTTAACTCATGGTTTGGCTCCGGATGATTGGCGTATACTCTTTGGATAATTTGATTGGCCATTATTACACTAATATGTTGCCAAATTAGCCAAATATTTCTCTAAATTTTACCTTTGAGTAAATATATTTCTATTCTTAACCACAGACCATACTATAATTTTAAATTAAAATTATTTATAATATAATCTTTGGGACATGCCTGGATTTGTTTCAAAAGATTTCTAAGCGAGGCATTATTTGAAAAATGGATGGCAAGTAATATAGACTTCAGGAAAATATATAATTTGAAAAGGCAAGTTCAAATGGACTTGATATAATTCTATATTTGAGGCTTAATTCAACGTATGATCCACCCCATTCGGCACGTAAATATTATAAGGTATCTGACTCCACTGAGAGAAGGAGGCTCTTTGCCTGCCATCACTGAGGCTGATGATGGTTTCTTGTATGTTACAAAATTCAGAGGTGCAGGCCAGGGAACAAAGGCTTTGGTTTCTGACTTCATTGGAGGCATGCTGGCAAAAGTTTCCGGATTTTATACCCCAGAACTTGTTTTTTGCTATCTCGACGAAAGTTTTGGCAGAACTGAACCTGATGAGGAAATACAGGATTTACTCAAATTTAGTACGGGACTTAACCTGGGCGTACACTACCTGTCCGGGGCCATTACTTTCGATCCTGCCGCAACTGAGATCGAACCTCAAATTGCTTCAAGGATTGTTTGGTTGGATTATCTGCTGACCAACGTGGACCGCACTTACAAAAACACCAATATGTTGGTTTGGAAAGGCGATTTGTGGTTGATCGATCATGGCGCATCGCTTTATTTCCACCACAACTGGGACAATAGGAAAGGTGCCAGTGAAAAAAGCTTCCCACTCATCAAGGACCATGTACTATTTAGTAAGCTTTCTGACATTGACCGGGCAAACGAATGGATGTTATCAAAGATTACTCCTGAAGTAATCGATGAAGTAGTAGGACTTTTGCCAGCTGACTGGCTTACCGCGTATAATGTCGAAGAGGGTCCTGACTCAATAAAAAGGGAGTATTCTGATTTCCTCAAGACTAGAATTCATTTGGTCGCAACTCACTTAAAATCGATGACCAATGGATAAGGGCTTTGTTTTTGAGTATGCTGTCATACGGATTGTTCCAAGGGTAGAAAAGGAAGAATTTATCAATGCGGGCGTCATTGTTTTTTGCAAAAGACCCGAATTTCTTGGGGTAAAAATTCATTTGCATAGCAACAAAGTACTGGCTTTAGATGCCGAAGCTGATTTGGTAGAAATCGAAAAGCACCTTAAAGCATTTGAACATATTGCGCATGGCATCGACACGAAATCTCCCGTAGCTAGACTTGATGCTCCATCTCGTTTCCGATGGCTTGCAGCAAGAAGGAGCACCGTGGTACAGACCTCACCTACCCACACAGGCATATGTTCAGAACCTCAGAAGTTGCTGGAAAAATTGTTTGAAATGTATGTTTTGTAAAAGGTACTATTTGAATTTGGGAACCAAAAACACCTATTGACGGGCCAATATTTGATTTCTGGACTTAATAACCACCACTCCTATAACTGAGCTCATCAACAATAAAATCATCAATGCCCATTGTGACATGGTAGGAATTGGAGCTATCAATGATCCCTGGCAAAGGCACTGTTCGTTGTTGACAATCACATCATTTTCTGTTCCTGCATTGCCATCATTGCACTCAGATCCGAGTGGAGATTCAACATCTATTCCTTGCCTATTCTCAACACCAGGGCCAATTATTGTTCCACAATTCCCTGCAAAAACACCATTATTAATTATTGCCGGACCATGCATGATGGTTCCATTATTGACAAGTAAACCACCAGTTACTATATCGATACCGGCGCTCATCAGATCCATCATACCTGCATTCACAAAAGTTCCTATGATGGCTAAACCCTGATTGACTACGAATGTGCCATAATTGATCACCTTACCAATGGCAGCAATTCCTGCCCCTGACATATCCATGGTAAAAGACCCATAAACAATTAATACACCTTGAATGGAGATTCCCGGCATAGTAGTGTTGACAATGACAGCAGATTCTTCAATAAAAACAGTGTCTCCCGGAGGAATTACGGTGCCCAAACTGTTCCACTGCATTTGTGTGGTCACAGAAGTATTGACTGCAAAAACATTCACTGAAAAAATGCACAAGAATGCAAATAGATACATCAACTTACTCATGGGAAAGATTTTTTGGTTTAACCTGAACCCGAATATAATCAAAAATACTAAAATCGGGAATATTTTGACAAATACAAATGAATTCTAATGAGTAAGGCAGTAATTAACTTATAAAAAATGGCAAAATAAATTTGTTATAAAATCACTATAAAATACTATTTTATGGCAATTTATAAATACAAAAATTATTACATATAATGAATTTCTCCTACTATACTGTTGAAATCGAGTAGGTGACAAAGATAAATGACTTTAGATCAAATTTATCTTTGTCGACCTCTCACACCACCGTATGTACT
>JAGQWX010000042.1 GCA_020436935.1 Saprospiraceae bacterium
TTTAGCTAATGCTTCCCCTTGTCGGGCGCATAAGGGACTTTAACCCTCAAGTATGTGCGACATGCCGGGCGCACCAATAAAAAAAGGGCTGTCAGCAACGACAACCCTTTTTTTGTTTAACCTAGGCTTCCGCCAATTCTTCGATGTGTTCCTGTATAAGCCGTGCCTGAATTTCAGGAGGAACAGGAGCAAACTCTACCACCCTTCTGGTAAACTTGGCCTTGCCCTGAGACAGTGACCGTAAGGTGGAGGAATACTGGTACATTTCTGCCTGCGGCACTTTGGCAGTGATCTTTTGATAGTGCCCTTCTGCACCCATACCTGTGATGATGGCCCTCCTGGTCTGCAGATCACTCATGATGTCTCCCATCACCTGATCGCTGCACAGCACTTCAAGTTCATAAATGGGTTCCAACAATTGTGGACCTGCTTGTTTGAATGCATTTTTGAAAGCTGAAGACGACGCGAGCATAAATGCCATATCATTGCTATCCACGCTGTGCATCTTGCCATCGTAGATGCTGACCCTAATGTTTTGTGAATGGGATCCGGTAAGTGGCCCTGCCTCCATCTGGTGTAGAATACCCTTTTTAATGGCTGAGCTGTACTTGGAATCTATTGAACCACCCACTATACACCAGTAAAAAGCCAGTTTACCACCCCAGTCAAGTTCTTCTATTTCTCGGTTTCTTACGGTAAGGCCCGGAGGATCGGGCATGCCTTCGTAATAAGGCTCAATGCGCATGTGCACTTCCGCAAATTGTCCTGCACCACCGGTTTGCTTTTTGTGTCTATAGGCTTCCTCAGCACTCCTTGTGATGGTTTCTGAATACATGATTCGGGGTTTTTCAAACTCCATTTCAATGCCATTGACTTTTTCTATTCTGTATCTGGTGATGTCGAGGTGGAGCTGACCTTGTCCATGGAGCAAAACTTGTTTGAGGGCTGCATTTTGTTCTATTTTGATGGTAGGATCTTCTTCCTGAATCTGATGCAGGGCTTTCATGAGTTTTTCCATATCGTTCTTGCCCATAGGCCTGACCGCTGTTCTGATTTTTGACTCTGGAAAGTCAATTTTTTTGACCACATTGCCACTTCCCTTGACTGACAAGGTGTCGTTGGTATGGCTGTCTTTGAGTTTGACAGTAACGCCAAGATCTCCGGCTTTTAAATGATTGACGGCAGTCCTGTTTTTACCTTCGGAAACATAGAGCTGACTGATCCGTTCATGGTGTTGGTGATCTGCATTTACCAGATCATCCCCGGAGTTGACCGTACCGCTGTATACTTTAAAATAACTGACCATGCCCACCTGAGGTTCTGTCATGGTCTTATATATGAATATTGTCGTATTTGGGTCGCTTGAATTGCACACAAGGGTCTTTCCGTTTTCCAGCGGGGCCGGTTTTACATCAGCTGGGGAGGGGCAAATATCATTGATGAATCCCATCAGGCGTCCTGTTCCCATATTTCTGGTAGCAGATACACAAAATACCGGCGTGATTTGCTGGTGCACCATGGCCAGTCTAAGTCCCTTGGTAAGCTCTTCTTCAGTGAGGGTTCCATTTTCGAAAAAACGTTCCATCAAACCTTCGTCATTTTCAGCTGCCGCTTCGACGATGGCGTTGTGCAGTTCCATTGCTTTGGTCATCTCATTTTGAGGAATTTCCTGTTTGATGGGTTTTCCTCCACCATCGGGAAATACATACATGACCATTCTGAGGGCATCGATGATGGCATTGAAGCCCACCCCCTCCTTCACAGGATATTGAAAGGCAATCACCGAATTGCCAAATCTTTCAACTGCCTGGTCAAGAGTGGCCTGAAAATTGGAATTATCATGGTCACATTGATTGGCAACAATGACAGTCGGGGTATGAAAAGTTCGGGTATATTCCCACAAAATTTCGGTGCCTACCTCCACACCATGCGCTGTATTGACCACCAAAAGCCCGGTATCAGCAACTTTCAAAGAACATATCACTTCTCCTACAAAATCGTCGTAGCCCGGAGTATCGATCATATTGATCTTGTTCCCTCTCCAGACCGCATGCATGAGCGTAGAGAATATAGAATTTCGCCGCTCTTTTTCAAGACTTGAAAAGTCAGAAACTGTATTACCTTCTTCGACAGAGCCTTTTCTGGTGATGGCTCCTGCCTCAAACAACATGGTTTCGGCAAGACTGGTCTTGCCACTGCCCGAGTGGCCCATGAATACCACATTTCGGATTTCTGTTGTGTTGTGCATGATTGTAGCTTTAAACAGGTTAAACAAAGTATTTGCCTTAATAATCAGGCCTTTAAATTTACACAATCTGGCCCAAAAAGTGGACTGATCAAGATCATTAAATCCGCTGACTTATATATAAAATATTATATCAACTGTATCCTATGGATATACAGGTGCTTAGCCATTATTCCAAAAATTAATATGATCAATAAGGTGGTTATTTACCAAATATCAAAACATCAGTTAATACCCTGAATTTTTTAAAATATTTTATATAGAATTGGAATATAAGCAAAAACATATGTAATTTTGTTTTAATATGTTTTTGATGACCAGGATCATCACTTTCTTCAAAAAATTACTCACCATCCTAAAAATCGAATTATGAAAAAACTTTTTACAAGAGTTTTATGGTTAAGTATTGTCTTTTGTACCACTAAGGTGTACAGCAATGAGGCGCTTTGGTCGTTGATCTGCCCCAATGACACTACAGTCGCGTGTAGCGCAGATATTTCCGATCTGTCAAAATTTGGAAACGCCGTATATCACGATCATAATGGTTATCACAGTGCAGGTACACCGGTTGTTAAAAAATTTCTCAATGGTTGTGGCGGCGGCTACATCACCAGGACTTGGACGGTAGAAGATCCATATTGGAATCTTGAAACATGTACTCAAACCATATACATAGGTCTTCCGGGTGGTCTGTTCAAAGAAAAAAATATCCACTGGCCCCCGAAAGAAGTATTTCTTACCGGTTGCGATCCCGATACAGACCCATCTGTTACAGGTAAGCCTACCTACGATCAGGTAGGTTGCAGCATGATCGCTGTGGGAAAAACAGATAACCTATATGAAGTAAATGCAAGTTGTAAAAAGCTGATCAGAAGATGGAAAGTCATGGACTGGTGTCAGGCCAATACTGGTGGGTGGAGTCAGGATGGCATATGGTATTATGACCAGTACATCATGATCATCAACAACGATATTCCCGAGGTTAATTGTCCTAATGATACCACTATTGTCGTAGAAGATTGCAATTATGGTGAAGTGGTGCTCCCCGATCTTGAAGTAGATCCTTCTTCATGTGGTGGCGAATATACCATCACCAACAATTCTCCATATGCCCGGTCAAAAGGACCAAATGCTTCGGGCAGATATCCGGTGGGTAAAACCAAAGTTGTATACACCATACAATATGGCTGTGGCAGCAAAAAATATTGTGAGTTTTTTGTTACTGTAAAAGGTGGAAAGGCTCCAACACCTATTTGTATCGCCGAAATGGCAATACCATTGATGGGTAGAGATACTGATGGTGACGGAAGAAATGATGAAGGCATGGTGCAGATCTGGGCAAAAGACCTCAATCTAAAAAGTGAGCCCGGATGTGGAGGCAGCACGCTGAATTACTCCTTTTCTCCTGATTCTATTGTCATGTCCAAAACCTTTACTTGCGATGACCTTGGACCCAATCCTGTAAAAATGTACGTAAGCGATAAAACCGGTAATCAATCTTACTGCCTGGTGAACGTCATCATCCAAAACAATAAAGCAAATATTGTAGATTGTGTTAGGAAGGAAGAAGACAATGGCAATGGTGGTGATCCAAATAATGGAAGTGGCGGTGATCCAAACAACGGCAATCCTCCTGCCAATAGTGCACTAACCCTCTCAGGCAAACTTACTGATGCTTTTGGAAAACCTGTGGCAGGAGCAAAAATTGGAATTATCGGAGAAAATGTTTGGAAAAAAACAACTACCTATGACACGACTACTGTAGCTAAGAGAGATAGTTTTGTTAATGGCTCCGGTATTACCATTCATTTTAATTACACGGACACAGTCCTTATAGCGAAGGTCGATTCGGTATTGACCAATGGCGAAGTCTTGAATAAAACCACTGGAGCGGACGGGCTATTTAAGTTCGAAAATATGCTTGAATTGAAGAAAAATTACTTGCTGAAGCCGGAAGTATCGATCCTCCCGGTGCTTGATATCGAGGATCTGAAAATACTGGTAGATTATGCCTTTGGTTACAAAACCATCAAAACGGATATTGACTTGTACAGATCTGATTTGAATGAAGACGGTCTCGTAAACATGGAAGATGTTGACCTCATGATCAAATATCTGAGAGAAGCCAATGCAGATTTTTATGGCCAACACAAGTTTTGGTTCAACGAAAATCAATTGGGAGCATCCCTGGGATATGCTGAAATAAGTGCTTCAAAAACCTCCGAGAAAATTCAGGTAATTTTCAAGGGTGATCTTTCGAATGTCAATCCAACCAAGGAAAAATCATCTACCAATAATCTGCAGAGCATCATTACCAACAGGATTGATCAATTCGACATTTTCCCTAACCCGACAGATGGACAGCTCAATGTCAATTTCAACGGACTCAAAGAAGGTGTGGTTGGATTGAGGTTGTTTGATCAGACAGGAAGATTGGTCAAGACGGAAAACTGGCAGGCAAACAAAGGTGAGCAAACTTTTAAAACCGATGTATCAACATTGCTGCCCGGCATCTATTTCTATCAGGTCCAGTCAGACTACTCTGCCTATAGCGGCAAAATCATCAAACAATAAGGACTTTTTTTAAATAAATACTATTGGTAAGGTCGCCGGTTTTTGCTGGCGGCCTTTTTTTATAGATGTAACCCCTGATATGTTTTTGGTTGTTTACGCTGATTTTTAAATATATTCTATTTAGATCAAACGATAGCAACAATAACTGCGTTCTAGTTGGACAGCAGCCTTACTGATTCATTTACCATCTTTAAATTCAAATTTTAAGTCTGCATGCCAACCCATCTTTATTTGTACTTCAAAACAAAACCCTTACCAATTTGGTGATTGCAGAAACACAGGTAGCTAAAACCACAAAAAGATATTATGAATATTACCGAATTGAATGAAAAAATTGCAAAAATCACTTTTGACACAAAAGTAGCGCTGGTCAATTACTTCAACCACAAAATGGATATGGTCAGCCATCCCCTGGTAACCCATGAGTTTGACAGCAAATTCAGGGTTTGGTTTACCATGGATGCTACAGCATCTTTGGCTAGAAACATTTGTTTTTCTGACAATGTGATGGTCAATTATTCTGACCATTCTCACAACCGTTTTGTATCACTGACCGGTCTTGCCAGGTTGTGCAAAGATCCTGAAGAGAAAAACAAACACATCGTGCATACCAATAAAAACAGTATGCTCAAGAGGTTTACAGATCAGGTCTGGCTGATATGTTTCGAACCAGAAAAAATTGAATTCTGGGATTACAACAATGAGCAGTACGTTCAATATCTAAAGTTCGGGGCAACCACGGTGTTGCATTCAGAAAAAGAATTGAAGACATTACCGAAATACGCCACACCTTCTGATGTAAACTAAGTAATCAATCAGGCAGACAATATATAAGCCGCATAAATTTTTTGAGACTTTTAATTTTCCGATCTAAAGAGCTTCCTTTTGGAGGCTCTTTTTTATTTTGATCATCCAGGTAGCTATCAAAAGTTATCAAACCGACACCATATAGTGTTTGGCCGGGTGTATCAGTAAAATTTCAAACTGACTTTAATGCTGCAGTGAGGGCTCAAGTTTTTATCCATTGGCAAGATTCACTCTACTTTTTAAATCTTCCATTTTTAGACCCCAATGATGATTGTTGCTTTCTGACATTTCATCAATTCTGATATTTCAGAACATTTCTTCGATTATTCATTTCCTATCTTTCTGATTTACAACGCTTTATAACTCTGGCACGCCTATTGCCTATATATAAGCATCAATCATTAAAATCATTTATTATGAACACTATAGAATTCTCCAACAGATTTGAATCTTTCAGACCTCTTTTCATGGGTTTCTCCATGAAACTTACAAGAGACGTCAACAATGCTGCTGATTTGCTACAAGAATCTTTTCTTAAAGCGTTTGAGTGCATCGACAGGTTTGAAGAAGGTACCAATTTCAAAGCTTGGATGTCTACCATCATCAGAAATACCTTCATCAACAACTATAGAAAAATAAAAGTGAGAATCAACAACGCCGACAAAGTCAAAAGTCTCTCCCCCGTCGAGACTACCAATGCCGGCTCTTCCAACATCGAAATGGAGCGCATCACTTCTTACATCAACATGTTGCCGGAAGATCAGTCCGTTCCTTTCATGATGTACTTCGAAGGATACCAGTATGATGAAATCGCTGAGATCGTCAACGTGCCCATCGGTACCATCAAGTCCAGAATTTTCTACGCCAGAAAGTTTTTGAAAAACATCCTTTCAGGTGAGTTCAACGCCATGCGCGCTTAAACCTCATTTTACTCAACCATTAGCCATAATTGAAAATGAAACTTAGATCTTTCTCCCCGCTCTTTTTCTCTATTAATTACCATGTTCTTTTGAACAAATTAAAGAGACTATACCTTTTAGAACTTTAATCTCCTGAACATTACCCCTTCCCCTCAAAACCACTTTTTCTAAATCATTCTAAACTAAATATATATTATCATGAAGAAATTATTTTTATCAACCCTCATACTTGCAGGTCTTTCATTTACAGCTTGCAACAACGCAAATTCATCTGATGTCAGAGAAGAAACTGCCGAAGCCGTAGATGAAATGCAAGAGTCTTTCGAAACAGAAAGAGCTGAGCTCAAAGCTTCTATGGAAGAAATGGGCAGAGACATCGACAACAAAATCGCCGAGATCGACGCCAAAATGGAAGAGGCCGGTGACGATATGAAGGCTGAACTCGAACAGCAAAAAGCCAAACTCCAGGCCGCCAAAAACGACCTCGACAGAGAAATGGAAGAACTTGGTAACGAAATTGCCGACAACTGGGAGCAATTCAAACAAGACTTCAACAATTGGAAAGAAGAGACTTTTGACGAACTATAGTCTCAACGCTTAGGCTACTTTAGATTTAAACAATAAATTTAAAGGGGATATCGGGCTGCTGACCCAGCCCGATCCTTACCCCTACTCTTTCCAAAACCCTTTAAAATATGTAATTATGGATTATCTCAATTTAGAGAAAAAATCACTCAACCCGGTGGTTGAGGAACTCAATCAACTCCTTGCTGAATATCACATCTACTATCAAAACCTCAGAAGATATCACTGGCATGTGCAGGGCAGCAACTTCTTCGACCTTCATGTAAAGTTTGAAGAACTCTACACCTCGGCTCAACTCTCCATCGATGAGATCGCAGAACGCATACTCACCGTAAGACAAAAGCCCATTGCCACTTACAAAGAATACCTCGACATGGCCACCATCAAAGAAGTAAAGTCCGTGGATGACCATAAAATGGTGGAGCACATCCTCCAAAACCATAAAATCATTATTGATCAGATGAGAGTCGTTCTCGATAAAGCCAGCGAAGCTGAGGACGAAGGTACCACTGACATCATTGCAGGCTTCTTGTCCAGTCTTGAAAAAAGCTCCTGGATGCTCGATGCGTGGCTTGCAAAGTCTTAGCATTTTTCAAACCAATTCCCATATTGTACTCATCCGTTCCATACAGAATGTAGATGGGTAAAGAAAAAAAGCAGCCTCAAAGGAGGTTGCTTTTTTTGTTTATCACAATATGTAATAGTCAGCAATTAATTGATCATATCTCCAACCAAACGTATAATGCAATGTCCATTTTAATAGCGGTAAATGGTTGCATGTGATGACTTTCTAAGTAATATGAGCTGAGCATAGGATGTAAGCATTTAGCCCTTTTGAACGCTTGCAATTTTTTAATAATTTCATTTCTGAGATCCTAAAAGCCTGAATAGAATTGATATTGAATAACCATATGCAAACGTAGAGAAGTCCAGGGTATTAATGCACCTAAAGAATAGAAGGCCCATCCCGGAAAGGAGTTCTATATAGAAAGGTCCGATTGATATTTTTTAAAGCAAGAGCACCGACATATTTATTCAAGAACTTTGAACTTCATTGAATTCAATAACAAAAAGAAGTTGTGATATGCACCCTTGAATTTCAGTTAATTCAATATTCCATCGGATATAAATGATTTTTATAGGGGCAGTATTAAATTAAAAAGGGCCCAAGTATATCCAGCAAACAGCATCTTACTGTTCGATAATGATATACTTCAGCCCGGTTATAATTATTTGAAGGGGATTTATTGGGATATACTTTGAGTATATTACGCTGTTACTTTTCCCAATGCGCTGGATATAGAATTTTCTACATATCCTCTAAAATCAAAGCCTTGTACTGAGTTGTACAGAGCGGCCATGATATTGGTTGAAGTCCATTTCCCTTCCTTCAGAATCATTTCTAAAATAGATCCCTGAATCTTAAATACAAGATTGGTCACCATGGCAACAGAAAAGATGCTGGTGATCATGGCAAGTGGCGGATTCTTTCTGATGAGATTGTCAATGGTGTTTTTAACTATGAAAAACAATCCACTTGAAAAAATGGTACTGGCTACAAGAAGCAATTCTTTATTTTCAGTTCTTCCATACAGCGAGAGCAATTCTTTGTTCATTTTATAAGCAACAAACCCAACTGCAGTTGTTGAAACCGCTGCATTAGGAATGATAGACATCGCCTGGCCCATTTGAGCATACTTCGAAATGATGTCACTTGAAGTTTGGATTCCTTCACCTGTGGCCAATACCGGATTTAAAATTTCTGACATTGTAATTTGTTTTTATTATTGAATAATGTGAATTTAAAAGATCAATATGTTGGGATTTAATCCATATAAAAGTGGATCATATCCATCACCGAATAGTCGATATCAATGCTTTACAAATTCATTAATAAAGCAAGTTCAGACCATAATTTGTTTTATAGGTTTTCTAATAATTAAGGCTCTTTAATTCATCAAGCTGCAATAATTCAACCCGAACCATGAACTTTTCTTTTAATTCTAAACCGGCTACTCAATTTTTTCAAAAAAATTCCACTTAAAAAAAACAAACCATAATTCATGAAAACCAGCAATAATATAGGCTGGCAAAAAATGTACATCCGGACTTTACTTGTAATTGCAATTATTTTTTAAGAAACAGCTTTAAAACTTCGAACAAATCGAGACATCAATACGCTCTAGAGATGTATTTATTAATCATAAAAATTATAATATCATGAGTAACAATTTTTGGAAAATAGCTGCGGGACTTGCAGCAGGTGCAGCAGCTGGTTATTACCTTAATTCAGACAAAGGCAGAAAGCAAAGAAACGAAGTAGCAAACAAAGCCAACGAATATGCTGAGAAGGTGAAAGAAACTTCGAAGTCATACATGGACACAGCAAAGCAGGGATTTGACAGTGTGGTCAATACTGTGAAAGAAAGAGCTGGTCATGCCGTTGCAACTGCTACATCCGACTTTGAGAAAGGCGTTGAGGAAGTTAAAAGAACTACCAACAACGCTGTAAACAGCGCAAAGGCAGTTTAATCCTGCCTTACCCAAAAAATATTGAATAGCACCATCAGCAGCAGAAGAATATGAGTTGGTTTAAAAAACTTGGAAGCATCTATAAAATGGCAGACCTCTATGTCGAAAATCGTCTGGAGCTTGCCAAAGTAGAAATAACCGAAAATTTTGGTAAAGCCATAAATAAAGCCGTAACCTTTGGCTTCATTATGTTTATCGGAGCCATCATTTATGTTCTCCTGCTGCTCATGGCTATTGTAGCACTGAACAACTATACCAACTCCCCCCTAGTGACGTATAGCATTGTTTTGGCGTTTCATGTGGTGCTGCTGATCATCGGCCTTATACTTCAAAGGTCGTGGTTCCGAGGATTTCTGGAGAAGTTTCTGTCTGTCGAGTTTACTGATATTGAAGATGTAACCGGAGAGAAAAGAACCATGTCACTTGAGGAATACAGAGCTAATCTTAAATTGTCCAATAACCAATTACTTTCCGGGTTGAAAGGTGATTTGAAATCAATGTTTTTTATTGATGACTTAATGAACTACAACAAACCACACAATACCATTGTTGAAGGTACTGAGTTTTGGGAAGAAGACGAGCGCAAGGCGTATGAGGACTTCAGGGCAATGTTCAATGAGGAATTTACTCCCGAAGCCAGTTCAAAAACTTCCTAAATGATATATCTGAATAAATTTTAATAAATTTACTTTTAAATAAGTTCAACAAATACTGCTTTTGTCTTTGGCAAAGGAAATATCGATAAGTAAAATATCACAGAATATATTTGGCTTGCTCCAATCCGGTGCAGGCTTTGTTTGTTTGGTAGATACTGAAGGAACAATCCACGCGCTGCACCAACAGATTGCTCAAGTTGAGGGTTATCACAATTCTATATTCCACATTTTACCGGAATATTCCTTTCAATTATGGAAAAAAACATGGGCGGAATTAAAAGAAAACGGGGCTCTGGATATAGAAACCAGCCTTACCCTCAGCGATGATGAATACCATCAAAAGAAAAAGCTGAAACTAATACTGCTTGAAGAAGAACTGGCCTTGTTTGTTTGTACAGATTTGCTGGCCAATACATCTTCATCTACACCGGTAGTGGACACAGGAAAATCAAGTGCACATACTTTCAATTACGATGATTATGCACCGCACCATATTTTTTATGTGAGTGAAGATGGGTTTATAACCTATATGAATCCTCCAATGTATGAGAGTTTTAAAGAGAAAGAAGGTGAAATCCATATAGACACACTTTTCCTTGAGACAGATCTTGGACCGCCGTTGCATTCCTGGAAGAAGGCCGACATCGATAAGGAAACTGTATTTGAAATGGTCATGAAGGCACCTGAGGGTTTTATGAAAGGATATGCCAGGATCACCAAACATAAAGACAAGCCCCACTTCAAGGGTTGCTACAGGGTTGAGTTTCTGAATCAGAGGGACTTGAGGTATTATGGAAACGATGTAGAGGGAATGCGTGAGGAGTTGGACAAAATGACCGAAGATCTCGAATTTCACAAAGAGCTGCTCATTGAAGAGACTGTAGATGGCTTTGATTTTGAAGACATTGTGACTCAGAGTCCTGTATATAAGGAAATATTGGCAATGATCGCCCAGGTGGCCGATACGAATGCTACGGTTTTGATTTCCGGTGAGACGGGAACCGGTAAGGAATTGTTGTGCAATTCTATTTTCCGACTCAGTGACCGGTCAGACAAGGTAATGGTCAAAATCAACTGTGGATCCATACCTCCGGAGTTGATGGAAAGTGTTTTCTTTGGTCATGAAAAAGGTGCTTTTACGGGTGCAGACAAGATGAAGATTGGGAAATTTGAATTGGCCAATGGCGGTACCATATTTTTGGATGAAATTGGAGAATTGCCCTTACACCTTCAACCCAAGCTGCTCAGAGTATTGCAGGAAGGGTAAATAGAAAGAGTCGGCAATCCCATGCCTATCAAGGTCGATGTGCGCATAATAGCTGCAACAAACAGAGATCTTGAGCAAATGGTCAAGGAAGGAACATTCAGAGCGGACTTGTTTTACAGGCTGAATGTATTCCCCATTTACAATATCCCACTCAGAGAAAGAAAGGAAGATATCCCACTTTTGGTGAAGCATTTCATCCGTAAATCAAACAAGCAAACGGGTAGAAACGTCATTAATATATCAAAAAAGGATTATAGTTTTTTGATGAAATATGATTATCCGGGAAATATCAGAGAATTGGAAAACATCATCGAAAGAGGGGTCATTTTGGCCAAAGGTGATACCATCGATCTGGAATTTCTCAAGAGGAGTAATGCAGCCTCGCCCAAAAGCAAGGTAGTGATGAGTTATGAAGACATGCAAAAAAAGTATTTTTCTGAATTGCTTACCTTGACGAAAGGAAAAGTTTCCGGCAGTGACAGTGCTTCTGACATAGCCGGAGTAAACAATAAAACCCTGACTTCTAAATTGAAGAAGCTGGGAATTGACCCCAAAGCGTTTACAAATTAATTACATGGAGAATACTTCTACATATCACAATTCTGTCAATGTATCCCAACTCATGCAAGAGGGAAGGGACAAATCCATCGTACTGGTATTCACCGCAGATTGGGTGAGCTCTTCTAGCATCGTTGATGTTGTTTGCAAAAAAATTGCAAATGAAAGGAGTGACGTCAAACTGGTAAAAATAAATGTGGACAGTAATAAAGATCTGATTGCAAAATACCGGATCAAAAAAGTCCCTTCGTGCGTAATTATACAAAAACAGGAAATCACAGACAGGATAGAAGGCGCCTTTTCAAAAAAAGATGTACTTGATAAAATCTCAACATAAAGAAGGGCCGTCAAAAATTAATTTGACGGCCCTTCTTTATTCACATACTGATCGAATTATAGAATGCCCTGCTTACATCAAATAAAGCCTGTTAAATTTCTTCTATGGCAAATCTGACCGGCAAGGTCATTTCTACAGCCACATCCTTGCCACCTTTTTGTGCAGGTACCCATTGATGCATTTTACTGAATGCTTTCAAAGCTTCCTGTTCACATGCTTCACACCGCTCTCCTCTGTGACTGACAAATTTTGTATCTGATATATTACCGGATTTATCAATGACAAATTGGATATAAGAGACTGTTTCAATGCGGT
This sequence comes from Saprospiraceae bacterium, assembly GCA_020436935.1. Taxonomy (GTDB): domain Bacteria; phylum Bacteroidota; class Bacteroidia; order Chitinophagales; family Saprospiraceae; genus JADKBO01. The sequence continues at coordinate 12,797 of JAGQWX010000042.1, forward strand.
TGTTTAAGGCAGTTCTTGGATACCTGATCTCATCGGTCATGAAATCGTAGACTTTTTCACTGGAGCAGGCAATTGGCTTTTTATTGGCCAGACATTCAGGTTCATAAATAGCAACCCTGTCCACCTCAGAAGCTTTGTAGACCTCTCCCTTGAGTTGATATTTCATAGCCAATTGTTCGGCTTCATCATTATAAGAGACCAGTCTGGCTTTGGGTTCCACCTGAATGACTTTATCATCACTTATTGTTGCAGCATATACCTCATTGAGTGAATCAATTGTACGATCATCGAGCGAATAGGGCAAATCAGCTTGTGATTGATTTTCATTTTTACAAGGGGTAAAAAATGAAAAAAAACCAACAGAAGCAAGCGAGAAAATTAAAATACTTTTTTTCATAACTATTTGTATTTAAATAACTTATAAAAACAGATTCCCTAAATATTATTTCTGCTTATAGTGTCAGTAGGTTCTTTTGTTCAATGGGAAAAAAACAAAAAAATATTCGAAAAAAATTAAAACAAATCAAATCAGGCAGGCTATTTATATGAAAAACATCGAATCATGGAAAAATGGATATTAAGATTACAACTGATGGTTTTGTCACTGTTTGGAGCTCTTGCCCTCAAGGCTCAGGATGGTCTGGACATTGACGTAGACCTGGACGGTAATGACTCACCGGCCATCTTCGAACGCGTAGAGTTCTGGATTGGCGTAGCAGTCGTATTAATTATTATTGCAATCATCGCAAAACGTAAATAAAATGAGAGACATCGTATCAATTGTCATTGTATTGCTGATCGTCGGCTGGTTATTTGGATTTATTGGATTTGGTGCCGTTGTTGGCAATCTGATCCACTTGCTCCTTATTGTTGCAGTCGTTCTGATTATTCTTAAAGTTTTAAATAAAATATAGATCATGAAAAAACTATCGATCATACTCGCCTTCATATGCACCATGGTCCTCGGAAACAAAGCTTATTCACAGGCTACAATAAAGATCGGTGGAACATATGCAGATGTCAGAACAAGCGGCTTGTTCTATGACATAGAACCTCAAACCAACTTGTTTGCAGGTATTCACTATCAACTTTTCTTTTCTGATGTCATTGGTATAGAGCCCGGTATTACATATTACAAGCTTAGCTCATTATTTGATACCAATCTTGGAGATGTAAAAGTGACCAGAGATTACGTTGGCATTCCTCTTCTCGTAAAATTTTTTCCGAACTCAATCGTATCCTTTGGTGGCGGAGTTCAGGCAGGTTTCCTTGCTAAGGACAATCTGGACGAAAACTTCAGGAACAAAAATTTTGATTTGACAGCCCAAACCCAGTTGACTTTTACCCCCATAAAGCAGCTTGGAATAGAAGTGGGCTACAATTATGGCCTGACCCCATATTTTGAATATGATGCTCAATCTGTAGGAGATGTTCAGTTCGCTAATGGTGATGGGTCCAACAAATTCTTCTATGCAACTTTATTAATTAATCTTAGATAAATTATAATCATGAAAAAGTTATTGATTGCCTTTATGGCAATAAGTCTTATAGCCTCCTCATGCGGCACTTCAAAACAAACACAAGGTGCCATCATAGGTGGAGCAGCAGGTGCCACAGCAGGTGGACTTCTAACCAAAAATAACCGCGCAGTCGGAATCATACTTGGCGCAGCCATAGGTGGTATAGCTGGTGGTGTTATTGGCAAATACATGGACAAGGCAGCCAAAGATATTTCTGACGATCTTGGCAACGATGCTACAGTGGTCAGAGTAGGTGAAGGTATAGTGGTAAGTTTTGATTCAGGTCTTTTGTTTGACTTTGACAAAGACAACCTCAAGCCTGAAACCAAGAAAAACTTAGACAAGCTGGCCGCTTCACTCAACGAGTTCAAAGACACCGAAGTCAAGATTCTGGGCCATACCGACAATCAGGGTACTTCAGCATATAACCAGGGATTATCAGAAAGAAGAGCTTCTTCTGTGAAAAGCTTCCTTACATCCCAGGGCGTTGCAGGATCAAGATTGCTGACATTTGGATATGGAGAATCAGATCCTGTATCAACCAATGAAACAGAAAGTGGCAGAAGCCTCAACAGAAGAGTAGAAATCGTATTGGTGGCAGATGAAGACCTCAAGGTCAAAGCAACCAAAAACGAGATTAGCGCACTAAATAAATAAACAATATCAATCATGAAAAAATTAATGCTTATCATATTTCTAGCTGGAACATTCACATATCTTTCAGCTCAGAATGACTACGAAATCACCCCCAGAAACTTTTCTATCGGACCCATGGCAGGAGTTAACTTTGCCAATTCTGATAATGAATCAACCAGCAATGCTACAGGTCTGATCCTGGGTCTGACAAGTACGTACAGCATCAATGAAACTTCCGGACTTGGAGTAGATTTACTTTACACCCAACAAGGTTTTGAGTTTGGAGGAATAGATGTTAGAGCAAATTATGTCAAAGTGCCAATCATGTACAAATTGTTCTTCAACGATTTGGGAGAAGCATTCAGACCTAAATTGTCGCTTGGTTTATCTCCCGGATTTTTGGTCAATGCCAAGTCTTTGGAGGCTGAAGTAACTCCATCTTTCAACAAATTTGAAACTGGTATCATCGGTGGTGTTGGGTTCAATTACAGAATCGGTAACAGGGTATGGTTGAATGCAGACGTAAGGGCCGATCTTGGACTTACCAAACTATCTGATGGTTATGCCGGATTGGGCGAACTTAAGAATCGTTCGGTAGGCATAGTTCTCGGAGTTGCTTATGGTTTATAATAATTGTTGTTTCGTATAAATATCTGAATACGGGAATTAAATTCCTGTAAACTAAAAAGCGGAGTCGGAAGTAAATCTTCCAACTCCGCTTTTAGTTTTATAATGGTATAAATTGGATAACTATTCAAATCAGAGATCACCTCAGAAAAAGCAGGCGCAGCATTTCTCAGACGGGAATTTCCAATTCAGAAATCTTTGATGAGGAATCCAATTTTTAAGTCAACAACGATCTCTTAGCCGTTGATGATATCTTCCTGCTGTGAAATAGATTCATCGTGTATGGCCTTGATCACTTTGGTGATAAATTCTTCACTCAAATGATTGTTATTGGCTTTTTCAACAAATTTCGCCAATACCTCCATCCATCTGTCACTTTGCAAAATGGTGAGGTTGTGGTCCTTTTTATATTGACCGATCTCTCTGGCTACTTTCATCCTTGAAGACAGTACGTGGATCAGTTCTTCATCAATAAGGTCAATGTCTTTTCTCAGTTGATCAAGTTTGGTTTTCTCCTCTGCGGCCAAACCATGTTTTCTGATGTTGAGTCTGGAGATGAGTTCACCATAGACTTCGGGAGTGATTTGCTGTTTTGCGTCACTCCATGCTTCATCAGGGGTGATGTGCGATTCGATCATCAACCCGTCAAAATCCAAATCCATGGCTTTTTGAGCCACTGAAGAAAGTAAATCTCTTCTTCCACAAATATGCGATGGGTCATTGATCAGGGGAAGTTCCGGCATTGCAGTCTTAAAATCGATGGCCAATTGCCACTGAGGTCGGTTTCTGAAGACTTTTTCACTTGCATTGGAAAAGCCCCTGTGGATGCCTCCTATTTTATCGATGCCTACTTTTTGGAGTCTCTCAATACCTCCCAACCACAAAGCCAGGTCCGGGTTGATGGGGTTTTTGACCAAAACTGGTATGTCTACGCCTCTGAGCGCATCAGCCACCTCCTGTACTGAGAAGGGGTTGACGGTAGTTCTGGCGCCTACCCACAAGACATCTACGCCAAATTCCAAAGCCAGCTCGACATGTGATGCCTTTGCTACCTCAACTGTAATCGGAAGGCCGGTCAATTCTTTTGCCTTCTGCATCCAGGGTAAACCTTTGGCTCCAATGCCTTCAAACATACCAGGCCTGGTTCTTGGTTTCCAGATACCTCCTCTCAGGATATCTACTTTACCTGTTGCCTTAAGTCTCACAGCTGTCTGGATCATTTGTTCTTCTGTCTCCACGCTGCAAGGCCCTGCGATCATCACAGGTCTTCCTTCTTTGTTTAACCAGTTCACCTTGGTGATTCCGGCTGTTTCAACTGCGCTCATTTTATTTGCTTTTTATTAGTGTTATTTATATTGATATTTTATTTATCCAAAACTCTTCTGATGTCATTGGCTTCGGTCATGTATTTTTCCATCTGAGACCGGTCGCCGTCTGCCATCGCTATTTTAAATTTTTCCAGCCAGAGGATGTATTGATCCAGGGCGGGCAATAAGTTCTCCTTATTTCTGTCAAAAATCGCTGACCAGGTTTTAGGGTTGCTTTTGGCAAGCCTTACTGTAGATGCAAAACCTGTACCAGCCAGATTGAATATTTGTTTTTCATCCTGCTCAATGTCCAGAACGGTCATTCCAAGCATAAATGAACTTACATGTGACAAATGAGAAACGTAGGCCATGTGCTTATCGTGCTCCTCAGGACTCATGAATATGTTGTGCATACCCATACTTTCAAAAATTTTGATGGCTGTTTGCATGGCATCATCATCCGTTTTTTCTCTTTCGCAAATGATGTTCTTTTTGTTCTGAAACAAACCTTTTAATGCAGCCTTAGGACCCGAAAATTCTGTTCCTGCCAGAGGATGTGCGGCAACAAACCTCCCACGTTTTGCATGATTCTCAACCGCATTGCAAATCAATTTTTTTGTTGAGCCAGTATCAATGATGAGTTGGTGGTCACCCATCTTATCCATCAATGACAAGGTAAGATGTTCTAAAGCATCAACGGGTACAGCAGCAATCAATACATCAGATGTTTCGAGGGCTTGCTCCAGGCTCAAAATGTTTTTGACTAGACCCATCTCCATTGCCTGAAGACAGTGATCAGCATTGTTGTCAACACCATATACGTCTACATTGATCTGCGAGCCGAGGTCTTTGGCAAATGACCCTCCAATCAAACCAAGTCCGATGACACTTATTTTCATGACACCTCGATTTGTTGGTGAATGCGCTGCAGGGCCTGTTCCAGCTGAGCAACGTCGCTGCATAGGGATATTCTCAAATATCTTGCCCCGTTGGATCCAAAAATGTGACCCGGAGTAATGAAAACCCTGCTTTGGTATAAAATGTCATCCGCCATCTTTTCTGCAGAAGTCATTGTCTCAGGAATGCGCGCCCAGACAAACATCCCCACACCTCCTCTCAAAGGCTCACAACCCAGAGATTCCATGATTCGCATGGCTACTTCCTTTCTCTTGCTGTATTCGCCATTGAGATAGTCAAACCATTCAGCACCAAGAGACAAGGCCTTGACTGCTGCCTGTTGCATAGGCTTGAACATACCTGAATCCATATTGCTTTTGAATTTCAGCAAAGTATCAATGACCGGTTTGTCTGCAACAACAGCACCAATTCTCCATCCTGCCATGTTGTAATTTTTACTCAGCGAGGTCAGCTCCAGTGCAGTGGATTTTGCCCCGGGTATTTGCAGGAGTGAAATGGGTTCGTCATTGAGAATGAAGGTATAAGGGTTGTCATGACAAATCAAAATGTTGTGCTTTTGGCCAAATGCAATCAGCTCGCCAAAAAAATCTGTCGTTGCCTTCCCGCCTGTGGGCATATTGGGGTAATTGACCCACATTATTTTCACTTTCGAAAGGTCATGTTCTTCTTCTATTTTCTTCAGATCCGGCAACCAGCCTAGATTTTCTTCAAGATCAAAGTATAAGGGTTCTCCGCCTGCAAGTCTGGCACACATGGCATATGCAGGATATCCAGGGTTGGGTATCAAAACCTGATCACCGTCATTGAGAAAACTCATGCTGATGTGCATGACTCCCTCTTTTGATCCAATCAATGGCAATATTTCCTTTTCAGGAACCAGAGACACATCAAAATGATTTTTGTACCAACTGGCGAATGCTTCATTGAGCTCAGGTATGCCCTTGTAAGACTGATAACCGTGGGCATCTGGCCTCGATGCACTTTCAGCAAGAACATTGGTTACACTTGCAGGTGGTGGTAAGTCAGGACTGCCTATTCCCAGGTTAAGTACCTTAGTGTCTGATTCTGAATTCATTTCCCTGATTTCAGCCAGTTTTTTTGCGAAATAGTAGGTCTCCGCTACACCTAGCCTCGATGCTTCCTCAATCATATATTTTCTGATCTAACTTTATTAAAAATAACATCCCTCAGGTCGGCCCTTTCATATACACCCAATTCTGTGTACTCGAGGGTAATTTCTGAAAGTTCGTCTTTTACACTTTCATACTGCACCAGATTATCAAACTCTAGATCCAGGTGGAAAAAGTATTCTCTAAACCTTCCCAACACAGGGAACGACTGAAGTTTGCTCATATTGACGCCATACTTATCCAGACACTGAAGGACTTTGAGCAACTGTCCTTTCTTGTCAGGTACTCTAAAGTATATGGAGGCTTTATCACAATCTGTTGTGACCTCGCCCTGTTTTTCTCTGGCAATGACAAAAAATCTGGTATAATTGGTTTTGTTGGTTTCTATTGACTTGCCTAAAACCTCCAAACCAGTCAATCTTGCTGCATCCATGCTTGCGATACAGGCGTGTTTGGGGTTGGGATTTTCAGCGAGCTCAATGGCACTTAAGGCTGTATCTTTTGATTCTATCAACCTTGCTTCCGGCATGGTTCTCAGGAACTCAAGGCATTGGTTCAATGCCATTGGATGTGAAAATACTTTTCTGATCTGGTCTTTTTTTGTACCCGGATTGACCAGGAGATTGTGCTGGATTCTCAGGTAAACCTCACCCAGGACATGAAAATTCCTTTCTCTCAATATGCGGTAGTTCTGGAGGATGGTACCGGCTATGCTGTTCTCAATGGCCATAACTGCAAAATCGACAGCACCTGATTCCAGCTGCTCACCCAAAATATCAAAAGTGTCAGCAGGCAATAATTGCAGATTTTTACCTGCAAAAAACTTGCGGGCTGCCTGATCATGGAAAGATCCTGCGTATCCCTGAATCGATATTTTTAATTCCTGCTCCATTTTTTATTTTATCAATGCCATAAACAAAAAAAGGAGTCTCTCAGTGAGGACTCCTTTTTAGATTTATCTCTTAACATTCTAAAATATCTGTCCTCACTCTACCTAAGGTAAAAGTAAAAAGGAAAGAAGTTAAAGAATGTATATGAACTATTCACAATTAATTTTTTGCGAAAGTAAATCAAAAAGAGGTTCTGCTGCTAATTTTATTTGATTTTTTTTCAATACTCACATTTCGGCCCATGCTTGTTAAACTATAAACAATTACAAAAGTGCGTACTTATTTCGACTTTTGAATCAGATGCCATCTGTTCATTCTATCTATGACTGCCATTCGATTTTTTGTTTGGTTAATGTATTGTTAAGCCATAAATTATGAGGTAACATAGCCAGGATTTCAATACGTCATATCAAGAAATCAAACACTATTATTCACCCTGTAAATCATAAAGACCATGAGAAACTTATACTTTATATTCATGGCTATCACCATGTTTGTTAGCTGTAGATCCATTGAAAAAATGGTGGAGTCTGGCAATTACGACCAGGCATTTGAATTCGCTATTGACAAATTAGCAGGCAAAAAGAACAAGGAAACCAAGTATGTCAAAGGACTTGAAAAAGCATTTGATGAATTACAGGCCAGAGATGAGTCAAGAATAGATTACTTGTTGCAAATACCTCACGATCATCTGTGGAGTGAAATCGCATCCACTTATGAAAGAATGAACAGGAGGCAAAATGTCTTAAGACCAATCTTACCCTTGGTCAGTGAAGATGGGTACAAAGCAAGATTTACATTCAATGATTATAGTGCGGATATTGCTGATGCGAAAAACAAGGCTGCAAAATACAACTTTGATACCGCCATGGAAATGATTGAAGATGCGGAGGATGGAGACAAGTTTGCCGCCCAGAAGGCTTACGAGCTTTTCGCTGAAGTCATGAAATATGATCCAAATTTTGAAAACGCACGAGAAATGCGTGCACTTGCCTACGATCTTGGCGTGGAACATTATGGCATTGAATTTTTGGTGAATGCTCCGGGAAGAAGCAGGGCTGCTCTTGATGCAGAAATTTCAAGATTCAATATCTCAGCATACAACACTTTCTGGAGAAAGTATCACCGCATTGACGCATTCAATGAAAGCGATTTTGATGGTATCTTTTCTGTCTCAGTAGATGATATCGATTTTGGTACAGAGCGGGAATTTGTCAATCAATTTGATGTTGAAAAAATCATAACCGAAGGTTTCAGACCCGTTTTGGACAATAACGGTGTGGCCATGAAGGACAGCTTGGGCAATGTCATCAAGGAACCACATAAGGTCAAAGTCAAAGCTTTTGTATCAGAAATACGACGTGAAAAGAATGCGGTTTTGGTGGGTAGCATCAGATACTTTGCTCAGAACATGGATTATGCTGCTTCAACAACTCCCATTCAGGTAAACTTCAACTTCTCAGATAATGCTGCCGACTTCCGTGGTGATGTAAGGGCTTTGGATCAAAACCTGGTCAATCTTACCAAAAAGAGACTATTGGCATTCCCCGATTCATATGATGTTACAAGCATTCTTGGGGATAAGTTTTTTGATGAAGTGAAAAGGAGAATACCCAATATCAGGATTTATCAGGCATAGTTTACAGGGTTCGACAATCCTCTGACATACAATTGATATTTTTCTAAGGGTTTTCCACAAAATTATTGGCTTGTGGTAACAATATTTTGACGGGAAAAAGGTTATATATCTGAAAAATGACAAAACTATTTTGTTGTTCCAAATTAATAACCTTTTAAAGATATCTATGGCAGAAATCTACACCGATCAAAAAAACATGTTGGTTAAATTCATCTACGGGGAGTGCGACTTATTTGAGACGCTCGAAGTAGAACATGCATTGGAGGAAAACAAAGCCTTTAAGGCGGAGTTTTTGAAGCTAAAGAAGTCTTTGGCTTTATTGAAGAATACTGAGTATTCTCCTGGTAAAAAAAGTATGAACGTCATCCTGGAATACAGTAGGAATAAAAGCACGGCTTTGAGTTAAGCCTACAAGTTCAAAAATCGATGACACCAAGAAAAAGGCAGAGCAATTGCGCTCTGCCTTTTTTATTAATCCCACTACTCAAATATGTTTACAGTAAGAAAGTTCACTGCGTATCGGATTCTGATAGTACTATACTTATCGGAAAATGGATGGTTCATTTTCCGATAAGTATATAACAAAAAAAAGAGGTGCGGGTTCTAGTCGCACCTCAAAAATCATTCTCGGATAGGTATGGGATAAGATTGTTATTTCAATCTTAATAGTTTTCTTATTTCGGAAATCTCGGCTGTCTCAACGTGCATGAACATGACCCCGGTGGCGCCTTTCAATTGCGTATCATCGAGATAAATCTGGTGCTTTCCTTTTAAATAATTCTTGTAATCATTAAAGAGCAGTTCCCCTGATTGGTCATAAATGGTTATTTCCACAGGCAGATCACTACCCACTTCAAAATTGACAATGGTATGGTCGCTGAATGGGTTAGGCGCATTTTGTTTTACGTCCAGCACATTTCCGGTACTTTGTTGAATATTGAAATGAATAGCATAATCCTTATCGCTTTCATCCACCAGTATAGCTTCCATTTGTTCTTCGGTCAATGCCAATGCTGAGGAAAGTTTCCCATCTTTTATTGCTCTAAATCTTACATGGTGCAATGCCCCATCCTGCAACTTCGAAAAGCCTTTTTGATCAAATATCATGAGATTGAGCTGGTTACCGGTCTGGGCATAAGCATCTTTATCAATATCGCAGTCCATAAACTTCAGGACTGCAGATTCAAAAATAAATTGCATCTGCAATCCTTTAAATCTACTTATATCCGCAATCGTCAGTGGTATTTCAACAATATCTCCTGCTTTAAAGGCCTTATCTTCAACGGCCATCACCAAAAGATTTATGTCTCTGCCTTTGAGGCTCTTGCTGATGCTACCATCAACATCCCCAATCTTGATGGCTTTGAAATCCAGAAATATATTGTTTTCCAGATTTTCATAAAAAGCCATGTCATTGATCGGCCATGGCTGTGTAGATGCATTTTTGGTCGTATTGGGAATAAACCTCCAGGAGTGCGTTCCTTGATCTGGGGATTTGATGCCCAAAATTATTTTTCTAAGTTCTGTCAAGTCACGAAGATCGATTTTTTCGGATCCATCGACATCTGCAGCAATCATCCTAAATCCATTGGGCAATCTGTTGACACCCAGGAGGTGTTTTTGAATGGCCAATAAATCCAATACATTGATGCCCGCCTTGAAGTCACCCTCTTTACTAGCGCTCAGTTCGTAATCGCTGTATTTTACCAGATTGCCAATGTCAAATCTTCCATACTCATCAGTCTTTACGGTCTTGCTTTGCTCAGCACCTTCAATTTTTACTTCTACTTCAGGAACAAACATTTCTTCTGCTGTCATGATCTGGCCGCTGATATTCAGAGGCACATTGGCAGGACAATAAGCCTGAAGATCCTGTATTTCTATCGTTACAGAGACTGAATTTTGGTTTCCAGATAAATCGGTCACAAAAACGGTAACTGTGTTGATGCCCAATTGGCTACAATTGAAGGTCAATGTATCATCTTCAATATCCTCCGAAAACGAAAATTTCAATTGATCTTTTGGCGTGCAATTGTCATAACTGGCCTTATTAAACAATACGGCGGCTATTTTCACATCGCATGCCTGGGGCAAATTGGCAACAATGCCAGGAACCAAAACCGGTGTTGGCTTCTTACCTTCCTTTGTTCTCAATTTATAAGTACATTGGCTGACATTGCCGCAACGGTCATCCACTGTCCAAAGGACATCATAGAGGCCCTCTTTAAAGTTGAGACTAAATGTGGATGTATTGCCTTCAATGATCAATTCTTGACCTTTTGTCACGCTATAATGATAAACAAGATCTGCGTCGTCGGTGCAGTTGTCTTTTGCATTCGCTGATAAAGTCACCGGAATGGTACAAGATCCGTCCACATTGATTATTGTGGTGTCTTTGCAAAAATTGGCAAACGTTGGGGCAATGGTATCCATAATATATATGTTCTGGACAATCTCCCAATAGCCATTCTCCATGTCAGGAGTATAGGTGCACATGTCCATGATCTTCCAGGTTCGCATCACAAATGGGCAACCACTCGTTGGATCGTCAAAAACCATATCACTCTTATTGGCAACCACCATGGCGCACTTATTGAGCAAATTGAATTGAGGCTTACCGCCAAGATCTGCTGGTAAAAAACCTTTAAAACAGCCCATTACCGTAGTATCTGTGGTAAGGGTAATGTCATCAATGTCAAAAGGATCGTCATTGTAAATATTGATTACCTGTTCTAAAGTAATGGTGTCAACAGAAGATGTGACGGTGAATACACGAATGAATTTGCCAAATCCGCATTTGGTGGAGTCTTTGACTGTCTCCCGAATGGTGAGGTTGTTGCAAACCCTTCCTACCAGGCCATCTCTGAATTCGGTCTCGCCGATGTTGTGGCTTTCAACTTCCATTTCATCGTCTACATACGTACCCAACGAAGAATAATTACCGTTGAGATTTTTGAACTCATTACAGCTCAATTCCAGATCCGGAAGTGTGGAGAAGACGTTGGTCGGTAGCTTATTTTGTACAGCTACCTGTACCATGCAAGCACTGCTCATTCCGTCTTGAGTGGCGATAACTTCAATGTTGAGGATTTTTCCTACGTCTGCACATCCAATGGTGATGCTGTCAGAAGGCAATGTGTCTGAGGCTACAATGTAGCTGTTGGCCATACGTCTCAGCTGAAGGCTTACTCCAAAGTCTCTGCCGTGGACAAGAGAATCCGGAAAAAGGAAAACCACTTCGTCATTGATGGAAATCACATGCTCACCTTTGCAATTGAGGTTGGGGCCTTCAATGGCGTAGGTAAAAGAAGATAAGGCAAGCATCAGGCTCATTACTGCAAAGAAAGCCATGGCACTCGCAAGTGTCAGATAAATCGGTCGCTTCATGGGATGAAGAATGTTTAAATCGGTTCTACAAAATGCTTACTGTTTTGGGATATTCGCTTGCATTATGTACTGAAGGGCTGGCTTAGAAATACAAAGATACTAAAACATTACATATTACAAATACTTTTAATATGTTTTTCATGAAATATTATTTTAGACCATTTGTGTCTCCCTTCATTGTCCCTTAAAGATCCTTGATTTTGGCGAATTTGAATGTAGTCGTTTTTGGATAAAAACCTTTGCCATAACATATAAAAGCCTAATAGGTCAATGGTCTTTGCGCAATCACCACTTCAATTCTACCTTTGCAATCAATGCTACTATGCCGCCCATACTATCCACGCATCAATTCCTCTTATCCAGCCCCCACATCAGTTTCGCTCTGATGGTGTGCATGAAGTCCATATTTTCAAGAATAACAAGATTGATGGGAAATTCGCATTTGCTCAGTTTGATGCGATCATCATGGGTGATGGTTTCATATCGTGAGTCCAGGGTAGAAAGAAAGTTTTCGCCTCTTCCTTCTACCTGAAAGCTGATCTCTCTGGAATCTGATATGACCAATGGTCTCACATTGAGGCTGTGGGGAGCTACAGGTGTTATGACCAGATTGCCTGAACCAGGAAATACAATAGGGCCACCGCAAGACATAGAATAGCCTGTTGATCCCGTAGGAGTGGCTACAATGATACCATCTGCCCAATAAGAGTTGAGATATGCTCCGTCCACATAGGTATGGATGGTGATCATGGAAGAGGTATCTCTCTTATGAATGGTAAAGTCATTGAGCGCGTAGGGAAAGTCTCCAAATATTGGAGTATCACAATCGATTTTAAGGAGCGTTCTCCGTTCAAGTTTAAAATTTCGGCGCATGATTTCTTTCAGAGCAAACTCAATTTTCGTTTTTTCAACGCTTGCCAGAAATCCAAGTCGACCGAGATTTATCCCCATGATGGGTATGCCTGAATCTCTTATCATGGTAATGGCACTCAGAATGGTGCCATCTCCTCCAAGTGTAATGACCATGTCCGGAGCAAATTGCAGGAGCTCGCTTGTATTTGAAATAACTTGAATAGACCGGCTATTAATTTGGGTAGATGACGAAGAAAGTGCTTCAGAAAGATTTACTGAAAGTCCGACCACAAAATCATACTTCTCTAAAAGGCCAAAGAATTCTGCAATTACATTTTTGTCTTCTTCTTTAATTCTTTGTGCATAAACCAGGACTCTCATGTCGCTCAAAAGTTAAATGATGATTGCAAATATAGCCCTGACTCTCCAATTTGATTGAAATTGTATTCTGCCGAGAACAAATAATTGTTGTAGAGGAGCAGATCAATCGCAGGTCCTCCCCCTACCACCACCCTGTTGTTCAGGTCATTGGTGGTAAAATACGTCCTTTCGTTGGCATAACCGGATTCCGCTGAAATCCTGAAATTGAGATAGACAGGCATGTTCTTCATTCTTTTTATGGGCATCCATTTTTTCAAAGGAATAAATCCATCAAAAATTTGATACCTCAACGCAGATTTAGCAATAACAAAATCGGAACCATCCATCACATAGAGCTCATATCCCCTAACGGCGTCCTCTCCGTATCCAAGGGCTGAGTTATTGGCATAACCCAATTGATTTCTAATCAGATTGGCCTTCGCCTTCAATTTGAAACCCGCATAGAGTTTCTTCGCCAGCTTTTTATAAGCTTCGACCCTTCCCGAAATTTCAAAATTATTGTAATCACTGTTTTGGCTCAGTCCTGATTTTTTTGCATTAAAAAAAAGTAGAAAACCACCCTCGGGATAGGTCGGGAAAGTCCTCTTGTCATATATCACTTCATATTCAAGATATGGAAACCGGATTTCCTTCCTGCCTTCCAAAAAATAATTGGCATTTAGAAATTCCGGGACGACTTCATTGACCTGGTTGTGGTGCCACTGGAATTTCAATTTCTGGCTTAGGTAAGCATTGTCTCTTCTGGTCAGGGTGAAGCCGACCCGCATCCTTTCAAGCATGATGCGTTCATCTTCCCATTTCCTGAAAATGATTTTATTATTTACAGTGCGAAATCCTAGCTCCCTGTTATTTGAATAAAACAATTGTATACCTCCACCCCACTTACCCAACAGGTAGGGAAAATTGTATTCAAGCTCGTATTTGTGTGTATAACCTCGTTGAAAAATCAGTTTGAGCTTATCTCCGTGTCCGGTTGTATTGAGATGATCGAGCCTGAGACCATAGTTCACCCGGTTGAAATCAAAATTCATCTCCTTCCACCAAACGTTAAAACTTCGGTCAGCTAGTTCAAAAATGACTGAAGGAAAAATATACCAATTTTCTTTCACATCAATCTGAAGTGAAATTCGGTTGGTCTCAATATCCCAATCCTTAATGTTGATGTCGGAAAAGTTGAATAGACCGGTACTTACCAGTCTTTTTCTGTTGATGTCAATACGTTGTGATAAGTCTGAAAGCAAAATGGTGTCACCCGCAACAAAGTCCATTTCCCTGAGGATCACATGGCGTTGGGTGATGTCATTGCCAAAAACCACAATGTGGTCTATGACTACATAATCATATCCATTCTGCCCGAAGAGGCTGGTTTGAATAACGAACAGAAGGGCAATTATTTTCCAGCTTTTTACTCCTTCCAATCATTTCCTGTTATACATCGAGATAATTCATCAAAGAGGCATAGCGCTCTTTGTACATTTCATAAGGGCCTTCATCGTTGTAAGATGCCATTACGGTATATCCATATCGCTCAAAAGTTGCCTGAATTCTGCCAGTTTCTGCAATATTGGTCTTTAATGCAAGCTTGATGAAGTTTTCGTCCTTGGCGGGTGAAATGCTGGCACTGATGACGTTTCCTCCTTCAGACTCTATAATTCTGGCAATGTTAGATAATGCATATTCATGTCTTTGCATTTCCAGCACAAAAATCGAACCTGGTTGGCTATAGCCATATAAATCAGCAAGTCTGTAGAAAATATCGTTCATGGTGACCGAGCCCAAATAATCACCCTCAACAACGATAGGCAAGATACTCAACTTGTATGGCGACATTTTAGCGATCAATTCGTAGACATGCTCTTCGGGAAGACAGCTGTTGAAAAAATAGCCGGCTTGCAATTCCTGCAAAAGAACTTCGTCTCCGCTTGATGTTAGCGACTCTTCAGATACCATTCCCTGAAATTTTCCATCCAAAGCAACGATGAGGTGGTGCACGCCATTAGCATACATCAGTTCAAGCGCATCAAGAACCGTATCTGTGGGCTGTAGATCAAATAAAGCATCGGTTTTGAGTTCGCTGGCTATCATTTGATCAGGCGTTGTTTTTCGCGTTTATAATCCACATCATTGAGCATTCCTCTTTCGTATAAGGATTCTAGCTTTTTCAGCTGTTCCAATTTAAATTCCTCTTCTTCCGCCTTCTCCTCAAAACTTGTGGCTCTTGGTTCACTCATGATACTTTGAGGAACAATGCGGAATTGACTTTGTTTAAATGCTTCGAACTCTGGCTGTATTCTTACATACGCCAAATCGTCATGAGTTTGTATTCTTTCGAAGTCAGTAAATCCCAATTGTACTGCTCTGGCCAGATGCTCATAAGCAAGTCTTTTTTTCTCAGTGAGAGAATAAGCACAGGCTATATTAAAATTCAGTGCTATATCATTGGGTTCGATTTTGAGTCCTTCTTTGAAGTCTTCAATGGCGTTCTCAAGGTCAAAGTCCTTGTATTTTGCCATTCCACTTGCTTTGAAAGGATTGTTTCTTATTCTCGTAGGTGGCTTTACAAAACCTTTTTGAGTATCTGCTGTTTCAAATCTCCTCAACTGTTCTGCCCTTCTCCGTTCAATCTGTGGATTGCGTTGTATAAATCCACGGTTGTATTTACGGTCAAATTCCTCATCACTCATTCCCAACATTTTTATACCGTCAAAAAATCCTAATATTAGTGTGATCGGAATTAAACTTACCAGACTAAAAAACATCAGAAAAATGTACATGACTGACCCTCCTGAATCACGAAGGTAAAACTTGTGAAGCCCTATTGTACCTCCAATAAAAGCGAACAATGCCGCAACCAATCTATTTCTGGGTGCCATTAAAAGCTATATTTTGGATAAAGATAATCACTTGTAAAATAAACATTGGCTTAATCTAGACAAAATACAGCTTTAATGCCATACACAACACATTATGTCGGTTCAACAAATACCAAATCTACCGGATTAGACCTTACTACAATTAAATGTCAATAATGGCGCAGTTTCACGCAAAACCCATTACATTTGCACTCTAAAATTTAAAGATCATGGGCAGAGGCGACAAACGCACAAAAAGAGGTAAAATTTCTATCAGCTCTTATGGTAACTCAAGACCGAAAGCAAAAAAAACCTCTAAAAAAAGCGGACAATAATCTTGTCCGCTTTTTTCTTACCAATAAACCCCAAGTCCAAATCTGGATTTGTAAGCAATAAGTTATGACTTTTCAAATAAAAATTAACCAAAGTGCTGACGGGGTTAATGTTTTTTTAAAGTAAAGAAATCCAAAATACATTTGACAGGCTATTGGTTACATTTGTAATCTGTCAGATTAAGAGGAGATTTTATTAAGAATTCATCTATCCATCTAAGCGAACAATTATGATCAAATTTTTGAAGGATACAAAGTCACTGTTTTTGGTATGCCTTACCATATTTTCATTCGGCTCTTTATTCGGTCAAAATCCAGTCACATGGTCATTCTCCGTTGAGAAAATCTCAGATAAGGAAGCAAATTTGGTTTTTAAAGGTTCCATCAAATCCGGTTGGTATACTTATTCTCAATTTACTGAAGACAATGGGCCAATCCCAACTGAAATTGCGTATGAGCAACAAGATGGCATCAAGCTGTTGGGAAAGGGAGTAGAGACTGGGGATAAAAAAGAAGGAATGGACCCCATGTTTGAAGTCAATGTGATTAAATACTCTTCAAAAAAGCCTTTTGTCATCAAACAAAAGGTGCAGATTTCAGATTTTTCCAAACCTGTTACCGGTTACATCAGTTATATGACCTGTAATGATGAAACCTGCCTCCCTCCAAAAGATGTAGACTTTAGCTTTGATCTAAGTGGTCTGAAAGGCAAAACTGGTAGCGTAGAACCGGTCAAAACCAACAGCGCCGATCTGGCAGCTACTGAAAAAAAAAAGATTGAGCCCGCTTCTGAAGAGATAAAGCCAGAAACTCCGGCTGTATCCGTTGTAATTCCAGTCAACACCTTGAATGTTCCTAAAGGCGAAGCAGACCATCCTGTTAGCTGGGATTTCAAAAGCGAAGTCATCAACGACCGTCAAATCCTCATCACTTATACGGGTGCTGTTAAGAAGGGCTGGAATGTCTATTCACAGTTTACTTCTGAGGATGGGCCTATACCCACAGGCATAGTGTATGAGCAGCCTAAGGCGATCAAGTTGATAGAGAACAAAGAAAGCGGAGATAAAAAAGAAGGAAATGACCCCATTTTTGGTGTCAATGTCATAAAATTTACTTCACTGTCACCATTTGTAATTACCCATTTGCTGGAGGTAGAGGATGCTAAATCGCCAATCAAAGGTTATTTGACCTATATGAGTTGTGATGATAAAATTTGCACCCCGCCAATTGATGTGGAATTTTCTTTCAATGACAATGGACCAGCTACGGCTGCAGCTGTTGCGCCAGTGACCGATGGAAGCACCATAGACCAAAGGATTCCCGAACTGTATAACTCATTCAAAAACAATGACAGTACTTGTGGTACTGAAATCAAATCATCTGAAAATACCGGCCTTCTTTGGACGTTTCTATTCGGCTTTGGTGGCGGTCTTCTTGCATTGCTGACGCCATGTGTCTTTCCGATGATTCCCATTACAGTTTCCTTTTTTACAAAAGACAACAAAAGAAAAGGATGGGTCAATGGCATGATATACGGTGGATCTATTGTAGGTATATACGTAGCTTTGGGTTTATTGGTGACCATGGTGTTTGGTGCAGAAGCACTCAACAGGCTTTCTACCAATTGGATAGCCAATACCCTCTTCTTCCTTATCTTTATAGCTTTTGCCTTTTCATTTTTCGGTTTTTATGAACTGACCTTACCAAGTTCATGGACTACAAAGACCGATAAAATGGCTGATAAGGGAGGTTTTATAGGCATCTTTTTTATGGCTTTTACCCTGGCACTTGTATCATTTAGTTGTACAGGTCCGATTGTGGGGACAGCATTGGTGCAGGCTGCAACAAAAGGGGCTGTCATAGGCCCGCTAACCGTAATGCTTGGTTTTTCTCTTGCTCTGGCTTTACCTTTTGGATTATTCGCGGCATTTCCGACATGGCTAAATTCTTTACCAAAAAGCGGAAGCTGGATGAACAGTGTCAAAGTAGTTCTTGGATTTTTAGAACTGGCCCTGGCATTCAAGTTTCTTTCGGTAGCAGACATGACTAATCACTGGGGTTTCCTTCGTTATGAAATATTTGTAGGCGTATGGGTAGTTGTTTTTGCGCTTATGACGCTCTATCTCTTTGGATTTATAAAATTTCCGCACGATAGCCCGCTGAAAAAACTCACAAAAATGAGGATTGGCTTTGGAATTGTAGCGCTGCTTTCCACGATCTATCTGTTGAGCGGCTTTATGATCAATAAAGACACCAACAATTACAATGCACTTAAGCTGATGAGTGGACTGGCTCCGCCAGCACATTATAATTTCTTTCTCAAAGATCAACCACTCAATGAAGACATAGCGACCAAATATCCATCATATACCAAGTGTGCTCAGGGCATTGACTGCTTTAAGGATTATTATGAAGGTCTGGCCTATGCTAAGGAAAGCGGGAAGCCCATGCTGCTGGATTTTACAGGCTATGGATGTGTCAATTGTCGTAAAACTGAAGAACACATTTGGGTGGATGACAGGGTGAGAAAAATATTAAAAGACGACGTTGTACTGATTTCATTGTATGGCGACGATGACTTTCCTACGGATGAATCCATGCAAAAATTGAGGTCCAAATATACCGGTCAGCGCATGAGAAATGTAGGGAAGGTTTGGGCTGATTTCCAGATGGCAAACTTTGAGACGAGCGCTCAGCCATTGTATATTATGGTAAGTCCTGATCAAAAACTCATCACCAACCCCAGGCCATACCAGGAAGGTGTTAAAGACTATTTATCTTTTCTGGAATGTGGTCTTTCAAGTTACAAGCCTGAGGCACTTTCCAATATGTAATTGGAGTAGGGTCGGCGATCACAGTGTTTTTAAATATTCAATGACCGCCATTCTTTCTGCTTCTGTCAGTTTATCCCCGTAGATATGACCACTGTTGCCATAGCCCTTTGTATTGGTATCGAAGGTATAGCCATCGGTTTTACTGGTGACAACCTCATATTTTAATCCTACTTTGCTGTGGTCATAATTGTCTTTCTGATTTGACTTTCTCCAGATCTTTGGTCGATCTGAAGATTTAAGGACGTCGTACAAACTTGGAACAGACCCATTGTGGAAATATGGTGCGGACGCCCAAATACCATCAAGCGGCGGTGCTATGTAACCATTTCCGGGCACCAGATTTGCCTGATATGGCGCTTTTGCAAACCACGAGCCATTGTACCAGTCAACAAATGAGGTGTTGTTCTGATAAAAGCTTATGACTGCTTCATCGGTATTTACTTCCTTAATGTCTATCAATAAATTGGGATAAACTCCTGCCGACCCATAAGTACCATGACATTTTGAACAATGGTTTTCAAACAATAATTTACCCTGGCTGGCCAATTCATTATTGATTGGCTTTTTATATGGAGGAGGATCAAGGGCATAAATAAATGCTTTGACATCAGCGAAGTGTTGGTCAACCTCTCTTGCCTTAGTACTATCCCTCAAAGTGAGTAGGCTGGAGGCCATCATCAACCTGGCAAAATCACCCCGACCTTCAGCAGTATGGAACATGGCATTTTTTTTCTTTAAGAGCCACCATGCTGGAACATCAACCGGATAAACTTCATTTGGAATTGGAAAATTGGGCTGATCAACCCATGAAAGATCATCCTGCTTTCTGTGCGCAGCTAGTACAAGAGCCAACTTATCTGCAGAGTTTGAGCCTATGACGTCAGTTGATAGTTGATCGCCCAAAACCTTGACTGCCCGTGAGAAGGGCAGGTATGCCTCAACCTCTCTGGAACCAGCTCCATACCTTCCAACAACTACCTGGTCTAAAATTGTAGATAATCCAGCCTGACTCATTGTAAAATCAGCGAATGTATTGCCTAATCCCAAAATAAATTGATTGTCAACAAAACCTGCATGGCATTGAAAACAATTTGGCGCTACAATATCAGCACCTGAAGGGGTAATAAATCTCGTATATGCAAAATTGAGTCCGGAGTTGATACCTGTTCTATTCAAATTTTGCTCCTTGCCAAGTACTGCTCCAATGGTGCCGTTGAATAAGTCCGATGGAATTCCACTGTCTACGAAATCTCCGTAATACAAATAGTTTTTACCATCTTCTATATTTCCTGTTCTTTGTTGTGATGAAGGAATTTCCTCTCTGCAATTCTGGCATTGATCTTCCACTATTGCGTCATCACAGCCTTGTCCCATAAAGAAGACCAACATGTAAAAAACAAATTCTCTAAATGCAATCATCCGAGTCTTTAGTATAAATAACGAACAAAAACGAAGAAGGTTATCCCTTCAAAAAAAGAATAGGCCAGAATTTTCTACAAAATTTTACAAGACAAGACAGCGATATCATCCTCAGCCGGAAGGCCTGAAGAAAAATCAAGAATTTCTTGCTCAAGCGCTACATGGAGTTGCTGAACATCTTCTTTCATATGCTCTTTAAGAAATGAAATCAATCGGGTTTGCTCAAAATATGAACCTAAAGGGTTTCTCAAATCTGCAAGGCCATCTGTAAAGCAAACCAAGAGGTCATCCTTTTTTAGATTTAATATCCCCTCTTTGATTTCCGGTAATTTTTCAAAAGCTCCTATCACAGAACATCCGCTGGTAAGCCTCTGCTCTTTTCCATCACTACCGATAAGTACTGGTGGATAATGTCCAGCATTCACATACTTCAATTGTTTGTTCTTTAAGTCAATTTCACATATGAAAAAAGTAATGAATTTATCACTTTTAGTAATTCTATATACTGCCTGGTTCAAAGCAAAAACAAACGTTTCCAGGTCTCTGTATTGAAAAATCAGACTCTGGATCATTGCTTGAAAGTTTGCCATAAGTATTGCTGCCCCAACACCTTTACCAGAAATATCAGCGATACATAATGCAAATCGATTTTCATCATAACTGATAAAATCTATATAATCTCCACCTACGTTATAATGTGGTTGGTATATGGTTGCTATCTGATATCTTTTATTAGAAGGAAGGTTGGTCGGTATCAATAGCCCTTGCACATCTTTTGCAAGTTCCATGTCTCGTTTGAGCCGCTCCTGCTCAATTTGCCTCTTGAACAGCCTCTTATTTTCAATTGCTACTGACACTATATTGGTTATAGTAGTGATGAATTGAATTTTGTTATAGAGATCCTCTTTATCTTTTATACCCCCAATCAGAGAGTATGCAATGGCATAATCTTTATGAAATACAGGGATAATGATATTAAAACCCTGCAACATTTCATCGTCACCAGGTTTTACAGTATGAAGCCTTTTCATGCCAGCCAAAACTGGTATGATTTCATCAACATTCAATGTATCACAATGAATATTACACACGCATTCCCAAACAGGATCACTGAAGATAAGAAGAGCCATCTTTTCAATGCCCATCTCCCAGCTCAAAAAAGACCGATACATATCAAAAAGACCATCCTGAGATATATTGTCATTGATGGCCTGAGTAATGGTCAGAAGACTACGGATTTGCAATTGCTTAAGACTTAAATCTTTCTCAAGCTTTTCTATTATGGCAATTTCTCTATTCACTAAACTTATTTGAAAGCAAATGGCTAAGATAATCAAGAAGTGAAAATGATAACGTCAAAATGAATTGTATTATATCAAATCCGCTCTCAGCAAAACTTCTTCAAACTCTCTAAGAATCATACCTGTAACACCCCAAATGGTATTCCCATCGAAATCATAATACGGTGTATTCTTCAAGGTCATTCCAGAAGAAACTTCTATATCCTTTATCTTTTTTAGTTTCGGATTAAGTAAATCCTTAAGCGGCATTTCTATCAAACGCTCCACCTCTGATTTTTGTGGGCTAAATTCAGGTTCATTAACTGTGAATCCAACAAACGGATAGACGATGTGGTTGCTTGCTTTAGCAAAAACACTGGTTAGTTCGCCTATGATGCCTATCTCACTCTGGTCAATACCCAATTCTTCATTGGTCTCTCTCAAAGCACAATCCTGATAAGAATAGTCACTCTCCTCAACTCTGCCACCAGGCAAACCAATCTGCCCGGCATGTACATCTGACAAATTATTTCCTGGCCGTTCAAGCAATGCAATATGCCATTCTTTTCCCTTAGGATAAAGCAGGACCAATACGCAGGCTATTTTACCGTTATCTATTAGATCATCAAATTGAGATAAGTCATATGGGATCATTAACTGCTGAACGCTCCGCCCCGGAAGCTCATCTTCCAAGGCTCGTTCTAAGTCTTCAATGAAATGTATGTCCATTAATGTATTGATAAGCTTACAAAGATATAAAATCAGTCACACATTGATTGAATGTGTTCATAAGCTTTAACGTAACCTAACTTAGCAGCTTTATATAAATCTTTGCACGCTTTTTTGTTTTCATCCATTCTACTGTAAGCAGAAGCCCTATTGTAATATGCCTCTGCAAGGTTTGGGTTTAGGGCAATAGCAGTGTTCAAATCTTCTAATGCTTCATCGTATTCTGCAATATTTAAATGTGCAGAACTTCTAACCACGTAGTATTCTGCCTTCTCCTCTAACCGCAGCAAATTGCTATAAGCTTTAATGATCGCATAATTATCACCTATTTCATTTGCAACAAAAGCCAGGTTCTTGATACTTGCCTCGTGTTTTGGATTCAACTCTAAAGCACGCTCATAATCACTTAATGCTCCGTTATAATTGTCAAGCATGTGTTTGCAGTAACCTCTATAATAATAATTTATAAATTTTCCTGGGTTAAGTGATATAGCCTTAGAATAATCAATAACAGCTTTTGAATAGTCCTTAAGCTGAAGGTAACCTCTTCCCCGCAATTCGAATAGTCTTACTTCGTCTGGCTTGTAATTCTCAAGCTGATTTAACACCATTACCAATTGTGCAAAGTTTTGGCTCTCTTCATAACAAACAGCAAGATTCCATAAACTAGTGGATTGATAAGGTTCTAATATCAGCGCATTTTTAAAAGAATGTATGGCTGAAGTGTAGTCCTTAATTTGCATGTATAGTATCCCTAAATTCGACTGATAAACAGGGGATCCCGGTTCAGCCTTGATTAGATACTGATAGTCAGAAATAGCTTTATGAACTTCATTTAATTTACCATATACCAGTGCACGCGAATAATAAGCTTTAATAAAATCAGGATCCAAATCAACACACATATTAAAATCAGCTAAAGCATCATTGAATAAATTGAGTTTTAAATTCGTGTTTCCCCGATTGTAATAAGCCTTTACATAATCTGGTTGTAATTGTATTGCCTTTGAATACAAACTCGTAGCTGTAAGGAAATTATTTTTGGAAAATTCCTCTACGCCTTGATTTAAAAGCTTAACTGCATCAGCGCTTTGGGCACTAAATATTTGAATAAAAGCAACAACAAAAAAAGCAGTTAAAAAAACTTTCATATAATATCAGCTGAAATGCAAATATAGGTAGCCACAACAATGTAGACTATAGAGGTTTACACTGATATAAATCAAAAGTCATACCATAATATAACCATTCTCAAAATCATTAAAATTAAAAAGGCGATGATCCTCATGGATCACCGCCTTCCTAATTTTACCTCACTATGTGAGCATCACTACTCTATGATTACCATTTTCTTAGTCGCTGTGAAGTCACCTGATT
Source organism: Saprospiraceae bacterium (assembly GCA_020436935.1). Classification (GTDB taxonomy): domain Bacteria; phylum Bacteroidota; class Bacteroidia; order Chitinophagales; family Saprospiraceae; genus JADKBO01. Next base: position 36,907 of record JAGQWX010000042.1, read on the forward strand.
CAATCTGGTAGTAAACAATACCACTAGCGTTGATATCAGACTTTCTCAAAGTGATAGCGTTGTCACCTTTAGCAGCGTTGATGAATCTGTTCATCAATACTTTTCCAGTTACATCGTATACTCTGAAGCTTACTTGAGAAGCCTCAGGAACTGAGAATCTTACAACAGTTTCTGCTTTGAATGGGTTTGGTTCGTTCTGAGCAAGGGCATAACCTTTTGCTTCAGCACCTCTAACATTCAATTTAGCGTCTGTAGTTGCGAAATCAGATCCAACATAAGCTTCTGCTGCAGTTACACTTGAAGTCATTGCAATTGCTTGTGACAATTTTGTACTTGCATTAGCTTTAACTTTCAATGTGAACAATACTGCGTCGTTTGATACTGTAGCACCGTTTACATCAGTCCAGCTCATTGTAAACTGACCACCAAGGTTAGCATACATTGACTCATCTACTGTGATTGCACCTGACTCAACAGCCTCAACTGTCAAACCGTTCAACTCAGTAGTAAACTGATAACCGAATACTTCATTGAAGTTGTCAGCTGTTACTGCAATTTCAACAACATCACCAGCTTTCACTGATCTTTCGTTGATATTGAATGTAACTGCATTACCACTTCTTGTAGTTGTGCTAGAAGTTGCACTTACAGCAGCATTGATATCGATATCACCAACTTTAACTGCTACGAAGTTTGCTGCTTCACCTGCTTTTGCTACAACAACTTCGCTCAATGGCCAAGGATTGCTGATGTCTGCAAAGTTTTGCTTAGCATCTACAAATCTCCAAGATTGGTTTCTAGGAAGATCGTTGATTACACCCAAAACAAGTTTTCTCAGGTCAACCAAGTCATTTACGTCGATGTTCTGGTCGTTGTTAGCATCTGCTGCTACAAACTTGTATGCATTGTCAAGTTTAGTCATGCTAAGGATGTGTCTCTGAATTCTCAACAAGTCAAGTGTGTTAACACCGTTCTTGTAATCAACATCTTTCTTAGCTGAAACTTCGTATTCTACACCTGCAGGTACATTGTTGAATGCGAATGAACCTTCAGCACTCACTGCCATGATTGGGAACTCAGGAAGACTTGCGCTCAATTGTGCTTCTACACCACTTACACCTTCACCAACTGAAGTTGCAACTCTACCAGTTACGTTAGCTGAACCGCTACCGTCGCAAGCTGAATCACCTTGTGAGTTAGAAAGAACCAATGATGTCTTACAGTAATCAGATACTGAGAAGTCAGGATATCTTGTATCCCAAGCAGTAACGATTACTTCGTTTGTGCCAATCAAATCACCAACTGCACAACCAAAGATTTTACCAGAAGTACTACCTTTCAACAATACTTTCTTGATGTCACCATTTGGCCAAGTTGTAGTCTCAACTACCGGCTTCCACTGTTGAGCGTTACCAGCATCGTATTCTGCTTTAGTTGCAGATTGTCCCTCACCTTTGAAGTAGTGAGTTTCGTAAATTTTTGAAGCAACTGGGTACTCATTGTCAAATGTTGTAACGATCAATGCGTCACCACAATTTGTATAAGAACCTTTGTCAAAGTCATTTGCCCACAATTCAACTTTACCGTTCTTCATTACAGCAGAGCTCAATGGAATACAGTAAGGAGTTGGATCTTTAGGCCAAACAGAGATGTTACCTACACACTCAGCTACATTACCGCAACCATCAGTTACTTTAACATAAACTTTGTGCTCACCAGCTGGAAGACCAGTAAAGTCAGCGCTGAATTTAGGACCTCTTGCAGTCTTAGTAACACCATTTACAGTTACAGTCCAAGTATATCCTGCAATACAACCACCGTCATCAGTAGCGCTTACAGATACAGTTGCAGTACCCAAACAAGTAGCCTGGTCAACTTCAATTGTCAAATCTGGACAAGCCTCAATAACTGGAGGAGTTGTGTCTTCGTATTTGTAGATAGTGTTCAAACAATATGACCAGTAAGGATTACACCAGTCGATGTACTCAAATCTAACCAACCACTTCTTACAACCTTCACCAACTTCGTATTCATCGATGATGATTTTCTTACCGAACACTCTACAACCTATGTCTTTCCAATCAAGATCAAATTTTCCACCGTCTACCAATTGAGTAACATATTGATACTCATAAGGGAGACCTGGCTCATGTGGATAAGCTAAATAATCATAATTCCAACACGCATCACCTAAATTAGGACTATTGTAACCATCATCATGTACACCCCATTTGTATGGCATTTTGTAAAGAGCTGTCTTCAATGCATTGTTTCTGTCTCTGTAAGTGTAAGCAGCAGCTTTTGTATTAGCTCTTACATCATCTTCTGTAAGTGTACAGCTGTTCCACAAGTGTAATGGATAAGGAAGATCGTGGTACGGATCTGCTTCAACATCAACAATATAGATTGTCTGCTTAGCAGTTCTCTCAACAGCACCATCTTTTCCACCATATACATAGTAAGTTCTTTCGTAAGTACCTGTATTACAAGTAGTAATGTTTACTTTTCTATCTGTGTAGAACAACTCATAATCGCATGATGCATCAATCCATGGTAGGTAAGCTGGGTCAACTTTACCATTTACAGATACTTTTGTGCTTGTAAGGTTAAGGTTCAACTTAGCCAAATCTTCATCACACTCGATAGTGATATCTGTTTCTACAACAATGATTGGAACAGTATTGTCTTCAACTTTTACCATTGCCCAAGTTTCGTTGTAGTTATCACCAGCGTTACCGAAGATACCATCCATTGAAGCATCATCCCATACTCTCAACCACACTTTGTGTGATTTTCCTGCATCTTCGCAGCAGAATTTAACGAACTGTCCTTTGTCAGTATCTTTTGAATCATCATTCAAGTGTAGAGGGTTAGCTTGATCCAAACCATTAACTGTACCATTGTAGGTCAAGTTATTGTTGTAACCATTTGTACCAACGTTCAAACAAGCAGAACCTGCATCTCTTCTGATTTCGAGGTAAACAGGACCACAATTGTCATATGAACCATTGTCGATGTGCTCAGGCTTGATTTTAGCAACAGCTTTCTCACCAGTCTCTAAACCACTTCTAGTTAAAGAAACAACGATGAATTCTTTTGCTGTAGCAACCGGAGCAACTTTATCAACAACTGTAACAGCCACTGAATCAATTACAAAGTTACCGCAGCAGTCAGAAGCTGTAATCCAGAACTTGTGATCACCTTTAGGTACATCGTAAGCAACCCATCTCTTCAAAGATGCGCTATACTTCACTTCAATTGGTGCATCAGTTGTAACATTTTTCACTGAAGCATGCTCATCGCAGTTGTCTGTAACAGTCATTGCAGGAAGTACGATGTCTGTTGAACACTCCCATGCATCTACGCTATAAGATTTCTCAGGAGTACCAACAGTTACTACAGGTGCCTCGTTATCAACAAATTTGATGATTTGGTTAAGTGTAGTGGTAGTAGCTGTACACCAGTCAAATACTGTCCATGTTCTCAATACTTTAATTGAAGCATCACAATCAGGAGCACAAGCGTGAACAACAATATCATTGTATGTTACGCCTATGTTACAGATAGCTTCTGTTTCCAAATAGCTAGTAGTGTTTCCTTCAACGATGTATGGATATACATCATATTTTTGAACTGTGCCACCACCATTAGCATATGGTTTACCCAATAAAGCTTTTGGAGTCCTGTTAGCCTTGTAAATACAAGAAACTTCAAGCAAACCTGTAGGTGCTTCTAAGTCCTCAATATCAAGTGCTTCAACAGTAATGTACTGAGTATCAACAGTTGAAATACCTTTAACATTGATAGCAGTCCAAATCCTCAGGATGTTTTTAACAACTCTGCTTTCTGGATTACAAGCAACATTAGTAGTTTTGTCTACATAATAAATGTTAACTTTTGAACAAGATCCTGTTGCAGTAGCAGTATCTACTAGAGTGTTTGCAATTGGTCTTGGGTTGCCATAAGCATTAAAAGGACCATACAAACAAGAAACTGTTACATCGTCAGGAATATTCAAAACCGGAGGAAGTTTGTCCTCGATCATAACTGTTCCCCAACAAGTAACACCTGATTGGTCAACAGAAACTTTGTAAGGACCAACCATTCCTGTGTTGAAAAAAGTAGGAATGTTAGATGCTTCAACTATTAGGGTTGCAGCAGTAACTGTACCTTTAGCAGCATCATAAGCAGCGCCTGGGAAAACGTTACCTGCAACAGTTGAGTTGTTGGCTAATCCCCAGTCGGATAATTTTACTACAACCGTAGAACCTGCACCAGCAGGGGGCTGTAGGGAAGAAGGTGTAATGGCAACAGAACATGACGTATCTACCGAAATGTTCACACTCCCAATACACGGAACACCTTGAGCTCTCAAACCGGCCGAAAAGACCAGGAGCGTCAAGAAGCTGAAAAGAAAATGTAATCTTCTGTTCATGAGTTTTAGAATTAAATTGAGTAATGAGTTTAATAAATTAGACCACAAATCTAATCGAAAATGTTAATTATCTAAAAATTTAATACAAAATTCTTAAAAAATTTTTCACATATCTTAATACAAAAAACATACCAAAGATTGCAGTCATATAAAGAATAAATGAAATACCTGAGTAAATATAATAAAAAAAGGCCCGTGACAATGCCATCGGACCTTTATTATTTTTAACAGAAAAAGAAAAATATTACTTTTTCTTACCCCCTGCTTTTGCTTCTGCAGCTGCTGCACTCTTAAGCGCTCTTGGTATTTCAATGTTAGCGATTGGAATGGAAGTATTGGCTAAAACTTCAATATTTTCTCCAACTTTAACGCTCTTTACCCTCAAAACCTGACCAAGATCAAGGTGAGAAATGTCTACCTTAATTTCATCAATCAAGTTTTCAGGAGTGGTTTTGATTTTCAACTTTCTCATTTGCTGAATCAATTTACCCCCTAATTTGACACCAGGAGATGTTCCAACAAATCTCACGGGAACTTCAACTTTAACTGGTGTACCTTCTGTAAGTCTCAAAAAATCGATGTGCAACAATTCGTCAGAGACAGGGTGAAACTGAGTATCTTTAACTATACAGTCTACAACCTGACCACCAAGGTCTACTTTTGCAATTTTAAAATCAGAAGTGTAAATCAAATTCTTCACTTCTTTAGGAGAAACCAAAACATGGTCTGTAGTTTTTCCTCCGTATATTACTGCAGGAATCAAACCCTCTTGTCTGGCAATTTTTGCCACTCTACTTCCTACTTCTTCTCTCTTTTGTGTCGAAACAGCCACTGAATTCATCTCGAAATATATTATGCTATTTTAAAAAGGACTGCAAAGATACTGATTATTATATATTTACAATATTTTTTTGACATTTTTTTATGTAATGAGCATTCATCCTCTTTTAAATGGTTTTGTAGCTTTTCTATTATTAGAAAAATCTCTCTCTGCCAACACTATTGCAGCATATAAAGAGGATGTCCAGCTATTGGCCAATTATTGTTCAAGGTATGACTTGGATGTGCTACAGCTCAACCAGGAACATATTTCATTGTTCCTCAAAGATTTGGTTGAGCTATCTTTTAGTGCACGCAGTCAGGCAAGAATATTGTCAGGAATAAAAGCATTCTTTAAATATCTGGATCTGGAAGATATGATTGAAGGCAATCCAACAGAATTGATCAGTGGACCTAAGATCAGCAGAAAGTTACCTGTATTTTTAAGTATTGAAGAAATCGACGCACTAATCAAAACGATTGATCTGTCAGAGCCAACCGGACACAGAAATAAATCTCTGCTCGAGGTGCTGTATTCCTGTGGCCTTAGGGTCAGTGAACTTATTGGCCTGAAATGGTCAGATGTATATCATAAGGAACAATACATCAGGGTTGTTGGTAAAAACAACAAAGAACGTTTGGTACCTATCGCATCAACTGCTTTGCTTGATCTAATACTCCTAAAGGAAAGCTATCTAGATGAGCAAAAGAACTCGAAATATATCTTTACTTCAAAAACAGGAAAAAATCTTTCCAGAGTGATGGTATTCTACATCATAAAGGATTGCGCCAGAAAAGCCGGTATTGAAAAAGAAATATCACCACATACTTTCAGGCATTCTTTTGCCACACATCTTGTTGAGCGTGGAGCAGATCTACGTGCCGTTCAGGAAATGCTGGGTCATTCTTCCATCACGACCACAGAAATATATACACATTTATCCAATGACTACCTCAGGAATACAATTCTCAGCTTCCATCCCAGAAACAAGCCGATTGTATGATAACTGTGCAAATGCTATGAATTCGATAATATCCTTCCCTTCTTGAGATAATCTTTTAAACCTCCGGTATTTTGCTTGAGTTGTTCTACTTCAGATTTGATGGCGTGGGTGAATAACTCATTTTCTGCTTCTATCTCAGCCGCATTCCTGTGCAACTTTGTTTTTGATGCAAATTCTGTCTTAGTTTGTGCTTCCAACTTCCTTAGCATAGTATGTTCTTTGTGGTCCATCTCCACTTCATTTTCAATTTTATTCAATACATAGTCATATGGAGATCTGTCAGAGATCAATTTTACAAAGAGAGGAGCCGTTTCTATGGCAATGAAAAGGAGCATGATGAATATACTCGCCATAAACACTGCATTTGATTTACTGCTGATCCTGTCCAGTGCTTCGATTCTTGACGCAAAACCATTTAACGCTGCCTTCTCTAAAGCCAGGAGCTCACTGTCTCTGCTTTCAAGAATGGTCTTTTTTCTGGCTTCTTTCTCTGCTAAGATGGGATCCAATTCTGCCTTACGCAAATTGAATTCGTCTTCTGATGCCTTAGCTGTTTGCATCTTGGCTTTATAAATGGGTCCCATATTCCTTATTTTTGAGCCGCCGGTGCCATCAGCTTCACCTAAAGCCTGAGCATAGAGTATGTCTTTCTGATTTCTCAATCTGCGCAGTTCACCGTTGATATCGTCAATTTCTTCTTCTACTTTTTTCAAATCAGCGTCAAATCTCAACTTCAATTTGTCTTCGTGAAGCTTTCTGGTTTCTTGTTGCATGGAAATGAGTTCAGCTTGAATTTCGCTGCTGAAGATTTTGAGTTCCAGTGGTTTTGCAATAACGATACTAATTATTACAGCCAATACAATTCTGGGAATTGCCATACCAAAATCCTGAAACCACTTTCCCTTTTTCTTCATGGAAGAGACAATGTATCTGTCTAAGTTGAATATCATCAACCCCCATACCAGACCAAAGGCAATTGCCGCCCAGACATTATAGAATACTGTATAGAGGGCGTAGCTTGCCGCAATCATGGCAAAAACACCTGTGAAAAATACAGTTGCTCCAATACCTGCGAACTTATTGTTCTCTGTGCTTGTTTGTTTGAGGATGGATTGTTCTACTCCGGAACAAAATATAAAAAACCTGTTCAGTGCACCCATTTGTGTATTTGATTGAATTTGAAAAAAGGTAACTTTTCACCTATATCCATTTTGATCAAAAATGGTTCATTTTAAGTGATACTTCGACAATTTTTTCAGCAATAGCGATGCTATTACTTCAAAAATATGTCTCGTCTGACTTAAAATGCCCTGAATTTTTGATT